>JAGWXF010000010.1 GCA_018970025.1 Actinomycetales bacterium | reverse complement strand
GTCCCATGGGGTATGGGGTAATTGGCAGCCCAACTGATTCTGGTTCAGTTAGTCTAGGTTCGAGTCCTGGTACCCCAGCGAGACGTGCGACCCGGTAGTTTTGGGCCGCACGTTTTTCGTGAGGAGTCCTGCTGCTGCAGGATTGCTTGCGAGCATGGCCCCGTTGTGTAGTGGCCTAGCACGCCGCCCTCTCAAGGCGGTAGCGCGGGTTCGAATCCCGTCGGGGCTACGTATGGGCCCCCGGCAGAAGCGCCGGGGGCCCATGTTCATGCTGGAGCGGATCACTGATCGCAATCGCGTCAGGGCAGGAGCGCGTCCTGCAGGGCCTGCGCGGCTGCGAGCAGCGCTCGCCGCTGGTGGGCGCTCGGCTTGGTCAGGCGCTCAATGGGGCCGGAGATGCTCACGGCCGCGATCACCGAGCCCGCGGCGTCACGAACGGGTGCGGCCAGTGAGGCGACGCCGGGCTCTCGCTGGCCGAGGCTGTGAGCCCACCCCCGCTCCCGCACGCGAGCAAGGTCGACTTCGGCGAACGCTGCTCCCCTGACCAGGGACGCTCGCTCGGTGGCATCCGCCCAGGCGGCGAGCACCTGCGCGGCCGAGCCGGCCTTCATGGTGAGCCAGGCACCGAGCGGCACCGTGTCGCGGAGCCCGGCCGCTGGTTCGGCCGCCGCGATGCAGACGCGCTGATCGCCGACGCGGCGGTAGACCTGGGCGCTGACGCCGGTAGCCTCGCGCAATCGCAGGACGACCGCCTCGCAGGCCCGGTGCAGGGGATCGATCCCCGCTGACCACAGGGCCAGGCGGCTGCCCAGGATGAACCTGCCCAGGTGATCGCGCTCGACGAGGCCGTGATGCTCCAGGGCCAGGGCAAGTCGGTGCGCGGTCGGCCGACTCATCTGGGTCGACCGGACAAGGTCGCCCAGCGTTGCGGGGGCCTGATGCAGGGTCGCCATGATCGATACGACCTTGTCAACGACGCCCACCCCGCTAGACTCGTCCACGGATTGATATTGGTGTCTCACTATGTGAGATGTCAAGGAGTGAACGGGTCACGTCGGAATGACGATGTCCGCTGAGGAACTGGAGGGGCGATGGGCAAGACGCTGGCGGAGAAGGTCTGGGATGCGCACGTGGTGCACCGAGCGGCCGGGGAGCCGGATCTGCTCTACATCGACCTGCATCTGGTCCACGAGGTCACCAGCCCCCAGGCCTTCGACGGACTGCGTGCATCCGGCAGGCCAGTACGCCGACCCGACCTCACCCTGGCGACGGAGGACCACAACGTCCCCACCATCGATATCGACAAGCCGATCGCCGACCCGGTCTCGCGCGCCCAGGTCGAGGCACTTCGGACGAACTGCGCCGAGTTCGGCGTGCCGCTGTACTCCCTCGGGGATGCCGAGCAGGGCATCGTTCACGTGGTCGGGCCACAGCTCGGCCTGACCCAGCCCGGCATGACAGTGGTGTGCGGCGACTCGCACACCTCCACGCACGGTGCCTTCGGCGCGCTTGCCTTCGGGATCGGCACCAGTGAGGTCGAGCACGTGCTCGCGACCCAGACACTCCCGCTCAAGCCCTTCAAGACCATGGCGATCACCGTCGAGGGCGAGCTGCCGGCGGGGGTCACGGCCAAGGACGTCATCCTGGCCGTCATCGCGAGGATCGGCACGGGCGGCGGCCAGGGGTATGTCCTGGAGTACCGGGGCTCGGCCATCCGCGGACTGTCGATGGAAGGCCGGATGACGATCTGCAACATGTCGATCGAGGCTGGTGCCCGCGCCGGCATGGTGGCGCCTGACGAGACGACGTTCGAGTACCTCAGGGGTCGAGCGCACGCCCCCACCGGCGAGGAATGGGACGCCGCGGTCGCGTACTGGTCATCGCTGGCCACCGATGACGACGCGAGCTTCGACGCGGAGGTGGTGATCGATGCGGCCTCCCTGAGCCCGTATGTCACCTGGGGAACCAATCCCGGCCAGGGGCTGCCCCTGAGCGCGGACGTCCCCTCGCCCGACGATGCGGCCGACGAGGTGGAGCGCGTGGCAATCGAGCGTGCCCTGGAGTACATGGGGCTGAAGGCCGGCACCCCCTTGCGCGACATCCAGGTCGACACCGTCTTCGTCGGCTCCTGCACGAACGGCCGGATCGAGGACCTCCGGGCTGCTGCCGAGGTGCTCAAGGGGCGCAAGGTGGCCGACTCGGTGCGGATGCTGGTCGTCCCGGGCTCGGCGCGGGTGCGCCTGCAGGCACAGCAGGAGGGCCTCGATCGCACCTTCATCGCGGCAGGCGCAGAGTGGCGCGAGGCAGGGTGCTCCATGTGCCTGGCCATGAACCCGGACAAGCTCGCTCCGGGAGAGCGAAGTGCCTCCACCTCCAATCGCAACTTCGAGGGACGCCAGGGCCCGGGCGGCCGCACCCACCTGGTCTCTCCGGCGGTCGCGGCGGCGACAGCGGTCGTCGGCCGGCTTGCCTCACCATCCGACCTGACAGCTGCCTGAGGAGGCCGCCATGGAGAAGTTCACCTCGCATACCGGAATCGCGGCCCCCCTGCGGCGCAGCAATGTCGACACCGACCAGATCATCCCCGCGGAGTACCTCAAGCGCATCACGCGTCATGGCTTCGAGGACGGACTCTTCGCGGCATGGCGCAAGGACCCGCAGTTCGTGCTGAACCAGCCGGAGTTCGCGGATGCGACCATCCTGGTTGCCGGACCCGACTTCGGGACGGGCTCCTCGCGCGAGCATGCGGTGTGGGCGCTGCAGGACTACGGATTCGCGGTGGTGCTCTCATCGAGGTTCGCGGATATCTTCCGCGGGAACTCCGGCAAGGGCGGGCTGCTGGCCGCTCAGGTCGACCAGTCGGTGATCGAGCAGCTCTGGCTGGCGATCGAGGCGAATCCGGCCACGCAGGTGACCGTCGACCTCGTCGAGCGGCAGGTGCGCGCCGAGGGCATCACCGCGCCGTTCGAGGTGGACGACTACGTGCGCTGGCGGCTGCTCGAGGGGCTCGACGACATCGGCATCACCCTGCAGCATGCGGACGAGATCAGCGCCTTCGAGCACAGGCGTCCAGCCTTCGCCCCGGTGACGATCGGAACGTGACCTGGAGCGTGTCAGGCGCGGCGGGTCATGCCGACGTCGGTGCCCTGCGCGACTAGGTTTAGGCACCGCCGGCAACGCGTCGGCTCCACACGTACCTGAAAGGCTTCATTCGTGAACAAGGCTGACCTCATCGACGCCGTTGCCAACCGGCTTGGACACAGCAAGCGCGATGTCACTGAGATCGTCGAGACGTTTCTTGAGGAGACCAAGAAGGCGGTCGTGAATGGCGAGCGAGTGGCCATCAGCGGCCTGGGGATCTTCGAGGCGCACGTGCGCAAGGCCCGCCTCGGTCGCAATCCCCGCACGGGCGAGACGGTGAAGATCAAGGAATCGAAGGCTCCGAGGTTCCGTCCGGGCGCTGAGTTCAAGGCGGTGGTGTCGGGCGCCAAGAAGATCGTGTCCAAGCCATCGGCAAAGGCCGCTCCGGCGAAGAAGGCCGCTCCGGCGAGCAAGGCGGCCGCGAAGAAGGCCGCTCCGGCGAAGAAGGCCGCGACCGCGAAGAAGTAGCCCGCACGTCCGTTGCGCGAGTGGCTGGCGAGCCGCCCCGGCCGGCCAGCCACTCGCGCGTCCGGGGCTCCCTCGTCAGCCCCGGGGCAGACCTGATCTCAAGGCCGCCTGCGTCGCAGCCCCGACCCCGATGCGGATTGCGTCCCATAGGTCGACCGCCGTGTCCACGTCCCGACGAGCCCGCCGGAATGCGTCGGCCACGATCGCCGGGAGCCGATCGTCAGGGCTCTGCCGTCCGAGCGCCACGCGCCCTCCGAGCTCCCCGTGCCGTCCGAGCTCCACGCGCCCTCCGAGCTCCACGTACCCAGCGGCTGCATGCCGGGCACGCGAGCGCTCGCCGAACATCGGCTCGCATCGCGCCGGCGTCGCGGTAAGGAGCATGGTGGTGCCGGTGCCGGCGGCATCGCAGACGAACGAGCGCTCGTGCTCCGCGGCACGGGCCAGGATGTGGTCGACGGCTGCGGCGTCAAGGCAGGGCAGGTCGCCTGCGATGACGGCGACCCGCTGCCCAGGGCCCGCCTGTCGCACGCCGGCAAGGGCTGCCGGATTGAGCCCGGCCGGCCGCCCCTCGGGGAGGAACCGCGCCCCCGCGGCACGGGCTGGGCCCCGCACCGCCTCGTCCGTGCTGACCACGATGATCTCGGTCAGCGCGCGCGCATGGCTGAGTGCTGTCAGGACATCGCGCAGGAAGGCCAGGGCCAGGTCGCCCCGGCCCGCATTGCCGGCCGGCAGCAGTCGCGACTTGGCCTGCCCGATGGCCTTGACTGGTACGACGGCCGACCAGGTCACGTGCGTATCCAACAGCACCGGGGCGAGGGCGACCGCAGACCGCTCATGGCACGCCCATCCTGGGCACGTGATCGCACTAGTGTGGTCGCGTGAAGCAGCGGGTCCGTCGCCGGGGCAGGCTCGGGTGGGGCTTCCGGCTGGCGGTGATCCTGCTGTGGCCGGTGATGCGATGGCTGACGAAGTCCGACTGGAGAGGCACGGACCTGCTCGAGCGTTCGGAGGGCGGGCTGATCGTGGTGACCAATCACATCTCCTGGTTCGACCCGCTGTCGATCGCCTTCCTGCTCTGGGAGGCTGACCGGCCGCCTCGATTCCTGGCGAAGGAGTCCGTCTTCCGAGTTCCCCTCGTCGGCGCGGTGATCCGCAGCGCCGGCCAGATCCCCGTCTACCGCGAGACGGCCAATGCGATCGATGCGGTGCGCGACGCGATCGCCGCGGTCGAGGCCGGGGAGTGCGTCGTGGTCTACCCGGAGGGCACGATCAGCCGGGATCCGGGGCTGTGGCCGATGCAGGGCAAGACCGGTGCCGCCAGGGTGGCGCTGGCCACCGGGGCACCGCTGTTCCCCGTCGCCCAGTGGGGGGCGCAGGAGGTCATCGGGCCCTACCGAAAGGAGCTTCGCCTGCTGCCCCGCAAGACCATGCACCTGCTGGTCGGCGCCCCAGTCGACTTCTCCGACCTGCAGGGCAGGCCGATGGATGCCGAGACCCTGCGCCTGGCGACCGAGCGGATCGAGGACGCCCTCACGGCGCAGCTTGCCGAGATCCGCCAGGAGCAGCCGCCCGCGCAGCGGTACGTCCACCGCCGCAGGGGTGCCGCGTGACCAGGGTCGCGATGATGGGCGCCGGCTCGTGGGGCACGGCATTCGCGATGGTCCTCGCTGATGCCGGCAGTCAGGTCACGATCTGGTCCCGCGATGAGGCCACTGCCGCGGGGATCAACGAGCAGCACCGTAACGAGTCGTATCACCCGGGCATCGACCTGCCGACATCGATCGGCGCCACCGGCGATGCCGCCGCCGCCCTGCACGATGCTGACATCGTGGTCCTGGCCGTGCCTGCGCAGGTCCTCCGGGAGAACCTGCGCGGGTGGCGCGACCAGCTGCAGGCCGGGGCCGTCCTGGTCAGCCTGCTCAAGGGCATCGAACTCGGGACGACCAAGCGCATGAGCGAGGTCATCCATGAGGTGACCGGTGCCGGGGCCGATCGCATTGCCGTGGTGTCCGGTCCGAATCTCGCGCACGAGATCGCCCTCCGGCAGCCGGCAGCCACCACGGTCGCATGTGCCGACGAGGCCAGCGCGCAACTGCTCCAGGAGGCCTGCTCAACGGACTACTTCCGGCCATACTGGTCGACTGACGTCGTCGGCACGGAGATCGGCGGTGCCGTCAAGAACGTGATCGCAGTCGCCAACGGCATGGCCGTCGGCATGGGACTGGGGGAGAACTCCCAGGCCTCCCTCATCACCCGGGGCTTGGCGGAGATGGCACGGCTGGGAGTGGCCCTGGGAGCTGATCCGCTCACCTTCCAGGGACTCGCGGGCGTCGGCGACCTCGTCGCCACCTGCCAGTCGCCACTGTCGCGCAACCGGACCTTCGGAGTGAACCTCGGACGTGGCCTGACCGTCGACCAGACCATCGAGGCGACCCGTCAGACCTGCGAGGCCTACAAGAGCTGCCAGCCGATCCTGGAGCTCGGCAGGTCCCACGGGGTTGACATGCCCATCACCGAGCAGGTCGTCGGGGTGCTCTATCACGGCCGATCGCCGAGATCGATGGCTGCGGCCTTCATGTCCCGCGATCCCAAGCGCGAGATTCAGGTCCCCACCGGCTGACGTCCCGGTCGTGTGGCGCTGCGGTCCCGGCCCTGCCGGATGATCAGGTGGCGCTGCGGATCGCCTGGTCCAGGTCCGCCCAGAGGTCATCGGTCGCCTCGATGCCGAAGGAGAGCCTGATCAGGTTCTCCGGGACGGCGGACGACTCAAGGGGCCAGCGCCGTCGACGCTCCAGCAGGGACTCCACCCCGCCCAGGCTCGTCGCATACGTCCAGATCCGGGTGGCCGAGCAGACCGCATCCGCTACCTCGGCGCAGCCGCGCGGCTCGATCGCAGCGATCGTCCCGAATCCGGGGTAGCGCACCCGGGCAATGCCGGGATGGACGTGCAGGAGGTCCACGATCGCTCGTGCGCTCTGCTGGGCCTGCTCGACGCGCAGCGCCAGGGTACGCATGCCTCGTAGGGCCAGGTAGCAGTCGAGCCCGCCCGGTGCCGCACCCAGCAGGACCCGCCGGGTTCGGATCTGCTCGTCGATGGCCGGATCCTGGACGACGAGGGCGCCGAGCAGCAGGTCGGAGTGGCCGCTGAGGGCCTTGGTCACGCTATGCAGGACGTAGTCGGCACCGAGCTCCAGCGGCCGCTGCAGCATCGGGGTTGCGAAGGTGTTGTCGACGAGCACCTGCGCACCTGCGTGCTGAGCTGCGGTGATGCAGGCCTCGAGGTCGGCGACCTGGAGCAGGGGATTGGTGGGCGACTCCAGCCAGAGCAGGCTGGCGTCCGCGCACGCGCCGGCGACCGCTTCGGTGTCGTCTGCCTCCACGATGGCCAGCCGGATTCGCCCCGCCTGTGCCAGCTCGCGCAGCCGGACGGCGACGCCGGTGTACGCGGCGCTGGGAGCGACGACGAGCCCGCCCATCGGGACGAGGTCCATCGCCGCATTGGCTGCCGCTATCCCGGAGGAGAAGACCGTGGCCAGTCCGTGCTCCAGTCGACCGAGGAGATCCTCGACGCTGGCCGTCGACGGCGTGCCCTCGCGGGCATACTCCAGCGGGCCCCCGGCGATGAAGGAGCTCGCCAGCACGACAGGCTGGTTCAAGGCGGCGTCAGGCAACCGCTCGGGCCGACCGGCCGTGACCAGGGTCGTGCGCACCGATTCGGTCCCGGACACTGCAGCCGTGGGCTTCGCCATGGTCCCGGACACTAGCGCTGGCTGGCGGGCACCGGCGCCGCCGGGCGGCGGCGACTGGGTACGGTCTGCGGGTGAGCCGGGACCGCCTTCGGGTAGCCGTCGTCTACGGCGGGCGCAGCAGCGAGCACGGCATCTCATGCGTGAGCGCCGGTGGCATCCTGCGGGCACTGGACCGGGCGAAGTACGACGTGAGCGCGATCGGCATCACCCCGGCGGGTGCCTGGTACGCGCAGCCGGCCGATCCAGATGCGCTCGCGATCATCGACGGCGTGCTGCCCGCTGTGCAGGCCACCGGGCAGCCGCTGGCGCTGAGCGCTGACCCGGCCCAGGCCGCCGAGTTCGCGGGCGGCGTCGATGTCGTGTTCCCCGTGCTGCATGGCCCGTGGGGTGAGGACGGCACGGTGCAGGGCCTGCTCGAGATGGCCGGGATCCCGTATGTCGGGTCAGGAGTGCTCGCATCCGCCCTGGCGATGGACAAGGGGCCGATGAAGGCGATGCTGCGGTCAGCGGGGCTGCAGGTTGCTGCCTACGCGACCATCAGCGATCGCGACTGGCGGACGGATCCGGCTGGCTGCATCGACGCAGCCCTCGGACTCGGCCTGCCGTGCTTCGTCAAGCCGGCTCGTGCGGGCTCGTCCATCGGCATCAGCAAGGTGACGGACGCCACGGCCATGCAGGCAGCGATCGAGGAAGCCCGGGCGCATGACCCGCGGGTCATCGTGGAGGCCTCCGTCGAGTCGGCGCGGGAGATCGAGTGCGGGGTCATGTGCGACACGACGGGCCGTCCGATCGCGAGCCGCTGCGCGGAGATCATCGTCCGGGGCGATCACGCGTTCTACGACTTCGCAGCGAAGTACCTTGAGGATGCAGCCGACCTGGTGCTGCCCGCTGACCTCGACCCGTTGGTGGAGGCCGAGGTGCAGCGTCAGGCCATGGCCGCCTTCGAGGCGCTGGGCTGCGAGGGACTGGCCCGGGTCGACTTCTTCATCTCCCCGGACGGGAACGTCCTGGTGAACGAGGTGAACACGATGCCGGGCTTCACGCCGATCTCCATGTTCCCGCGGATGTGGCAGGCATCCGGCTGGGCGTATCCGGATCTCGTGGAGCATCTGGTGCTCGATGCCGTTCGCCGCGGATCAGGGCTGCGGTGAGCAGGCCGTCCCAGCAGTGCCCTCTTCGCCGGACGCCACTACAGGTGGACGACCGGGCAGGTGAGGGTCCGGGAGATACCCGGCACGGACTGGATGCGGGCGACCACCAGCCGGCCGAGGTCGTCCATCGTCTCGGCCTCCGCGCGCACGATGACGTCGTATGGCCCGGTGACGTCCTCGGCAAGGGTGACGCCGGCGATCGCGCGGATCTCGTGGGCCACCATGGCCGCCTTGCCGACCTCCGTCTGGATGAGCACGTATGCCTGCACCTGCATAGGGGCACACTAGTGAGGACGACGTCATCCGTCCGGTGCCGACGAGGATCACGGGCTCGGCCGTCGCTCGCAGCCCTGACGAGGACGGGTGTCGGCAGCCATGGCTGACCTGCAGGATGCGGCGCCGGCGTCTTCCCTGGCAGAGGTCGGCGAGTTCGGCCTGATCGACCGGATCACCGCTCGATTGCCCCGCCTTCCCGGGGTGATCGTCGGCCCGGGCGACGACACCGCTGTGGTCTCCGCGCCTGATGGCCGGGTTGCCGTCACGACTGACGTGCTGGTCGAGGGCCGCCACTTCCGCCGGGAGTGGTCGTCCGCTGCCGATGTCGGCCACAAGGCGGCTGCCGCCAATCTCGCCGACATCGCGGCGATGGGAGCGGTTCCGACGGCGCTGGTGGTCGGCTTCGGCGCCCCCGGTGGCCTGCCGGCGCAGTGGGCCCTCGACTGCGCGCGGGGCATCGCCGAGGAGGCCGCCGGGGCCGGGGCTGCTGTGGTCGGCGGGGATGTCGTCGCGTCCGGGATCGTCATCATCGCGATCACCGCCCTCGGTGATCTGCAGGGCCGCGCGCCGGTGCTGCGATCCGGTGCCCGACCCGGCGATGTCCTGGCGATCGCCGGCCGCGTCGGCTGGTCGGCGGCGGGCCTGGCCCTGCTGGAGGCCGGCGCCGAGGGGCCAGCGGAGCTCATCGCGGCGCACCGACGCCCGGAGCCGGAGTACCAGGCTGGCCCCCGTGCGGCGATCGCGGGCGCGACCTCCATGATCGACGTGAGCGATGGCCTGGTCGCGGACGCGGCACACCTCGCCGACGCCAGCGGCGTCATGGTCGACATCGACACCGGCACCGACGCGCTGGCGGTCACCGAGGCCATGCAACGCGCGGCTGACCTGCTCGGCGCAGACCCGCGCTCGTGGATGATGCGCGGCGGGGAGGACCACGGGCTCCTGGCGACCTTCCCAGCCGGCGTGCAGATGCCGCCTTCCTTTCGGGTCATCGGCCGGGTGGCAGGTGGAGCGGCAGGGGTCGTGCAGGTCGACGGCTCGGCGTGGACGGGGGCGGGGGGCTTCGACCACTACCGGTGAGGGTGCATGCGCTCAGGTTGCGCCGCCTACGGCATGCGTTACAGTCTGACGCAAGCAAGGGGAGTATCCCTTCGCCGGCAATCGTCATTACGGCGTCCTGATGGGCGCCCGGTTGTCGGGTCGGCCACCGGCCGGCGGCGAGAGACCTTGTGGCATCGGCAGGCATCTGCCATGACACAAGGAGCGCCATGGACGTATCCCTCACCATCTGGGCAACACTCGTCGCGGGCATCCTCGCGATGCTGCTGGTCGACCTGTTCATGCATCGTGACGGGCATGAGATCTCGGTGCGCGAGGCGGCCCTCTGGTCGGGCCTGTGGGTCGCGATCGGGATCGCTGTCGGTGTGGGCATCTGGCTGGCCTACGGCGCCGAGTTCGGCATGCAGTACTTCGCCGGGTACGTCATCGAGAAATCGCTGGCGGTCGACAACGTCTTCGTGTGGGCGGTGATCTTCAGCGCCTTTCTGGTACCTCGTCAGGTCCAGCATCGCGTGCTGTTCTACGGGGTCGTCGGCGCTCTGGTCTTCCGGGCGATCTTCATCGCGCTCGGCTCGGTGCTGATCGCCAGCTTCTCCTGGATCCTGTACGTCTTCGGCGCCTTCCTCATCGTCACCGGCATCAAGATGATGCGGCAGCGCAATGAGCACATCGACCCCTCGAAGTCGCGAACGCTCGCCGTCTTCCGCCGGCTGGTCCCGATGACGGACTCCTATGACGGCCAGAAGTTCTGGGCCCGGCGCAGCTCCGCCCTGATCGCGACTCCGCTGCTCGCGGTGCTCGTCCTGATCGAGGTCACCGACATCATCTTCGCGGTCGACTCCATCCCGGCGATCTTCGCGGTAACGCAAGAGCCGTTCCTGGTCTTTGCCAGCAACGCCCTGGCGATCCTGGGCCTGCGCGCCATGTACTTCCTGCTCGCCGACCTGATTCACCGGTTCGTGTACCTGAAGCTGGGGCTGTCGGTCGTGCTCGCCTGGGTCGGAGTCAAGATGATCGTCAGCCACGCGTGGATCAAGATCCCGACCCTGGTGAGCCTGTCGGTCGTCGTGGCAGTGATCGCCGCATCGATCATCGCCTCGCTCATCTCGACCCGGTCGAGCCGACAGGTTCCCGGCCCGTCCGAGGAGGACCTCGCTCACCCATTCCAGGCAGCCGTGCCGAGCGCACGACGAGAAGGCCAACCACCACGAGATGGCCAACCACCACGACAGGACCATGAAGCACGCGATCACCACGAAGGAGAGGAATGACATGGCACGCAAGCAAGGCACGACCGGGGGAGCCCGACGCAAGCTCAGCCGTCAGCGCGTGATCGACCCGACCCGCCAGACGGTGCTCACGCCGGATGGCTTCCGCCTCATCGAGGAGCGGATCTGTGACATTCGCGAGCGCAGGCTTCCGCAGCTACGGCCCCTGCTGGTCGACCAGGATCGCGACGAGCGCGACGTGGCCGCCTTCGAGGCGCTGCTTGCCGAGGCCGACGCCTTCGAGGCGCTGCTCGCCGAGGCTGTCGTGATGTCCCCCGACGACCGCTCTGACCGGGTTACCTTGGGGGCACACGTCCTGCTGCAGCTCCCAGACGGCGCCCGCGAGTGGATTCGTCCGGTGCACCCGAGCGAGGCGTTCCTCGACGACGAGCGAATCTCCATCGCCTCACCGCTCGGTGCTGCCATCCTCGGCGCCGAGGTCGGGACGTCGGTGACCGTCCATGCGCCGTCTGGCACCTGGACCGCCGTGATCGCCGAAGTCTGCGCGTCGAAGGCCCAGGCCGGGCGCGAGCTCCAGCCAGCCCACTGACCTGATGCCGGCGGGTCGCTCGCTATCCGCGAGTGACCTTGCCGGCCTTCAGGCAGGACGCGCACACGTTCTGGCGCTTGGGGGTCTTGCCCACCAGGGTCCGCACGCGCTGGATATTGGGATTCCAGCGGCGCTTGGTGCGGCGATGGGAGTGGGAGATGTTGTGCCCGAAGCTGGGCCCCTTGCCGCAGACGTCGCAGGTGGCAGCCACGGTGCGCTCCTTCGTCGAGTTGCCGGGCAGGTGCCGCGGCGGCTGGATGTGCGAATGTTCTTGTGCGATTGTGCTTACGTGCTGTGCCCGCGCGTGACGAGTATCGACCGCACGGCGACTGCCTAGGGTAGCCCAGTCAAGCAGAAGGCCCCACATCAGGGCCGCGCCGGAGAAACGGAGGTGCCGCTGATGGCCAGTGCGGCGCCGGGTGAGCCGCTCGGTGGGGCTGCGGCGCCGGGTGAGCCGCTCGGTGGGGCTGCGGCGCCGGGTGAGCCGCTCGGTGGGGCTGCGGCGCCGGGTGTGCGCGCCTGGGCGCACGGCGTGCTTGCTGCCCTCGGAGAGGCTCGCGCCGAGATCGATGCCCTCAACGTCTTCCCGGTGCCCGACGGCGACACCGGGACGAACGTCTACCTAACGGCGCAGTCAGCATGCATGGCGCTCGACGAGGCACTCGACGATGGCCTCCCGCTGCCGGCTGCCGTGCATGCGATGGCCCGGGGTGCCCTGCTCGGGGCACGGGGCAACTCGGGGGTCATCCTCGCGGAGTACCTCGGCGGGGTCAGCGATGCGGTCGCCCGCTTGCCCGGCGGTCGGATGCTCGAGGCCGGGGATGCGGTCTCGATCCTGTCGGCGGCCGCCGATCGCGCCTACCGGGCGGTGAGCCGGCCTGTCGAGGGAACCATCCTCACGGTGGCGCGATCCGCCGCGGCTGCAGCGAGGTCCGCGCCACCAGGCTCGCTGGTCGGCGTCCTTGGTGCGGCTGCCGGAAGTGCTCGGCAGGCGCTGCAGCGGACCCCGGAGCAACTCGAGGCCCTGCGCTCGGCCGGTGTCGTCGACGCGGGCGGCCGTGCCTTCGTGGTGATCCTGGACGCCATCCTCGACCTGCTCCAGGGCAGGAGGCGGCTGACCGGCTCCCAGCCGGCTGGCGCGAGTGCCGCGCTCAGGTCGCGGGCATGCCCCGGGACGGTGGCCCTCGACCAGGCAGGGCACGGGCCAGCATTCGAGGTCATGTACCTGCTCGACGCGCCGGCCGCCGACATCGACGCGCTGCGAGCTCGCCTGGACGGCCTGGGGGAAAGCGTGGTCATCGCCGGCGACGACAGCCTGTGGTCCGTGCACGTGCACGCAGATGACGCGGGAGCGGCCATCGAGGCCGGCATGGCGGTCGGCCGTGCGCACGACATCAGGGTGTCCGGGCTCACGGCGACGGCGCGCTCGGCAGCCCCGAGCGTCCGGGCCTCGGCGGAGCTCCGGTCGCCCGATCGGGCAGTCGTCGCGGTCGCGCACGGGCCGGGGATCACGGCACTGATGCATGGCCTCGGGGTCCGCGTCGTGGTGGCCGCCCCTGGGCGGCGTCCGTCAGCAGCTGAGATCCTCCACGCGATCACCGATACCGGCGTCGAGGAGGTGCTGGTACTGCCCGGCGACACGGACACCCTGCCGGTGGCGGAGGTTGCCGCGCGAGCGGCCCTCGAGGCCGGCGTCCGGGTCGCCGTCATACCGACCCGGGCGGTCGTGCAGTCGCTGGCGTCGATCGCCGTCCACGACGTGGGCGTGGCCTTCGACGAGGACGCCGCTGCCATGACCAGGGCCTGCGGAGCAACGCGCTATGCCGCGATCACCATGGCCACCCGTCGTGCCCGCACCACCGCCGGGCCCTGCGAGCCGGGCGATGTGCTGGGCATCGTCGATGGCGACATCGCCCTGGTTGGCCCGTCACTGGTCGACGTGTCCCTGCGGATCCTGGGCGGGATGCTG
The DNA here is from genome assembly GCA_018970025.1 of Actinomycetales bacterium. Taxonomy (GTDB): domain Bacteria; phylum Actinomycetota; class Actinomycetes; order S36-B12; family S36-B12; genus REEB460. The sequence goes on along the minus strand of JAGWXF010000010.1, from coordinate 72,613 downwards.
GCGGTCGGCGGGGAGCTGGTCACCTGCGTCTTCGGATCGGAGGCCGACCTGGACCTTCGTCGCAGTGTCACCGCGTGGCTGGCGGGCGAGCATCCGTTCGTGGAGGTCACCGAGCTCGACGGCGGCCAGCGGCTGTGGCCGCTGATCATCGGCGTGGAGTAGGTCGAGACGACGCGATGGACGACTCTATGGACGACCTCTATGGATGACGCGATGGACGACTCGCGGGATGGTCCAGGGGCCGATCCGCTGGCCGAGCCGCTGGCGAGGGTCCTGGCCGGTCGTACGGCCACCGCGCTGCGGAAGGCTTTCGGCTACGTCACCCTGAACGACCTGCTGCGGCACTATCCCCGTCGCTACGAGCGGCGCGGGGAGCTGACCGACCTGGCATCGCTGGTCGAGGGCGAGGTCGTCACGATCCTGGCCGAGGTCAGGCAGGTCACGATCCGGCCGATGAAGCAGCGCCGTGGCACCATCCTGCAGGCGATCGTGACCGACGGCACCGGCGAGCTGACCCTGACCTGGTTCGGCCGGAACCAGGACTGGCGGGCCCAGGAGCTGCGGGCCGGGCGGCGGGGGCTGTTCTCCGGCCAGGTGACGACGTACGGCCGCAGCCGGCAGCTGGCGCACCCCGAGGTGCAGCTGCTCCCGGACGGCATCCCGGAGGATCCAGAGGCCGCCGAGTCCTACGCAGGCCGGCTCATTGCCGTCTATCCGGGGACGGAGCGGATCACCTCCCTGCAGCTGGCCAAGTCGATCGATACCGCGATCACGATGCTCGACGCGATGGGTCCGGTTCCTGACCCGCTGCCAGCCCAGGTGCGGTCCGACCTGGGCCTGCTGGACCTGCACCAGGCGCTCATTGCCGTCCACCGGCCGATCGACCAGGTCGACATCGATCGTGCCCGGGAGCGGCTGGCCTACGAGGAGGCGTTCGTGCTGCAGGCCGAGCTGGCCCGGCGTCGCCAGCGAGCCTCGCAGCTGCCCGCCCGCGCGCGTGCCGTGGCAGATGGGCAGCTGCAGCGCGCATTTGACGAGCGGCTTCCGTACCGCCTGACGGCGGGGCAGGTCCGGGTGGGCCAGGAGATCGCCGCCGACCTGTCGTCGTCGCAGCCGATGCATCGGCTGCTGCAGGGTGATGTCGGCAGCGGGAAGACCATCGTGGCCCTGCGCGCCATGCTGAGCGTGGTCGATGCAGGCGCCCAGGCGGCACTGCTGGCGCCGACCGAGGTGCTGGCCGCCCAGCACTACCGGTCGATCGTCCAGCTGCTAGGCCCGCTGGCGCATCGCGGCTACCTCGGCGGGAGCGAGATCGGCACCAGGGTCGCGCTGCTGACCGGCTCCCAGACCGTGGCCCGGCGACGCCGTGAGCTCATCGAGGTCTTCACCGGGGACGCGGGCATCGTCGTCGGCACGCACGCAATGCTGCAGGACACTGTGGTCTTCGGCGAGCTCGGCCTGGTCGTGATCGACGAGCAGCATCGGTTCGGGGTCGAGCAGCGCTCCCTCCTGGCGGCCAAGGCCCCGGACGGCACCAGGCCCCATGTGCTGGTGATGACCGCGACGCCGATCCCGCGGACTGTTGCGATGACGGTCTTCGGCGATCTGGAGGTCTCCACCCTGGACGAGCTGCCGCAGGGCAGGGCCGAGATCCGCACGCACGTGGTGCCCGTCCCCGAGCGCCCCTCCCACGTCCAGCGAGCCTGGCAGCGGGTTCGCGAGGAGGTGTCGGCGGGCAACCGCGCCTACGTCGTGTGCCCTCGGATCGGGGACGACCCGCAGGGCCAGGATGGGGACGACCCTGGCAGCGCATCGGTGATTGCCACGGCTGAGCGACTGCGGGCGACCGACCTGGCCGGCGTGCGCATCGGGGTGATGCACGGCCGGCTGACCGCGGATGAGAAGGACGCCATCATGCGCCGGTTCGCCGATCCCGATGCGCCCGATCCCATCGAGGTGCTGGTCTCGACCACCGTCATCGAGGTCGGCGTCGACGTGCCATCGGCGACGATCATGGTGGTCCTGGATGCCGATCGCTTCGGTATCTCCCAGCTGCATCAGCTGCGCGGACGGATCGGCCGAGGCGACCTGCCTGGCCTGTGCCTGCTGCTGACCGATGCCGAGCCGGGCAGCGGCGGCCGGGAGCGGCTGGAGGCGGTGGCCTCCACCACGGACGGCTTCGAGCTGGCCCGCCTGGACCTGCAGGCCAGGCGGGAGGGGGATGTCCTGGGTGCGGCCCAGTCGGGGATCCGCAGCTCGCTGCGCTGGATTGAGGCCGTGCGCGACGAGGAGCTCATCATCCGTGCCAGGGCCGCGGCCAGCGCCGTCCTCGCCGAGGATCCTGGCCTGGAGCGGCACCCGGCACTGCGCCGGGCGATCGATGCGCTCGCCGATAGCGCGGGGTTCGTGGAGAAGTCGTGACCCGGATCATCGCCGGCACGGCGGGCGGCCGGCGCATCGAGGTGCCGACCCGGGGGACGCGCCCGACCTCGGACCGCGTCCGGGAGGCGATGTTCTCCTCGATCGGCTCCTGGCTGGCGGCCAGTGGCCGTGACTGGCCATCGGTCGGTGTGCTGGACCTGTATGCCGGCTCCGGGGCGCTCGGGCTCGAGGCTGCCAGCCGGGGCGCCCGGATGGCCGTCCTGGTCGAGCGGCATGCGCAGGCAGCCGGGGTCATCCGGCGCAACGCCCGCGCCTGCGGGCTCGGCAATGCGACGGTGCTTGCGGTGCCCGTGGCCGAGCTCGCCATCCGGCCCAATCCCTATCCGGCCTTCGAGCTCTGCTTCGTCGACCCGCCCTACGACGTGGCCGGGTCCGCGGTCGCGGAGATCCTGATCCGCCTGGCCGCCAGCGGCTGGCTGGACCCGGACGGCCTGGCAGTGGTGGAGCGATCGGCGGCTGATGCCTGCCCGCTGCCGGCCGGCTGGCCGGTCCATGCGCATCGCAGGTATGGGGACACCGCTGTTTGGTACGGTCGATGGCGGTAAGTGTCCCGAGACGTCCCGACCTTGATCCCGGCTGGGATCGGCACCCGCGGAGGGCAAGACGTGCGCAAAGCAGTGTGCCCCGGATCCTTCGACCCGGTGACCAACGGCCACCTGGATGTGTTCACCCGGGCCGCTGACCTTGCCGACGAGGTCGTCGTGGCGGTTCTGATCAACCACAAGAAGGCCGGCCTGTTCACGGTCGACGAGCGGATGGAGCTGCTGCGCGAGGTCCTGGCTCCGTATCCGAACCTCGTCGTCGACGCCTTCCACGGGCTGCTGGTCGACTACTGCCGCGACCACGGCATCAAGGCCATCGTCAAGGGGCTGCGCGCGGTCAGCGACTTCGACTACGAGCTGCAGATGGCGCAGATGAACTACCGCCTGTCGGGGATCGAGACGGTCTTCGTCTCCACCAATCCGCTGTACAGCTACCTGTCCTCGAGCCTGGTCAAGGAAGTCGCGAGCTTCGGCGGCAATGTCGAGGGCCTGGTCCCGGCGAGCGTCCTGGAGCGAATGCGGTCGAAGCTGGCCCGTCCCTCGGATGCGACCGGCTGAGCATCAGGAGCGATCGATGGACCTGCAGGAGCGACTCGACGAGCTCGCCATCCTCATCGAGGATGCCAAGGCGATGCCGCTGTCGGCCTCCTGCATCGTGAATCGCACCCAGGTCCTCGACCTCATCGACGAGATCCGCCACCTGCTGCCGGAGTCCGTCCAGCGGGCTGACCAGGTGCTCGCCGACCGCGACGCCTTCGTCATCGACGGCCGCCGGGAGGCCGAGCGGCTGATCGCCCGGGCCCGTGCGGAGGCACAGCGAATGCTCTCCGAGCACGAGGTGTACCAGGCGGCCGTGGCCGAAGCCCAGGCGCTGCGCGCGGAGGCGCTGCAGGAGACCAGCCAGATGCGGCAGGAGACCGACGACTACGTCGATGCCAAGCTGGCCTCATTCGAGATCGTGCTGCAGAAGACCCTGCGATCGGTCGACCGTGGCCGGGAGCGCCTGCGCAGCCAGATGTACGACGAGCTGGCCCCGCATGCGGATGAGCCGCTGACCGAGGAGATCTTCCTCGACGAGCGGGCCGATGACACCGGCGCCTTCGACGTGATCCGGGAGGAGCCACGACGGGTCGCGGCCCGGCGGGAGGACTGGCAGGAGCCAGCCCCGGACCGCCGGCGGGGACGCCGATAGCCGCCTGGGGGTATCCTGTGCGCGCAGCCTCCCATGAGGCCTGTGTTGCCGTATCCGTAAGGGGAACAGTGACCGGCCTCGACCCCCGTGGTCCGCTCGTGCTCGATACCCGAGCGCTTCACCTGCCACGTCGACCGGGGTCGATGGTCACCGTGCGCCGGACGGTTCCGGCACCGGGCTTCATGGGGATCGCGGTGGCGCGCGTGCCGGAGGGGTCGCCGATCGAGCTCGATGCTCGACTGGAGTCCGTCCTCGAGGGCGTGCTCGTCACCGGGGTAGCCAGCATGGGGGTCGAGGCCGAGTGCGCTCGATGCCTGGATCCGCTGCAGTGGGTGCAGGACGTCGACTTCAGCGAGTTGTTCGTCTACCCCGCCACGGATGCCCGCGGCGCGGTTGTCGAGGAGCCCGCTGGGGACGACGAGCCGATGGTCGTCGATGACTGCATCGACCTCGAGCCGTTGCTCCGCGACGCCATCGTGCTCTCCTTGCCCATGGCGCCCGTGTGTCGGGAGGACTGCGCCGGACTGTGCCCCCAATGCGGGGCACGGCTCGATGACGATCCCGGTCATGGGCACCAGACAACTGATCCACGGTGGTCGGCACTCGCCGGCCTGCTGGATCCCGACCAGCAGTAGGCCGCGGCCCGCCCGGGCCGGCCACGTCAAGGAAGGCGATTTCCCGTGCCAGTCCCCAAGCGCAAGACCTCGCGATCGAATACCCGCAGCCGTCGCTCGCAGTGGAAGGCCAGTGCCCCGAACCTGGTGACCTGTGCCCGCTGCAAGGAGAAGCGACTGGCGCACACCGCGTGCCCCACCTGCGGCACGTACGCCAAGCGGCGCGTCCTCGACGTCTAGTGCCGTGCCTGCTGCGAGCGGGCAACTGACCAGGGTCGCGCTGGACCTGCTCGGCGGGGATGGTGCCCCTGACGTGGTCGGCGATGCCGTCGGCCTGATGCTGCGGGATGCCTTGCCGGTGCACCTGCTGCTGGTCGGCCCGGTTGACCTGGGATCGCAGATCCTGCGGGAACGGGGCCTTGACCCGGGCCGGGTGACGATCCTGCCTGCCCGATGCGGAGTCCCGATGGACGGCCATCCCCTCGATGCCGTCCGCGAGGACACTCAGCGGGAGCAGGCTGAGCTCACGGTCACGGTCGCGGCACGTGCCGTGCGTGACGGCCTGGCGGATGCCTGGGTGTCGGCGGGCCATACGGGTGCGGCAGTCGCGGCTGCCGTCCTGACCTCCGGCCGAGTCGCGGGCATGCAGCGCCCGGCGCTGGCGGTGGTGCTGCCGGCACTGGAGCAGCCGGTGGTGCTGCTGGACGCCGGGGCCAGCATCGATCCGTCCCCGCAGGCCCTGGTCCAGTTCGCCGTGGCCGGCTGGTGCTACGCGCGATCCCTCGGGGTTGCCGAGCCGAGCGTGGGGCTGCTGACCATCGGCAGTGAGTCGGGCAAGGGAGACGAGCTGCGGCGAGAGGCCGAGCATGCGCTGCGCGAGCGGCTCACGGCTCACGGCATCCCGTTCGCCGGGCCGGTCGAGGGGCATGACGTCGTGGCCGGATCCCGGGCGCAGGTGGTCGTGACCGATGGGTTCACCGGGAATGTCCTGCTCAAGGGGATCGAGGGGGCGGTCGAATGGGCGGTCGAGCGGATCGGCCGTGCGTACGGCGAGCCCGGCCCGGCCCGCCGGGTCCTGCGCGAGGTGGCCACGGGTGAGTTCGCCGGCGGCGTGCTGCTCGGGGTGAACGCCACGACCGTGGTGGGGCACGGCGGCGGGAGCGCTGCCCAGGTCGCGGCGTGCGTGCGCCTGGCCGCACGGTGCGCGGCCGGCGGGGTGCTCGCGCAGGTGCGAGCGGCCCTGGCGCCGCTGGAGCCGGCATGACCGACCGAGGATCGGACCTGGAGCGGCTGCGAGCCGAGCTCGGGCTGGACGTCGACATCGCACTGCTCGACCAGGCGCTGACCCATCGCTCCTACGCCTACGAGCACGGCGCCATCCCGCACAACGAGCGGCTGGAGTTCCTCGGCGATGCCGTCCTGGGGATCGTCGTGACCGACACGCTCTATCGGACCTACCCCGACCTGCCCGAGGGCCAGCTGGCCAAGCTCCGGGCCGCGGTGGTCAATGCCCGTGCGCTGGCAGACCTCGCGCGCGCCCTGGGGATCGGGGAGTACCTGCTGCTGGGCCGCGGCGAGGAGGGAACCGGCGGGCGCGACAAGGCCTCGATCCTCGCCGACGCGATGGAGGCGATCATCGGGGCGGCCCATCTGTCGACGGACCTGGCCCGGGTGTCGGCGTTCATCCATCGGTGCTTCGATCCGCTCATCCAGCGCTCGGCCCAGCTCGGTGCTGGGCTGGACTGGAAGACCTCGCTGCAGGAAGCGGCCGCGGGTGCCGATCTCGGGGTTCCCGAGTACCTCGTCGAGGACTCCGGCCCGGATCACCAGAAGGAGTTCCACGCGCTCGCGCGGGTGGGCGGCCGCGTCCTGGGCCAGGGGTGGGGTCCGTCGAAGAAGGTCGCCGAGCAGCAGGCGGCCCAGGAGGCGTACTCCGCACTGGAGCAGGTGCTGGTAGGCCTGGTCGGGTCATCAGGCCTGGTCGGGTCATCGGGTGAGCGCACAGCCGATCCCCATGACCAGGCGAGCAGCGGCACGGCACCACTGGGCGACACGGTCGCGGGCCCGGATCACTGAGGTGCGAGGTGCCGGAGCTGCCAGAGGTTGAGGTCGTCCGCCGGGGCCTGCAGGCGTGGGTGGCGGGACGCACCATCCTGGGGGCCGAGGTCCTGCACCGACGGGCCGTGCGCCGCCAGGCCGATGACCTGCATGCCAGTGTCAGCGGTCGCACCGTGGCGTGCGCCAGCCGGCGGGGCAAGTACCTGTGGCTGCCGCTCTCGGATGGCACGCAGCCGGCAGCCCAGGCGCTCGTCGCCCACCTCGGGATGAGCGGCCAGTTGCTCATCCAGCCGGTAGGAGCCGCGGACGAGCCCCACCTGCGTGTGCGGTTCACCCTGGCGGATGCCCGGCCGGAGTCAGCGGACCATGGCGACACGGATGCCAGCTCGGCCGGTGAGCTTCGCTTCGTCGATCAGCGGACCTTCGGCGGGCTCATGACCGCGCCGCTGGTCGATGACGGCCGCGGCGGCCGGATCCCTGAGGTCATCGCGCACATCGCGCCCGACCCGATGGATCCGAGCCTGGACCTCGATGCGGTGATCGCCCGCTTCCGGGCCAGGCGTACCGAGATCAAGCGGGCCCTGCTGGACCAGTCGCTGCTGTCGGGGATCGGCAACATCTACGCCGACGAGGCACTGTGGCGTGCCCGGCTGCATGGCAGCCGGCTGGCCAGCGCGCTGCGGCCCGCAGTGCTGCGGGGCCTGCTCGGGCACGTGCGCGAGGTGATGGAGCAGGCCCTGGAGCAGGGGGGGACCAGCTTCGACGCGCTCTACGTCAACGTGAATGGGCAGTCGGGGTACTTCGACCGATCCCTTCGGGCATACGGCCAGGAGGGCCGGCCCTGCCAGCGCTGCGGGACGCCGATCAGGCGGGAGCGGTTCATGAACCGGTCGTCCTTCTCGTGCGGGCGCTGCCAGCGCCCCCCGAGTCGGAGCACATCAGCGACTGCCGGCCCGCCGGCCGAGGGTAGGGTTACCCCCCACCGCAGCAGCGGCGGGACTCGGTGACGGGATCTGTGCCGCTGCGAACCGACTGTCCATCCGGAGCACCGTGCACCTGAAGACGCTGACGCTGAGGGGCTTTAAGTCCTTCGCCTCCGCCACCACCTTGCACTTCGAGCCAGGCGTGACCTGCGTGGTGGGGCCGAACGGGTCGGGCAAGTCCAATGTCGTCGACGCGCTTGCCTGGGTGATGGGGGAGCAGGGGGCCAAGAGCCTGCGCGGCGGCAAGATGGAGGACGTCATCTTCTCCGGGACGTCCGGCCGTGCGCCCCTGGGCCGGGCCGAGGTGTCCTTGACCATCGACAACAGCGATGGCGCCCTGCCGATCGACTACACCGAGGTGACGATCTCGCGAACGCTGTTCCGCAATGGCGGCTCGGAGTACGCGATCAATGGCGCGGCGTGCCGGCTGCTGGACGTCCAGGAGCTGCTGAGCGACTCCGGTATCGGCCGCGAGATGCATGTCATCGTGGGCCAGGGCCAGCTGGACACCATCCTGCAGGCGACCCCCGAGGACCGGCGCGGATTCATCGAGGAGGCGGCCGGAGTCCTCAAGCACCGCAAGCGCAAGGAGAAGGCGCTGCGCAAGCTGGACGCGATGCAGGCCAACCTGACCCGGCTGCAGGACCTCACCGCCGAGCTGCGACGCCAGCTCAAGCCACTGGGCCGGCAGGCGGAGGTCGCTCGGCGGGCCGTGGTCATCCAGTCGGATGTCCGCGATGCCCGGCTGCGGCTGCTCGCCGATGACCTCGTCCAGATGCGCGGGGCCCTGGCTGCGGAGGTCGCTGACGAGACGGCCCTGCGCGAGCGACAGGCACAGGTCGATGCCGAGCTGCAGGAGCTTCGTCAGCAGGAGGCCGAGGCCGAGTCGACCGGCGAGCTGGATACGCCGCGGCTCGCCGTCGCGCAGGAGACCTGGTTCGCGCTCAGCGGCCTGCGCGAGCGCTTCAACGGCCTGGTGCAGCTGGCTGCCGAGCGGACGAGGAACCTGCAGCCGGAGCCCGTCGAGGAGTCCACTGGCCGGGACCCGGAGCACCTCGATGCCGAGGCTCGGGCCCTGCGGGAGCAGGAGTTCGAGCTCGGGCGCGAGGTTGAAGGCGCCCGCGATGCGCTGGCGGCGGCGGAGTCAGCGCGCCACGCCGCCGAGCAGGCCCTTGCCGCCGAGGAGCGCCGGGTGGCGGAGGCCGAGCGGGCCGCTGCCGACCGCCGCGAGGGCCTGGTCCGGCTGACGGGCAAGGTCCAGGCGGCCCAGTCCCGGATCGACACCCGCACGGCCGAGATCGATCGGCTGCGAACGGCCCAGGCGGAGGCGATGGCCCGCGGTGAGCAGGCGCAGGCCCAGTTCCAGGCCATCGAGGTGCAGGTGGCGGGCCTGGACGAGGGCGAGGTCGGCCTGGACGCCGAGCATGAGGCCGCCCTGGCCGGGCTCGAGCAGGCCGACGCCGAGGTCGAGCGCCTGCGGACGCAGGAGTCCGTCGCCGAGCGCGAGCGGGCTGCCCTGAGCGCGCGCCTCGATGCCCTGCAGATGGGCCTGTCGCGCAAGGATGCTGCCGCCGTGCTGGTCGCGGCGGCCGATCTGGTCCCCGGCGTCCTCGGGCCGCTGGCCGGGCTGATCAGCGTGGAGCACGGGGCCCAGGCTGCGGTTGCGGCGGCCCTGGGCGATATCGCCGATGCCGTCGTCGTCCGCGGGGTGGACGCCGCGGTGTCGTCCCTGGTCCTGCTGAAGGAGCAGGATGCCGGCCGGGCGGCGCTGTTGGTTGCCGGGGCGGCAGTGCCGGCAGTGCCGACAGCACCAGCAGTGCCTGTCGCTGATCCGGCACCCGCTGGCCAGTGGATGCGCGATGTGGTCCGATGCGACCCGCAGGTCGCCTCGGTCATCGATGCGGTCCTCGCCGGCCACGTGCTTGTCGACGATGTCGCAGCCGCAGCGTCGGGGCAGTCGCAGCGGCCGGACCTGGTGTTCGTCACCCGGGCCGGCGACGTGTTCGCACGAGGCATCGTCCACGGCGGGTCGTCCAGCGCGCCGAGCCTGCTGGAGGTCCAGGCGGCATATGACGAGACTGCCCAGGCACTGGAGCAGTCGGCCCATTCGGTCGAGCGACTCCGCTTCGAGCTGGCAGCTGCGCGGCAGGTGCAGCAGGCGGCGGCCGAGCGGGTCGAGGCGGCACTGGCCAGGCTGCACGACTCCGATGCGCGGATGGCGGCCGTTGCCGAGCAGCTCGGCCAGCTGGGCCAGGCCGCGCGATCGGCGATGGCCGAGGCCGAGCGGATGTCGCTGGCGCTGCAGTCCGCCCAGGAGGCCCTGGCTGCCGACCAGTCGTCTGTCGCCGAGCTGCAGCAGCGACTGCGCAGCGCCCAGGAGGAGCCAACGGCCGAGGTCGGCACCGATACCCGGCCTGCGCTCGCCGAGCAGGCGAGCGCTGCCCGCAAGCGAGAGGTCGATGCCCGGCTGGCCCTGCGCACCGGCGAGGAGCGGGTGTCGGCCACCGGTGCGCGGGCTGAGCAGCTCGAGCGCGCAGCCCAGGTCGAGCGGCAGGCCCGGGTAGCGGCCGTCGAGCGACGGGAGCGCAGGGCCCGCGACCTGGTGGTCGCCGAGGCCGTGCTCAAGGCCGCACGGGTGAGCCTGGGCCGGATCGAGGTGTCGGTCGCCAGGGCGAGCATCGAGCGAGCGGAGGCCGAGCGGGTCAAGAAGGAGCGCGATGCGGGCCTGGTGGCATGCCGCGCCAGGATCCGCGAGCTCACCGGGGAGCTGGACCTGCTCAAGGACAGCGTCCATCGCGACGAGGTTGCCCGAGCCGAGCAGCGAATGCGCATCGAGCAGGTGCAGGACCGGGCGCTGGAGGAGTTCGGCATCGACGCCGAGGTGCTGATCGCCGAGTACGGCCCGGATCAGCTCGTTCCCCCGAGCCCGCCTGCCCCGGGCGACGAGGTCCCGGCCGATGCGCCGGAGCCCCAGCCCTATCCGTTCGTGCGGCAGGAGCAGGTCAAGCGGCTCAAGGCGGCGGAGAAGGGCCTGGCCCTGCTGGGCAAGGTGAACCCGCTGGCGCTGGAGGAGTTCAGCGCCATGGAGGAGCGGCACCGCTTCCTCAGCGAGCAGCTCGATGACCTGCGCAAGACCCGCGAGGACCTCCTGTCGATCGTCAAGGAGGTCGATGCGCGGGTCGAGCAGGTCTTCACCGAGGCCTACCAGGCCGTCGAGCGCGAGTTCGAGGGCGTGTTCTCCAGGCTGTTCCCCGGTGGCGAGGGCCGGCTGATCCTCACTGATCCGTCCGACATGCTGAACACGGGTGTCGATGTCGAGGCCCGGCCGCCCGGCAAGAAGGTCAAGCGGCTGTCGCTGCTGTCGGGCGGTGAGCGCTCGCTGACGGCAGTGGCGTTCCTGGTCGCACTGTTCAAGGCGCGCCCGAGTCCCTTCTACGTGCTGGACGAGGTCGAGGCCGCGTTGGACGACGTCAACCTCGGCCGCCTCATCGACATCATCGAGGAGCTGCGCGACTCGTCCCAGCTGATCGTCATCACCCATCAGAAGCGCACGATGGAGATCGCCGACGCGCTCTACGGCGTGTCGATGCGCGGCGATGGGGTCACCCAGGTGATCGGTCAGCGACTGCGCGAGGCCGCAACCGCCTAGCCCGTCACTGGGGACTCCTGCGGGGCGGGTGCAAGGATGCCCGGATGGATTCCATTGCCGTCGTCGCGGGCATTGCCGTGGTCGTCCTGCTCGTCATCGTGATCGCCTCGACCAGCCTGGTACGCGGCCGGCGGGCCCGCGGGCTGCCCAGTTCAGGCACGCCGGGCGGCGCGGCTGCAGCCTCGGGGCCGGTCGACAGCGGCGCGGCCGCGATCGACGCAGGGCAGGTCAGCCTCCCGGGAGACCTGGAGGAGCCGGACGCAGTCGACGGCTCGCTGGGCGTGCTGGAGGTGGAGGTACCCGCGCCGGCTGCCGGTCGCATGCATCGACTCCGCGCCAGGCTGGCCCGCTCCAACCACGCACTCGGCAGGGGGCTGCTGTCGCTGGTGAGCCGCGACCGGATCGACGAGGCGACCTGGGACGAGATCGAGGAGACCCTGCTGGTCTCCGACCTTGGGGTCGGTCCGACCGCCGAGGTGATGCAGCGGCTGCGGACATCGGTTCGCGAGCAGGGCCAGGCAGCGGACCCGCATGCCGTCCTGCGTGACAGCCTGCTGAGCCTGGTCGACCCCACACTGGATCGCTCGCTGGCGATCAGTGCCGACGGCCGACCTGCGGTCGTCCTCGTCGTCGGCGTCAACGGCACCGGGAAGACCACCACGACCGGCAAGCTGGCCCGGCTGCTGGTTGCCGAGGGCAATGCCGTCCTGCTGGGCGCGGCGGATACCTTCCGGGCTGCCGCGGCCGAGCAGCTGCAGACCTGGGCGGACCGGGTGGGCGCAGCCGTGGTCCGCGGGCCGCAGGGTGCTGACCCGGCCTCAGTGGCCTTCGAGGCCGTCTCGATCGCCAGCCAGGCCGAGGTGGACGTCGTCGTCATCGATACCGCCGGACGTCTCCATACCAAGGCTGGGCTGATGGACGAGCTCGGCAAGGTCAAGCGCGTGGTCGAGAAGCACGGGCCAGTCGACGAGATCCTCCTCGTCCTGGATGCCACCACCGGTCAGAACGGGCTGGTGCAGGCCAGGGTCTTCGCAGAGGTCGTCGATATCACCGGCATCGTCCTGACGAAGCTGGACGGCACGGCCAAGGGTGGCATCGTGGTCGCTGTGCAGCGCGAGCTCGGCGTCCCGGTCAAGCTGGTCGGCCTCGGCGAGGGCCCCGACGATCTCGCGCCATTCGTTGCCGAGGAGTTCGTCGAGGCCCTGCTGCAGGCGTAGGCCAGGGGTGGAGGTAAAGGCGACGTAAGGGTTCGCCAAGCTTCCGCGTCAGGCTCTCCTCCGGGGCAGGCCTCTGCTCGAATGAGCCAGTGATGACATCTCCGTTCGCCCAGTCAACCGGCCCGACCGACCTGATCCTGGGCCTGCCCGTGCATCCGCTGGTGGTCCACTTCGCGGTCGTGCTGCTGCCACTTGCCGCCGCTGCCCTCATCGCCATCGTGGTGGTGCCCAAGTGGCGTCGGCCCTTCGGCTGGGTCGTCCTGGCCGGGCTGCTCGCAGGTGCCGGCGCAAGCCTGCTGGCCAAGGAGTCCGGTGAGGCCTTCGCGGCTCGGGTGGGCTGGCCGACGGAGCACGCGAGCCTTGGCGACCGGCTCCCGCTAGTCGCGATCGTCCTGTTCGTCGTGGCCGCGGCGTGGTTCTGGCTGCAGCTGCGCGAGGCCAAGGCGGGCCGCAAGCGAGCCGGGATCCTGACCGTCATCGCCGCGATCGTCAGCTGCATCCTTGCCGTTGCGGCCATTGTGCTCACCGTGGTGGTGGGTCACACCGGCGCCGCGGCCGTGTGGGAGGGCCGCATCCAGGATGCGCCGGCCGCATCATCGGGGCAGTCGGCGCCCGCGACCCCGGGCCCGGCTGCGTCCGCGAGCGGCTCGGGGACTTCGGCTGCCTCGGCGGCGCCGTCCGGCACCGCGGCCCTGACCATGGCCGAGGTGGCCAAGCACGCAACCGCGGCTGACTGCTGGAGCGTGGTGAAGGGCACGGTGTACGACCTCACCTCGTGGATCGACCAGCACCCCGGCGGGGTCGGGCCGATCGAGTCAATGTGCGGGGTCGACGCGACCGACGCATTCGTCGCCCAGCACGGCTCCCAGCGCACCCCGAACAAGGTCCTCGCGGGCTTCGAGGTCGGCCCGCTCGTGCAGTAGCCATCCCCGGGGCCTGCCGGTAACACGACCGTTACCGGCGGGCCTGCCCTGACGCATCCCGGAAACAATGAGGCGTCCTCGCCGCAATGTTCGCCACGAACACTTGCGCATCGAGTAGGTCACTCGTGTGAGGAGGAAGCTTCATGCCGGATATCGAGCTCAGCGCGGGGGATACCGCCTGGGTCCTGACCGCCGCGGCGCTGGTGCTGCTCATGACACCAGGCGTGGCGTTCTTCTATGGCGGGATGACGCGCGCCAAGAGCGTGCTGAACATGATGATGATGTCGTTCCTGGCGCTGGGCCTGGTAACCGTGCTGTGGGTGGCCTTCGGCTACTCGCTGGCCTTCGGCGATGGCGGCAACGGATTCGTCGGGGACCTGTCCTTTGCCGGGCTCACCGGCCTGGTCGGCGAGTTCGCGGCGAATGGCGGCGTCTACCCCATTCCGGCGCTGGCCTTCGTGATGTTCCAGCTGATGTTCGCGGTCATCACGGTGGCGCTCATCACCGGGTCGGTTGCCGACCGGATGAAGTTCCTCGCCTGGGGCATCTTCGCCGCGGTGTGGGCGACGCTGGTCTACTTCCCGGTGGCCCACTGGGTCTTCGACTTCGGCGATGCCGAGCTCGGCGGATCCGGCGCCGGCTGGCTGGCGAACCTGGGCGTGCTGGACTTCGCCGGCGGCACGGCGGTGCACATCAATGCCGGCGCGGCCGGCCTGGCCCTGGCGATCGTCCTGGGCCGGCGGGTCGGCTTCGGCAAGACGCCGATGAAGCCGCACAGCCTTCCGCTGGTGATCCTGGGCGCCTCCCTGCTGTACTTCGGCTGGTTCGGGTTCAACGCCGGGTCGGCCCTGGGTGCCAATGGGCTCGCGGCAGTGGCGTTCACCAACACCATGGTCGCCACGGCGGCCGGGATCCTGGGCTGGCTGCTGGTGGAGAAGATCCGCGACGGTCATGCCACGAGCCTCGGCGCGGCCTCCGGTGCCGTGGCGGCCCTGGTCGCCATCACCCCGGCCTGCGCATTCGTGGAGCCATGGGGTGCGATCGTGATCGGGGCGCTGGCCGGGATCATCTGCGCGTTCGCGGTGACCCTGAAGTACCGGCTGCGGTACGACGACTCCCTCGACGTCGTCGGCGTGCACCTGGTCGGCGGCGTGGTCGGCTGCCTGGCGCTGGGCTTCCTCGCCACGACATCCGTCAACGAGCTCGGCAAGGACGGCCTGCTCTACGGTGGCGACTGGTCAGTGCTGGGGACGCAGGCGATCGGCGCGGGGGCCGTCCTGGCCTACTCCTTCGTCGTGACCGTCGTGCTCGCGCTGATCCTGAAGTTCACCATCAAGCTGCGGGTGAGCACGGACGATGAGATCTCCGGTATCGACCTGGCGGTGCATGCCGAGACGGGATACGAGTTGGGCGAGTCCGGTGGCGGCGGGGTCTTCGCCGGCATCGGGGCTGGCGCGGTGCGACGGAACCTGGAGGAGAACTGATGAAGCTCGTGACTGCGATCATCAAGCCGTTCAAGCTCGAGGACGTGAAGTCTGCCCTCGAGGGCAAGGGCATCACCGGCCTGACGGTGTCGGAGGCATCCGGGTACGGGCGCCAGAAGGGCCATACCGAGGTCTACCGGGGCGCTGAGTACACCGTCGACCTGGTACCGAAGGTGCGCATTGAGGTGCTCGTGGACGATGCTGTCGCCGACGGCGTCATCGATGCGATCGTGTCGGCCGCGCAGACCGGCAAGATCGGCGACGGCAAGGTGTGGATGGTCCCCGTCGATGCCGTGGTGCGGGTGCGCACCGGCGAGCGCGGGATCGACGCCATCTAGCCGTGACGGCAGCACAGGCCCTCGCCGAACGCGAGGCGTTGGTCGCGACCCCCGGGCCGGGTGGCCCGGGGGCTCGCGCCGCGCTGACGCAGGCCACGGACACCTGGCTCGGCGAGCTGTTCGCCCTGGGGACGGACGAAGCTGCCGGCAGCCCTGACGCAGGCATCTGCCTGGTTGCGGTGGGAGGGCATGGCCGATCGGAGCTCGGGCCGCGGAGCGACCTGGACGTGCTGCTCCTCCACCGCGGCGACGAGCGTCGTGCGGCCGGGCTGGCGGAGCGCATCTGGTATCCGATCTGGGATGCGGGCATCGCCCTGGACCACAGCGTTCGATCCGTTGCGCAGGCGCGCCGCCTGGCCAGCGAGGACGCGAAGGTCCTGCTCGGCCTGCTCGATGCCAGGCCGGTGGCCGGCGATGCCGGGCTGGTCGCCGACCTGTGCCAGGCGGTGCTCGGCGACCTGCGCGCCATGGCCGGCAAGCGGCTGTCGCAGGTGCGGGCGCTGGTGCAGTCCCGGCGCGAGCGCTTCGGGGACCTCGCCACGATGCTCGAGCCGGACCTGAAGCAGGCCTACGGCGGACTGCGCGAGGCGAGCGTGCTGCGGGCCATTGCCGCCTCCTGGATCACGGATATCCCGCATGCAGGCTGGGAGTCCGAGGTGCAGCGGCTGCTCGATATCCGTGATGCCCTGCAGGCGACGACCGGCCGGCCGGGCAATGTCCTGCGACTGCAGGAGCAGGATGCGGTCGCCGCTGCCCTGGCCCTGGCCGACGCCGACGACCTGCTGCGGCAGGCGTACGCGGCGGCGCGCACGATCGCGTACGCATCCGATGCGGCCTGGCATCGGGTCGACCGGCTGGCCGCCAAGGCCCCTCGCCTGGCCCTTCGGCAGCTGCGCCGCAGCGGGCCGACGCGGGTGCCACTTGCCGACGGCGTGGTCGTCCAGGACGGTGAGGCGATGCTCGCCGCCGACGCGCATCCGGATCGCGACCCTGTCCTGGCCCTCCGCCTGGCTGCTGCCGCGGCCCAGGCTGGCCTGCCCGTCGCCCCGCATGCCGTGCAGCGGCTGGCCCGCGAGTCGGCGCAGCTGCCCGTGCCCTGGAGTCATCCGGCCCGTGATGCGTTCGTGTCCCTGCTCGGTGCCGGCGAGTCGACCGTCCGGGTCTGGGAGGCCCTTGACCAGGCGGGGGTGATCGACCGCTGGATCCCCGGCTGGGAGGTCATCAGGTCGGCCCCGCAGCGCAACGCCGTGCATCGGTTCACCGTCGACCGTCACCTGGTCGAGGCTGTCGTCCAGGCCAGCGCCCTGACGCGCACCGTGCAGCGGCCCGACCTGCTGCTCGTGGCCGCGCTCCTGCACGACTTCGGCAAGGCGCGCGGGGGCGATCACAGCATCGTCGGAGCGCAGCTGGCTGCGGGGATCGTCCCGCGGCTGGGCTTCCCGGACGACGACACGGCGGTGATCGTCCGACTCGTGCGACATCACCTGCTCCTGGCCGATACCGCGACTCGCCGGGACATCGAGGACCCGGCGACCATCGCCGATGTCGCCGAGGCGGTCGAGGACCCGGAGTTCCTGGACCTGCTGGCCGCCCTGACCGAGGCGGACTCGATAGCGACCGGACCGGCCGTGTGGACGCAGTGGCGCAGGTCCCTGATCGGGGAGCTCGTCCGACGGGTGCACGCGAGCCTTGCCGGGCGGCCGCTGCCGCAGCCGCCGGAGCTGACGCCCGACCAGGTCGTGGCCCTCGGCCAGGACGGGGTCTGGGTCCTGATGGGCCAGGGCGAGGACGGCACCGAGGTGACGGTCGCGGCACCGGACCAGGTCGGCCTGCTGGCGGCGGTTGCCGGCGTGCTCTCCATCAATCGACTGCAGGTCCGCGGAGCCCGGGTGCAGACGATCGGCGATCGGGCGGTGCAGGTCTGGACGGTCGAGCCCGCCTTCGGCGAACCGCCTGCCGCTGAGCGGATTGCGGAGGACGTGCGCCGGGCCCTGGACGGCAGTCTCGACGTCGAGGCCAGGCTGCGGGCGCGGGACGAGGCCTATCGTCCGACACGGGCGATCGCCCGTGCCGCGCCTCGGGTCGAGGTCATCGCCTCCGGCTCGGACCGCAGCACCATCCTGGAGGTCCGGGCCCATGACGAGCCCGGGCTCCTGCACCGGATCGCCACGGCGATCGCCGAGGCGCAGGTGACCATCACCGGCGCGAAGGTGGCGACCCTGGGGTCAGAGGCCGTAGACGTGTTCTTCGTCGCCGACCGGGCCGGCCGGCCGCTGCGCTCGCAGCACGCCGAGGCGGTGCAGGTCGCCGTGCGCGCCTGCCTGGAGCAGCCGATAGCCTGAGGCGGTGTTCGCCAGCCTCTCTGACCGCCTGGGCGCGACCTTCAAGGGCCTGCGCGGCAAGGGCAGGCTGTCCGAGGCTGATGTCGATGCGACGGTCCGGGAGATCCGCACCGCGCTGCTGGACGCCGACGTCTCGCTGCCGGTCGTGCGCGACTTCACGGCCAGGGTCCGCGAGCAGGCCCTGGCGGTCACGGCCTCGGGTGCCCTGAATCCGGCGCAGCAGGTCGTCAAGATCGTCCACGCCGAGCTGGTCGAGATCCTCGGCGGCCAGGCCAGGTCGATCGCGTTCGCCAAGCACCCGCCGACGGTCATCCTGCTTGCCGGCCTGCAGGGTGCCGGCAAGACCACGCTGGCCGGCAAGCTGGCGCTCTACCTCAAGGGGCAGGGCCATGCGCCCCTGCTGGTGGCCGCTGACCTGCAGCGGCCGAATGCCGTCGACCAGCTGCGCATCCTCGGCGAGCAGGCGCAGGTGGCCGTCTTCGCCCCGGAGCCCGGCAATGGGGTGGGCGATCCGGTGGAGGTCGTCCGGCAGGCACGGGCATTCGCCGCCCAGAAGCTGCACGATGTCGTCATCGTCGACACCGCCGGTCGACTGGCAGTCGATGCCGCGCTGATGGATCAGCTGCGCCAGGTCAAGGCCGCAGCGCAGCCCGACGATGTGCTGTTCGTGGTCGACGCGATGATCGGCCAGGACGCCGTTCGCACCGCCGAGGAGTTCATGGCGCAGGTCGGGTTCGACGGCGTCGTGCTCACCAAGCTGGACGGCGACGCCCGAGGCGGCGCGGCCCTGTCGGTCAAGGGGGTCACCGGGCAGCCCATCATGTTCGCGTCCGTGGGCGAGAAGCTCACCGACTTCGAGCCATTCCACCCGGATCGGATGGCCTCGCGGATCCTCGACATGGGCGATGTGCTCACCCTCATCGAGCAGGCCGAGCGGGCCTTCGACGCCGAGCAGGCCGAGCGGATGGCCCGCAAGGTCAGCTCGGGTGAGGACTTCACCCTCGAGGACTTCCTCGAGCAGATGCAGGCCGTCAAGAAGATGGGCTCGGTCAGCAAGCTCCTCGGGATGCTGCCGGGCATGGGCGACATGAAGGCCCAGCTCGACCAGGTCGATGACCGGGAGCTGGATCGGGTTGCCGCGATCATCCAGTCGATGACGCCGCAGGAGCGCCAGGACCCGAAGATCCTGAACGGCTCGCGCAGGTCTCGGATCGCGCGAGGGTCGGGAACCACGGTGACCGACGTGAACGGCCTCGTCGACCGGTTCAGCCAGGCCCAGAAGATGATGCGCCAGATGGGCAAGGGGGGCGGCGTGCCGGGGATGCCTGGCATGCCCGGGATGCCAGGTTTCGGCGGGAGCAAGAAGTCCAAGGGCAAGATGGCCAAGGCGGCCAGGCCCGCCAAGGGCGCGAAGGGCCGCAGCGGGAATCCCGCCAAGCGCGCCAGCCAGGGCGCAGGCGTACCGGTAGGTGCCGACGACCAGCTCGCCCCGCCGGATCTGGGCTCGCTGCCGCCTGACCTGAAGCGGCTGCTCGGCGGCTGATCGGGGGCTGGGCGGCTGATTGGGTCCGTGGCGGCAGCATCCCCGACCATCTGGCAGACTATCCCCGCTCATGCCGGGTCGCCAGACCCTCTCAACTGACCGACCGGCACCGCAAGGCCCTCAGCGCAGGTCGTGTCCCCACGCGGCTGGCGATGGGTGCCGCCCACGCACAGGAGAACCGCCCACCGTGGCCGTGAAGATGAAGTTGAAGCGCCTGGGCAAGGTCCACGCGCCCCAGTACCGCATCGTTGTTGCCGACGCCCGAACGGCCCGCAATGGCCGGGCCATCGAGGAGCTCGGCATCTACCAGCCGATGGACAACCCGAGTGTCATCCGGGTGAACTCCGAGCGGGTCCAGTACTGGCTCGGTGTCGGGGCGCAGCCGACCGATGCCGTGGCTGCGATCCTGAAGGTCACCGGCGACTGGCAGCGGTTCAAGGGCCTGCCCGGCGCTGAGGGCACCCTGCAGGTGGCCGAGCCGAAGGTAGCCAAGTCGGTGGTCTTCGAGGCGGCCGTCAAGGATGCCGCCAGCGAGCCCAAGGCCGCGGCGCGCAAGCCCAAGGCAGAGCCGGTGAAGGACGAGCCTGCCGCGATTGAGCCTGCCGTGAGCGAGCCAGCAGCAGCCTCCGCTTCGCCGGATGCGCCTGCGGAGCCGGTCGCCGAGGAGTCAGCGGCGGTTGACTCGGCGCCCGCCGAGGCCTAGTCACCATGCTCGAGGAGGCGCTGGCCCACCTCGTCCGGGGCATCGTCGATAATCCCGACGAGGTCGTGGTGACGATGCGCAATGGCCGTCGGGGCAAGAGCCTGGATGTCCAGGTGCACCCCGACGACATGGGCCGGGTGATCGGCCGGTCGGGCCGGACGGCCTCGGCCCTGCGGACCGTCATCGGTGCGCTCCATGGCGGCCGCGGCGTGCGCATCGACTTCCTCGACGTCGCCGAGCGCTGACCTGGGCGTGCGCGTCGTCATCGGCCGCGTCGGCAAGCCGCATGGCATCGGCGGTCAGGTCTACGTCGAGCCGCGCACGGACGAGCCGGAGCAGCGTTTCGCTCCCGGATCCGCGCTGTGGGCAGGGGAGTCAGCCAGGACCCTGATCGTCGAGCGAGCCCACTGGCACTCGGGGCGCCTGCTCATATCGTTCCGCGATATCGGCGATCGAACCGCGGCGGAGTCGCTGCGCGGCACCTGGCTGCAGATCGAGCGGGCCGACGACGACCGGCCCGACGACCCCGACGAGTTCTACGACAGCGCCCTGGAGGGCTGCTCGGTGGTCCTGCGGGACGGAACCCTCGTCGGGACGGTGGGCGAGGTCGTGCACCTGCCTGCCCAGGATCTGCTCGCGGTCCGACGGCCGGGGCAGCCTGAGGTGCTGGTGCCCTTCGTGGAGCAGTTCGTCCCCGAGATCCGCCTTGCCGAGCGCCGGATCGTGATCGATCCGCCCGGCGGCCTGCTCGATCTCGGCCCCGATCGCGGCACCGATCCCGGCACCGATCGTGAGCCCGACGCCGGCCCTGACCGAGACTCCGCCGGCCGCGCCGCTGATGATCGGGCCTCGTCCGGCTGATGCGCATCGACGTCCTGACGGTCTTCCCGGAGTACCTCGATCCGCTGCGACTGTCCCTGGTCGGCAAGGCGATCGATGCAGGACGGATCGACCTGCGCGTGCATGACCTGCGCGACTTCGCGACCGACCGGCATCGCTCAGTCGACGACACGGCCTACGGGGGAGGCCCCGGGATGGTGATGAGCCCGGTTGTCTGGGGCGAGGCCCTGGACGCGGTCGCGGGCACCGACCCGGCCCATCGCCCTGCCCTGGTGCTCCCGACTCCATCCGGGCGGCCGTTCGGGCAGCAGATGGCACAGGCGTGGTCCGAGGATCCGTGGCTGGTCTTCGCCTGCGGTCGCTACGAGGGCATCGACGCGCGGGTCGTGCAGCACTATGCCGGGCGGGCCGACTGGGCCGGGGTGCGCGAGGTCTCGATCGGCGACTATGTCCTTGCCGGGGGAGAGGCGGCGGTGCTGGTGATCGTCGAGGCGGTGGCACGCCTGATGCCCGGGGTGCTCGGGAATGCCGAGAGCATCCAGGACGACTCCTTCGCGCCGGGTGACATGTCGATGCTGCTCGAGGGACCGGTCTTCACCAGGCCACCGAGCTGGCGGGGACTGGACGTCCCGGAGGTCCTCCTGGGCGGCAACCACGCAGCGATCGCGCGGTGGCGCGCGGATCAGGCGAGGGAGCGCACTGAGCGGTTCCGCCCGGACCTCGCGCGATGAGCAGGAGTCGGTCGTGTCACCACACCGGCCGTGAAGGCTGGCCTGTGGCCTCCCGTGGCAAGCCCCCAGGGGAGGTCTGGGCGCAGTGCGGAGTGGTCTGCCGGCGCGGACCGCTGGTGAGCTGCGCGATGTTCCTCGCGGACTTCCTGAAGCCGGAGAGCCGATCCCTGTGGCGGGTCACTCTCGAATCGGCGCGAGTGGCCAGGTTCGTCCCCGAGCTAGTCGAGTTCCAGGCTGGCGCGGCTACCTGAGCAGGCACTGGGCCGGGCACGTCCGCGGGAATCCACGGCAGGCTCGGGTGCGCGGTTTGGGCGCTCCCGGCCGCTATGGCACACTTGCCCGCTGGGTGCCCTGCCGCAGGGGAGCGCCTGAGCATCAGTGGTCGGCAGTCCGCTGCCCGATCGGCCGTCCGGCCGACCCGAACCCACCACCGTGGGCGACCTGTGGCGCCTGCAGGAAGCGATGAGTGACATGAAGACCCTAGACGCCGTCGATGCGGCCTCCCTGAAGTCAGATATCCCGGACTTCCGCGCCGGCGACACCCTCAAGGTGCACGTGAAGGTCGTCGAGGGCAACAAGACCCGCGTGCAGGTGTTCCAGGGCGTCGTGATCGCCCGCTCCGGGTCAGGGGTCACCGAGACCTTCACCGTCCGCAAGGTCTCCTACGGCGTCGGTGTCGAGCGAGTGTTCCCGCTGCACACGCCGATCATCGAGAAGATCGAGCTGGTCACCCGCGGCGATGTGCGCCGGGCGAAGCTGTACTACCTGCGCGACCTGCGCGGCAAGAAGGCCAAGATCCGAGAGAAGCGCGACAAGCCCTCGACCAAGTCGGACTCCTGACGGGTTCGCCTGGCGACGTGTCGCGCGATGCCCGCCCACCCTGGTGGGACCTGCCAGTTACGCTGCTGGTCTGCTTCGGCGTCGTCATCCTCATCACGACCTTCATCGCCAAGCCCTTCTCCATTCCGTCCGGATCCATGGAGAACACCTTCCAGGTCGGCGACCGGGTGCTGGTCAACCGGCTCGTCTACCACTTCCGGCCGATCGAGCGCGGTGACGTGGTGGTCTTCGACGGCACGGACTCCTTCGTGCCCGCATCCACGGAGGAGGCCGCCAACCCCATCGCGGGCGCGTTGACCTGGCTAGGCCGCTCCGTCGGCATCGTCCAGCCCGAGGGCACGGACTTCATCAAGCGGGTGATCGGCGTTGGCGGCGACACCGTCGCGTGCTGCGATGCGCAGGGCCGGGTCACCGTGAACGGGGTGCCCTTGCAGGAGGAGTCGTACCTCTACCCGGGCGACGCGCCGAGCGATCAAGCCTTCGAGGTAGTCGTCCCTGCGGGCATGATGTGGGTCATGGGCGATCATCGGTCAAATAGCGCCGACTCCCGGGCCCATCTCGGCGACCCCGGGGGAGGGATGGTGCCGGAGAGCCAGGTCGTCGGTCGTGCCATGAACGTCCTATGGCCTATCCCGCGCATCGGGAGCGTGCCGATACCGCAGACCTTCGCAGGCATCCCCCCCTCGGGCAGCGAGGGCTGATGGCGGTCTCGGCCCGGGGCGAGTACTCGCCGTCAGGCCAGTTCACCTACGCGGGCGCGCCGGTCCAGGCCGGGCGGCCGCCGGTGCGCGGTCGTCATGCCCGGCCGCGCAACGAGCCCAGGGCGGTGTGGCGCGGCCTGCGCGAGCTGTCCATCATCGTCGTGGCAGCCCTGGTGCTCTCAGCCCTCGTCCGGGCCTTCCTCGTCCAGGCGTTCTACGTCCCCAGCGCCTCGATGGAGGACACCCTGCTCATCAGCGACCGGATCATCGCCTCGAAGGTGACCACCGAGCTCGGAGGCACCACGCGGGGCGAGGTGGTGGTCTTCCGTGATCCGGGCGGCTGGCTGCCGCCGCCACCGACGCCGGAGCAGGGCCTTCGCGGCTGGCTGCGGTCGTCACTGACCTTCGTCGGCCTGCTGCCCAGCGACTCCGGCCAGGACCTTGTGAAGCGGGTGATCGGCATCGCCGGGGACCGTGTCGCCTGCTGCGATGCCCAGGGCCGCATCGTGCTCAACGGCGTCCCACTGGACGAGGACTACATCATCGGGCCGACGGACCAGGTGCCATTCGACATCGTCGTGCCGCCGGGCTCGGTGTTCGTCATGGGCGACAACCGAGGCAACTCCCGTGACTCCCGCTACCACCTTGAGGTCAACGACGGTGGGGTGCCCGCTGAGAACGTGGTCGGTCGCGTCATCCTCGTCGCCTGGCCGTTCGACAACCTTGCGACCGTCCCGATCCCTGCGATCTACGCCGATCCGGCGATCAACGTCGGTCCGTAGGCCGGATCGGCTGGCCAGCTGCCGGTGGGAGGCACGAGCGGCCCGACCCTGCGCGTCGAGCGACGGATGCTGCGCTCGGGCGCGTCACTGCTGGCGTGCCTGGACGAGGTGGGCCGTGGCGCACTGAGCGGGCCGGTGACGGTGGGTGCGGTCGTCGTGACTGCCTCGTCGAGCAGTGCCCCTCGGGGCGTCCGAGACAGCAAGGAGCTCACCGCTGCCGCCCGTGCTGCGCTCGTTCCGGCCATCGAGCGATGGGCGCACGCCCATGCGGTCGGCCATGCCAGCGCTGAGGAGATCGACGCCATCGGCATCATGGCGGCGCTCCGCCGAGCGGCACGTCGCAGCCTCGCGGGCCTTGGCGTGACCCCGGACGCGGTACTCCTCGATGGAAACCACGACTACCTGTCGACCATGCCGGACCTGCTGGACGCGCTGTCTGCGGAGGCGTCCGTAGAGGCGATTGTCGAGGCTGAGGTTCCCCCGGTTGCCACGATGGTGAAGGCCGACCGGCATTGCGCGGGCGTGGCCGCGGCCAGCGTCCTGGCGAAGGTGGCCCGGGATCGGATCATGGCCCAGCTCGCCGAGGAGCACCCCGCCTATGGGTGGGACGTGAACAAGGGATATGCCACGCCAGTGCACCTCGATGCCCTGGCCCGACTGGGTGCCTCGCCGTACCACCGCCGCAGCTGGCGGCTGCCGGCCCCGGACCTCACCAGTGACGAGCGGCGTCCCTCCTAGCAGGAAGCCCTCGCTCCACAGGTTCCATGGCCTCGGGGACGGGGCCCACAGGCAGCGCGCGCCCGCTGGCTGCCGTGAGGCAGGCGCGGCACGTTTCGTGCCGGGAGGTCATCGTGCGGAGAACCGCTGCGCTGGGCAGGTATGGGGAGGACGTCGCTGCCGCGCACCTGCAGGCTGCCGGGATGGTCGTGGTGGCGCGCAACTGGCGCTGCGATGCCGGCGAGGTCGACATCGTCGCCACCGATGGCAGCACCCTGGTCATCTGCGAGGTGAAGACCCGCAGCGGCGTCCACTTCGGCACTCCGACAGAGGCGATCACCCCGCGCAAGCTCCGCCGGCTCCGTCACCTGGCCTTCCGCTGGCTGGAGGCGAACGGCCGGCATGCCCCCCTCGTTCGCATCGACGTGATCGGCGTCGTGCAGGCTCCGACCGGGGCACCGGTCGTCGAGCACCTGCGCGGGGTGGGCTGACGTGGCCCTGGCCCGGGCCTGCGGGGCCGTCCCGACCGGTATCAGCGCGACGGTCGTGACGGTGGAGGTCGATGTCGCGCGGGGGCTGCCGAGCGTGGGGATCGTGGGGCTGCCGCAGGCCTCGGTGGCGGAGGCGAAGTGGCGGGTGCGCTCGGCGGTGGAGAATGCTGGCCTGCAATGGCCGGCTTCCCGGATCACGATCGGCCTGTCGCCGGCCGATGTCCCGAAATCCGGTACGAGCCTGGACCTGCCGATCGCCGTCGGGATCCTGCGGGCCACTGAGCAGGTCCCCGAGGCCTCACTTCACGTCGACGGCCTGGCCCTGTTCCTCGGCGAGCTCGGTCTCGACGGCAGCGTCCGGCCTGTCCGCGGAGCCCTGGCAGCGGTGATCGCGGCGCGCCGAGCCGGGGTGCGCACGGTCGTGGCACCTGTCGGCAACGCCGCTGACATCGACTGCGTCCCCGGGATGTCGGCGGTCTGCATCACCGACCTTCCACAGCTTGCGCGGGTGCTGAGCGGCCAGGACTCCGGCTGCCGCGTGGCCCCGGTGGTCACCGGGACCACGCGGGGATCAGTTCCGGACTTCGCCGAGGTCCGCGGGCAGGCGCATGCCCGGTACGCCCTTGAGGTCGCGGCCGCAGGCAGCCACCACTGCAGCCTCGTCGGCCCGCCCGGGGCTGGCAAGACCATGCTCGCCAGTCGCCTCGCCGGGATCCTGCCCGACCTCGACGACGACCTTGCCCTGGAGGTCACCTCGATCCATGCACTCGCCGGCCAGCGGCCCATCGGCCAAGGCGTCGAGCGGCGCCCTCCGTGCATCGCACCCCACCACTCGTCGTCAGCAGTGTCCATCCTGGGGACCATCCGGGGCAGTCACCCCGTCCCGGGCGCCCTGACCCTGGCGCATGGTGGCGTCCTGTTCCTGGACGAGGCACCGGAGTTCAGCCGGCCAGCCCTCGAGGGGCTGCGCCAGCCGCTGGAGTCGGGCACGGTCAGCATCATGCGGGCCGGCCAGTCGGCCCACCTGCCAGCAAGGTTCCAGCTCGTGCTCGCAGCGAATCCCTGCCCCTGCGGCATGGCCGTGGGCCGAGGCGACGGCTGCCGCTGCACGTCGGTGGCACGACGCCGGTACGCCGAGCGGCTCTCCGGGCCGTTGCTCGACCGCATCGACATTCGGCTCGCGATCGCCCCGCCGGCCCCTGCGGAGGCTGCTGCAGACCCGGGCGAGTCGACGTCGTCCATCGCCGCTCGGGTGCGGCAGGCCCGCGAGCGCGCCGCGCACCGGTTCTCAGGGCTGCCCTGGAGCGTGAATGCGCAGATCCCGCCGGCCCTGCTGCGCCGCCAATGGGCCCCGGATGCCTCAGGCCAGTCGCTGCTCGAACAGGTCTCGGCCAGCATGACCTCCCTGCGCGGGCTCGATCGCGTGGTTCGCCTCGCCTGGTCTGTCGCGGATCTCCGCGGCGCCGCACGCCCGGGAGCCGATCATGTGGCCATCGCACTGGGCCTGCGGGCGGAGAGCCCATGAGCGGGGCGGTCATCGATGAGCGGCTGGCGCTCATCTGGATGGCGCACGCCGCCGAGCCGGCCGATCGTCGCGTCGGGGCGCTGGTTCGCGAGCACGGCGCAGTGGAGGCCGTGGCCCGCATTCAGGCCGGGCGCAGCGGCCTTGCCGACGAGCCGGGCCTGCGCGCCCGGCTGGCCCATGTCGATCCGAGGCGCGCCCTGGAGCAGGCAGCCGGACTCGGCGCTCGCATCGTGCATCGCGACGGCAAGGAATGGCCGACCCAGCTGGACCAGCTGGGTGATGCTGCTCCCTTCGCCCTGTGGGTGCTGGGGGCGGCCGACCTCCGCCTCACCATGCTGCGGTCGATCGCTGTCGTGGGCGCACGCGCCTCGACCTCCTACGGCGAGGCGGTCGCCCGCGACTGGGCGTCCGCCTTCGCGAGCCAGTCCTGGACGGTCGTGTCCGGCGGGGCCCTCGGCATCGACGGAGCCGTGCACCGCGGTGCGCTGGCCAGCGGCGGCATGACGATCTGCGTGCTGGCCGGCGGCGTCGACGTGGCCTATCCCCGGGCGCATGAGCAGCTGCTGCATCGGATCGCCGATGACGGCCTGCTGGTCAGCGAGTCACCCCTGGGCGAGTGCGTGCGCCGACGTCGCTTCCTGACCCGCAACCGGCTGATCGCGGCGCTCACCCGGGCCACGGTCGTGATCGAGGCGGCACTCCGGTCGGGGACGACCTCGACGGCGAACGCGGCGGTGGCCCTGAACCGGCCGGTCCTGGCGGTGCCAGGACCGGTGACCTCGCCGATGTCCGCCGGGTGTCATGCGCTCATCCGCGAGTCGGGTGCCCTGCTTGCCTCGGCCCCTTCGGACGTGCTCGAGCTGCTGGAGCCGCTCGGATCGACGATGGAGGCGCGGTCCCGCGCTCCGAGCCGCCCGCACGATGCCCTCACCGAGCAGCAGGCGCGGGTCCTTGATGCCCTGCCGGCTCGTGGGTCATCGAGCACTGCCGAGCTCGTGCGGGTCGCCGGCATGGCGGTGCCGGAGGTGACGGCGGCACTGGCCATCCTGGCTGCGCGCGGCCTGGCCCGGCCGGCCGGGCGCGGATGGGAGATCGTCGGGCGAGCCTGACGCCGGTGGTCGTGTGCCCTTGCCACCATTGGGGCATGGCGATGGCCGCAGCTGAGTCGAGTCCTGAGGGACTCCCGATCGCCTTCGCCGAGGCCCTGGAGGGGTTCACCGCCCACGTCCGAGATGAGCGCGGGCGCAGCCCGAACACCGTACGCGCCTACGTCGCCGACGTCCGTGCGCTGCTTGCCTACATCGCGAACGCCGGCGGGACTGACCTACAGGCAATCGACCTGGGCGGGCTGCGGTCCTGGCTGGGCTCCCTCCACGCCACCGGGCAGTCTCGGTCCAGCATCGCCAGGCGTGCTGCCGCGGCGCGCTCGTTCACGGGCTGGTGCGCCCGTCGCGGCCTGCTGGATGCCGACCCGGGCAGCCGCCTGGCCAGCCCCCGGATCCAGCGTCGGCTGCCGACGGTCCTGGACCAGGCACAGGCGAGGGCCGTGATGGAGTCGGCCGCAGCGCGGGTCGATGAGGAGGATCCGGCGGCCGTTGCCATCCGCGACCAGTGCATCATCGAGTTGCTCTACGCGACCGGCATCCGCGTGGCAGAGGCGTGCGCGCTGGACGTCGGTGACGTCGACTGGGAGCGTCGCACGGTCCGGGTGCTGGGGAAGGGAAGCAAGGAGCGCATCGTCCCGTTCGGCATCCCGGCCGCGGATGCGTTGCGGGCCTGGATGCGCGCTCGGGATGCGCTTGCCACGAACCGGTCGGGCCGTGCGCTGCTGCTCGGTGCCCGCGGCGGGCGCATCGACCAGCGCGCCGTCCGGGACGTGGTCGCCAGGGTGACCGAGGCCGCAGGAGGCCCGCGGATCGCCCCGCATGGGCTGCGCCACACCGCGGCCACGCATGTGCTCGAGGGCGGCGCTGACCTTCGAGCGGTGCAGGAGCTGCTCGGCCATGCGAGCCTGGCCACGACCCAGCGATATACCCATGTGTCGGCTGAGCGCCTGCGGCAGGCATTCGCGCAGGCCCACCCGCGGGCGGTTGACGGTTAGGCGCCTGACGCGGTGCGCTCATCAGTGCCTGCCTCAGAGCGGCTTGAGGACGGCTCTCGGTCGCAGCAGGGCCAGCGGGTCGACGTAGTGCGGCCCCGGCTCGCCGCCCGGGGTGCTGCGCTGGCGTACGCCAAGATGCAGGCAACGGCCGGCGCAGTGACCACCGCCGGCGGCGACCTGGCCGATCACCTGGCCGATGTCGATGGCCTGGCCGAGGGTGACCGATGCGATCACCGGCTCGTAGGTCGAGCGAAGACCGGCCGGGTGGTCGATCGTGACGACCGGCTTGCCGGCGATGCTGCCGACGAAGGCGATCGTGCCGGCCCCGATGGCGTGCACGGGATCGCCGGCCTGGGCGGCGAAGTCGACCCCGCGGTGGCCCGCGAC
This sequence comes from Actinomycetales bacterium, assembly GCA_018970025.1. GTDB lineage: Bacteria > Actinomycetota > Actinomycetes > S36-B12 > S36-B12 > REEB460. The sequence goes on along the minus strand of JAGWXF010000010.1, from coordinate 43,468 downwards.
CCAGTCATGCGAGGGCGGACGGAAGCCTTCGATCACCGCATGCTGGCTCAGTGGCGGAGCCCAGGCCGGGCGAGGCGGCCCTGGTGGCCCGGCGGCGAGGAGCGGCGCCGGGCCTAGGAACAGGCCGAGGGCCGCGATGAGGTTCCGGTGGTGCGGCAAGCGGCGCCGCGGCGCCAGCGAGGCAGGCATGCCCGTGATGCTCGGGGCTGGACGCAATCTGCGGCCATGCCTTGGCTCCGCCCTGGGCGGGCCGCCCGGGGGCAACCGTGGCTGTGGACAGCACGAGGAACCCGTACACTGTGCAGGCCCGCCGCAGGCGGGTGCCTGAGCGTGCCGTGCTGAGTTCGAGCCTGGCTCGGATGAGCACCGGACGCTCCGGCAATCTCGCACGCCCAGCGTCATGCGCCTCGGCACATGACAAGGACCTGCTGATCCGGTCCCGCCCCGGCGGGTGACAGCAGTTGGGCGTCAGGGGTGCCGGTCGACCGATCGGCACCATGAACCGATGCGCTGGCATGCCAGCGCGCATGAAGGAGTCAAGCCGCCATGGCCGTTGTCACCATGCGCCAGTTGCTCGAGAGCGGGGTCCACTTCGGGCACCAGACGCGCCGCTGGAACCCCAAGATGAAGCGCTTCATCTTCACCGAGCGCAATGGCATCTACATCATCGACCTGCAGCAGTCCCTGTCGTTCATCGACCGGGCCTACGAGTACGTCAAGGAGACCGTCGCCCACGGCGGCACCATCATGTTCGTCGGCACCAAGAAGCAGGGCCAGGAGGCAATCGCCGAGCAGGCCTCCCGCGTGGGCATGCCCTACGTCAACCAGCGCTGGCTGGGCGGGATGCTCACGAACTTCTCGACCGTCCACAAGCGGCTGCAGCGGCTCAAGGAGCTCGAGGCGATCGACTTCGACGATGTGGCCGCATCAGGGCTGACGAAGAAGGAACTCCTCGTCCTGCGCCGGGAGAAGGACAAGCTCGACCGGACGCTCGGAGGAATCCGCGATATGGGCAAGGTTCCCAGCGCGGTCTGGGTCATCGACACGAAGAAGGAGCACATCGCGGTCGGCGAGGCCCGCAAGCTCGGGATCCCGGTGATCGCGGTGCTCGATACCAACTGCGATCCGGATGAGGTCGACTTCCCGATCCCAGGCAATGACGATGCGATCCGATCGGTGGCGCTGCTGACCCGGGTCATCGCCGATGCCGTCGCCGAGGGCCTGATGGCCCGTGCCAATCGTGCGATGGGCAGCCAGGAGGTCGAGCCGCTGGCGGAGTGGGAGCGTGAGCTGCTGGCCGGAGCCGAGGCCGAGGCAGTCGCAGAGGTCGCTGCCGCGGAGGCGGTCGCCGAGGTCGCTGCCGAAGCCGCCGCCGCTGAAGGCGATTCCGCCGTCTGACACGTCGCGGCCGACCGGCCGCTGGCATGCGCAGCCGGTCCGGTCTGCGCATGCCTGATCCTGCACGTAACTCAGCAACACGCCCGAAAACGATGCCTGAAGGAAGGTGCGACTATGGCGAGCATCGCTGCCGCTGATGTCAAGAAGCTCCGCGACCACACAGCCGCGGGCATGATGGAGTGCAAGAAGGCCCTCGAGGAGGCCGAGGGCGACTTCGACAAGGCCGTCGAGATCCTGCGGATCTCCGGTGCTGCCAAGGCGGCCAAGCGCGGTGCCGAGCGCACGGCGTCCAATGGCCTGATCGCATCGAAGGGCAATGCCCTGGTCGAGCTGCTGTGCGAGACCGACTTCGTCGCCAAGAATGCCGACTTCCAGTCGCTCTCGGAGTCGATCGCCGACGCTGCGGCCGCTGGGCAGTTCGTCGCCGCCGATCAGCTCGCCGCGGCGAAGCTGGCCGACGGGCGCACCGTCGACAGCGCGATCGCAGAGCTGGCCGGCGTCATCGGCGAGAAGCTCGAGCTCGGCCGAGTGGCCGTGCTGCCGGAGCCGGTGGCGATCTACCTGCACCGCCGTGCATCCGACCTGCCGCCCCAGGTGGGCGTGATGGTCGCCTACAGCGGCGATCTCGAGGCCGCCAGGGGAGCGGCCATGCAGATTGCGGCCATGCGCCCGCAGTACCTCACGCGGGAGGAGGTGCCGGCTGAGACCGTGGAGAACGAGCGCCGGATCGCCGAGGCGACCGCGAAGGAGGAGGGCAAGCCTGAGGCTGCCCTGCCGAAGATCGTCGACGGGCGCGTCAACGCCTTCTTCAAGGACACCGTCCTGCTCGAGCAGCCCAGCGTGGTCGACAACAAGAAGTCGGTCGCGCAGGTGCTCGCGGATGCCAAGACCGAGGTGACCGGCTTCGCCCGCTTCGAGATCGGGCAGTAGGTTCTAGGCGAGTCGACGAAGGGGCGCAGCGATGGCTAATCCCGCGGGAGTCATCCAGCCGTCCCTCGAGGGGACGATCCAGACCTGGCCTGAGGTGCCTGAGGGCGGCTGGCGGCGGGTGCTGCTGAAGCTGTCGGGGGAGGCATTCGCCGGCGGCGGAGGGCTCGGCGTCGATCCTGACGTCGTGGCCTCCATCGCCCGCCAGGTGGCCGAGATCGTCCGCCAGGGCACGCAGGTGGCGGTGGTGATCGGCGGAGGCAACTACTTCCGCGGTGCGCAGCTATCCGACCGGGGCATGGATCGCGCCCGGGCCGACTACATGGGCATGCTCGGCACGGTGATGAACTGCCTGGCCCTGCAGGACTTCTGCGAGAAGGCAGGGGTCGACACCCGGGTCCAGACGGCGATCACCATGGGCCAGGTGGCCGAGCCGTACGTGCCACGCCGGGCCAGCCGTCACCTGGAGAAGGGCCGGCTGGTGATCTTCGGTGCGGGCCTGGGCCAGCCGTACTTCTCGACTGACACCACGGCGGCGCAGCGGGCCCTGGAGATCGGGGCCGAGGTGGTGCTGATGGCCAAGGCGGTTGACGGCGTGTACGACGACGACCCGCGCACCAATCCGGCCGCCGTGCGGTATGACCGGCTGACCCACGACGAGGTCCTGGCACGCAACCTCAAGGTGGCGGATGCCACGGCGATCAGCCTGTGCCGTGACAACGACCTCCCGATCGTCGTGTTCAATCTCCTCGTCGACGGCAACATCGCCCGGGCCGTCCGGGGCGAGACCATCGGTACCTTGGTGGCGACAAGCAACGGGCCTAGCGCAAGGAGTGCATCGTGAGCGAGCAGATCGACGAGATCCTGCTGGAGGCCGAGGAGAAGATGGACAAGGCGATCGCGGTCGCCCGGGAGGACTTCGCCACGATCCGGACGGGACGGGCGACCCCGGCGATGTTCAACAAGATCATGGTCGACTACTACGGCACGCTGACCCCGGTGAACCAGCTCGCCTCCTTCCAGACCCCCGAGGCCCGGATGATCCTGATCTCGCCCTACGACAAGGGTGCATTCGGAGCCATCGAGAAGGCCCTGCGCGACAGCGACCTCGGCATCAATCCGACCACTGACGGTACGATCATCAGGGTCGTCCTGCCGCAGCTCACCGAGGAGCGCCGCAAGGAGTACATCAAGGTCGCCAAGGGCAAGGCTGAGGACTCGAAGGTCTCGATCCGCAATGTCCGCCGCCACGCCAAGGACGGCCTCGACCGACTGCAGAAGGACGGCGAGGCCGGCGAGGACGACGTCCGACGCGCGGAGAAGCACCTCGACGAGGTCACGCACAAGCACGTCGAGCACATCGACGAAATCCTCAAGCACAAAGAAGCAGAACTGCTCGAGGTGTGACCTTGAGCGATCCCGAACCGTCGCCAGCGCCGGGCACCCCGCCTGCCGAGCCTGCGTCCGAGCCGCGCAAGTCGCGCGCAGGGCGCAACCTGCCCGCGGCGATTGCCTCCGGAGTGGCGCTTGGCGCCATCGTGCTGCTCAGCCTGTTCACGGTGAAGTGGACCTTCGCGATCGTGGTGATCGCGGCCCTGCTCATCGCCGTGTTCGAGTTCGTGCGCGCATTCGGCCAGCGCGGCATCCACGTCGCGCGCACGCCCCTGGTGGTCTTCACGATCGCGATTCCGGTCGTCGCCTACGAGTGGGGAGCGACCGCGCAGCTGACCGCTATGGGCATCGCAGTGCTGGCGCTGATGTTCTGGCGGATCCGGCGTGGCGCCTATGGGTTCGTCAAGGACGTCACGGCGAGCGCCTTCATCATCGCCTACCTGCCGTTCATGGCCGGCTTCCTGATGCTGACCCTGGCGGCCGACAACGGGCCCGCACGCGTCGTTGCCTTCATCCTGCTGACCATCGGCAACGACATCGGCGGGTACGCGGCCGGGGTGCTGTTCGGCCGGCACCCGATTGCTGCCCAGCTGAGCCCCAAGAAGTCGTGGGAGGGCTTCGCCGGCTCAGTCGTCACCCAGGCCCTGGTCGGCGCAGCGGCCTTCGCCTGGCTCCTGCACGCTCCATGGTGGCAGGGGGTGATCGCCGGGGCGATCATGACCGTGACGGCAACCGCGGGCGACTTCGCCGAGTCCGCCATCAAGCGAGACCTGGGCATCAAGGACATGGGCACGCTCCTGCCAGGCCATGGCGGGATGATGGATCGACTGGATTCCCTGCTGCCGAATGCCTTCGCCTCGTGGGTGATCTTCAGCGTCTTCCTCGGCAGCGGCATCAGTTGACGCGGATGAGCCATGCCCGCGCCAGGTGAGCTGATCCTCGATGCGCCGTCGCGCGGACGCCCCCCGCGCCACCTGATGGACCTGACGGGCGAGCAGCGGCGAGCGGCGGTGACAGAGCTCGGCCTGCCGGCCTTCCGGGCCGACCAGGTCAGTCGCCATTGGCTCGGTCGGCTGGAGGACGACCCGAGCGCATGGTCAGACCTTCCCGCCGATGCCCGTGGGGTGATCACGGCACTGCTGCCGCCGCTGCTGACGCAAGCGCGGACGATCGACTGCGATGCGGGCAGCACCGTCAAGACCGCCTGGCGACTGCACGATGGGGCGCTGATCGAGAGCGTGCTGATGCGGTATCCGGACCGGGTCACGATGTGCATCTCGTCCCAGGCTGGATGCGGGATGAACTGCCCCTTCTGCGCCACCGGGCAGAGTGGCCTGACCCGGAACCTGTCGACGGCGGAGATCGTCGAGCAGGTGCTCGCGGGTGCGCGCAGCCTGCAGCGCGGGCAGGTTGCCGGTGGGCCGGGCCGGGTGTCGAACGTAGTGTTCATGGGGATGGGCGAGCCGCTGGCGAACTACGCAGCCGTGATCAACGCGATCCGTCGGCTCACCTTGCCGGTGCCCGAGGGGCTGGGCATGAGCGCTCGGGGGATCACCGTGTCGACCGTGGGCCTGGTGCCGCGCATCCACCAGTTCGCGCAGGAGCACCTGCCGGTGACGCTGGCGATCTCGCTGCATGCGCCGGACGATCACCTGCGCGACACCCTCGTCCCGATCAATACCCGTTGGCCCGTTGCGGAGGTGATGGACGCTGCCTGGGCGTATGCCGAGGCCACCGGCAGGCGGGTGAGCATCGAGTACGCGCTGATCAGGGACATCAATGACCACTCCTGGCGGGCGGAGATGCTGGCAGATCTGCTCCAGGGCCACCTCGTGCACGTGAACCTCATCCCGCTCAATCCCACGCCAGGATCGAAGTGGACGGCCTCGCGCCCGGAGGATGAGGAGGCGTTCGTCGGCGTCCTGCGGCGGCGCGGTGTCGCCGTCACCGTTCGCGATACCCGGGGCCGGGAGATTGACGGCGCGTGCGGGCAGCTGGCGGCCCTGTCGTGAGAGACTCGCGGCCATGTCGGTTCCGCTGCCCCCACTGCCGGAGAGCCGAGCCAAGCGCAACAGGCTGATCCTTGCCGCCTGCCTGCGGGTGGTGATCGGGCTCACCCTCATCTGGGGCGCGATGTACCTGCTCCCGGATTCGACCGATGGCCGAGTGGTCGCCCCCGCTGCGTTCGTCCTGCTGGGCGTGATCATCTACGTCGCCTACTTCCGGCACCAGCTGAACCGCATCAAGCGTGCGGTCTACCCCACCCTGCAGTCGGCAGAGGCCCTGGTCCTGGTGGCCGCGATGTTCCTGGCGGTGTACGCCGCCATCTACGTGGTGATCTCCCAGCAGGACCGGGGCGCCTTCACCGAGCCGCTGACGCACTTCTCCGCCTACTACTTCGCGCTGACGGTGCTGGCGACCGTGGGCTTCGGCGACATCACCCCGGTGACCGACACTGCCAGGCTGGTGGCGATGACGCAGATGGCATTCGACATCGCCTTCGTCGGGGTGGTGGTCCGGATTCTCGGCGGCGCGGCCAAGTCGACGATCCAGCAGCGCTGGAAGTCGGACGGCAGCGGGGCCGGGCAGGCGGTGCCGCAGCAGGTCGGAGAGCAGGGCTCGGACGCGTAGACGGCGAGTCGGGCGCGACCCGGCGGCAGGGAGGAAGTCGCTATGGGCGAGTACGAGCGGGCGCGAGCGATGGCCGCTGCAGCGCCGGAGGAGTTCTGGGCGCAGGCTGCTGCCCTGGTCGACTGGGTCACGCCGCCGGAGGTGATCCTGGATTCCAGCCAGGCGCCCTTCTATCGCTGGTTCCGCGGCGGCAGGCTGAACACCTGCGTCAATGCCCTCGACCGTCATGTCGCGGCCGGTCGAGGCGACAGGGTCGCCATCCGCTACGACAGCCCGGTCACCGGGGTCAAGCGATCGATCACCTACGCCGAGCTGCTCGACGAGGTCTCCCGCTTTGCCGGCGTGCTGGCCGGCCTGGGGGTATCGAAGGGCGACCGGGTCATCATCTACCTGCCCATGGTTCCCGAGGCCGTGGTCGCGATGCTCGCCTGCGCGCGGCTGGGTGCGGTGCATTCCGTGGTCTTCGGCGGCTTCGCCCCGGCCGAGCTCGCGGCTCGCATCGATGACGCGACCCCTCGGGTGGTCGTCTCGGCTTCGTGCGGGATCGAGGCCGGCCGGGTACTTCCCTACAAGCCCTTGCTGGACGAGGCCATCGGCATGGCCCGGCACAAGCCGCAGGCGTCCGTCATCCTGCAGCGACCGCAGGCGAGAGCCGAGATGCATGCGGCCGATGTCGATTGGGCGGCTGCGATGGCCGTTGCGGTGCCGCATGAGCCCGTCATCGTCGAGGCTACTGACCCCCTCTACATCCTCTACACCTCTGGCACTACCGGTCGGCCGAAGGGCATCGTGCGCGACAACGGCGGCCACGCGGTCGCCTTGGCATGGTCGTTCTGGAACGTCTACGGGATGACGGCGGACGACACCTGGTGGGCCGCATCCGATGTCGGCTGGGTGGTGGGCCACTCCTACATCGTCTACTCGCCGCTGCTCAGCGGCGCGACGACGGTGCTGTACGAGGGCAAGCCGGTCGGTACGCCCGATGCCGGCGCGTTCTGGCGGGTGATCGCGGAGTACGGGGTCAATGGACTGTTCACCGCTCCGACCGCGATCCGGGCCATCAAGAAGGAGGATCCGGACGGCGAGCACCTCGCACGCCATGACATCAGCAGCCTGCGGTCCCTCTTCCTGGCAGGGGAGCGGCTGGACCCGGATACGTACCACTGGGCGTGCGGCCACCTCGGCGTGCCGGTGGTCGACAACTGGTGGCAGACCGAGACGGGGTGGCCGATCGCCTCGAACCTGCGCGGGCTGGAGCCGATGCCGATCAAGCCGGGCTCGCCGAGCGTGGCGGTGCCGGGGTACGACGTGCAGGTCCTCGACGGCGAGGGCAGGCAGGTGGCTGCCGGCACCGATGGGGCCATCGTCATCCGGCTGCCCATGCCGCCCGGCACGCTGCCGACCCTGTGGGGAGATGACCAGCGCTACGTCGACGCGTACCTCACCGCCAACCCCGGCTACTACACGACCGGCGACGGCGGGTCGATGGATGCCGATGGCTACCTGTATGTCATGGGCCGCACCGACGATGTCATCAACGTCGCCGGGCATCGGCTCTCGACCGGTTCCATGGAGGCGGTCGTCGCCTCGCATCCGATGGTCGCCGAGTGCGCGGTCATTGGCGTGCATGACGACCTCAAGGGGCAGGTGCCGCGGGCCTTCGTCGTCCTCAAGGCCGGGGTGCAGGTCGATCCGGCGGTGCTGCAGGCCGAGATCGTGGAGTCGGTTCGCCGGGAGATCGGGCCGGTGGCGGCATTGAAGCAGGTCGTCATCGTCCCGGCCCTGCCGAAGACCCGGTCGGGCAAGATCCTGCGCCGGACGATGCGTGGGATCGCCGACGGCCGGCCGGAGCCGGTGCCCAGCACGATCGAGGACGTCCGGGTGCTGGAGGCGATCACGCCGTTGCTGGTCAGCGACAAGCCCTGAGGCCGCGGCAGACCTCGCATCGTCACTCCTGGCTCGCGGGCGGGGACGCGCGGGGTCTAGTGACCCGGCTCGAGTGCCTGCAGGCCCGGGAACCGCCGGAACCCTCGATCGAACGTGACGATTGTCGCATTGGTCGCGATGCAGAGCGCGGCGATCCAGGCGTCCGGGACGTCGTTGCCTCGCAGGCCTAGGGACTGCACGAGCTGTCGGAAGACCGCCCGGGCGCGACCGTCGCCTGAGAGCGGCATTGCGGACGGGTGCTCGAGCAGCCAGTCGACGAGCGCGAATGCCTGATCGGGGTGCAGCGGTGACGGCATGACGCGGGGGCTGGTGACGATTCGAACGAACCCCGTCGTCACGGTATCCGGGACGAGCAGCGGCGTTCGCGAACTGAGCGCGTTGCCGAGCCAGTCGCGAACCTCCTCATGTCGATCGGAGCCCTCGTTCACGGCGTGGACGAGGACGTTGATGTCAACGCAGAGCATCGTGACGCTGGCCTTCGTCCAGTGCGTCGCGTACCGCGCGATTGTCGTCGATGTCGATGCGGGCTCGGCCGAGGTCCCACGCGGGCATGGGCTCCCCGGGGGCATGGACGACGGGGTCAGCGTGCATCAGCAGTCGGAGCGCGTCTTCGACGAGCGAGGACACGGTGCAGCCCCGCCCGGAGGCCATCACCTTTGCCTGCCGATAGAGGTCATCGTCGAGAACGAGGGTGGTCTTCACCGGGTGAGGCTACCGTATGTACGGGCAACAAGAGAATACGTACGGTAGAGGCAGGGGACCCGTCGAGGGGTCCGCCATCGAAGGAATCGCAGCGCACGCGTGGATAGTGAATACGATCAGGCGGTGACGCTGCCGCTTTCCGGGGTCCTGGTCGCCGACTTCTCCCGGGTGCTGGCCGGGCCCTACGCCACCATGCTGCTTGCCGACCTCGGTGCGACGGTCGTGAAGGTCGAGCGCCCGAGCAGCGGCGACGACACGCGGGCCTGGCTGCCGCCGGTGGATGCCGATGGCCAGTCGACCTACTTCGACTCGGTGAACCGGAGCAAGTGGTCGATCGACCTCGACATCGCCGACGCGACGGATCTGGCGATCGCGCAGCGCCTGGCCCAGCGCGCGGACGTGATGGTCGAGAACTTCAAGGTGGGCGCGCTGGGCACGTACGGCCTGGCCTATGGCGACGTGCGCGCGGCAAATCCGGGCATCGTCTACTGCTCGATCAGCGGCTTCGGCTCCGGTGCCGGCGCCGAGCTGCCCGGCTACGACATCCTCGTCCAGGCGATGGGCGGGCTGATGAGCATCACCGGGACGAGCGAGCCGACCAAGGCCGGGGTGGCAGTGGTCGACGTCCTCACCGGCCTGCATGCAACCGTCGCGATTCTCGCCGCGTTGCGCCATCGCGACGTCACGGGAATCGGCCAGCACCTCGAGGTCTCGCTGCTGTCGACCCTGCTGTCGAGCCTGGTCAACCAGGCATCGGCCTATGCGATCGCCGGAGTCGTCCCGACGCGGATGGGCAATGCCCATCCGTCGATCGCGCCCTACGAGGTCTACCCGACGGCCGATCGGCCGATCGTCATCGCCGTGGGCAACGACGCGCAGTTCGCCCGGATGGCGCAGGCCATCGGCGCAGGTCACATGGCGACCGATGAGCGCTTTGCGACCAATGCCCTGCGAGTCGCCCATCGCGAGGCACTCAAGGCGGAGCTGATCGGCCTGCTGGCGCAGCGCGGAGCCGATCACTGGCAGGAGGTGATCGGCGCAGTCGGCGTGCCCTGCGGGCCGGTGAACGACATCGCCGATGCCTTCGCGCTGGCGGCTCGGCTTGGCCTTGACCCGATCGTCGAGGTGAACGATGCCCGCCGCAGTGGCCCGCGCCAGCAGGTGGCCAATCCAGTCCGGTACAGCCAGACCCCGATTCGCTATCCCTCGGCCCCGCCAAGGGTCGGGGAGGATCGCGCGCACGTGCTCGCCCTCCTCGGCCTCGGGCCGGAGCCCAGGTGAGCGGCGTCAAGCCGCCCACCGCTCAGGAGGCGGTGCTGGCGACTCTGCGCTCGGAGATCGCCAGCGGCGACCTCGCCCCGGGGGAGCAGGTCGTGCAGGACGACCTCGCCCGCCGGTACGGCGTCAGTCGCGTGCCGATTCGCGAGGCCCTGCGGATCCTGGAGGCCGAGGGCCTGCTGGAGTATCACGCGCATCGCGGCTACTTCGTGGCCGTGCTGTCGGTCGAGGACCTCGCTGAGGTGTATCGCATCCGCGAGCTGCTCGAGGCGGAGGCACTTGCCCTCGTCGTCGACCAGATCGAGGACGATGACATCGCGGATCTCGATGGCCTCATGCGCGAGGTTGAGCGGGCGACGCAGACCCAGGATGTCTCGGCGATCAGCGCCGCGAACCGCGCATTCCACTTCGCGATGCTTCAGGCCTGCGGGATGCCCAGGCTGGTCCGCATGATTCGGCTGCTGTGGGATGCGACTGACGCCTACCGTTCGGTCTACTTCCTGGAGCCGTCCAGCCTGGAGCGGGTGAATGACGAGCATCGGCAGATGATGGCCGCCCTGCGGGATCGCGATGCCGAGCGGCTCATCGCGGTCCAGGCCGAGCATCGCCATCGGTCGGTGGTGGCGGTGACCGGTCGCATCCGGGCAATGCACGCATCATCTCCCGGCTGATCCGTGCATGGATCCTTCGCTCGCGGATTGGATACAATCCGCGCACCACCCCTGATGGAGGCGTCATGGCCAAGGCCCCGCAGTCCCCGTTCGGTCTGTTCGCGATCGACCACCTGCTCAGCGAGGAGGAGCGATCGATCCGAGATGTGGTGCGCTCCTACGTCGACGACCGGATCAAGCCGGAGATTGCCGACTGGTTCGAGGCCGGTCAGATCCCAGCCCGCGAGCTGGCCCGCGAGCTCGGCCAGCTCGGCGTCCTGGGAATGCACCTGGAGGGCTACGGCTGCGCGGGAATGTCCGCGACCGCCTATGGCCTGGCCTGCTTGGAACTCGAGGCGGGCGACTCCGGGCTGCGGTCCCTGGTGAGCGTCCAGGGCTCGCTGGCCATGTACGCCATCCACGCCTTCGGGTCATCGGAGCACAAGGAGCAGTGGCTTCCGCAGATGGCTGCAGGGGAGACGATCGGGTGCTTCGGCCTGACCGAGGCGGACTTCGGCTCCAACCCCAGTGGGATGCTCACCAATGCCAAGCAGGATGGCGATGACTGGATCCTGAACGGCTCCAAGATGTGGATCACCAACGGCAGTGTCGCCGATGTCGCCGTGGTCTGGGCCCGCACTGATGGCGGGATCCGCGGGTTCATCGTCCCCACCGACACTCCCGGCTTCACCGCACGCGAGATCCACAGGAAGATGTCGCTGCGCGCCTCGGTGACCAGTGAACTGGTCTTCGATGAGGTGCGGCTGCCCAAGGACGCGGTACTGCCAGGCGTGGCGAGCCTGCGCGGGCCGCTGTCGTGCCTGAACGAGGCTCGGTTCGGCATCGCCTTCGGTACATTGGGCGCCGCTCGGGACTGCCTGCAGACGGCGATCGACTACTCCCTGAACCGCATCCAGTTCGACGAGCCGATCGCCTCCTATCAGCTGACCCAGCGCAAGCTCGCCGACATGGCCCTGGAGCTGGGCAAGGGCATGCTGCTGGCCCTGCACCTGGGCCGGCTGAAGGACGAGCACCTCATCAGGCCGGAGCAGATCAGCCTGGGCAAGCTCAACAACGCGCGCGAGGCCCTGGCCATCGCGCGGGAGTGCCGCGGCATCCTCGGCGGGAACGGCATCACCCTGGAGTACCCCGTGATCCGGCACATGAACAACCTGGAGTCGGTCTTCACCTACGAGGGAACCAACGAGATGCACACGCTGGTCATCGGCGAGGCCCTGACCGGCATCCCTGCGTACCGCTAGCAGTCAGGAGTCTCGATGAGCAGCCGGACCCTCACCTCGATCGTGGCCGGCCAGTCCGTCGGCAGCGGTGCAGATCGACCAGACGTCAATCCGTCCGACCTCGGCGATGTCGTGGTCGTGTCATCCGTCGCGGACGCCGAGGTCGCCAGCGCTGCGGTGGCCGCGGCAGCGGAGGCCTTCCCCGGCTGGTCGCGCACAACCCCGTGGCAGCGCGCCGAGGTGCTCGACCGGGCCGGGTCGGAGGTCCTCGCCCGTGCCGACGAGCTCGGCGACCTGCTGGCCCGCGAGGAGGGCAAGACCCTGCCCGAGGCGCGCGGCGAGGTGGTGCGCGCCGGGCAGATCCTGAAGTACTTCGCCGGGGTCGCGTTGCAGCCGCACGGCCAGGCCCTGGACTCCGTCCGCCCCGGGATCGAGGTCACCGTGACCCGCGAGCCGGTCGGGGTGGTCAGCATCATCACCCCGTGGAACTTCCCGATCGCTATCCCGGCCTGGAAGATCGCGCCCGCCCTGGCCTTCGGCAACACCGTGGTCTTCAAGCCAGCCGACCTGGTGCCCGGCTCCGCGTGGGAGCTGGTCGACATCCTCAACCGGGCCGGCCTGCCGGTCGGTGCGCTGAACATCGTCCTGGGGAAGGGCTCACAGGTCGGCCCCGTCCTCACCGGCGACCCGGCGATCAGCGCCATCACCTTCACCGGGTCGGTCGAAACCGGCCAGGGCATCCTGCAGGCGGCAGCCGCCACCCGCAAGAAGGTGCAGCTCGAGCTGGGCGGCAAGAACCCGCTGATCGTCTGCGATGACGCCGACCTCGGGGTCGCAGTCGAGGTGGCGATACAGGGCAGCTTCGGCTCCACCGGCCAGCGCTGTACCGCGTCCAGCGTGCTCGTGGTCACGGACGGCATCCATGACGCGCTCATCGAGGCGATCCGTGCGCGGATGTCCGGCTGGACGGTGGGCGATGCACGCCAGGCCGGCATCGACATGGGCCCGGTGGTTGATGCATCCCAGCTGGAGCAGGACCTGCGCTACCTGGAAATCGCCCGGGCGGAGGGGGGAGCGGTCATCGGCGGCGAGGTCGTCGAGCGGGGGACCCCCGGCCACTACCTGACGCCCGCGCTCGTGCTCGGGACGTCACCGGAGCACACGATCAATCGCGAGGAGGTCTTCGGGCCGGTGCTGTCGGTGGTGCGTGTCGCCGACTACGAGCAGGCCCTCGCGGTCGCCAATGCCAGCACGATGAACCTGTCCGCGGGGATCTGCACGACCAGCCTGGCGAAGGCCTCCCACTTCCGGCGGGCATCCAAGGCGGGCATGGTGATGGTGAACCTGCCGACCGCCGGCGTCGACTTCCATGTGCCATTCGGCGGCCGCGGCGATAGCAGTTACGGCCCCAGGGAGCAGGGCACCGCGGCCGAGGAGTTCTTCACGACGAGCAAGACCGCGTACGTGCTGCCCGGCACCCCGTAACGGCGGGTCGACCGGGGGATCCCATCAGGGCAGGACGTACTGCCAGTCGACGGCGCATCGCGCCCTCGCGCCGGCATCGTCCACCAGGGTGACGCTGCCGGGCTCTGCCATCTCGATCGAGGCGACGCGGCCGAAGCCCTCGGGGGCGAAGGCGACGGCCTGCACGATGCGCAGGGTGGTGGTCGTATCGGGCGAGAAGCCGCGTGTCGTCGGGATGCCGAGCGGTGCCAGGCGATCCTCCCGGGAGGGCACGAGCCCGGCATGGAAGTACGAGCAGACGTCCTCGATGCCGATGCGCCCGAGGTGGCGACTGCTCCACGGCGGCTGCGGTCGTCCGCCATTGGAGATCCACAGCACCGTGGACGGGAAGTCGGCTACCGACCGCAGCGAGAGCCACACCCTGCCGGCGACCGACGCCGCGGACCAGGCGATCGGGCCGGCCTCCGGGTCGCTGACCAGCATCACGATGTCCTCGTGCCCCGGCGGGGTCGGGTAGCGGCTGAGGTCCATCCGGCCGCCATCGAGCATCGGCACTGACCCAAGGGACGTGAACTGCCCGCCCGGCAGCAGTGCCTGCTGCTCGCCGATGGCGGGGTCGGCATAGACCTCCGGCAGCACCGATGCCCAGCGGATCGGGCTGCTGCTCAGCCGTACCGAGCCGGCCGGCTGCGCAGAGAAGTCCAGGATCGGATGCGTGCCGTAGGGGAAGCGGCCGCTTGCCCCGGAGATCTCCCACTGCTGGTAGAGGGCCGTATCGCCGTCGCGAACCGAGACGGTCTTCACGACGTGGGCACCGGTATCGGACGCATCCATGGCCAGGCGGGCCGTCGTCGAAGTAAGCCCCTCGACCTGCCACGGCGCGCACGAGGTCAGTCCATGCGCCGGGCCATCGGGCTGAGCGCCGAACGGGAAGCACCAGAAGTCGCCGCGCAGGACCTCGAGGAGATCCTCATTGCCCGGGTGCTCGCCCGGCCGCCAGGGGGCCAGCGAGTACGGCTGCCAGGATCGGCCGTCGGCACGGAAGGTGACCGGCGCGATGTGGGATCCGCGCACGGTGATCCACGCCTCGACACTGTCGCCGGAGATGCCAATCGACGGCTCGCCGTGGATCACGACCGTGCCTGGCATGCCGGGAACATTACAAGGGCTCAGCCGCGCCAGAATCCGCATCCGGGCCCGCCGGCGCATCTCGGCCCGCCGGGTTCGGCCGGCGCGGCCCCGGCAGGGAATCCGAACGGCCTAGGCGACCGATCCGGTCGACTCCCGGACGACGATCTGCGGCTGGAATCGGACCCGCTGGTGGGCGTGCGCGCGCCGGTCCTCGAACTCGGAGATCACCAGCTGGGCTGCGGCGAAGCCCAGCTCGTACTTCGGCTGCCGCACCGATGTCAGCGGAACGGCGGCGCTGGCCGCGAAGTCGATGTCGTCGTACCCCACGATCGAGACATCCTGGGGAATGCGCATGCCCGCTCGCATGAGGGCGCGCATGGCACCGATGGCGAGCAGGTCGTTCGCGCAGACCATTGCGGACGGGGTCATGCCGCGCGCGAGGGCGGCATCGACGGCCGCATCGCCCGCCGACGCGGTCATCTGGCCGGCCACGATGCGCTCGAGCAGCACCGAGTGCTCCTCGGTGGCGCGGAGGATCCCGGCCTGCCGGTCGGCAACCTGCGGGATATCGGGTGGCCCGGCGAGCCAGGCGATCGATCGGTGGCCCAGCCCGATGAGGTGGCTGGCGGCCAGCTGGCCGCCCAGGGCGTCGTCGACCGAGACGCTGCAGGCATCGCGGGTGCCGCCTTCGTGATCGAGCAGGGCGACGGCGGTGCCGTTGGCGATGAGCCGCTGCAGGGGCTTTATGCCCTTGCGGGCCGGCGTGATGAGGATGGCGCCAACGCGCTGGGATTCCAGGACTCGCAGGTAGCGGTCCTCCCGGGCAGCCTGCTCGTCTGAGTTGCACAGGATGACGACGAAGCCCGCCTCCATCGCGGCGTCCTCGACTCCGCGTGCGACCTCGGTGAAGAATGGGTTGGCGATATCGGGAACGACCAGGCCGATGACCTTCGAGCGCCCCGCACGCAGCTGGCGGGCCGGGGCATTGGGGATGAAGCCCAGCTGGGCAATGGCCTGCTCGACGCGGTCACGGGTCTTCGGGGAGACCATCTGCGGGTTGTTGAGGACGTTCGAGACCGTGCCGATGGAGACTGCTGCCAGGGCGGCGACATCCTTCATGCTCGCAGTCACGACGACTCCCGTCTCGGCCCTGCCCGCTCGCCCGTGCCGGAGCGCTCGGCTCACCGCAGGTGCAGCAGTGTAGGCCAGTAATGAAACGTCTCAAAACCTCGTGCGGGTGAATTCAGTCAGAACGGTTGACAGGTTGATCGGACATGACTAGTTTCCCATAGACCGACTTGAAAGGTTTCAAATCAGGTTCCCAGGAATGCGGAGTCTGAGCGAACCGACCCGTGACGGACAGGGAGGGCCTGCGTGGCGCAGCCGCTGCTTCGCATCAGCGACGCCTCGAAGCGATTCGGAGGGGTCCAGGCACTCGATCGGGCCTCGCTCGTCGTGCACGAAGGCGAGGTCGTCGGGCTGCTCGGCGAGAACGGCGCTGGCAAGTCAACCCTGGTCAAGACTCTTGCCGGCCTGCACCAACTCGATGCCGGCGTGATCGAGCTCGATGGTCGCTCCTTCCGGCAGGGCAATCCGCGCCTGGCGCGCGAGCAGGGCGTGGCCATCATCTACCAGGAGCCGTCCCTGTTCCCGGATCTCACGCTGGCGGAGAACGTCTTCGTCGGTCGGCAGCCGAAGTCGGGCGGCCGGGTCGACTGGTCGCAGATGCGGGCGCGCACCGCGAGCTTGTTCGCCGACCTCGGGATCGACCTTGATCCAGGCCGCCTCGCCCGGGGCTTGTCCATCGCCGACCAGCAGATGGTCGAGATCGTCAAGGCCCTGTCCCTGGATGCGCGCCTGATCATCATGGACGAGCCGAGCGCGGCCCTGACCAATGCCGAGGTCGAGCGGCTCCTCGGCGTGGCTCGACGCCTGCGAGATCAGGGCCGTGGCGTGATCTACATCAGCCATCGGCTGGAGGAGGTCTTCCAGGTCTGCGACTCGGTCACCGTCATGCGCGATGGCGCCACGGTGGCCTCCGCCCCGATCGCCGAAGTCGACACGGCGCAGATCGTCCGCTGGATGGTCGGCCGCGAGATCACCGAGATGTTCCCGAAGGTGCCGGCCCAGATCGGGGAGGTGATCCTGTCGGTCGAGGGCCTGTCAAGCACCGGGGAGTTCCATGACATCTCGTTCGAGGTGCGGCGCGGGGAGATCGTCGCACTCGCCGGGCTCGTGGGCTCGGGTCGCTCTGAGGTGGTGCGAGCGATCTTCGGCATCGACCCCATCACGTCCGGCACGATCACCATGGCCGGTACCCGGCTTTCTCGGCATACGCCGTCCCGGGCCATGGCCGCGGGCATCTCGCTGGTTCCCGAGGATCGCCGCCTGCAGGGCCTGCTCATGCCCGCCTCCATAGCCCATAACACGGCCCTCACCGTGCTGCGTCGACTGCGCCGAGCCGGGCTCGTCCGCATCGGCGCCGAGCGCAGGCTCGCCGAGGAATGGGCCACGACCTTGCGCCTTCGCTACGCCAGCATCGATGACCCGGTCGAGCGACTGTCCGGCGGCAACCAGCAGAAGGTCGTCCTGTCCAAGTGGCTCGCGACCAGCCCCAGGCTGCTGATCGTCGACGAGCCGACCCGCGGTATCGACGTCGGGACCAAGGCCGAGGTGCATCGCCTGCTCTCGGAGCAGGCCGCGGCGGGCATGGCCGTCCTGATGGTCTCCTCAGACCTGCCCGAGGTCCTGGGCATGGCGGACCGCATCCTGGTGATGCGCGAGGGGCGCCTAGTCGATGAGATCTCCCGCGCTGACGCCACCCAGGAGCGCGTGATGACAGCGGCCGCGGGAGCTGCGGCATGAGCGGTGGGCTGAGCAGGGTAGCCCGCCTGCGTGAGGTACCGGTGCTCTCGGCGCTCATCGTGCTGCTGCTGCTCACCGCGATCCTGAACCCTGCCTTCCGCGGCGGGGAGGGGCTCAAGGCGATCCTCATCGAGAGCGCCCTGATCGCGTTCCTGGCCGCAGGCCAGGCGAACCTCATCATCATGCGGCATATCGACCTGTCCGTGAGCTCGACCGCAGGGCTGGTGTCCTTCCTCATCGGCAATACGTCGATGAACAACATGGGTATCTCCGTCCCGCAGTCCCTGATGATCGCGGTCGCGGTGGGGGCTGCGGTCGGGATCGTGAACGGTGCGCTGGTCGCCTACCTCAAGCTGCCCTCCCTGGTCGTCACGATCGGCACCCTGTACCTCGTCCGCGGGATCTTCAACTACCTCGCGGGCGGGGTGACGGTGACGGCGGACGCACTGCCCGGCTGGGTCGCGGCGATCGGGTCCGGCTCAATCCTCGGCGTGCCCGACCTCTTCGTGATCGCACTCATCCTGTGCGTGCTGATGACGATCGTGCAGACCTCGACTCGATGGGGCCGGGATCTGTATGCGATCGGCTCCAATCCGCCGGCAGCGGCCCGCGTCGGCATCCCGGTCGCCCACCGCGAGTTCGCGGCCTTCGTGCTCAACGGCATCATCGCCGGCCTGGCCGGCATGCTCCTGCTCTTCCGCTTCAGCTTCGCAGACGCGACGGCCGGGCTGGGCATCGAGCTCTATGTCGTCGCGGCCTGCGTCATCGGCGGGGTTGCGATCGCCGGAGGCGTGGGCACGGCGATGGGTGCGCTCATCGGCGCCGTCCTGCTGCAGGCCATCACCTTCGCCCTTGGCGCCCTTGGCGTGTCGCAGTTCTGGCAGCAGGCGGTCGCCGGTGCCCTGCTCGTCCTGGCGATCGCCTTCGACCGGATCGTCGCCCTGCGAAGTACGCAGCGCATCAACCGACTTGCGGAGGCGCCGGTATGAGCCGGGGAGCATTTCGCCTGAGCTGGGATAAGAGCATCCTCCTGCTGCTCATCCTGCTGGTGCTGTTCGGCGGGATGAACAACGAGTACTTCGCTACCGGCGACAACGTCAACTTCATCCTGGGCGACATATCGGAGATCATGCTCATCGCCTTCCCGATGGCGCTGCTCATCATCGTCAAGGAGATCGACCTCTCCGTGGCCTCGAGCCTGACCCTGGCGTCAGCCCTGTGCGGGGTCACCTGGCAGGCAACGGGCTCCATCTGGGTAGCCGTGCTCGCCGGCATCATGACGGGCGTAGCCTGCGGGCTGCTCAATGGACTGCTGGTGACCCGGCTGGGACTGTCGTCGCTCGCGGTGACGATCGGCACCCTGGCCCTGTACCGAGGCCTGTGCTATGTGGCCCTCGGCGATACCCCGATCGCCGACTTCCCGACCGAGTTCACCGACCTCGGCTACACGCCGATCGCCGGCACCTTCCTGCCCTGGGTCGTGGTACCGATGGTGGTCGCGGGCATCGTGTTCTGGTACGTCCTGCATGGCACGCGATTCGGGCGGTGGCTGTTCGCCATCGGCCAGGGGGACGAGGCGGCCGAGTTCTCGGGCATCCCGGTGCTCCGGGTGAAGCTGTGGCTGTTCATCCTCACTGGGCTGATGTGCGGCATCGCCGGGATCGGGTACACCGTGCGATTCGCGTCATCCTCGCCTGATGGCGCGCTCGGCTTCGAGCTCCTGGTCATCGCCGCCGTCCTCTTCGGCGGGGTCGCGATCGCCGGCGGTGTCGGCACCATCTGGGGGGTCATCGCTGCCGTGCTCATCTGGGGCTTCAGCCAGTCCTACCTGCAGCTGATCGGCTGGGACGCCAACGCCCTGGTGATCGTCAGCGGCGTCCTGCTCCTGCTCAGCGTCACCATCCCGCGACTGCTCGGCGCGCTGCGCGAGTCGGTCGCCCAACGAACTTTCCGGCCGAAGGGCACGGAAGGGGCGCCGCCGCCTCCCGGCGAGGGCGTCGCAGAACACAGCCCTGCTGGTGCAGGGCACGATCAAGGGAGTCACCGAGGATGACCTCACTTACCAAGAAGGTGTTGGCTGCCGCCGCTGGCGCGGTCGTCATCGCCGGGCTGGCCACCGCGCCAGCAGCACAGGCAGCGCCGAAGTCAGGCCTGAAGATCGCCGTGATCCCCAAGGCGGTCAACATCGGCTACTTCAAGGGCTGGAACGACGGCGCGCAGAAGGCCTGCAAGGAGCTCAAGGCCGCCAAGTGCGACTACATCGGCCCAACCCAGGCCACCGGCCCGGCTCAGCTGAAGTTCATCAACCAGGCGATCCAGCAGAAGTACAACGCCATCGTGCTGTCGGCTGCTGACCAGAATGCCCTCGCCCCGGCGCTGAAGAAGGCCAAGGCGGCAGGCATCTGCGTCGTCACCTCCGACGCCGACGTCGCTGACACCACGACGCGTGCGGCATCGGTGCTGCCCGCATCTGCCCAGCGCATCGGCGAGGCCGAGGTCGACTGGATCGCCCAGGAGATCGGTGGCAAGGGCAAGGTCGCGATCCTGTCCGCGGCCGCGACCGCTGCCAACCAGAACGCCTGGATCGACTTCATGAAGGCCTACCTGCCCAAGAAGTACCCGAACATCCAGCTGGTCGGGGTCTACTACGGTGATGATGACGCCACCAAGTCAGCACAGCAGTACAACCAGATCCTGACCGAGCACCCGGACATCGCGGGCATCATCTCCCCGACCACGGTCGGCATCCGTGCCGCCGCCCAGGAGAAGAAGTCCAAGGGCGGCACGGTCGCCATCACCGGCCTGGGCCTGCCCTCGGAGATGAAGGACTACGTCCTCGGTGGCCAGGTCACCAAGTTCGGCCTGTGGAACCCGATCGACCTGGGCTACGTGGGCACGTACGCGGCCGCGGAGTGCGCATCGAGCGGCAACAAGGTGCCGAAGTCGTTCAAGGCGGGAAGCAAGACCTACACCCAGGGCGCCAACGGCGTCATCTTCCTCGGTGACCCGGCGACGTTCGACAAGTCGAACATCACCAAGTTCGCGGCTATCTACTAGGAGCCGCGAGATCCTTGCGTCGGAAATCGCTGGTGGTGGCGGGTGCAGTCCGCCACCACCAGCGCCGAGCGCATCCGGCGCCACGGTATGAGCGTGGTGCGCGTCGCATGAAAACGTGAGCGGAGAGGGAGGGATCCGTGGAGCGCGTGTGCTTCCTGCTGAAGGTTCGCGCCGATCGCCTCGACGAGTATGCCGAGCGGCATGCGGCCGTCTGGCCGGAGATGCTGGAGGCCCTCAGCCGAACCGGCTGGGCGAACTACTCGCTATTCCTGCGCGACGACGGCCTGCTCGTCGGGTATTTCGAGACCGATGACCTGCAGGCGGCACTCGACGGCATGGCGGCCACGGACGTCAATGCCCGCTGGCAGGAGCAGATGGCTCCGTTCTTCGAATCCCTGGACGGCAGGCGCCCCGACGAGGCGTTCATGACCCTCCGCGAAGTCTTCCACCTCGACTGAAGGAACCCCATGGACCACGCATCTGCCAAGCGGCAACTGGACCTGCTCTCGATCGAGGTCCCGTCATGGGCGTACGGCAACTCCGGTACCCGATTCAAGGTGTTCGCACAGCCGGGCGTGCCACGCGACCCCTTCGAGAAGGTGTCGGATGCTGCAGTCGTGGCCCGGCTCACCGGCGGCGTCGGGTCGGTCGCCCTGCACATCCCGTGGGACAAGGTCGACGACTACGGCAAGCTGGCCGCGCATGCGGCCGATGAGGGAATCGCCCTCGGGACGATCAACTCCAATACCTTCCAGGACGACGACTACGTCCTCGGCAGCGTCTGCGCACCCGATCCTCGGGTGCGGCGCAAGGCGATCGACCACCTGCTGGAATGCGTCGACATCATGGACCAGACCGGCTCGCGCGACCTGAAGCTCTGGTTCGCCGACGGCACCAACTACCCCGGCCAGGACGATATCCGCGCCCGGCAGGATCGGCTGGCCGAGGCCCTGTCGATCGTCTACGACCGGATCGGTGATCACCAGCGCATGGTGCTGGAGTACAAGTTCTTCGAGCCCGCCTTCTACACCACCGACGTGCCCGACTGGGGCGTCAGCTATGCGCACTGCCTGCGGCTGGGGCCCAAGGCCAAGGTCGTCGTCGACACCGGCCACCATGCGCCGGGCACCAACATCGAGTTCATCGTCGCCTTCCTGCTGCGCGAGGGCAAGCTGGGCGCGTTCGACTTCAACTCGCGCTTCTATGCAGACGATGACCTGATCGTCGGGGCCAGTGATCCGTTCCAGCTCTTCCGGATCATGCATGAAGTGGTGAAGGCCGATGCCATCGACCCGAAGGCGGACGTCGCGTTCGTCCTCGACCAGTGCCACAACATCGAGCCCAAGATCCCGGGCCAGATCCGCTCCATCCTCAACGTGCAGGAGGCCGTGGCCAAGGCGCTCCTGGTCGACCAGCCGGCCCTGGCCGCAGCACAGGCCGCCGGCGACGTCCTCGGAGCCAATGCGATCCTGATGGACGCCTACGACACCGACGTTCGCCCATTGCTGCAGGAGTGGCGAGTGGAGCGCGGCCTGGACCCGCGACCGATGGACGCCTATCGCGCCAGCGGGTATGCCGAGCGCATCGCGGCGGAGCGGATCGGCGGCAGCCAGGCTGGCTGGGGGGCATGAGCATGGATCCCGCGCTGGCGGATCTCCTCGAGCGATCGAACCGACTGGGCAGAGACAAGCGGAATACCAACTACGCCGGCGGCAACACCTCCGCCAAGGGCGTGGGGATCGATCCGGTGACGCAGGGGGAGGTCGAGCTGCTGTGGGTGAAGGGATCCGGCGGTGACCTGGGCACCCTGACGGAGGCTGGCGTCAGCGTGCTTCGGCTGGATCGCATGCGCGGGCTCGTCGATGTCTATCCCGGGGTTGACCGCGAGGATGAGATGGTGCACGCCTTCGCCTACTGCCTGCACGGCACCGGTGGTGCGGCACCCTCCATCGACACGGCCATGCACGGGCTGGTCGACCTGGCCCATGTCGACCACCTGCACCCCGACTCGGGGATCGCGATCGCTACGGCCCTCGACGGCCCGCGGATCACCCAGGAGTGCTTCGGGGACCGAGTGGTCTGGGTGCCTTGGCGACGGCCCGGCTTCCAGCTCGGACTGGATATCCGGGATATCCAGCGAGCCAATCCGCAGGCGATCGGCTGCGTCCTGGGCGGGCATGGCATCACCGCCTGGGGTGCGACCAGCCAGGAGTGCGAGGAGAACTCGCTATGGATCATCCGCACGGCTGAGGCCTACATCGCCGAGCACGGCTCGGCTGAGCCCTTCGGTGCGGTGCGCCCGGGCTTCGAGCCGTTGTCCGCTGCCGACCGCCGGGCCAAGGCCGCGGCCCTGGCGCCGGTCATCCGGGGGATCGCCTCGCGGGACCGTCGCATGGTCGGCCACTTCGACGACAGCGATGTCGTCCTGGACTTCATGAGCCGGGAGAAGCTGGAGCCGCTCGCCCGCCTGGGCACCAGCTGCCCGGATCACTTCCTGCGCACCAAGGTGAGCCCGATGGTGCTGGACCTGCCTGCCGATGCCACGGTCGAGGAGTGCATCGAGCGGCTGCAGGCCCTCCACGAGGCCTACCGGGTCGACTACGCGGCCTACTACGACCGGCATGCCTCGCCCGACAGCCCGCCGATGCGCGGGGCGGACCCGGCGATCGTGCTGGTGCCCGGCGTCGGGATGTTCTCCTTCGGTGCCAACAAGCAGACGGCCCGGGTGGCCGGCGAGTTCTACGTGAATGCAATCAACGTGATGCGGGGAGCGGAGGCGCTCAGTACCTACGCCCCGATCCCGGAGCGGGAGAAGTTCCGGATCGAGTACTGGGAGCTGGAGGAGGCCAAGCTCCGCCGGCTGCCCAAGCCCAAGCGACTGGCGGCCCGAGTGGCCCTGGTCACCGGGGCGGCCAGCGGCATCGGGCTTGCCATCGCCCGCGCCCTCGTCGCCGATGGCGGCTGCGTGGTCATCGCGGACCTCGATGCGGCGAAGGCCGAGCAGGTGGCAGCTGACCTCGGCGGGCCCGATGTGGCGGTCGGCCTGCGTGCGGACGTCACCAGCGAGGACGAGATCCGAGCGGCCATGGATGCCGCCTGCCTGGCCTTCGGCGGTGTCGACATCGTGGTCAACAACGCAGGGCTCAGCCTGTCGCGACCGCTGCTGGAGACCACTGCAGCCGACTGGGACCTGCAGCATGACGTCATGGCCCGCGGATCGTTCCTCGTCTCGCGCGAGGCTGCCCGCGTCATGATCGCGCAGGGCATCGGCGGCGACATCGTCTACATCGCCAGCAAGAACGCGATCTTCGCCGGGCCGTCCAACATCGCCTACAGCGCGACGAAGGCCGACCAGGCCCATCAGGTGCGCCTGCTGGCCGCCGAGCTCGGCGAGTTCGGGATCCGGGTCAACGGCATCAACCCGGATGGCGTCGTCCAGGGATCGGGCATCTTCGCCAGCGGCTGGGGTGCCAATCGCGCCGCGGTCTACGGGGTCGAGGAGAAGGACCTCGGCCAGTTCTATGCCAACCGAACCCTGCTCAAGCGCGAGGTACTGCCGGAGCATGTGGCCCTGGCCGCTGCGGCCCTGGTGTCCGACGAGTTCTCCCGCACGACAGGCCTGCTGGTCCCGGTCGACTCCGGCGTCGCGGCCGCCTTCCTGCGCTAGTGCCATGACGAAGGTCGCCGCGGTCGACATCGGTGCCACCAGCGGCCGGGTCATGCTCGCCGAGCTCACCGCCGACGGGCCGGCACTGCAGGAGGTTCGACGATTCGCGAACCAGCCTCGGCAGCACGATGGTCGGTGGGCCTGGGATATCAGCGCCCTGCGCGATGAGGTGCGGGCCGGAGTGCTGGCGGCACGCGACCTCGGCGCGGTATCCGTGGGCATCGACACCTGGGCCGTCGACTACGGGGTCGTTCGCGAGGGCATGCTCGTCGGCCCGGTAGGGGCCTACCGCGATCCGCGGCATGCGGCCGGTATCGGCGTCGTCGACGCCCGGATCAGCTGGAGCGACCTGTACGCCATCACGGGTATCCAGCGCATGCCCATCAACACGATCTACCAGATCGCGACCGATGATCCGCAGCGGCTCACCGAGGGCTCGACCTTCCTGATGGTCCCCGACCTGCTGGCCTGGATCTTCACCGGGACGATGGCCGCAGACGTGACGAACGCATCCAGTACCGGCATGGTCGATCCGCGGACTCGCCAGTGGTCTGCGACGGTCCTGCGCGCGCTCGGCCTGGACCAGGCCTGCTTCCCGGCAACCGATGAGCCAGGCACGATCCGCGGCGCATTCGACGGGCTGAGCGACCTTCCGCTCATCGGGGTGGCCACCCATGACACGGCAAGCGCCTTCGTCGGCGCTCCGATCGAGGACCGCGATACCGCCCTGATCCTCTCCCTGGGGACGTGGGCGCTGATCGGCGCTGAGGCGGTCGGCGCCGTCCCGGATGCGCGGGCACAGGCATGCAATGTCACGCACGAGCTCGGCGTCGACGGGACGGTCCGACTGCTGCGAAACGTGTGCGGGATGTGGCTGCTGGAGGAGTGCCGCAGGTACTGGGGTCGACAGGACGGTGCCGAGCCCGATGTGCCGTCGCTCCTTCGGGCGGCTGCTGATGCGCCGGCCTTCGCTGCCGCCTTCGATGTCGATGCCCCTGACCTGGCGGCGCCTGGCCAGGGCCCGCACACCATCGAGCGGCACGTGGTGGGCGCCTGGGATGGCAGCAGGGGAGCGGTGGTGCGCGCCATCCTGGAGTCGATGGTGGCGCGTATCGCGGTGCGAGCCCAGGAGATTGCCGGGCTGCTGGGCGGCCAGCGGGGGACCTTGCATGTCGTCGGCGGAGCGAGCCGGATGGACATGGTGATGCAGTGGCTGGCCGATGCGACCGCGATGCGCGTCGTCGCCGGGCCAGTCGAGGCAACAGCGCTGGGCAATGCGGTCGTCCAGTGGCAGGCACTCGGCGCGGTCGGCGGCCTAGCGCAGGCGCGCGCAGCCATTGCCACCCTGCCCGAGATCCGCGCCTTCGAGCCGGTAGGCAATCATGCATCCTGGCAGGAGTTCGCCGGGCGACTGACGGCATGAGGATCAAGGAGGATGGCGGCGATGCGCCGACGAGTTCCCAGGCCGGCTGACATCCTCCCGCTCATCGGGACCCCTGATCGAAGCAAGTCCAGGCTGCAGCGCCGGCTGGAGCGCTGCGCGAGCGTCTGGGACGTCCGCGAACTGGCCCGCAAGCGCGTGCCCAAGGCGGTCTTCGACTACACCGACGGTGCTGCCATGTCGGAGTCGAGCCTGGATCGCAGCCGAGATGCCTATCGACGGGTGGAGTTCACCCCGCGGGTCATGCGCGATGTCGCCGAGGTGGACATGGGCATCGAGGTTCTCGGCCGGCCCAACGCCCTTCCGTTCATCCTCGCGCCGACTGGCTTCACCCGGATGATGCAGTCCGTCGGCGAGCCTGCCGTCGCACGGGTTGCCGCAGAGGCCGGCATCGCCTACGGCCTGTCGACGCTGGGGACGACGTCGATCGA
This sequence comes from Actinomycetales bacterium, assembly GCA_018970025.1. Taxonomy (GTDB): domain Bacteria; phylum Actinomycetota; class Actinomycetes; order S36-B12; family S36-B12; genus REEB460. The sequence continues at coordinate 17,246 of JAGWXF010000010.1, read as the reverse complement.
GCGGCTCGCCCAGGAGAGCCCGGACACTCGTCGGTGGTTCCAGCTGTACGTCTCGCGCGAGCGGGAGCGTGCGGAGGATCTCATGCGCCGCGCCCAGGCCAGCGGATTCGACGCCCTCATCCTCACCGTCGACACCGCGGTGGGCGGGATCCGGCGCCGCGAGGTGCGCAATGGGCTCACCATCCCGCCCCGGCTGCGCCTGTCGACGATGGCCGAGATGGCGACTCATCCGCGCTGGTGGTTCGACGTCCTCACGACCGAGCCGCTGACCTTCGCCTCCCTGGACTCCACCGGTGGCACCGTGGGGGATTTGCTGACCCGGATCTTCGACCCCGGCATCACCGGTGCCGATATCGCCTGGATCCGATCGAACTGGGCGGGCAAGGTGGTCGTCAAGGGGATCCAGAGCGTTGAGGACGCCACGGCCTGCGCTGATCTCGGGGTCGACGCGATCGTGCTGTCGAACCATGGCGGACGCCAGGCCGACATGGGCAACGTCCCGCTGGAGATCCTGCCCCAGGTCGCCGTCGAGGTCGGCGACCGCACCGAGGTCTACATCGACGGCGGGATCATGTCCGGCACCGACATCGTCGCTGCCCTGGCGTTCGGCGCGCGCGGTGTGCTCGTCGGCCGCGCCTACCTGTACGGCCTCATGGCCGGCGGCGAGGATGGCGTGCGCCGAGTGGTCGACATCCTGGCCAAGGAGGTCCGAACCACCATGCAGCTCATTGGCGCGCCGACGATCGAGGAGGTCCGCTCAGCAGCAGTTCGCCTGCGCTAGCCCAGTGGGCCTCAGTGGCCGAGGGCCCGTCCGAAGATGGCTGCGCGCCTGGTCGGCCTGCCCGTGCGTGCCTCGATGCGGTCGGCGCTCGTGATGACCCGCAGGCCCAGGTTGGTGCCAAGCCAGCGGAACGGCTCCGGCTCCCATTTCCGAGAGCGATGACCGACCCAGGGCAGGCAGGTCAGGTCGGTATCCCGGCGCAGGATGAGGTCCGCGAGGGTGCGCCCGGCGAGGTTGGACGTCCCAACCCCATCGCCGACATAGCCTCCCGCCCAGGCCAGCCCGGTCGTGCGATCCAGGCCGCAGGAGGCCCACCAGTCGCGGGCGATGCCCACGGGCCCGCCCCAGGCATGGGTGATCGATGCGTCGCCGATAGCGGGGAACAGCTCGTGCAGGGTCTGGGCCAGCCCCTCCTGCACGCGGGCGTTCACGTCCTGCCCCGCAGAGACTCGGGAGCCGAAGTGGTAGGGCGCTCCGCGCCCGCCGAAGGCAAGCCGCCCATCCGCCGTGCGCTGGCCGTAGATGATCAGGTGGCGCCCATCGCTGAAGGTCGGACGGTCGGCCATGCCGATACGGTCCCAGGCATCCTGTGGCAGGGGCTCGGTCGCGATCATCAGCGAGTAGACCGGGGCGATGGTGCGAGGGTGACCGTCGAGGGTTCTGGTGAAGGCCTCGGTTGCCCGGACAATGGTCTCGGCGCGCACCCTGCCCTGGCGCGTATGTACGACCCCCGGCTCGATGCGGGTCACCTGGGTGCCCTCGTGGACGCGCCCGCCGAGACCCCGCACCCGGAGCCCGAGGCTCCGCACCAGCTTCAGCGGATGGATCGCGGCGCAGTGCGGGGTGAACGTGGCTCCGATGACGTCGGTTGCCCTGGCCTTCGCCCGAGCCTGCTCTCGATCGAGGAGCGCGTAATCGGCCTCGCCGAAGCCCCATGCGCGCAGGCTCGCGATCTCATCCTGCGCTGCCGCCCACTGCAGCGGGGTACGGGCGAAGGTGACCGTCCCGCCTTGGTGCCAGTCGATCTGCCAGCCCTCGGCTGCCGCCACTCGTCCGATCTCCGCCACGGACGCATGCATCGCATGCTTCTGGCGAATCGCCGCCTCCCGTGAGGAGCGCCGTGCCAGGGCGGCCAGGCTGACCGGGAACAGGGCCGATGCCCAGCCGCCGTTGCGGCCGCTGGCCCCGAACCCCACGTGCTGCGCCTCCAGCACCGCGATGCGCAGGCTCGGGTCGCGCCCCAGCAGGTAGTAGGCGGTCCACAGGCCGGTGAACCCGCCGCCCACGATGGCGATATCGACGTCGCTATCCCCATCCAGGGGTGCACCGATGGGAGTATCCAGGTCGGCAGGAAGGGTGTCGGACCACAGGGAGCGTCCCGGGTGCGCGACGCCTGACAGGCGGCCGCCCGATGAACTCGTGGCGGTGGGTGCGCTCATGGTGCCGGCCGATGCCAGGTTTCGATGTACGTGGGCGTCAGCCCTGCGGTGTTGTTGTCGCAGGGGACCGGAGCGCCGAAGCTCTCGGTGAGCGGCACGTGCCCGGCCCAGACACCGCCGAACACCGGGTCAGCGACATCCTCCTCGAGATCCTCCGGACCACCCGTGCGCACCTTGACCGAGCACTCGTCAAGCGGCAGGGCCAGGGTCAGGGTCGCTGCCCGCTCCTTCGCCGACGGGTGCCTGATATCCGCCCAGCGCCCGGGCAGCAGGTGCTCGGAGATCGCCCGGAGCGCATCGAGCTCGTCATCCCCGCTCAGCCGGCGCGCGACCCCGAGCACCATCACCGACCGGTAGTTCATGCTCGACTCGAAGGCACTGCGGGCCAGGACCAGGCCATCGAGGAGGGTGACCGTCAGGCAGGTCGGCTGGCCAGCAGCCAGGCTGCGGAATAGCCGTGATCCGGTCGAGCCATGGAAGAGCACGTCGTCACCTCTACGGCCGTAGCCGACCGGGATGACATACGGCTGACCGGACTCGTCCTGCACTGCGACGTGCGCGACCAGTCCTGCGTCCAGGATCGCGTGGAGCACCGTCCTGTCCTGGACCGTCCGCTCGGGGATCCTCCGGATCCGCGTACGCTCCGTCGACCCGGGAGCGTTCACAGAACGCTCGGGCTCACCCTGAGCGTTCACAGCACGCTCGGGCTCACCCTGAGCGTTCACAGCACGCTCGGGCTCACCCTGAGCGTTCACAGAACGCTCCATGCCTCTGTCAGCGTCGCTCGCAGGATTTGCTCCATCTCGTCGAACTCCGCCTGTCCGCAGATCAGTGGCGGCGCGAGCTGGACGACCGGGTCGCCACGGTCATCGGCACGGCAGTACAGGCCGTTGTCGAACAGCGCCTTGGACAGGAAGCCCCGCAGGAGCCGCTCGCACTCGTCGTCATTGAATGTCTCCCGCGTGGCCTTGTCCTTCACCAGCTCGATGCCGTAGAAGAAGCCGGCACCGCGGATGTCCCCGACGATGGGCAGGTCGCTGAGCTTCTCCAGGGTCCGGCGGAAGGCACCCTCATTCGCGACGACATGCTCGTTGATGCCCTCGCGCTCGAAGATGTCCAGGTTGGCCAGCGCCACGGCCGCGGCGACCGGGTGACCGCCCCAGGTGTAGCCATGCAGGAAGGAGTTCGATCCGTGCTTGTAGGGCTCGAACAGCCGGTCGCTGACGATCATCGCGCCCAGGGGGGCGTAGCCGGAGGTCAGCCCCTTGGCGCAGGTCAGGATGTCGGGCGTGACCCCGAAGCGGTTCATCGCGAACATGTCGCCGATGCGTCCGAACGCGCAGATCGTCTCGTCTGCCACGAACAGCACGTCGTACTGATCGCAGATCTCGCGGACGCGCTCCAGGTACCCGGGGGGAGGCGGGAAGCATCCGCCTGAGTTCTGCACTGGCTCCAGGAAGACCGCTGCGACGCTGTCCGGACCCTCGAACTCGATCGCCTCCGCGATCCGATCGGCTGCCCACAGGCCGAATGCCTTCTCGTCCTGCCGGAACTCCAGCGGGGCCCGGTAGAAGTTCGTGTTCGGCACCTTCCGCCCGCCCGGGACCAGCGGCTCGAAGGGGATCTTGGCGCTGGGAATGCCGGTGATCGACAGGGCACCCTGCGGGGTGCCGTGATAGGCGACCGAGCGGCTGATGACCTTGTGCTTGGTCGGCTTGCCGGTCAGCTTGAAGTACTGCTTGGCCAGCTTCCAGGCGCTCTCGACCGCCTCGCCGCCGCCGGTGGTGAAGAAGACGCGGTTCAGGTCGCCGGGGGCGTAGCCGGCAAGGCGCTCGGCCAGCTCGATGGCGCGCGGATGGGCGTAGGACCACAGCGGGAAGAAGGCCAGTTCCTCTGCCTGCCGTGCGCTGGCCTGGGCGAGCTCCCGCCGGCCGTGGCCGATCTGCACGACGAACAGCCCGGCAAGGCCGTCGAAGTAGCGCTTGCCGCGGTCGTCCCAGATATACGGGCCCTCGCCGCGGACGATTACGGGCACATGGCCGCCCTCGTAGTAGCCCGAGTGCCGGGTGAAGTGCATCCAGAGGTGATCGCGGGCCGCATTGCCGAGCGCGTCGGCGCCGAACTCGGTGACGTACTGAGGTGTGGTGGTCATCTGGTTCCCCATGCATAGGACTGCTTGAGCAGCTTCAGGTAGACGAAGGTCTCGGTTGATCGCACGCCCGGGATGGCCCGCATCTGCCTGCCGACGACCGACAGCAGGTGGTCGTCGTCCTCGGCGACGACCTCGGCAAGGATGTCGAAGCTCCCCGCGCACACCACGAGGTACTCGACCTCGGGCAGTGCCTCGATTTGCCCGGCTACCGCCTCCACATCGCCCTCGACTCGGATGCCGATCATCGCCGCGCGCGAGAAACCCACCTGCATCGGGTCGGTCACCGCGACGATCTGCATCACGCCCGCGTCCTGCAGGCGCTGCACCCGCTGCCGCACTGCGGCCTCGGACAGGCCCACGGCCTTGCCGATCGCCGAGTACGGCCTGCGCCCGTCCTGCTGCAACTGCTCGATGATCGCGCGAGAGACGTCGTCGAGCCCGCTCGGAGGACGCGCAGGCACGACCACATGGTGCTGCATCAGCAGGTCGAAGGCAAGTGAATCCGTGGCGATTCGTGACCGCGTCCGCGAAAACCGTCGGATTGGGAGCCTGGACCGTCCGATTGCGCACGCTGCCGGTACGCTCCCATGAAGGCTGACCGGTCCTTCGCCGGTCCGAGGACGAGGAGTGCACGTGAGCGAGAAGCGGGTCCTTCGGAACTTCATCAACGGGGCCTCAGTGGACGCCTCGGACGGTCGCACCAGTGACCTGGTCAACCCCTCGACGGGGGAGGTCTTCGCCGCTGCGCCGGTGTCCGCGGCCGAGGATGTCGATCGCGCCTACCGTGCGGCGGCGCTCGCCTTCGAGACCTGGCGCGACAGCACGCCGAGCGAGCGCCAGCAGGCGCTGCTGAAGATCGCCGATGCCTTCGAGGCCCATGCCGAGGAGCTGGTCGCGCTGGAGAGCGAGAACACCGGCAAGCCGATCGCGGTGACGGCATCGGAGGAGATCCCGCCGATGGTCGACCAGATCCGGTTCTTCGCCGGCGCGGCCCGCGTGCTCGAGGGCCGCGCGGCAGGGGAGTACATGAAGGGTTTCACCTCGATCATCCGCCGCGAGCCGGTGGGCGTGATCGGGCAGGTCACGCCATGGAACTACCCGATGCTGATGGCGGTGTGGAAGTTTGCCCCGGCCATCGCAGCGGGCAATACCGTCGTCCTCAAGCCCAGTGATACCACCCCGGTCAGCACCGTCCGGATGGCCGAGATCATCACCGAGTCCGACGCCCTCCCGCCGGGAGTGCTGAACGTGATCTGCGGCGATCGCGACACCGGCCGGGCCGTCGTGGAGCACCCGACGCCGCAGATGGTCGCCATCACCGGCTCGGTACGCGCGGGCATGGAGGTCGCTGGCAGCGCCGCGCGCGACGTCAAGCGGGTGCACCTCGAGCTGGGCGGCAAGGCGCCGATCGTCATCTTCGACGACGCCGACATCGCCGCTGCGGCCGAGTGGCTCGCCGTCGCGGGGTACTTCAACGCCGGCCAGGACTGCACGGCCGCGACCCGCATGCTGGTTGGCCCGGCGGTCTACGACGACTTCGTCGCGGCGATCGCCGAGCAGGCCCGGGCGACCGCGACCACGTTCGCGGACGGACCAGGCGGTGAGGGGCTCGTCCCGCCGGTCAACAACGTCAACCAGATGGAGAAGGTCCTCGGCTTCCTGCAGCGCACCCCGGCGCACGCCGAGGTCGTTGCCGGTGGCAAGCGGCAGGGCGACCGGGGCTTCTACGTCGAGCCGACCGTGGTCGCGCACCTGCGGCAGGACGACGAGATGATCCAGAACGAGATCTTCGGCCCGGTCATCACCGTGCAGAAGTTCAGCGACGAGGCCGAGGCCCTGCGCTGGGCCAACGGCGTGAACTACGGCCTGGCGTCGTCGGTCTGGACCAGGGACTTCGGCCGGGCCATGCGGATGGCCAAGGGCCTGGACTTCGGCTGCGTGTGGATCAACACCCACATCCCGCTCGTGGCCGAGATGCCCCACGGCGGGTTCAAGCACTCCGGCTACGGCAAGGACCTGTCGATGTACGGGTTCGAGGACTACACCCGGATCAAGCACGTCATGGCGAGCATCGCGGAGTAGGGGATGCGGGACGGATCATTCATCGCCGGCGCCCAGGTGACCGGCGCGGCCGGCGCGGGTGAGGTCGTCAACCCGGCGACCGGCGAGGTCATCGAGACGGTCGGCTATGCCAGTGCGGCAGACGTCGATGCCGCCGTGGCGGCCGCCCGGGATGCCTTCGCCGACTGGTCGTCGCTGCCGCCGGTCGAGCGAAGCGCAGCACTCCACCGCCTTGCGGCCCGGCTCCAGGAGCGTGCCGACGAGTACGCGCAGGTGGAGTCGGCCCAGTGCGGCAAGCCGATCCGGCTGTCGACCGGCTTCGACGTCCCGGGCTCGATCGACAACGTGTCCTTCTTCGCGGGTGCCGCGCGCAGCCTCGAGGGCAAGGCCTCGGCCGAGTGGGACGGGGCGCATACCTCGATCATCCGACGCGAGCCGATCGGCGTGGTCGGCTCCATCGCGCCATGGAACTACCCGCTGCAGATGGCGATGTGGAAGGTCCTGCCGGCCGTCGCGGCCGGCAACACCATCGTGCTGAAGCCTGCCGAGATCACCCCGCTGACCACGCTGATGCTGGCCGCTGATGCCATCGAGGCCGGGTTCCCGGCTGGCGTGATCAACGTGGTCACCGGCCCCGGGCCGACGACGGGGGAGGCGCTGATCGGGCACCCAGGCGTCGACATGGTGTCCTTCACCGGGTCGACCCCGGTCGGCAAGCGGGTCATGGAGCTCGCGACCACCAGCCTGAAGCGGGTGCACCTCGAGCTCGGCGGCAAGGCGCCATTCGTGGTCTTCGACGACGCGGATCTGCAGGCGGCGATCCACGGTGCGGTGGCTGGAGCACTGATCAACACCGGCCAGGACTGCACGGCGGCGACCCGCGCATACGTCCAGCGTCCTGTGTTCGATGCCTTTGTCGCTGGCGTGGCCGGCCTGCTGTCGAAGATCCGGCTGGGGGATCCGATGGACCCGGACACCGACCTCGGGCCGCTGATCTCCCGGCGCCAGCAGGAGCGGGTCGCCGGCTTCGTCGACCGTGCTCGGGCGGGTGGCGCAACAGTCGTGACGGGCGGGCACATTCCAGGCGGCGACCTGGCCCGTGGGGCCTACTACGCGCCGACCCTGATCACGGGTGCTGCCCAGGCCTCCGAGATCGTCCAGCATGAGGTCTTCGGGCCGGTGCTCGTCGTGCTGCCCTTCGACAGCGATGACGAGGGCCTGGCCCTGGCGAACGACACCCCCTACGGGCTGGCAGCCTCTGCCTGGACCAGGGACGTCTACCGGGCCATGCGGGCCCAGCGGGAGATCCGGGCAGGCTGCGTGTGGATCAACGACCACATCCCCATCGTCAGCGAGATGCCGCACGGCGGATTCCGCGCGTCCGGGTTCGGCAAGGACATGTCGACCTACTCCTTCGAGGAGTACACCCAGGTCAAGCACGTCTCCATCGACATCACGGCCGAGCCGCGCAAGGAGTGGCACCGCACGATCTTCCTGGAGCGCTAGGGTCGGGCTGTTCTCAGCCGGCGCGTGAACGCGCGAACGATGACCGTTGACGAAGACCCGAAATGCCTGCACAGTGAGATCAGCCCACCAGTCGAGCACTCCGCCCGACCTCCACACCCGAGCCACCTCGCATGGGAAGGATTGAACGATGACCGACGATCGCGCGCGCACCGTCCGCCACCTCACCGGGATGATGTCGTCCGCAGTTTCCCGGCGCCGGGTGCTGCAGGTTGCCGGGCTCAGCGGCGCGGGACTGATCGCTGCGGCGTGCGGTGCAGCGGGGGAGGACACCGGCGGCGCAAGCGGCCCGGCCAGTGCGGCGGCGGCGGCGCAGGATGCGTCCGACACAGAGAAGGTCGTGAACTGGTCGAACTGGCCGCTGTACCTCGATATCGACGACGCGACGGGCAAGTACCCGTCCCTGGAGAAGTTCACCGAGCAGACCGGCATCGCGGTCACCTACACCGAGGACGTCAACGACAACAACGAGTTCTTCGCCAAGGTGCGCACCCAGCTCGAGCAGGGCCAGGACATCGGCCGCGACATCGTCACCCTGACCGACTGGATGGCCGCCCTGTGGATCCAGAACGGCTACGCGCAGAAGTTCGACAAGGCCCTCATGCCGAACGCGAAGAACCTCATCCCCAAGCTGCAGGGGGTCGCCTTCGACCCCGGTCGCGACTACACCCTGCCCTGGCAGTCCGGCTTCGGAGCCCTCGGCTGGAACAAGGCCAAGCTCAAGGAGGCCATCGGCACCGACACGATGACGTCCGTCGACCAGCTCTGGGACCCGGCGCTGAAGGGCCGCATCACGGTGCTGTCCGAGATGCGCGACACGATGGGCATCATCATGGCCTGGCAGGGGAGCGACCCCTCCAACTTCACCGAGGATCAGTTCAACCAGGCCCTGGAGGTACTGACCCAGCAGGTCGACAGCGGCCAGATCCGGCAGGTGACCGGCAATGACTACGCCGGTGCGCTCGAGAGCGGCGACGTCATCGCCGTCATCGGATGGTCCGGCGACATGATCCAGCTGGGCGAGGACTTCGGGGTGGCCCTCCCGGAGACCGGCGGCACCCTGTGGACCGACAACATGCTCATTCCTGCGCTCGCGGCCCACAAGAAGAACGCCGAGCAGCTGATGAACTTCTACTACGACCCCGAGGTCGCCGCGACGGTCGCCGCCTACGTCCAGTACATCTCCCCGGTGCAGGGTGCCCAGCAGGCGATGGCCACGATCGATCCGGCCCTGGTCGACAACCAGTGGATCTTCCCGTCCGCCGAGACGCTGGCGAACTCGTACGTCTTCATGACGCTGACCTTCGAGCAGGACGAGGCCTACCAGCGGGCCTTCCAGAAGGCGATCGGCAACTAGCCATGGGTGCCCGGCCGGTCGAGGACCTGCACCTGGTCAGCCTTACCAAGGCGTTCGGCGACATGGTCGCGGTCGACGACCTGACCCTGACCATCCCGGCCGGGTCGTTCTTCGCCCTGCTCGGCGCCTCCGGTTGCGGCAAGACCACGACCCTGCGGATGATCGCCGGGCTGGAGGACCCGACCTCGGGCTCGATCCGGATCGGCGAGCAGGATGTCACCGGCCTGAAGGCGTACCGCCGGCCGGTCAACACGGTGTTCCAGTCTTATGCGCTGTTCCCGCACCTGGACATCTTCGAGAACGTGGCGTTCGGCCTGCGCCGCCGCCGGGTGAAGAACATCAAGCCGAAGGTGAACGCCATGCTCGAGCTCGTCCAGCTCGGGCCGATGGCCCGACGCAAGCCCAGCCAGCTCTCCGGCGGCCAGCAGCAGCGCGTGGCCGTGGCCCGCGCCCTGATCAATGAGCCCGACGTGCTGCTCCTCGACGAGCCTCTCGGCGCGCTGGACCTGAAGCTGCGCAGGCAGATGCAGATCGAGCTCAAGCGCATCCAGACCGAGGTCGGCACCACCTTCGTGCACGTCACGCACGACCAGGAGGAGGCCATGACCATGGCCGATACCGTCGCGGTGATGAATGCCGGGCGGATCGAGCAGCTCGGCCACCCGGCCGAGATCTACGAGCTCCCCAGGTCGGCGTTCGTGGCGAACTTCCTCGGCCAGTCGAACCTCATCGAAGGCCAGCGCCAGGACGACGGGGACATGGTGACCGTCGTCGCCCACGGAGTGGCCTTCCGGCTGCTGCGGTCGCGCAACGCCGCTGCGGGCGGCTCCGTCATCGTCGGGGTCCGGCCGGAGAAGATCACGGTCGTCGATGCAGCCGACGCTGCGAGGGTCCCCGACGGCCATAACCAGGTTGCCGGGACGGTCACGGACGTCTCCTACTCCGGGGTGTCAACGCAGTACCTCATCCGCGCGCGGTGGGGCCAGGAGCTGATCGTCTTCGAGCAGAACGTGATCGTCGGGGATCGATGCGATGTCGGCGACGAGGTCGTCATGCACTGGGCGCCCGAGCATTCCTTCGGCCTGGACGGCAGCCAGGACGTCTACGCCGGCGTGGAGCCGGCCGTCCTCGAGCTCGAGGCTGCCCAGTAGCCATGGCCCCCGTCCTGCCAGCAACGGCATCGGCTGCGCCGGCCGCCCGGCGACGCGGCCGTGCCGCGTACGTGCTGCTCCTGCCCGGCATGACCTGGCTCGCGGTCTTCTTCGCCATCCCGTTCGTCACGCTGTTCATGACGAGCCTGCAGCAGCCAGTTCCCGGCAAGAGCGGCAAGTACGCCTTCGGGCTGGAGTTCGGCAACTACGTCACCTCGATGACCGAGTACTGGCCGCAGTTCGTGCGATCGTTCGCCTACGCGGGCATCGCCACGCTCCTGGCCCTGCTGATCGCGTATCCGCTCGCCTACTTCATCGCCTTCAAGGGCGGCCGCTGGCGATCGCTGCTCCTCGTCCTGGTCATCGCCCCGTCCTTTGCGTCCTTCCTGCTGCGCACCTATGCCTGGCGAACCATCCTGGCCGACGACGGGCCGATCACCTCGACCCTCAATGCCCTGCACCTGCTGCCCGATGGTCGGGTGCTCAACACCGGGATCGCCGTCGTCGCCGGCCTGACCTACAACTTCCTGCCCTTCATGATCCTGCCGCTGTACGCCGCCCTGGAGAAGATCGACCATCGGCTGATCGAGGCAGCTGGCGACCTGTACGCCTCCGCGAGCACGGCCTTCCGCAAGGTGACCTGGCCGCTGTCGATGCCAGGGGTCGTCGCGGGCACGCTGCTCACGTTCATTCCCGCTGCGGGCGACTACATCAATGCCGAGCTGCTCGGGTCCACGAAGGACCGGATGATCGGCAACGCGATCCAGACGAACTTCATCGAGTTCCGCGACTACCCGACCGCGAGCGCGCTCTCCTTCGTCCTGATGGCGGCGATCCTCATCCTGGTCTTCACCTACATCCGTCGAGCGGGGACGGAGGAGCTGGTCTGATGCGATGGCTGCGCAGGAACCTCGTCGGCATCATCGGCATCCTGGTGCTCGTCTACCTGTTCGTGCCGATCGCGGTCGTCATCGCACTGAGCTTCAACAAGCCTGCCGGGAAGTTCAATATCTCGTGGAATCAGTTCTCGGCGGACGCGTGGACGAACCTGTGCGGGGTGCCGGGCGTGTGCTCGTCATTCGTCACGAGCATCCAGATCGGCATCATCTCGACCCTCATCGCCACGGTGATGGGCACCCTGATCGCCTTCGCCCTGGTCCGCTACCGATTCCGGGGCCGAAGCACGACCAACCTGCTCATCTTCCTGCCCATGGCCACCCCCGAGGTGGTGATGGGCTCCAGCCTGCTGGCACTGTTCCTGAACCTGCGCTTCCCGCTGGGCGCAGTGACCGTTGCCATCGCGCACATCATGTTCATCATCTCCTTCGTCGTGGTGACGGTGAAGGCGCGGCTGCAGGGCATGGATCCACGGCTGGAGGAGGCGGCCCGCGACCTGTACGCCAGCCCGCGGGCGACCTTCCGGTACGTCACCTTCCCGCTCGTCCTGCCCGGGATCATCGGCGCTGCCCTGCTGGGCTTCTCGCTGTCATTCGACGACTTCATCATCAGCTTCTTCAACGCCGGCACCCTGGTGACGTTCCCGATCTTCATCTGGGGCGCGGCACAGCGCGGAATCCCGCCACAGGTCAATGCGCTGGCTACCATCGTCTTCCTGGCGGCGCTGGCGATCGTGCTGATCGCCCAGGTCGTCAGCTACCGGCGGCGCAGGGCCCTGCAGGGCGCCTAGCGCCTGGAAGCACCGGGGCCACGCGGCCCGGGACGAGCGTCGAGGGGATTGGTGGGACACCGGGGCGATCGGCCGCGGTCCATCATCAGTCGTGCAGCTCGCTGCCAGTCCCGCCGAGGTACCCATGCGCTTCTCCGATACCCCATCGCCCGCTTCCGTTGCTGCTGTGTCCGGCCTGCGGCATCTGCCGTACTGGCTCGATGACCCGCAGCGGCCGGCCGCGACGCCTGCCCTGCAGTCGGACATCGCCTGCGACCTGCTGATCGTCGGCGCCGGCTTCACCGGCCTGTGGGCCGCACTCCTGGCCGCCGAAGCAGGGCCTGGACGACGGATCGTGCTGCTGGATGCCGGTCGAATCGGCGAGGGTGCCAGTGGTCGCAACGGCGGCTTCATGTCCCACTCGCTGACCCATGGCGTCGGCAATGGGGTGGCCCGGTGGCCCGGTGAGATCGCCGAGCTGCTGCGCCTGGGCTACGAGAACCTCGACGCCATCGAGGAGAGCGTCGACGCGCTCGGCATCGAGTGCGACTTCCGGCGTGCCGGCGAGCTCACGGTGGCGGTGGCCGAGCACCAGGTGGCCGACCTGCAGCGCGCGTGTGATCAGATGCGGGCCGTCGGGGTGCCGGCGCAGTTCCTGACGTCAGCGCAGGCACGCGCCCGCATCGCATCGCCCGCGTACCTGGGCGCGAGCGTCGACCCCGCGGTCGCACTGGTCAATCCTGCGCGGCTGGCGTGGGGCCTTGCCCGGGCCTGCGCGGAGCGCGGGGTGATCGTGCACGAGGCGAGCCCCGTCGAGGCCCTGCGAGATGACGCCGACGAGGTGATCGCGAAGGTGGGCGCGCGGCGCGTGCAGGCGCGGCGAGTGGCCCTGGCCACGAATGCCTTTCCGCCCCTGCTGCGGCAGATCCGGCGGTACGTGGTGCCCGTGTACGACTACGTGCTGATGACCGAGCCGCTGTCGTCCGGGCAGTGGTCGAGCGTGGGCTGGGAGGGCCGAGAGGGCGTCGGCGATGCCGGCAACCAGTTCCACTACTACCGGCCGACCGCTGATGGGCGCATCCTGTGGGGTGGCTATGACGCGCTCTATCACCGAGGCAATGGGATGGGGCCGCAGTTCGAGGTGGACGTCGCAGCGTTCGCCCGGCTGGCGGAGCACTTCCGGCAGACCTTCCCGCAGCTCGAGGGGCTGGGCTTCACCCACGGCTGGGGCGGGGCGATCGACACCTGCGCTCGCTTCTCGCCCTTCTGGGGGCAGGCGCACCGGGGCAAGACGGCCTACGTGGCCGGGTATACCGGGCTCGGGGTCGGCTCGTCGAGATTCGGGGCCCAGGTGATGCTGGATCTCCTCGACGGCCGGCCCACCGAGCGGACCGAGCTGGCGATGGTCCGCACCAAGCCCTGGCCCTTCCCGCCGGAGCCGCTTCGATCCGTCGGCATCGGCTGGACGGTGGCATCCCTGCAGTCAGCGGATCGCAACGGCGGCCGACGCAACCTGTGGCTGCGGACCCTGGATCGGCTCGGCCTGGGCTTCGACTCGTAGCCGACGGCCACGCCGGGCGGCCCTTCCAGGCACGTCAACGAGCCGCCTGCGTGACGCTATGGTCGGGCCGTGGCGCGATATGGATCCCAGTTCGGCCCGGACCTGACCTTCCTCGGGGTGGATCGGTGCGATCTCGACGAGCCGTCCACGTACGGCGAGGCGGACATCGTCATCATCGGCGCACCCTTCGACGGCGGTACCTCCTATCGAAGCGGCGCGCGATTCGGCCCGGGTGCCATGCGCTCGGCGTGCTACCTGGCCCATGACGGATCCCGGCCCTCGCTCGCCATGCGGGTGGATGGCCTGCAGGACCTGCGCGTCGTCGACGCCGGTGACGTGATGATGTTCAGCGGGGATGCCGCCACCAGCTGCGCGTCCCTGGAGCAGGCGGTGGAGCGCGTGGCCGCTGCCGGCGCCATCCCGCTGGTCCTCGGCGGCGATCACACCATCACCTGGCCCGATGTCACGGGCGTTGCGCGGGCGCGGGGCTGGGGCCGCGTTGCCGTGCTGCACTTCGATGCCCATGCGGACACCGGCGACATCGAGTTCGGCTCCCTCATCGGCCATGGCCAGCCGATGCGCCGGCTGATCGAGTCGGGAGCGGCGCGAGGCGATCGATTCCTGCAGATCGGCCTGCGCGGGTACTGGCCGCCGCCGGATGTGCTGGACTGGATGGCCCGGCAGGGGATGCGTTCATACGAGATGACCGAGGTCGTCACCCGTGGCCTGGATGCCTGCCTCACGGAGGCCTTCGCCATCGCGCTGGACGACTGCGATGGCGTGTTCCTGAGCGTCGACATCGACGTCTGCGACCCCGGTCACGCCCCGGGCACCGGGACTCCGGAGCCGGGTGGGCTGTCGGCCCGGCAGCTGCTCGATGCCGTCCGTCGCATCTGCTACGAGCTGCCCGTGCTGGGCATGGATGTCGTGGAGGTGTCGCCGCCCTACGACCACGCCGATATCACCGCACTGCTGGGAAATCGGGTCGTCCTGGAGGCCCTGTCGGCGATGGCGCGCCGCCGCCAGGACGATCGCGACGGGACGACCTGGGATCCGCGGCAGCCGCTGCTGGATGGCCGGATCCCGGGGGAGTAGCCGAGCGCCGCGGGCGGTTCCGGCGAACGGTGCCGGGGATCGGCGGGCTAGGGTCGATCCGTGCGACGAGTGGTCATCCTGGGCAGTACTGGCTCGATTGGCACCCAGGCGCTTGACGTGATCGGCCGCAATCGCGATCGGTTCTCGGTCGCGGGGCTTGCCGCAGGCGGGTCGGACGTGGAACTGCTCGCCAGGCAGGCTCTGGACTTCTCGGCTGAGGCGGTGGCGGTCGCCCGGGCGACCGCAGCGCAGGATCTCCAGCTGGCGTTCTATGCCGAGGCGTCGCGGCGCGGCTACGCCTCGGGCTCCTTCGAGGTCCCGGCGATCCTGGCCGGCCCGGATGCTGCCGCCGAGCTGGCCGCCTGGCCGGCGGATGTCGTCCTCAACGGCATGGCCGGTGCCAGCGGGCTCGTCCCGACCCTCGTGGCGCTCAAGGCCGGTCGCTCGCTCGCGCTGGCGAACAAGGAGTCGCTGATCATCGGCGGTGACCTGGTGCAGGCGATCGCCCGGCCGGGGCAGATCGTCCCCGTCGACTCCGAGCACTCTGCCCTGGCGCAGGCCCTGCGCTCCGGGACGGCGGAGGAGGTGCGCAGGCTCGTCCTGACGGCCTCCGGCGGGCCATTCCGTGGATGGAGCCCAGCCGAGCTCGATGCGGTCACCCCTGAGCAGGCCCTGCGGCACCCGACCTGGTCGATGGGGCCTCTGGTCACCATCAACTCGGCAACCCTGGTGAACAAGGGCCTGGAGGTGATCGAGGCGCACCTGCTGTTCGGCCTGCCCTTCGACCGCATTGACGTGGTCGTGCACCCTCAGTCGATCGTCCACTCGATGGTGGAGTTCACCGACGGCTCGACCCTGGCGCAGGCGAGCCCGCCGGATATGCGGCTGCCCATTGCCCTGGGGCTGGCCTGGCCGGATCGCATCGCCGATGCCGCTCCTGGGTGCGACTGGACATCCGCGGCCGCCTGGGAGTTCTTCCCGCTGGACGAGGAGGCCTTCCCGGCGGTCCGCCTGGCGCGGCGAGCCGGCGAGGCCGGCGGGACGGCACCGGCGGTGTTCAATGCGGCCGATGAGGCATGCGTGTCAGCATTCCTTGCCGGTCGCATTGCATTCCGGCAGATCGTGCGTACCGTGGAGGCCGTGCTCGAGGAGCACCTCGCCGGCGGCGATGGCCAGGACGGGTCAGCGTGGGTGCGCGGGAACGAAGTCGATCTCGCAGCCGTCCTATCGGCGGATGCCTGGGCTCGTCAGCGGGCCGGGGCCGGCCGGTGGGGTGGCTCGGGCCACCCGGACAGTGCGCACGACTCGGTGACGACCGGAAAGGGGCCCTGACGGATGCTGGAGATCGTGGGCATCGTCATCTTCGCCCTGCTCATTGCCGCCTCGATCGCGCTGCATGAGGTCGGCCACCTCGTTCCCGCGAAGCGCTTCGGGGTCAAGGTCACCGAGTACATGGTCGGCTTCGGCCCGACCGTCTGGGCGCGGCTCCGCGGGGAGACATCCTACGGGATCAAGGCGATCCCGCTCGGCGGCTATATCCGGATGATCGGGATGCTCCCGCCGGCCAAGGGGGATCCGGACGGGACGGCCCGGTCGATGACGACGGGGCGCTTCGCCACGATGATCGACGACGCTCGACGGGCATCCCTGGAGGAGGTCGGCCCAGCGGACGCAGACCGGGTGTTCTACAAGCTGCCCGTGCGCAAGCGCATCGTCATCATGCTCGGCGGCCCGCTGATGAACCTGCTGCTGGCGTTCGTGCTGTTCGCGATCGTCCTGGTCGGCATCGGACTGCCCCAGCCGACCACTGCCGTCGGGGGCGTGGTGCCGTGCACGCCGACGCTCGAGCAGCCCTACGGCGATCCGCTGCCCTCCGGCAACTGCCCGACCGGCACCGTGGAGTCTCCAGCCGCGGCGTCGGGCCTGCAGCCCGGGGACGTGATCGTCGCCGTCGAGGGCCAGCCGGTGAGCCAGTGGGACGAGATCACCTCCTGGATTCGGGATCATGGCGGCCAGCAGGCGGTGCTGACCGTGCAGCGTGACGGCGCGGTCGTGGAGGTGCCGGTGCAGGTTGCGTCGGTCGACCGCCCGGTCGTCGACGAGCAGGGCAATCTCACTGACCAGACGGTGCAGTCCGGCTTCATCGGCCTGCGTCCGGAGTTCGCGTACGTCTCCCAGGGATGGTCATCGGTTCCGTCCTACATGTGGGATATCACGGTCCGCTCGGTCGAGGGCCTGATCTCCCTGCCGGTTCGGGTCTACGAGCTCGTCTCCGAGACGCTCATCGGCGGTGGGGAGCGCGCGGTCGACGGACCGGTGAGCGTGGTCGGGGTGAGCCGGCTCGGCGGCGAGATCGCCGCGATGGACGAGCCATTCGAGGCGAAGGCAGCGACCTTCCTGGGCCTGGCTGCATCGCTGAACCTGTTCCTGTTCCTGTTCAACCTGCTGCCGATCCTGCC
>JAGWXF010000009.1 GCA_018970025.1 Actinomycetales bacterium | reverse complement strand
TGCGCTGATGCCTTCCACGTGGTCCGGTGGGCCACCGACGCCCTCGACGAGGTCCGCCGGCAGGCGTGGAACGACGCGCGCAGGCACGCCCGCACCGAGCCGGCCCGCCGACGAGGACGACCCAGGGCTGACGCGGCGCCCCGCCCAGGCAGCACCCGGGCCACGGGGTTGAAGCACGCCCGCTACGCGCTGTGGAAGAACCCCGGCAACCTCACCGACCGCCAGCAGGCCAAGCTCGCCTGGATCGCCCGGACCGACCCCCGCCTGTATCGGGCGTACCTGCTCAAGGAAGGCCTGCGCGTGATCTTCCAGCTGCCCTACGCCCAGGCCGTCGAAGCACTCGACCGCTGGCTCAGCTGGGCCCGCCGGTGCCGGATCCCCGCGTTCGTCGACCTGCAACGACGCATCGTCAAGCACAAGGACTCGATCCTCGCCGCGATCGAGCACCACCTGTCCAACGGACGCATCGAATCGGTCAACACCAGGATCCGGCTTATCACCCGCATCGCCTTCGGATTCCGCTCACCCGACGCACTCATCGCCCTGGCCATGCTCAGCCTCGGCGGCCACCGACCAGCCCTACCCCGCCGCAGCTGACCCACGGATACGTCAGGAGAGCCCAAAATATGGCCCAAAACAGCCCCCAGGAGGGGGATACCAGTGGCACACAGCGACACACGCTGACACAGCAAAACCCCTTGTTTCCAAGGGGTTTTGCTGGTGGCAGGTGAAGGATTCGAACCTTCGAAGGCGTTAGCCGACGGATTTACAGTCCGCTCCCATTGGCCGCTCGGGCAACCTGCCGTTCCTCACAGAACGGGGCCTTCGGGACTGGTGCCCTGGGGCCGGTACCACTGTCCCACCAGTTCTCGCAGGTCAGCGGGCCGTTCCGTGTGGTGAGGCGTCACTATACGGGGGGCTGACGCCGTCGTGTGGAACAGGTAGCCACTGTTGCCCCCGTCCGCCCATGCGTGCGGCAACCTGCCGTTGCCGTGCAGGTTCACAGCATCCGGGGCCGGCCGACGAGGCGGCGGCGCGGGTGGAACCCGTCAGAGTGCCGACCAGCCACCGTCGCACGGCACGATCGCCCCATTCATGTTGCGTGCGTCCTCGCTCAGCAGGTGGACGATGACCGCGGCGATCTCCTCCGGCTGGGCGGGTGTCGGGACGATCGCCTGCAGCAGCGGGCCCAGCGCCTGACCGGCGTGCGCCGAGCGGAAGGAGCCGTCCACATTCGTGCGCACCCCACCGGGGGCAACCGCATTGCAGCGGATCCCGTTCCCGCGGTAGCAGGCGGCGACGCTGCGGGTCAGGCCGTTGACGGCGTGCTTGGAGGCGGTATACGCCACGCCCGCGCAGCTGCCGCGAAACGAGGCCTCGGACGAGACGTTCACGATCGCGCCGCCACCCGCTGCGATCATTCCTGGCAGCACTGCACGGGTCAGCCGCATCATCGAGGTGAGGTTCACCTCGATGACGCGATGCCAGGTGTCGTCATCCACCTCGGCAGCGGGGAGGAATCCGTCCATGACCCCGGCGACATTCGCCAGGGCATGCACGCGATCGCCGGCGGCCGCCACGAGCGCATCGACCTCCGCCTGCACGCTCACGTCCCCGGCAATCGCCACGAGGTTCAACGCCGGCTGCTCGGCGATCAGCGCATCGAGGCGATCAGGCGATACATCCCCGGCCACCACGCGAGCCCCCTGCTGGCCGAGGCTGATCGCGGTTGCCTTGCCGATCCCCGAGCCCGCTCCGGTCACGATCGCCGTCATCCCCTGGAATCTCCCGGTCGTGTTCACCGGAGCCACCTTCCTATGTGATTCGCCCTACGTGATTCGCCCCCACGATCGCGACGCACCGGCCCTGCTCGAGCTGGCCCTGCTGGCCAGTGTGCCCGGTTGCGTACCGCACCCGACGGTCATGACTGACCCGGGACCGAGCCGGGACCGGCCACGCTGCGATGCGGGCACCTGCCGCGAGCGCACACCGCACCGGGCACAATGGGCTCCACGGGCAATTCGGCTGAGGCCGTTCGATTGCCGGCAGCACAGGGGCGAGGAGGCAAGGTGGCTGACAGCAGCTTCGACATCGTGTCCAAGGTCGACCGGCAGGAGGCCGATAACGCCCTCAACCAGGCCGCCAAGGAGCTCGCCACCCGGTTCGACTTCAAGAACACCGACACCACCATCGAGTGGAAGGGCGAGCTGGGCGTCGAGATCAGCTCCAGCACCGAGGAGCGTGCCAAGGCCGCCCTGGAGGTGTTCCGCGAGAAGATCGTCAAGCGAGGCCTGAGCCTGAAGTCATTCGAGGCCGGCGACCCGCGGCCCTCGGGCAAGGAGACCAAGATCTCCGGCACCTTCAAGGCGGGCATCAGCTCCGAGCAGGCGAAGAAGCTCGCCAAGCTGATCCGCGACGAGGGCCCCAAGAGCGTCAAGACGCAGGTGATGGGCGAGGAGCTGCGGGTGACGAGCAAGAGCCGCGATGACCTGCAGGCAGTCCAGCAGCTCGTCCGCGAGGCGGATCTCGACTTCGCGACCCAGTTCGTCAACTATCGCTAGGGGTGGCGAACCACCCGCGCAGTTGATCGATCCCGAGCACCAGTCCCCCGGGGTCGGCCGTCGGGTCGGCAGCATCGGGCGACCAGGCCAGGGCATCGAAGGGGCATACCTCGATGCAGATGCCGCAGTACATGCACAGGCCGTAGTCGATGGCGAAGGAATCCAGGACGTTCACGGTTCGCGGACGCCGCGCACCCGGATCGCTGACCTCTTCGGTGTGACTGCCCAGCTCAATGCACCAGGTCGGGCACTCCCGGACGCACAGCATGCAGCTCGTGCAGGCCTGCGGATCCAGGCCGATCGCGCCGTGCGCGGGCTCCGGCGTCATCATGGGCGCCCCTGCGCCGGCTCATCGGGGACGCCCAGGGGCCGCTGCCGCCGCCGCGAGGGGTTGCCCGCACGCCGGCCATCGGCGCCCACCTCCGGCTCAGCCGCACCGGGCCACGGCCTGGCCACCCGTGCCGGCAGGAACTCCCCGCGCAGCAGGGGCGGCTTGGCGGGCTGCGCCCGCAGGAGCAGCGGCCGGCTGTCCGCCAGGCCCTCGAACTCGATGCCGAACATCTCCGCAGTCTCCCGCTCATGCCAGGAAGCCCCGGGGAAGACGCCCGTCGCACTGGCCAGCACGGGCGCTGCCGCTGCCACCTGCGTCGACACCATGGCGGCCTGCCAGTCGGCCGATCGCCGTATCCGGGCGATGACCTGCCGGCAGTGGCCTCGATCAACGGCCGTCAGGAAGTCGAGGCAGTCGAAGCCGGCCTCCGAGAGCTCCCGCAGGGCCTGCTCCCATGCGCTGGCCGGGACCTCGGGGATCGCCGCCCCCGGCCCGGGCGGCGCACCTGCCCCGACGGCGGTCACGCTGGCATCCGCTGGGCGGTGCTGCCGAGCAGCGAGCGGATGGCAGCGGCCAGGGAATCCGGCCGCGGCGGGCACCCGGGCACGTACGCCCCGACGGGGAGATCCCGATCGACGCCGGAGCGAACCGTGGAGGCATCCCAGTAGGGGCCGCCGGAGTTCGCGCAGGCGCCGAAGGACATCACGAACCTCGGCTCCGGCAGGCGCTCCCAGGCGGCGCGCACGGCCGGCACCAGCGCCTCGGTGACCGTCCCGGCTACGAGGAGCACATGACCGTCCACATCCCGGGCCGCGCCGGGCGGCCCGTCGGGCTCCTCGGGCATCAGGCCCTCGCGCAGGGCTGCCTCCACCTCCAGCGCACAGCAGGCCAGGCTCAGGTGGGTCAGCTCGACCACGATCACCGGCTCGCCGGCCAGGCGCACGCGCATCCGCCAAGGCTAGGGCCAGCTGGCCTCGGGGTCGGCCAGCCGAGCCACCGGCGCTTCGGTCTGTACTGGCATCCCGGCCGGGTTTAGGGTGATGCCCTCACAGGATCGCAAGTGAAGGATGACCGTCGTGACCAAGCAAGTCGTCCAGCTCAGCCGTGTGGTCATCCGCTTCGCCGGCGATTCCGGCGATGGCATGCAGCTCACCGGAGACCGGTTCACCTCCGAGACGGCCGGCCTGGGCAACGACCTGTCGACCCTGCCGGACTTCCCGGCCGAGATCCGGGCCCCAGCCGGCACCGTCCCCGGGGTCTCGGCCTTCCAGCTCGCCTTCGCCGATCACGACATCACCACCCCCGGCGATGCCCCCAACGTCCTGGTCGCCATGAACCCCGCGGCCCTCAAGGCCAACCTGAAGGACCTGCCCCGCGGATCGGATCTCATCGTCAACACCGACGAGTTCACCAAGCGCAACCTGGAGAAGGTCGGCTATGCCAGCAACCCGCTCGAGGACGGCACGCTGGAGGCCTACAGCGTGCACGCCATCGCGCTGACCTCGCAGACCGTCGAGGCCCTCAAGGAGTTCAGCATCACCAAGAAGGAGGCTGAGAGGGCGAAGAACATGTACGCCCTGGGCATGCTCTCCTGGCTCTACTCGCGTGGCGCTGACGGCACCCGCGCGTTCCTGAAGAAGAAGTTCGCCAGCAAGCCGGAGATCCTCGCGGCGAACCTGGCCGCGTTCGAGGCCGGCTGGTCGTTCGGCGAGACGACGGAGTCCTTCAGCGTCCAGTACGAGGTGGCGAAGGCCGGAGACCTCCCCGGCGGCCGGTATCGGAACGTGATGGGCAACCCGGCCCTGGCCTGGGGCCTGATCGCGGCCTCCCAGCAGTCGGGCCTGCCCCTGTTCCTCGGCTCGTACCCCATCACTCCCGCGTCCGACATCCTGCACGAGCTCAGCAAGCACAAGAACTTCGGTGTCATGACCGTCCAGGCGGAGGACGAGATCGCCGGCATCGGCGCAGCCCTCGGCGCCGCCTACGGCGGGGCACTTGCGGTCACGACCACCTCCGGCCCGGGAGTCGCCCTGAAGTCCGAGGCCATTGGACTGGCGGTTTCCCTGGAGCTCCCGCTCATCGTGGTCGACGTGCAGCGCGGCGGGCCGTCCACCGGGCTGCCGACCAAGACCGAGCAGTCCGACCTCCTGCAGGCCATGTTCGGCCGCAATGGCGAGTCGCCCGTGCCGATCGTCGCACCGCAGTCCCCGTCCGACTGCTTCGCCATCGCGCTGGAGGCCGCGCGCATCGCGGTCGAGTACCGCACCCCCGTCTTCCTGCTCTCGGACGGCTACATCGCGAACGGATCCGAGCCATGGCTGGTGCCCTCCGTGGCTGACCTGCCGACGATCGACCCGAACTTCGCGACCGAGCCCAATCACGTGAGCGAGGACGGAACGGCCGCCTTCTGGCCCTACCTGCGCGATCCGGAGACGCTCGCCCGGCCGTGGGCCGTCCCGGGCACCAAGGGCCTGGAGCACCGCATCGGCGGGATCGAGAAGGCCGACGGCACCGGCAACATCTCCTACGACCCGGAGAATCACGACCGGATGGTGCACCTGCGCCAGGCGAAGGTCGACGGCATCGCGGCGACGATCCCCGACCTGGTGGTCGACGACCCGTCCGGCGCTGCCGAGATTCTCGTGCTCGGCTGGGGCTCGACCTACGGGCCGATCGGCGCAGCCTGCGAGATCACCCGGCGGGGTGGCCTGAACGTCGCGCAGGCGCACCTGCGGCACCTGAACCCCTTCCCGCGCAATCTCGGCGATGTCCTGCGCTCCTATCGCAAGGTGCTCGTCCCGGAGATGAACCTGGGCCAGCTGGGAATGCTGCTCCGCGCGAAGTACCTGGTCGATATCCAGGGCATCAACCAGGTGCGCGGCATGCCCTTCAAGTCCTCCGAGCTGGTGGACGCGATCGCCGCGGCCGCCGAGACCATGTGATGCCCGCCCGAGCCTGCCCAACCGGCGAACGATCGATAGGTGAGTGAGCGATGACTGACACCTTCCCGGCCCTCAGCCTGGTACCCAAGAGCGAGGTCGCCCAGTCGGCCAAGGACTTCAAGTCCGATCAGGAGGTCCGGTGGTGCCCGGGATGCGGCGACTACTCGATCCTGTCGAACGTGCAGGGCTTCCTGCCCGAGCTCGGCCTGGCCCGGGAGAACATCGTCTTCATCTCCGGCATCGGGTGCTCATCGCGCTTTCCCTACTACATGAACACCTTCGGGATGCACTCCATCCACGGCCGGGCACCGGCCATCGCAACGGGCCTGGCGGTGAGCCGGCCGGACCTGTCGATCTGGGTGATCACCGGTGACGGCGATGCGCTGAGCATCGGCGGCAACCACCTCATCCACGCCCTGCGCCGCAACGTGAACCTGAAGATCCTGCTGTTCAACAACCGCATCTACGGCCTGACCAAGGGCCAGTACTCCCCGACCTCCGAGCAGGGCAAGATCACCAAGTCGACCCCCGAAGGGTCGCTGGACTACGCCTTCAATCCGGTCTCCGTCGCCCTCGGGGCGGAGGCCACCTTCGTGGCACGCACAATGGACTCCGATCGCAAGCACATGACGGAGATCCTGCGGGCCGCGGCGGCCCATGAGGGAGCCGCCCTGGTCGAGAT
The DNA here is from genome assembly GCA_018970025.1 of Actinomycetales bacterium. Classification (GTDB taxonomy): domain Bacteria; phylum Actinomycetota; class Actinomycetes; order S36-B12; family S36-B12; genus REEB460. Next base: position 82,192 of record JAGWXF010000009.1, on the reverse strand, counting down.
CTACCAGAACTGCAATATCTTCAACGATGGCGCCTGGGAGCCGCTGAAGGACGCCGACACCCGTGACGACCTGATGATGCGCCTGGAGCACGGGGAGCCCATCCGGTTCGGCGCGGATCTCAGCAAGGGGGTGGTCCGCCTGTCGGACGGGCACCTCGCCGTGGTCGACGTCGCCGAGGCCGGCGAGTCGGAGATCCTGCGGCACGACGCCCATGCCGAGGACCCAGGACTGGCGTTCGCGCTGTCTCGCCTGGCCAATCCGGTCAGCCTCGTGAATACGCCCATCGGGGTCTTCCGCGACGTTCAGCGACCGAGCTACGACCGGCTGGTCCGCGAGCAGATCGACCAGATCATCGACCGACGTGGCCCGGGCGACCTGCAGGCCCTGATCAACGGCTCCGATACCTGGGTGGTCTCCTGAGTCCCGCCTCGGCCGACCCGACGTCGGCCGAGGGACGTTCCAGATTCCGCGCGGGGCTGGGCTACGCGGTCATCGCCTACGGCCTGTGGGGCGTGTTCCCTGTCTACTTCGCCCTGCTGGACTCCGTCTCGCCGCTGGAGATCCTGGCGCACCGCATCGTCTGGTCGTTCGTCCTGCTGGCCGGCATCGTGATCGTCACCCGCTCCTGGGGCGAGGTGTCGGCGATCATCCGCTCGCGCCGGACCATCCTCATGCTGGCGGGCGCCGCGGTGTTCGTGGCGATCAACTGGGGGACGTACGTCTACGCCGTCAGCACCGACCAGGTGGTGGAGTCATCCCTGGGCTACTTCATCAACCCGATGGTCAGCGTGGGCCTGGGCGTGCTGGTATTGAAGGAGCGGCTTCGGCCGCTGCAGTGGCTGGCGATCGGTATCGCCCTCGTCGCCGTGCTTGAGCTCACCTGGAGCTACGGCCAGATCCCCTGGATCGGACTGGCACTTGCCTTCAGCTTCGGCTCCTACGGATTGCTGAAGAAGCTCGTGGGGGCGAAGGCAATCCCGGCCATGGCGGTCGAGACGGCCGTCCTGCTGCCGATCGCATCAGGATTCCTCATCATCAGCGAGGTGGCCTCCACCGCCTCCTTCGTCCGGGATGGGGCCGGCATCAGCATGCTGCTCATCCTGCTTGGGCCGATCACCGTCATCCCCCTGCTCGCCTTCAACTCCGCCGCAACCCGGGTGCCGCTGTCGGTCCTCGGCATCCTGCAGTACCTCACTCCCAGCGTCATCTTCCTCATCGGCGTCTTCGGCTTCGGGGAGGCCATGACCGGCAGTCGCTGGGCGGGCTTCGCCATCATCTGGTTCGCCCTGGTCATCTTCGGCATCGATGCCTGGCGGCGCTCCCGCACGGAGCGCACCCCTTCGATCGGCACGGCCCTGGAGGTCGCCGAGCCCGACTAGGGATCGGCGAAGGGACTCGCAGGCAGGCATCCCCAGGGAATACTTGCCACCATGACCAGCCAGGCACCGCCGCGGAGCATCCACCAGCTGTTCGACCTGACCGGGCGGACCGCCATCGTGACCGGAGGCGGGACGCACCTGGGCACGGCATTCGCCGAGTCGCTCGCCGAGCTCGGCGCGCATGTCTACATTGCCTCCCGAAGGCGCGAGCTGTGCCTGGAGGTGGCCGAGCAGTTCCGTGATCGCGGCCTGCAGGTCACCGGCCTGGGCTGCGATGCCACGGACGAGGGTCAGGTCGCTGCGGCCGTCGGGCAGGTGATGGCCGACCACGGCCGGCTGGACATCATGGTCGCCAATGCCGGCGGGCATCGCACCACGCGTCATCCCCCGGACGGGCCGCTGGACGAGTTCTACGCGGCCTTCGAGATGAACCTCGTCAGCACCTACGTGTGCGCCCAGGAGGCCGCCAAGGCGATGCTGCCCGCAGGTCGCGGCTCGATCATCACCATCGGGTCCATCGGGTCCCGGCTGGCGATGAACCCGCGCACGTACACCCCTCGCTTCCAGCGGTCCGGGGCGCCGTATCTGGCGACCAAGGCGGGCGTGCCGAACCTCACCCGGGCCCTGGCAGCCGAGTGGGGCGAGCGCGGCATCAACGTGAACTGCATCTGCCTGGGGCAGATCCCGCCCCCTGGAGTGGATCCCGAGCAGGTGGAGATCTTCCGCACGATGAACGCCCTGCAGCGCACCGGCGTCCCGCAGGATGTCAAGGGAGCGGTGGCCCTGCTGGCAAGCGATGCCGGCGCATGGATCACCGGTCAGGAGATCATGGTCGATGCCGGGTGGTCGATCTGGTGAGTCGGTCGTGCCGCAGGCCGGCTCAGCCGGTTCGGGTCACCGCGTAGTCGCAGAGCAGCTCCAGGGCAGCGCGAGCGGGCACATCGGGCAGCCCCGCGAGTTGCTGGCGTGCGTCCGCCGCCCATCGCCGGGCCTCAGCCCGGGCCTCCTCGACGGCAGGATGCGCCCGCAGCAGGTCCAGTGCCTCGGCGTGCTCGGCGTCCAGCGGCAGCGGCCGGCCGAGCAGGTCGCGCAGCCGGGCATCCTGGGATGCCGGGCTGGTGAGGGCGATGAGCCCTGCCAGGGTGGGTACGCCCTCGCGGAGGTCGGTTCCCGGGGTCTTGCCCGACTGCATGGACTCCGAGGTGATGTCGACGAGGTCGTCGGCCAGCTGGAAGGCGACCCCGATCGCCTCGCCGAAGTTCGACATGATCTCGATCGTCGCCGGCTCGGCACCTGACATCATCGCGCCGAATCGACCGGACGTGGCGATGAGGGAGCCGGTCTTGTCGCTGAGGACCTGCAGGTGGTGCTTGACCGGATCCATCCCCTGCTCCGGGCCGACCGTCTCGCGGATCTGCCCGGTGCACAGGCGCTCGAAGGTGCGCGCCTGGATGCGCACCGCCTCCGGGCCCAGGTCGGCCAGGATGTCCGAGGCCCGGGCGAACAGGAAGTCCCCGGTGAGGATGGCGACCGTGTTGTCCCAGCGGGCATTCGCCGAGGCAGCGCCGCGGCGCAAGGTCGCCTCGTCCATCACGTCGTCGTGATACAGGGTTGCCAGGTGGGTCAGCTCCACGACCACCGCGGCATCGATGACCTCGCGGCGGCCGGGCTCGCCGAACTGGCTCGCGAGCAGCACCAGCAACGGCCGGAAGCGCTTGCCGCCGGCATCGACCAGATGGGTGGAGGCCTCGGTTACGAAGGGGTAATCGCTCTGGACCGCCCGATGGAGGGCATCCTCCACCTGGGCCAGGCCAGCGGTCAGGGCAGCCTCAAGCGCAGGATCAGGCGTAAGCAGATCCAGCGGTTGCGGGCTCATGCCAGCACGGTACTACCGGATGAAGACATCGGCATTCGCGACCATCTCCAGCACGGGCTGGGGGACGACGCCAAGCACCACGGTCACCGTGGCGCCCGCCGCCAGGGCTACCGTCGTGAAGACCGAGGGCACCGCGACGGTGGCGGTCTCCGGGCCCGGCTCGGCGAAGAACATCAACACCACGACCCGCAGGTAGAAGAACGCGGCGACCAGCGAGGCCAGGACGGCGACGATGACCAGCCAGGTGTCACCCGCCGCGATCGCCGCGGTGAAGACACTGAACTTGGCGATGAAGCCGCTCGTCAGCGGGATACCCGCCAGGGCAAGCATGAAGATCGTGAAGGCGGTTGCGACGATCGGCGACTTGCGGCCCAGGCCGGCCCACCGGGACAGGTGGGTGGCCTCCCCGGAGGAGTCGCGCGCCATGGCGATCACCGCGAAGGCGCCGATCGTGGTGAAGGCGTAGGCGATCAGGTAGAACAGCGCGCTGGCCAGGCCCTCCCGGGTCGCGGCGACCACCCCGACGAGGATGAACCCTGCCTGGGCAATGGACGAGTAGGCGAGCATTCGCTTGATGTCGGTCTGGGTGATGGCGATCACCGATCCCACGACCATCGTCAGGATCGCGATGATCCACAGCATCGGGGCCCAGTCCCATTGCAGCCCGCCCAGGGCGACGTACAGCACCCGCAGCAGGGCCCCGAACGCTGCGATCTTCACCGTCGCGGCCATGAAGCCGGTGACCGGGGTCGGCGAGCCCTGGTAGACATCCGGGACCCACTGGTGGAAGGGCACCGCCCCGACCTTGAACAGCAGACCGATCAGGACGAAGGCAGCCCCGATCATCAGCAGCCAGGACTGCGAGGGCTTGGCCGTGATCTGGTCAGCGATCACCGGCAGGTCGATCGAGCCGCTGAACCCGTAGAGCAGCGCGGATCCATACAGGAAGAAGGCCGATGAGAGCGCACCGAGCAGGAAGTACTTCATGGCGGCCTCCTGCGACAGCAGGCGGCGCCGACGCGCCATGCCAGCCAGGAGATACAGGGGCAGCGACATGATCTCCAGCGCGACGAACATGATGAGCAGGTCGTTGGAGACCACGAACAGCAGCATGCCGCTCACCGAGAAGCAGAACAGCGGCCAGATCTCGGTCTGCAGGTAGCCGCGCTGGGTGAACTGGCGCTCATCCTCCGAGCCCGGCAGCGTGGAGGCCCGCGGAGCGAAGGCATCGCCGCTGGGATCCACCATCCGCTCGGCCATCAGCATGGCCGCCAGCAGCGCGACCAGGAGCAAGGTGCCCTGCAGCAGCAGGCCCGGGCCGTCGATGGCGATCGAGCCCTCGGCGGTGACGGCCCGGCTGCCGGCGGCGGCCAGCACCATCGCGAAGGCCGCCAGCAGCGCGACGAACACCACGATGAGCTGGACCGGTCGCCGACCGCGACGCGGGATGAAGGCCTCGACCAGTACCGACAGCAGGCCGGCTCCCATCAGGATGAGAATGGGCGCGATCAACCGATAGTCGATGGAAGGCAGGTTGAACGGAACGACGTCCGCTAGGTGCATGCCGAACGCGGGGGCGCTCACTGCTCGGTCCCTTCGCTCGAAGTGCCGGTACTACCGAGCACGGGGGCCGGATCGGTGGCGCCGATGCTGGACATGACGTTGTCGATCGCCGGATTCACGACGTTGAGCACCGGAGCGGGGTACAGGCCGAGCAGGATCGTCAGGGCCACGACCGGCATCAGCGCGGTGATCTCCCGTCCCCTGAGGTCGCCGATGCCCTCCAGGCCGGGGCCGACTGGGCCGGTCATCGTCCGCTGGTACAGGCGCAGGGCGTAGGCCGCCGTGATCACGATCCCCAGGGTCGCAATCGCACCGACCCACAGGAAGCGCTGGAAGGAGCCCAGGAGCACCATGAATTCCCCGATGAAGGAGACCAGGCCGGGCAAGGCCAGGGTGGCCAGGGCCCCGAACAGGAAGAATCCAGCAAGGACCGGGGCCGCCTTGTTGACGCCCGAGTAGTCGGCGATCAGGCTTGACCCGCGATTGCGCTGCATCAGGAAGCCAGCCGCCAGGAACAGGGCGGCGGTCGACAGGCCGTGGGCGACCATGTAGACGACCGATCCGCTCTGGCCGATCGTGGTGAACACGAAGATGCCGAGCACGATGAGGCCGAAGTGCGACATGGACGAATAGGCGAACAGGCGCTTCATGTCGCCCTGGCCCAGTGCCACGAAGGCTCCGTAGAACAGCCCGACCAGCGCCAGCGCGATGATCACCGGGGCGTAGAACTCGCTGGCCGCCGGGAAGATCGGCAGGCAGTACCGGATCATGCCGAAGGTGCCGACCTTGTCGAGCACGCCGATCAGCAGCACGGCAGTGCCCGGCTTCGCCGCGCCAGCGGCATCGGGCAGCCAGGTGTGGAAGGGCCACAGCGGAGCCTTGATGGCGAAGGCGAAGAAGAAGCCCAGGAACAGCATCTTCTGCGTGGTCGGGTCGATGTCCATCCCGGCGAGGTCGAACCAGTTGAAGGTGCCCTGTCCGCCTTGCGCGGACACGACGTACAGGCCGATCATCGCGGCCAGCATGAACAGGCCGCCGAGCAGGCTGTAGAGCAGGAACTTCACCGCCGCGTAGGAGCGCTGCGGGCCTCCATAGCGGCCGATCAGGAAGTACGTCGGGACGAGCATGACCTCGAAGAAGACATAGAACAGGAACACGTCCGTGGCTGCGAAGACGCCGATCATGGTCGTCTCCAGGGCCAGGATGAGGGCGAAGTAGCCCTTCACGCTGCCCCGCGCATCGGGGGTGTCCTCGACATCGCGCCATCCAGCGAGGATGACGACCGGGACGAGCGTTGCCGCAAGGGCGATGAGGACCAGGCCGATGCCATCGACCCCCAGGCCGTAGGAGATGCCGAACGCCGGGATCCAGGGCACCGACTCGATGAACTGGAACGGCTGGGAGGATCCGCCGTCGAACTGCAGGGCGACGACGATCGTCAGCGCCAGGGTGGCCAGCGAGAAGACCAGGGCCACTTGCTTGGCGATCAGGTCGCGGCCCTTCGGGAGCAGCGCAACCACGGCACTGCCGACCAGCGGCACCGCGCCGAGGATCGTCAGCCAGGGGACTGTGTTCACGAGAGCCTCACCAGGAGCAGAGCGAGGACGACCAGGACGGCGCCACCCACCATCGACAGGGCATACGAGCGGGCGAACCCGGATTGATAGCGCCGCAGCCGGCCGGAGAACCCTCCGACGAAGGCGGCAATGCCGTTGACGAAGCCATCGACCCACGCTCGGTCGAACCAGACCAGTACCCGGGACAGCCAGTAGGACGGCCGGACCACGAGAACCTCATTCACGTCATCGCCGTACAGGTCGCGCCGGGCCGCGCGGGTGAGCAGCGAGCCGCGGGGTGCGGTGATGGGCACCTCCCGCCGCAGGTACATGATCCAGCCGATGCTGGCACCGACGATCACGAAGGCCAGCGAGATGCCGATCGTCGCGGCCGTCGACAGCGGCGATGGCGCGGTCGCGATCCCGGTGACCGGCTCGAGCCACTCCTCGATATGACCCCAGAACAGCAGGGCCATGCCCAGGACGGTGGACCCGATGGCCAGGATGATCAGCGGGATGGTCATCACGGCCTTGGACTCATGGGGGTGGACATCGTCCTCCCACCTGGCCTTGCCGAAGAAGGTCATCGCGACCATGCGCGACATGTAGAAGCCGGTGATCCCGGCACCGAGGATGAGCAGGGCGCCGATGACCGGGCCCTTCTCGAACGCCGCGTGGATGATCTCGTCCTTGGACCAGAAGCCGGCGAATGGCGGGATGCCGATGATCGCGAGGTAGCCGATGAAGAACGTGATCGTGGTGATGACCATGACCTTGCGCAGTGCGCCGTAGCGGCGCATGTTGACCCCGTCGTTCATCCCGTGCATGACCGACCCGGCGCCGAGGAAGAGCCCGGCCTTGAACACGCCATGGGTGAGCAGGTGGAAGATCGCGAAGACGTATCCGATCGGGCCGAGCCCCGCTGCGGTGATCATGTAGCCGATCTGGCTCATCGTGGAGCCGGCCAGCGACTTCTTGATGTCGTCCTTCGCCGAGCCGATGATCGCGCCCATGAAGACCGTGATGAGGCCGACCACGACGACGGCGGTCGCCGCCCACACGGCACGGTCGAAGATCGCATTGCTGCGCACGATGAGGTACACGCCCGCGGTGACCATCGTCGCCGCGTGAATCAGCGCTGAGACCGGGGTCGGGCCCTCCATGGCATCGAGCAGCCAGGCCTGCAGCGGGAACTGCGCGCTCTTGCCGCAGGCGGCCAGCAGCAGCAGCAGGCCAATGGCGGTGAGGGTGCCCTCGCTCGCGGCACTGGCCTGGCCGAACACATCGGCGAAGGTCACCGAGCCGAAGGTCACGAACATGACCATGATCGCCAGGCCCAGGCCGACATCGCCGACCCGGTTGATGATGAAGGCCTTCTTCGCCGCGGCAGCCGCACTGGGCTTGACCTGCCAGAACCCGATGAGCAGGTAGCTGGCCAGGCCGACTCCCTCCCAGCCCACGTACAGCAGCAGGTAGTTGTTGGCCAGCACCAGCAGGAGCATCGCGGCAACGAAGAGGTTGAGGTAGCCGAAGAACTTGCGCCGGTCCGGGTCGTGCTCCATGTAGCCGAGCGAGTAGACATGGATCAGCGAGCCGACGATCGTGATGAGCAGGACGAAGACCATGGAGAGCTGGTCCAGGCGGAATGCCATGTCGACGCTCAGGCCGTCGGCGAAGACCCAGCGATAGGCGACCTGCTGGATGGATCGGTCCTCCGCGGGCAGGCCCATCATCTGCAGGAGCATGACGACACCCAGGGCGGCGGATCCGACAACCGTCAGCACGCCGAGGTACGGGCCCCACTTGTTCGTCATCCTGCCGCCCAGGAGCAGGACCGCCGCACCCGCCAACGGGAGCGCGATGAGCACCCAGATCAGCGAGAACGCGCCGGTAGCCGGCATGATCTGTTCCACGTTCGTCCTTGTCCTAGTACTTCAGCAGGTTCGGCTCATCGATCGATGCCGAGCGCCTCGTTCGGAAGATCTGCACGATGATGGCCAGGCCGACGACCACCTCTGCTGCGGCGACCACCATCACGAAGAAGGCGACCACCTGGCCGTCGAGGTTGCCGTTCATCCGAGCGAATGCCACGAACGCCAGGTTGGCCGCATTGAGCATGAGCTCCACGCACATGAACACCACGATGGCGTTTCGGCGCACGAGCACGCCGATGGCTCCGATGCTGAACAGGACGGCGGACAGGACGATGTAGTTGGCTGGATTCACGTGGCGTCCACCTCCTCGATCTCGGCGATCTCGGTCATGTCGGCATGGTCGACTGGTCGCACGTCGCCCCGCGCCCGCAGCGGCCTCGGCACGCTGAGCTCGCTTGGAGTGCCGTCCGGCAGCAGTGCTGGGGTGTCGACCGCGTTGTGCCGCGCGTAGATGCCCGGGCTGGGCTTGTTGCCCGGATGCTCACCGGACAGGAAGCGCGCCTTCGACAGTTGCTCCTGGGTCGGTCGGGCCGCCCAGCGCTCGCGGTGGGCGAGCACCATCGCGCCCATCGCTGCCGTGATGAGCAGGGCCGAGGTCGCCTCGAAGGCCACCAGGTAGTCGGTGAAGATCATCCGCGCGATGCCCTGGACGTTGCCCCCGTCGATCTCGTTGGCACGCTCCAGGCCAGCGGGGGCCACACCGGCCAGGGCGCTGCCGATGCCCCACACCATCAGCACGCCCAGGGCCAGGCCCAGCAGGACGCCGGCCGCGCGCTGCCCCTTGATCGTCTCGATCAGGGAGTCGGAGGCATCGACGCCGACGACCATGAGCACGAACAGGAACAGCATCATCACCGCGCCGGTGTAGACGATCACCTGCACCATGCCCAGGAAGGGCGCCGAATTGGCCACGTAGAGGATGGCAAGGTTGATCATCGTCAGGGCCATCCACAGCGCGCTGTGCACCGCCTTGCGCGAGAGCACCAGGCCCAGGGCGCCGAGGGTCGCCAGGCCGGCGCAGACCCAGAAGACGATCGTTTCGCCGAGGTTGATCCCCTCGCTCATGACCCCTCCTGCCCTGCTGGGCTGCCAGCCGCCTGATCCGGCACCGCACCCTTGATCCGGTTCGCGTAGTAGTCGCGCTCGGTGGTGCCGGGGGCCATCGGATGGGGCGGGGCGAGCATGCCGGGGAGGACCGGTGCCAGGAGATCCTGCTTCTCGTAGATGAGGTCGGCCCTGCTGGCGTCAGCGAGCTCGAACTCGTTGGTCATCGTCAGGGCACGGGTCGGGCATGCCTCGATGCACAGCCCGCAGAAGATGCAGCGCAGGTAGTTGATCTGGTAGACCCGGCCGTAGCGCTCGCCGGGCGAGAACCTGGCCTCGTCGGTGTTGTCGGCGCCCTCGACGAAGATCGCGTCGGCCGGGCAGGCCCACGCGCACAGCTCGCAGCCGACGCACTTCTCCAGGCCATCCGGCCAGCGGTTCAGCTGATGGCGGCCATGGAAGCGCGGCTTGGGCGGGTACTTGTCCTTGTCCTCGGGGTACTGCTCCGTGACGACCCGCTTGAACATCGTCCGGAAGGTGACCCCGAACCCGCGCACGGGCTGGGGAAGGTCAGCCATCGATGGCCTCCTGCGCTGGTGGGGGATCAGTTCGCTCCTGCACGATCGTGCTGCCGGATGACGCTCGGCGTGATCCCAGGGCCGCCTGCTGCCCTGGCATCGGCGGGACGGGGAAGCCACCGGCCATCGGGTCGAAGGTCGCGGCAGCCCGCTCGGCCTCCTGGCGCTGCCTCGCCTCGGCCTTCCGGTCGATCCGCCACTGCACCAGCCAGGACACGCCGAGCAGCAGGACGATGGCGGCAGCGCCGCCGATCAGGAGCCGGGAGTTGTCCAAGGTCACCTGGTCGCGGAAGACCCGCGCCACGGCCACCACCAGGATCCAGCCGATCGAGACCGGGATGAGCACCTTCCAGCCGAATCGCATGAACTGGTCGTAGCGCAGCCTGGGCAGGGTGCCCCGGAGCCAGATGAACACGAAGATGAAGATCTGCACCTTGATCAGCCACCACAGGATCGGCCACCAGCCCTGATTGGCCCCCTCCCACAGCGACAGCGGCCAGGGCGCGATCCATCCCCCGAGGAACAGGGTCGTCGCCAGTGCCGAGACCGTCACCATGTTGATGTACTCGGCGAGGAAGAACAGGGCGAACTTCAGCGAGGAGTACTCGGTGTGGAATCCGCCGACGAGCTCGCCCTCGGCCTCGGGCAGGTCGAAGGGAGCGCGGTTCGTCTCGCCGACCATCGCCGTGGCGTAGATCAGGAAGCTCGGCAGCAGGATGACCGCATACCAGATGGGCTGCTGCGCGGCCACGATCGCGGACGTCGACATCGAGCCGGCGTACAGGAACACCGCCACGAAGGACAGGCCCATCGCGATCTCGTACGAGATCATCTGCGCGCTGGACCGCAGGCCGCCGAGCAGCGGGTAGGTGGAGCCGGATGACCACCCGGCCAGCACCACCCCGTAGATGCCGATGGACGCGATGGCGAGCACGTAGAGCACCGATACGGGGAAGTCGGTGAGCTGCAGGGGCGTCTGGACCCCGAAGATGGAGACCGTCGGCCCGAACGGGATGACCGCGAAGGCGATGAAGGCGCAGGTGGCCGAGATGATCGGCGCGATCCAGTAGACGGCCAGGTGGACGTCCTTGGGGATGATCTCCTCCTTGAGGGCGAGCTTGAACCCGTCCATCAAGGACTGCAGCAGGCCGAACGGCCCGACGCGATTGGGGCCGATGCGATGCTGCATCCGCGAGACCACGCGGCGCTCCCACCAGATGGTGAACAGCGTGAGCAGCACGAGCATGGCGAAGATGACGACGACCTTCAGCAGCACCAGCCACCACGGATCGACGCCGAACAGGCCGAACTGCGAGCCGGTCATGCAGCACCTCCCGGGGTGATGGCAACCTCGCCGCCGACGACCTGGCCGAGGTCGGCGAAGACTCCGCAGCCCGGTGATCGCAGGGGCAGCCAGACCACGTCATCGACCATCTCGGCTGGCTCCCACGGAAGCGTGACCGACCCGCGCGGGCCGGAGACCGTCACCAAGGCCGCCGGTGCCAGGCCAGCGTGGCTGGCCGTCGCCTCGCTCAGCCGGGCCACCGTCGGCCGCGCCGTGGCAGCCAGGTGCGGCTCGCCCTCCTGCATCGCGCCGGAGTCCAGCAGCAGGCGCCAGCTCGCCAGGGTGATGCCCGCCCGGGCCGTGATCGCCTGGGCCGGCACGCCGGGGGTCGTGGCCCGCGCGCCGGACCATGGGCCCAGGCTGCCGAGCTCGCGCCGAAGCGCCGGCACGTCGCCAGGGCTCGGCTGCCCGAGCTCCGCGGCGATCATCGACAGCACGCCGGCGTCGGACATCGCGAGGTCCTCGCGGAGGACCTGGCCGAAGGGCCGCGGGCGGCCCTCCCAGGTCAGGAAGGTGCCGGCCTTCTCCGCGACCACTGCAACCGGCAGCACGACATCGGCCAGCTCGGTGACCTCGGTATGGCGCTGCTCCAGGCTGACGACGAATGCAGTGGCCGTCACCGCTGCCCGCGCCAGCGATGGATCCGGGAAGTCGGCGAACTCGATCCCGCCGACGAGCAAGGCCGCGACCTCGCCCCGGCTTGCTGCCTGGAGCAAGGGCGTGCCGTGACGGCCGGCGGCCGTCGGCAGGCTGCCCGCATCGATCCCCCAGGCGCGGGCGACGGCATCCCGGGCGTCGGCGTCGGTCAGCGGGCGTCCGCCTGGCAGCAGGCCGGCCAGGGCACCTGCATCAAGAGCCCCTCGCTCACCGGCTCGTCTCGGCACCCAGGCAAGGCCGGCTCCGGTCGCATCGGCCAAGCGGGCCACCGCGGACAGCAGGCCGGGTACGTCGGCGGCTCGCTCGCCGACCAGGATCACCGCGCCCGGCGCCTGCAGTCGATCGCGCAGCTCGGCCATGCTCGTCTCGGCCAAGCTTCCGCCGGACATGATCTCGTCGAGGACGCCCGCCTCGGCACCCGGCGCGGCCGGCAGCCAGGTGGCCGCCATCTTGTCCATCCCGCGCGTGCGTACCGGGGAGATCGCGACCACCGTCGCGGGGCGCCTGCGGCTGGCCTTGCGCAGTCGCAGGAAGATGATCGGCGACTCGTCCTCGGGCTCCAGGCTGACCAGCAGCACGATCGGCGCGCGCTCCAGCGCCTCGTAGGTGACCGTCGCAGGCGTGCCGGCGATCCGGGCCGCGAGGAACTGCGCCTCCTCGTCGGACGACTGGCGGGCGCGGAAGTCGATGTCGTCGGTGCCCAGGACGGCGCGGGCGAACCGGGCATAGCCGTAGGCGTCCTCCATGGTGAGGCGACCGCCGGCGAGCACTCCTGCGCCGCTGCCGGCCTGTGCCAGGCCGCGTGCGGCGATAGCGATGGCCTCGGGCCAGGACGCCGGACGCAGGGCTCCGTCCTCGCGGACCATCGGCGTGGTGATGCGGCCCTGGGCCATGTACGTGAAGGCGAATCGACCCTTGTCGCAGTTCCAGTCCTCGTTGACGGCTGGGTCCTCCCATGCCAGGCGCCGGGTGATCGTGCCGCGGCGGGAGTCCGTCCGCAGCGAGCAGCCTGAGGCGCAGTGCTCGCAGGTCGTGGGGACGGAGACCAGGTCGAAGGGACGGGAGCGGAAGCGGTAGGCGGCACTCGTCAGGGCACCGACCGGGCAGATCTGCACGGTGTTGCCGGAGAAGTACGAGTCGAAGGGCTCATCAGTAGCGGTGCCGACCTGCTGCTTGGCACCCCGCTCGAGCAGCTCCAGCATGGGGTCGCCGGCGATCTGCTCGGCGAAGCGGGTGCAGCGGGCGCAGGACACGCAGCGCTCGCGATCGAGCAGGATCTGCGCGCTCACGCTGATCGGCTTGGGGAAGGTGCGCTTGTCCTCCTCGAAGCGGGAGGTGGGCCGGCCCACCTGCATGGCCTGGTTCTGCAGCGGGCACTCCCCGCCCTTGTCGCAGACCGGGCAGTCGAGCGGGTGGTTCAGGAGCAGGAACTCCATCACCCCCTCCTGGGCCTCCCGGGCTACCGGGGATGACTGCTGGGTCCGGATCTGCATGCCGTCGCTGAGCACCTGGGCGCAGGCCGGCTGGGGCTTGGGCATGCCCTCGACCTCGATCAGGCAGGCCCGGCAGGCTGCCACCGGGTCCAGCAGCGGGTGATCGCAGAACCTGGGGATCTCGATGCCGAGGAGCTCGGCGGCCCGGATCGCCAGGGTGCCCTTGGGTACCTCGATCCCGACGCCATCGACGGTGACCGCGATGGTCTCGGCCTTGGCGACCTCGGCGCCGGTATTGCTCGTGATAGTCATCGGGCTGCCGCTCCCGCGAAGACGTAGGACGCCACCGGATCGAAGGTCTCGTCGACCGGGGTACTGGTTGCCGCGATGAACTCATCGCGGAAGAACTTCATCGCGGCCGGGTACGGGGTCGCGGCGGCGTCGCCGAGGGCGCAGAACGAGCGGCCCCCGATCTGCAGGCAGGCGCTGGTGATCGTCTCCAGCATCTCCGGCTCGCCCGTGCCATGCTCGAAGCGCTCGAGCATGCCGGTGATCCAGTAGGTACCCTCCCGGCACGGGGTGCACTTGCCGCAGGACTCATGCTTGTAGAACTCCAGCCAGCGGGTCACGGCCTTGACGACGCTGACGGTGTCGTCGAAGAGCATCGGCGTGCCGGTGCCGAGCATGGTGCCCGCGGCGGCCATGTCCTCGTACGTCAGCGGCAGGTCCAGGTGCTCAGCGGTCAGCATCGGCACCGATGACCCGCCCGGCAGCCAGAACTTCACCGGCCGCCCATCACGCATGCCGCCGGCACAGTCGAGCAGCTCGGCCATGGTGATGCCCAGCGGGGCCTCGTAGATGCCGGGGCGATTGACATGGCCGGAGACGGCGAACACCTTGAAGCCCGGGGACTTCTCGGTGCCGAACTGCCGGAACCAGTCGACCCCGCGGTCGATGATGTAGGGGATGTTCGCGATCGTCTCGACGTTGTTGATCACGGTCGGGGACGCATACAGGCCGGCGACGGCCGGGAAGGGGGGCTTGAGCCGGGGCTGGCCGCGATAGCCCTCCAGCGAGTCCAGCAGCGCGGTCTCTTCGCCGCAGATGTACGCCCCGGCGCCCGCGTGCACCACCACCTCGAGGTCGAAGCCGCTGCCGAGGATGTTGCTGCCGATCAGGCCGGCCTCGCGGGCCTGCCGCACCGCATTGGCGACCTTGCGCACCGCATTGGGGACCTCGCCGCGGATGTAGATGAATGCATGGCTGGCCCGGATGGCGTACGAGGTGATGATCACGCCCTCGACCAGGGCATGCGGGTTGGCCATCATGATCGGGATGTCCTTGCAGGCTCCCGGCTCGGACTCGTCCGCGTTCACCACCAGGTAGTGCGCCTTGCCGTCGTTCTGCGGGACGAATCCCCACTTCATCCCGGTCGGGAAGCCGGCGCCGCCTCGCCCGCGCAGGCCGGAGTCCTTGACGGTGCCGATGATGGCATCCGGATCCTGCTGCAGCGCTGCCTGCAGCGCGCGGTACCCGCCGAACCGGCGATAGCCGTCGATCGTGTAGAGGTCGGGAGCGTCCCAGTGCTCGGTGATCACGGGCGTCAATGGCATGGATCAGCCCTCCTGTCCGCTGGGGATCGCCGGTGCTGCCTGCCCGCGCTCGCGCGCTACCCGCAGGCCGGCGAGCATCTTGTCGTCGACGGATGAGCCCTCATCCGCGAGGCCATCATCGGGGAAGGCGAGGGATCGCTCCGTTGCGGCGAAGCTGCGGATTGCCGGCCCGCGCGTTGACTGCACGACCTCGCCCCGCTCGAGGCGGTCGATGACGTCGATCGCAGAGGCCGGGGTGACGTCGTCCATGAACTCCCAGTCCACTGTCATCACCGGCGCGTGGGTGCAGGCCGCCTGGCACTCGATCCGCTCCAGCCAGAACATGCCATCCGCGGTCGGCTGGTCGTGGCCGGCCCCCAGGCGCTCCTGCAGTGCCGCATAGACCGCGTCGCCACCGAGCAGGCCGCACATGGTGTTGATGCACACCCCGATGTGATGCGTGCCCACCGGCTTGCGCTTGTACATCGTGTAGAAGGTCGACACGGCGGTGACCTCAGCGGGCGTGATGCCCAGGATCTCGGCGCAGGCATGGATGCCGTCGGTCGTCACCTCGCCCTCGACGCTCTGCACCAGGTGCAGCATGGGCAGCACGGCCGAGCGGGGGCGCGGATACCTCGCCGCGAGCTCGGCCAGCTCACCGCGCGTTGCTTCACTGATCGCCATTGGCCTGTCGGTTCCTTCGTCCTCGTTCGTCCTGGTCGGCCGCCTCAGCGATCGACCCCGCCCATCACCGGATCGATGCTGGCAACTGCGGCGATGACATCTGCGATCTGCCCGCCCTCGCACATCGCCGCGACCGCCTGCAGGTTGGTGAACGACGGATCGCGGAAGTGCACGCGATAGGGACGGGTGCCCCCTGCGCTGACCACATGGCAGCCCAGCTCGCCGCGCGGCGACTCGATAGCGGCATAGGCCTGGCCGGGCGGGACTGAGAAGCCCTCGGTCACCAGCTTGAAGTGATGGATCAGGGCCTCCATCGACTCGGACATGATCTCGCGGATGTGGTCCAGGGAGTTGCCCTGCCCGTCGCTGCCGATGGCCAGCTGGGCCGGCCAGGCGATCTTCTTGTCCTCCACCATCACCGGGCCTGGCTTCAGCCGGTCCAGGCACTGCTCCACGATCTTCAGCGACTCATTCATCTCGCGCAGCCGGATCAGGAATCGGCCGTACGCATCGCATGAGGTCTCAGTGATGACGTCGAACTCGTAGGTCTCGTAGCCGCAGTACGGCTGCGACTTGCGCAGGTCGTGCGGCAGGCCGGTCGCGCGCAGGACGGGCCCGGTGATGCCCAGGGCCATGCAGCCGGTCAGGTCGAGGTAGCCAACCCCCGAGGTGCGGCCCATCCAGATGCTGTTGCCCACGAGCAGGTCGGAGGTGTCGGTGAAGCGCTTGCGCAGCACCTTGATGCCCTCGCGGATCCTGGCCTCGCCGTCGGCGGGCAGGTCATTGGCGACCCCGCCCGGCCGGATGTAGGCGCTGTTCATCCGCAGGCCGCTGACCGCCTCGAAGATGTCCAGCACGGTCTCGCGCTCGCGGAAGCCGAAGATCATGGCGCTCAGCGCGCCGAGCTCCATGCCGCCGGTCGCCAGCGCGACCAGGTGGGACGACACCCGGTTCAGCTCCATCATCATCACCCGGATGACGCTGGCCCGCTTCGGGATCTGATCGGTGATGCCGAGCAGCTTCTCGACCGCCAGGCAGTAGGCGGTCTCGTTGAACATGGGCGACAGGTAGTCCATCCGGGTGACGAAGGTGACGCCCTGCACCCAGGAGCGGAACTCCATGTTCTTCTCGATGCCGGTGTGCAGGAAGCCGATGCCGCACCGGGCCTCGGTGACCGTCTCGCCATCGAGCTCCAGGATCAGGCGGAGCACCCCGTGCGTCGACGGATGCTGCGGTCCCATGTTGACGACCAGGCGCTCCTTCTCGCCCTCGGGGGCGGCCAGGATCGTGTCCCAGTCGCCACCGCCGACGTTGTAGATGGTGCCCTCGCTCGACTCATAGGAGCCGGCGTACGGGTCGGCGTCAGCGAACGCGTCGGACACGCTCGGATTGCCCTCGACCGTGACATTGTCGGTGGACATCAGTTGTAGGACCTCCGCTGATCCGGGGGCGGGGTGGTCGCGCCCTTGTACTCGACCGGGATGCCGCCGAGGGGGTAGTCCTTGCGCTGGGGATGCCCGATCCAGTCGTCCGGCATCTCGATCCGGGCCAGGGCCGGGTGGCCGTCGAAGACGATCCCGAAGAAGTCGTAGGTCTCGCGCTCATGCCAGTCGTGCGTCGGGTAGACCGACACCGTCGAGGGGATGCGCGGGTCGGCGTCAGGGCAGGTCACCTCGACGCGTACCCGGCGATTGTGCGTGATCGACAGCAGGTGGTAGACCGCATGCAGCTCGCGGCCGGTGTCCCCCGGGAAGTGCACCCCGCTGACGCCACTGCTGAGCTCGAAGCGCAGGCCCGGCTCGTCCCGCATCGCCGACAGGAAGCCGACCAGGTGCTCGCGCGCGACGAAGAACGTGATCTCGCCGCGATCCACGACGACCTTCTCGACCGCGGAGGCCATCGGCAGGCCGCGGACCGACAGGCACAGGGCCATCTCCTCGGCCAACTCGTCGAACCAGCCCCCGTACGGCGGCTGCGACGGGCCCGGCATGACGCGCGGATCGACCAGGCCGCCGAAGCCGCTGGTATCGCCCGAGCCGCTGACGCCGAACGCTCCGTGCCGGACCTCGACGACATCGATGGTGGCCGCTCCCTCGGGTACGACCGGGGCGACTGCGCCAGTCGCATCGCTCATGCCAGCAGGCCCTTCATCTCGATCGTGGGGGTCGCGACCAGCGCGGCGGCCTCGAGCTCGCGCACCTGCGCCTTGCGATTCGCGCCGAGCTTCATGTCCTGGATCTGGTCGTGGATGGCCAGGATCGCGTCGATGAGCATCTCCGGCCGCGGCGGGCAGCCGGGCAGGTAGATGTCGACCGGCACGACGTGATCGACCCCCTGCACGATGGCGTAGTTGTTGAACATGCCGCCGCTGGAGGCGCATGCGCCCATCGCCAGCACCCACTTCGGATTCGGCATCTGGTCGTAGATCTGCCGCAGCACCGGCGCCATCTTCTGGCTGACCCGGCCAGCCACGATCATCAGGTCCGCCTGGCGGGGCGAGGCACGGAAGACCTCCATGCCGAAGCGGGCGAGGTCGTACCGCGGCCCGCCCACGGCCATCATCTCGATCGCGCAGCATGCCAGGCCGAAGGTCGCCGGCCAGAGCGAGCCCTTGCGGGCATACCCGGCAACGCCTTCGACCGTCGTCAGCAGGATGCCGGACGGCAGCTTCTCTTCCAGGCCCATGTCGGTCTCCTCCGCCTTGCTGGCTAGTCCCACTCGAGGCCGCGACGACGCCAGACGTAGGCGTACACGACCAGCACGGCAATGATGAACAGCACCATCTCGATCAACCCGAACAGGGCCAGCTGGTCGAAGGCGACCGCCCAGGGATACAGGAAGACGATCTCGATGTCGAACACGATGAACAGCATCGCGGTCAGGTAGTACTTGATCGCGAATCGCCCGCCGCCCACCGGCTGCGGCGTCGGCTCGATCCCGCACTCATAGGCCGCGAGCTTGGCCCGGTTGTACCGCTTCGGGCCGGTGAAGCCCGCCAGCGTGACCGAGAACAGCGCGAAGCCGAATGCCAGGATGCCGAGCACCAGGATCGGCGTGTAGACGTTCACCGAGGGCTCCTTGGGTCGAACCTGCGATCTGTCGAACCTGCGATCTGGATGCGGCCGTCGGCCGTCCGCCGGCCCCCTCGCATCGGCTGACCGCGCCAGGGTGTCATGTGAACGTCTTCACGACCGGGGGAAGCATAGTGGCCCGCTGCATGGCGATGAGCAGCCGTCGCCCGGGATGCCCGGCCAGGCTCGGCTCAGGGCCCGTCCAGCGGATTGACCGCCCGGTGCAGGGCGACGATGCCCCCGGTGAGATCCCGCCACTGCACCCGCCCCCACCCGGCGGCAGCGATGCGCGCGGCCAGCTCGCGCTGATCGGGCCAGGCCCGGATCGACTCGGCGAGGTAGACGTAGGCCTCGGGATTGCTGGCCACCCTGGTCGCCACCGCCGGCAGGGCTCGCATGAGGTACTCGGTGTACGCGGTCCGGAACGGCCCCCAGGTCGGGTGGGAGAACTCGCAGATCACCAAGCGGCCGCCGGGACGCACCACCCGGCGCATCTCGGCCAGGCCCGCGTCGGGATCCACCAGATTGCGCAGGCCGAAGGAGATCGTGACCGCATCGAAGGCACCGGTGCGGTACGGCAGCCGCAGGGCATCTCCCGCGACGAACGACAGGCCCGGCTGGCGTCGTCGGCCCACGCGGAGCATGCCCAGCGAGAAGTCGGTCGGCACCACGAAGGTGCCGGCCTTGGCGAACGGGACGCTGGAGGTACCGGTCCCGGCCGCGAGGTCGAGGATCCGCTGGCCCGCCTTCGGATCGAGGGCCCGCAGCACGGCCGTGCGCCAGGCCCTGGTCTGGCCCAGCGCGAGGACGTCGTTGGCGAGGTCATAGCGCTCGGCAACCTCGTCGAACATCGCCGCCACCTGCTCGGGCGCCTTGCTCAGGTCTGCGCGACGCGGCTGCGCACTGCTCACCCGGCGATCCTGCCACGCTGGCAGGGCCCCGGCAGGTCGACGGTGCCGGCCCCGGGCTGGAACTGCCGAACTCGCCAGCAGCGCCTACGCTCTCCTGCGTGACACAGGCGGCACCGGTTCGCGCACTCCAGGCCGGACCCGTCATCCGCACCAGGCCGATCGCCGACCCGCACACCCTGCTGGAGCGACTGCCCGCTGAGGACCCGGTCGCGTGGGTCCGCAATGGGGAGGGGCTGGTCGGCTGGGGCGTGGCCGCGCGACTTGAGGTGCGCGGGCCTGAGCGATTCAGCCGCGCGCATCGGTGGTGGACCCAGTGGTGCGAGCAGGCCGAGGTCGACGACACCGTCGCGATGCCCGGCACTGGCCCGGTCGCCTTCGGCTCCTTCGCCTTCGACCCCGAGTCCGGCACGTCCGTCGTCGTCGTCCCGAAGGTCATCATCGGCCGCAAGGCCGGGCAGGCCTGGATCACCACCATCGGCACTGAGACCGACCCGCGGCGCATGCTGCGGGCCGCATCGGTCCCCGACCAGCCCACCGCCGTGCGCTGGTCGCAGGGCTCGCGCAGCCCCATCGAGTGGCAGCAGTCCGTCGCCGACGCCATCGGCCGCATCACCGGCGGGGAGCTGGACAAGGTCGTCCTCGCCCGCGACGTCATCGCCACCGTCGATGGCGTCCTGGACCCACGGCACCTGCTCATGAACCTGGCCCAGCGCTACCCCTCCTGCTGGACCTTCAGTGTCGACGGCCTGGTCGGGGCGACCCCGGAGCTCCTCGTGCGTCGCACCGGGGACCTGGTGACCAGCCGGGTGCTCGCCGGCACCGTCCGCCGCCAGGGGGACGATCGGGCCGATGCCAGCCTGGCCGAGGCCCTGCTCGGCAGCGGCAAGGACCTCGAGGAGCACGAGTACGCCGTCCACTCGGTGGCCCGCGCGCTCGGCCATCACTGCACCGACCTCGAGGTCCCGGAGCGTCCCCGGGTGCTCGCCCTGGCGAACGTGCAGCACCTGGCCACCGACATCACCGGCCGGCTCGCCGACCGTGCCCCGGCCCTGGCCCTGGCGGCCGCCCTGCATCCGACCGCAGCGGTCTGCGGCACCCCTACCGAGCGGGCGATGGGCCTGATCAGGGCGATCGAGGGGATGGATCGCGGCCGCTACGCCGGCCCGGTCGGCTGGTTCGACGCCAATGGGGACGGGGAGTTCGGCATCGCGCTGCGCTGCGCCGAGGTCGACCCGTCGGCACGCACCGTGCGCTCCTTCGCCGGCTGCGGCATCGTCGCCGGATCGGATCCGGCCGATGAGCTGGCCGAGTCGGCGGCCAAGCTCGTCCCGATCCGCGACGCCTTGGAATCCCGCTAGCCCTGGAAGCCCGCGAGCCCTGGCGATGCTTGCCTGCCACGGGCGGGCGATCTAGCCTGCGGCCGTGATCAGGCGCCCCTCGAACCCGTACGCCAGGCGCCTCGGCGGCATCCTGGCCGTCAGCCTGCTCAGCCCGCTCCTCGGCCTCCTGCCCGGCAGCACTGCAGCCGCGTCCCCACCCCTGGCATTGCCCGCCCAGGACATCGCCATCCCGAGCCCGCCGGCGGCCTCCGCACCCCAGTCCCGGCCGACGTGGAGCGTGCAGGCACCGCAGGCGCCGGCATCTACGACTGGGACTGCTTCGGCTTCGTGAACTGGGCCCTGAAGCAGGCCACGCCCAATGCCGCGGCCGCCTTCCACACCGCCATGAACGTGCCTCGGGGGTCCGGCCATGTGGGGCTGTGGGCCCAGTTCCTCACCGGCAGTCCCGGCCCGTCATGGTCCGTGCTGACGTCCGTCACCCAGCTTGCCGGCGGCGAGGTAATGATCATCCCGGGCGAGATCGTCAACGGCGGCCAGATCGTGTACGGCTCCGCCCCGGCCGGCGTGCGCTACCCCGGCCACGCAACGATCGTTGCGGGCCCCGCGCTCCCGCTATCGGACGGCTCCTACGCGATCTTCGTCTACGACTCCACCGCGCTGCCGGGTCACGGCAAGTGGGATTCGCGGTACACCGATCCCCGTGCCGAGCCGATCACCGGGACGACCCGGAAGTCCGGCACCGGCTACGGCACGATGCGCCTCACCGTCGATGCGTCCGGCGCGCCGACCGCGGTTTACTGGTCGGCGTCCACGAAGCGGCCCATCGCCTTCCTGGGCCAGCCGGTCGTCCCGCTGTTCGCCCGGCCGCTGAACTAGTCCGGCAGGTGCGCGAGGCCGGCAGGTGCACTAATCCGGGCTGGCATCGCCAGCGGGGGCCCATGGCAGGGCTCCCCGGTCGAAGCGGGCCGCGCGGACATCGCCCGAGCGAGCATGGCCCTCGAAGTTCTCCGCCCGCGACAGCCGGCCGCACGCCTCGCCGATGAGAGCACTGGAGTCGTCGTCGCGAATCTCCTGGTAGGTCACGGTCTTCAGGAACTTGCCGACCCACAGCCCGCCGGTGTAGCGCGCCGAGCCCCGGGTCGGCAGCACGTGGTTCGTGCCGATGACCTTGTCGCCATAGGGCACGCAGGTGCGGTCGCCGAGGAACAGCGCCCCGTAGTTGCGCATCTGCCGCAGCGCAGCCCGCGGGTCGGCCGTCAGCACCTCGACATGCTCGCTGGCATAGGCATCCGCCACCTCGAACGCCTCGTCGAGATCATCGACCACGATGACCTCGCCGTGATCACGCCAGGCCGGCTCGGCATTGGCCCTCGTGGGCATCCCGGGCAGCAGGGCATCGATCTCCGCCATCACCTGCACGGCGAGGGCGTGCGATGGCGTCACCAGCACGGCCGGCGAGTCCGGCCCGTGCTCGGCCTGGCCGAGCAGGTCGACCGCGACCACGAACGGGTCGGCCTGCTCGTCGGCGATGACCAGGATCTCCGTCGGGCCGGCCAGCAGGTCGATGCCGATGCGCCCGAACAGCTGGCGCTTGGCCTCCGCGACATACGCATTGCCGGGGCCGGCGATGAGCGCCACGGGCGCGATCGACTCCGTCCCGATCGCCAGGGCGGCAATGGCCTGCACGCCGCCGAGGACGTGGATCTCGTCCGCGCCCGCGATCTGCATGGCCGCGACGCTGGCGGCCGGGATCGACCCGCGATCCGGTGGCGTGCAGGCGACGACGCGATCGCAGCCGGCGACCTTGGCCGTCAGCGCGGTCATATGGGCCGAGGCCAGCAGCGGGTACCTGCCGCCGGGGACATACGCGCCGACATCGCTGACGGGCAGATGCCGATGGCCGAGGAACACCCCGGGCAGGGTCTCGACCTCGATGTCGTGCATCGAGGCCCGTTGCGCCTCGGCAAAGGCGCGGACCTGCCGCTGGGCGAACCGGATGTCGTCGATGAGCCCGTCCGGCAGGCTGACCATGGCGGCCTCGATCTGCTCCCCACTCAGCCGGAAGGATGCCGGGCTCCACTGGTCGAATCGCTCCGAGGCATCGCGCACGGCGGCATCGCCCCGCGCAGCGACATCGCCGATCACCTCCGCCACGACCTCGCGGACCCGCGCATCCGCGTCAGGTTGAGCCTGCTGCGCCTGCTTCAGGTAGACCCTGGTCATGGCTGCATCGAACCACCCTCACGGTGCCGTCACCGGGAGTTCTGCCTCCAGGCACACCACCGATGCGCCGAAGTCGTGGTCGACCCGATGGGCCCAGTCGAGATCGAGTGATGCCATCAGGCGGAGCATCCCGGTGTTCTCCGCGAGCACGTACGCCCGCACCGAGGAGAACCCCAGCTGACCCGCGACGTCGATCAGGTGCTGCAGCATCGCCCGGCCCAGGCCGCGGCGCTGCCAGCCATCGTCCACGATCACCGCGATCTCGGCCGCGCTGCCCTGCGGGTCGCCGGCCGGGAAGACATTGCCCAGGGCCACGACATCGGACTCGCCGACGGTGGCCACGAGGGTCGCGCCACGGTGGCCGCCGGAGATCCTGCGCAGGTTCTCCTCGCGCCAGGTGTCCATCGGGGTGAAATAGCGCTGGTAGCGCGACTGCTGGGAGCAGCGCTCGTGCATGGCCGCGACCGCCGCGCTGTCATGCGGACGGGCCAGCCGCACCCAGACATCGGATCCGTCGGCCAGTCGCTCGGCCCAGCCGTAGCCCGCACCCGGAGTCCGCAGCTCCGCGAGCGCGGCAACCAGGCGGAGCAGGGCCGAGGCGCGCTCGGCCTCGGTGCGCGTGAACGGGGTGCGCCGCCGCAGCACCACATGCCGATCGAAGGTCCACTGCAGTCGCAGCACCGTCGCCGAGGCATCGGCGCCGGTGGCCGCATCGGTGACCTCCCATGCATCCGCCAGCACCAGGTCGGCAGCAGCCTGCGGTGCCGCATCCGGGTCGCGGACCAGATCCGCGCACCGGAGCAGCACCCTGGTGGCGATGTCCTCCGTGTCCTGGCTGACTCCGCGCGCCACGATGGCGCCCTGGCCGGTGCCCTCGTCGCTGACCGACGCCATCGCCTGGGCGATCGTCGCGCGCTCCACGGCGACCGGGGCCTGCATGATCATCTCGACCAAGTGCTCGCCGGGCCGCTGCCGGATCGTGAACAAGCTCACGACGCTGACGTCCAGCAAGGACAGCACCCGCAGCAGCCGCGCCAGGGCCGTGGGCTGCCCCGGGATCGTCACCCGGCCACGCCAGGTGCGCATCTCGCCAGCCGCCGGCTCCACCTCGGGATTCGCCGCGGCCAGGGACTCCACCAGCCGAGCCGCGAGCCCCTGCCAGCTGCCGGCATCGCCCAGGCCCGGGCTGACCCGCAGCAGGATCGACAGGCCCAGGCCCACCGCCATCGCATGCAGGGCCGCCGCAGCGTCGTCCACCGTGGCATCGACCGCGCCCGCGCCTCGCAGCTGGCGCATCACCGCCACCACCGCCCCCCAGCGCTGGGCGATGCGCTGCTCGACCGCGGCATGCAGGTCGTGATCGCCATCGGCCAGGGCCAAGGCCCAGACCTCCTCCCGGCTCCAGGCCGCCGCCGGGGTGCTGAGGATCTCCCGGGCCGCGGCCAGGATCACCTGCATCGGCGGCTCGGTCGGCTCACTGGCCTGCTGCGCGAACGCCTCGGCAACCGGCGGGAACGGCAGCTGCTCCACCAGCGGGACGAGCCGCTCGGCGAGGCGGCCGGCGAGCTCCTCCCGCTTGGCGGCACCACGCGACCCGGACGCGGGGGTCACGCCGAGCCCAGTGCCTCGCCGACGGCTCGCTGGACGGAAGCCAGGATGCGCGCCTCCTGCTCCCGGGCACAGGTGCGGGCAACCACCACCTGCACGCCCCCCGCCTCACGCGCCTGGTCGATCGCGGCCCTGAGCGCCTCGGCATCGTCGACGACCGACACCGGCAGCCCGACCGCGTTCGCCAGCGCCGCCACGTCATCGGCCATCGGCGTGCCGAACACCCGCTCGAAGACCGCAGCATGCGCAGGCTGGCCCTGCTCCAGCTGGGAGAAGATGCCGCCGCCGTCATTGTCGGCCACCACGTAGACGAGGTCCGGCTGCGCCTCGCCCTCGCCGGCCCGCAGCCCGCCGAGGTCGTACCGGAATGTCAGGTCCCCCAGCAGGGCGACGGCCGGGCCGCCATCATCGCGCTGCCAGGCCAGGGCCGCCCCCCATGCGGTCGAGACGCACCCATCGATACCGGAGGTGCCCCGATTGCCGAGGACGGCCACCTGCTCGGCCGCCGTCGCGGCGAAGGCGAAGACATGGCGGACGGGCCAGGACGCGCCCACGAAGAGCATGCCACCGGCGGGCACGCTCGCGGCCACCGTGCGTGCCACGTGCATGCCGGTGCACACCGGCCCCTCGCCGGCCAGGGCGGTCTCGATCGCCGCAGCTGCCAGCAGGTCGGCCCGCTGCCAGTCGGCGTACCAGGCCGGGTCGGACACCGCCTGCGATGGCGGCAGCGGCACCTGGGCCAGGACGGCATCCGCGGTGCGGCCCGGGTCACTCCACTGCGAGCGGCCGTCGACCTGCAGGTGGAGGGGAGCGCGCGCGACCTGCCGGGCAATCGGCCGACTGAGGCCCACCCGCCCGACGGTGATGACGAGCTCGGGGACATGGCTGTCGGCGAATGCTGCATCAGCGAGGAGCAGCACCCCGTGCGCGAGGGCCGTCTCGGCCCCGGCGACATTGCCGCTCGGCTCACCGATGACCGGCCAGCCCAGGGCGTCGCCGAGCTCGTCGACGAGGTCGACGGTCTCCGGGTCGGCATGATCGCCGACGACGATGAGCCCGCGTGCCGGCACCTGGCCCTCGCCGGTCAGGGTCTGCAGGGTCTCGTCCAACGGGCCGCTGACCCCGCCGAGGATGCGCAGGTCCACCGTCCAGGGCCGCTCGTCGGCACGGCCGGCATAGCCCTCGGGCAGCCCGCCATCGGCATCATCGGCATCCGGCACCAGGGGGTCGGCGAAGGGCATGTTGACGTGCACCGGCCCCGGGCACATCGCGTCGGTCGCGGTCGCCACCGCGCGGGCGATCGTGGACCGCCAGATCCGGTTCTGCTGGGCCGCCTGGGCCGGATCAAGCGCTGCGGTGTCGGCCGTCCCCATGTCGATCGCCAGCCGGGTGCAGGTGCCGAAGACACCGGCCTGGTCGATGGCCTGATTCGCGCCGACTCCCCGGAGGGCCGGTGGCCGGTCCGCGGTGATCGCCAGCAGCGGCACATCGGCCTGGTCGGCCTCGACCATCGCCGGATGCAGGTTCACGGCCGCGGTGCCGGAGGTCGTGATGACCACCGCTGGGACGCCGCTGACCTTCCCCAGGCCCAGGGCCAGGTAGCCCGCCGACCGCTCATCGATGCGCACGTGCACGGTGATCTCCCCGCGCGCCTCGGCCTGCGCCAGGGCCATCGCCAGCGGGGCCGACCGCGAGCCGGGGGCGAGCACCGCATCGCTCACCCCGCAGCGAATGAGCTCATCGACCACGACCCGCGCCTGCGCCGTCGATGGATTCACGCCCGCATGCTTTCACGGGCAGCCCAGGCCCGCCGAAGTCGTTCCCGCCACCACTGGCCGCGCTCCTCGCCGAGCGCATTGCGGGCATCGAGCAGGGCGTCGAGGTCGGGTGCGCGGCGGGCGACGCTGACCAGGCCACCGATCGGCCGGATCGGCTCGGCCACGACATCCGTGGCCAGCAGGGCCCCGGTGCCCAGGCCGCAGGCGATGTCGAGGTCGAGGATGCCGGCCAGGGTCGTCGGCACCGCAAGGCCGACCGAGGACTCCATCGCCCCGCTCACCACCACCGGGATCGGCAGTGAGGCGACCACCGCAAGCGCAACGGCGATGCCGCCCATTGGCGTGGGCTTGATGATCGCGAGGTCGGCAAGCTCGGCGAGCTGCGCAGCCTGCTCGCGCAGGGCCTGCAGATCCGGCGCCTGCCGGATGTGCTCGTCGATGGCAATGGGGACGTCGCATGAGGCCCGCACCTGCCGGAGGTCGGCGGCGCTCGCACACGGCTGCTCGACGTACTCGATGCCGTATCGGCCCAGGCGCCGCAGGGCGGTGATCGCCTCCGGCCCGCTCCACGCGGCATTCGCGTCCAGCCGGATGCGGCCCCGTCCATGACCGAGGGCGACGTCCAGGCTGTGTCGCACGCTCGCAACGCGTGCCTCGTCAGCGGCCAGGCCGGTGCCCACCTTGACCTTGACGGTCGTGCAGCCATCGCCGAGGACGGCATCACGGACCATCACCGCCGCAGCGTCCGCCGAGACGGCGGGGATGATCGCATTGACCGCGACGCTGGTGCGCCTGGGCACCGGCCAGTCGCCGAACGCCGCCTCGATCGCCGTGCCGAGCCAGCGGGCAGCCATGCGATCGTCGTAGTCGTCGAACGGCGCGAACTCCCCCCAGCCGCTAGGCCCCTGGATCAGCATGCCCTCGCGCACCTCGATGCCGCGAAAGGACTGCCGCATCCGCAGGGCGAACGGGATGGCGCTGGCCAGCAGGGTGCGCTCGTCCACGTCGGCCACCCGAGCAACGTAGCGTGGCCGCGAGGCAGCTGCCGGCAGGCGACTGCCCGTTAGTCTGGCGGCGATGAGACCCCGGCCCCTGATGCGCATCCCCGTCCCGGCCGGGCCAGCGGGCCTGTCGGCGCTCGAGGGCCCGGTGCGCGACGCACTTGATGGCAGCGGGCCGGCGATCGTCCCCGTGCCGACGGCCGGCCTGACGGTCTCGAGCCAGGTCATCCAGCGAGTCCTGGACGCCACTCGCCCCGATGATCCGCAGGTCCCCCTGGAGGACGATGACATCGCCCTGGTGGTGCCGACCTCCGGCTCGACCGGGGCGCCTCGAGGGGTGCTGCATACCGCCCGCTCGCTCCACGCGCTCAGCGAGGCGGTCAATGGCCGGGGCCGAGCCCCGCAGTGGATCGCGGCCCTGCCGCTGACGAGCATCGGGGGGCTGAACGTGGCCCTGCGGGCCTGGCAGGTGGGCATCAGCCCAATCGCCCTGCCGAGTATCGGGGGGGCTGTGCCGTTCACGCCCGCTGACTTCATCGAGGCCGTGGAGCGGGCAGGTGCGAGCAGCGACGACGTGCGGGTCTCGCTGGTCGCCGCCCAGCTCCGACGCCTGCTGGCGGACGATGCCGGCTGCCGTGCCCTGGCCCGCTGCAGCGAGGTGCTGGTGGGTGCCGGGCCGGTGCCATCCGGCACCGAGCAGGCAGCACGTGACGCAGGCATCGCGCTGGTGCGGACGTACGGGGCGACCGAGACGGCCGGCGGCTGCGTCTTCAACGGCCGGCCGCTGCCGGGCGTTCGCGTCGACATCACCGCGGGCCCGGGCGGTGCGGGCGGTTCGGATAGCCGGGACGGGGAGATACTCATCACCGGGCCGATGCTGGCCCTCGGCTACCGCTGCCAGCCGGCCCTGACCGCGCAGCGGTTCACTGCCGATGGCTACCGCACCGGGGATCTCGGCCGGATGGTCGACGACCGCCTCATCGTCACCGGGCGGATGGACGACGTGGTGATCATCGCCGGGGTGAATGTCTCCGTCGGTGCCGTCGAGTCCGCCATCGCCGACCTGCCCGACGTGGTCGCCTCCGCGGTGCTGGCGGTCACCGCGCCGAGCGGTGAGCCCGAGCTCTGCGCCTTCGTCGTCCCAAGGGAGGATCCAGCGCACCTGGCGGACACGATCCGGGGATCCGTCCGCGAGGCGCTCGGCACGCCAGCAGTGCCTCGCCGCATCGCCTTCCTGGCGAGCCTGCCGACCCTGCCGAACGGCAAGACCGACCGCCAGGCACTGGCGACGAGTATCACGGAGGGCCTGACGTGGCAACCCTGAGGCAATGGGTCGACGGTGCGCGGCCGCGCACCCTGCCCGCGGCGATCTCGCCGGTGCTCGTCGGCAGCGGCTTCGCCGCCCTGGCCGGGTCGTTCATCCCCGTCCGGGCGATGCTGGCCCTCGTCGTCGCCCTCGGCCTGCAGGTTGGCGTCAACTACGCCAACGACTACAGCGACGGGATCAAGGGCACTGACCGGGTCCGGGTGGGGCCGGTGCGCCTCGTCGGCCAGGGCCTGGCGAAGCCGGCAGCCGTCCGCACCGCAGCCTGGGCTGCGATGGCGATCGCGATGGTCAGCGGCCTGATCCTGGTGGCAGCCACCACGGCCTGGTGGCTGCTTGCCGTCGGGGCGGCCTGCGTCGTCGCGGCGTGGCTGTACACCGGCGGCCCGCGGCCCTATGGCTATCTCGGCCTCGGCGAGGTCTTCGTGTTCGTCTTCTTCGGCATCGTGCCCGTCCTGGGCACGATGTATGTGCAGGCCCAGCAGGTCACGGCCGGCGCCGTCTGCGCAGCCATCGCCGTGGGCCTGCTGACATGCAACGTCCTGGTGGCCAACAACCTGCGCGACATCCCGACCGATGCGCCGGCAGGCAAGCGGACCCTGGCCGTGCGGCTCGGGGATCGGCGGACCCGTCAGCTGTATGCCGGGTTCGTCCTCGCGGCAGCCGTGGCCACCCTGGCCATGGCGGCCCTATCCGACTGGTGGCTGCTGCTCGGCCTGCTCGGACTGCTCCCTGCCGTCCGGCCCATCGGCATGCTGCGCAGCGGTGTCACCGGTCCCGGGCTGATCCCCGTCCTCAAGCAGTCCGGGATGGTCGTGCTTGCCTACGGAGCCTGGCTGACCGTGATCCTCGCCGTGCTCGCCGCCACCGGGTAGCGGCTCATCGACGTCCTCCGCGCGGGTGGACGCCTCGATCCGGTCATTGATCCGCTGCATGAAGGCATTGACGCCCACGGCCATCTGGCCCCGGGGACGATCGAGCAGGAACAGGCTGATGCCGCCGGAGATGAGGATGGCGACGGCAATCGCCACCAGCCCCCGCCACGGGGTGATGACCCATACGAGCACCCAGACGGCGGCGAAGAGCACCAGGCGCAGCAGCGTGTAGACCATGAATGCAACCCAGCGCGAACGGCTCACCCGTTTACCGTACGCGCCTGCTCAGGCGCCCGGCCCCTGGGTCACCGGGCCAGTCGCGCAGCGCGCACCGGTTGCCCCTTCGGGTTACCCTTGCAGTCCGAAGGCCGACGATGACGAGGAGCAGGGATGCTGCGGGTCCTGGGCGTGATCATCCTGCTCGCCGTCTACATCTGGTTCCTCGTTGACGTCGTCCGGACCCCGCGCCTGCAGGCCCGACGGCTGCCCAAGTGGCTGTGGCTGCTCATCGTCGTCATCCTGCCCATCGCGGGTGGGCTGCTCTGGCTGGCATTCGGCCGGGCGCGGCCATCGGCCGGCACTCGACGGCGTCGCCGTGCGCCTATCGCCCCCGACGATGACCCGCGCTTCCTGCGCGAGCTCGACGAGCAGGCCTGGCGTCAGCGCATGCGCCAGCGGCGCGGCGAGACGGGGCCTGATCAGACTCCTGCGTAGGCCTGCTCAGACGCCGGCGTACGAGTGCAGGCTGTTGATGAAGATGTTGACGCCGAAATAGTTGATCAGGAACGCAATCCATCCGGCGATCGCGATCCATGACGCACGGCTCCCGCGCCACCCGGCCGTCGATCGCGCGTGCAGATACGCCGCATACACGACCCAGGTGATGAACGCCCAGGTCTCCTTCGGATCCCAGCCCCAGTAGCGTCCCCAGGCGTTCTCCGCCCAGATGGCACCGGCCACGACGGCGAAGGTCCACAGCGGGAAGCTGAAGGCGACGATCCGGTAGGTCATCGTCTCCAGGCGCAGGGCATCCGGCAGGCGTGCCGCGAACCCCTGCACCTCACCACGCTCGGCCCGCCGCCGGATCAGCGCCAGCCCCGCGGTCGCAGCTGCCAGGGTGAACGCGCCGGCGCAGATGACCGCTGCGGAGACATGGATGATCAGCCAGTACGACTTCAGTGCAGGCACCAGCTGTGCCGCCTCGGTGTACAGCACCGTGACGGCAAGGCCCAGGGTCAGCAGTGCCGGGATGGTGACGAACAGGCCGAGCCAGCGCAGGTCACGCCGCAGCGACAGGAGCAGGAACACGCCCAGGATGCCGAGTGCCGACGTGATGGAGAACTCGTACATGTTCCCCCAGGGCACCCGATGTGCCCACACGCCCCGAAGCACCACCCCGACCAGCAGCAGCGCGAACGCCAGCCAGGTGACGGACATGCCGACATTGCCCGACCGCCGGCCCGGCTGCATGGCCGGGTCGCCCGCCTCGACCGTCAGGCCGGGCTGGCCGGGCTGGCCGGGCTGGCCGGGATCGTGGGCGTCCACCAGATCGGAACCGCCACCGCCCACTGCGACCAGCTCGGGGACGGCGGTGGCCGGCTGGCGGCGGCGTCCGCTGGCGAAGGAGATCGCGAAGGCCACCATCGCCACGGTCAGGGCCAGCATCGAGGCGTAGATACAGGCGATACTCGCCTGCGCGAGCGATGACGTCACGACTCCTCCTTGCCGGGCGAGCGGAGATCCTCCGCGAGCGCCTTCATCTCTTCGAGCAGGGCCGGTGCCTGCAGGTCGTCCAGGGTCGACGTGCGGGTCATCCCGGCGACCTGCACCACCGTAGTGCGCGCACCCGTCGGCGCATCGGGTGCACCGGCGGCAGGCATGGCCTCAGGTCCGGCGTCACCATCAGCGTCGGCGTCGATCACCTTGACCCAGATGCGGCGACGCTGGATGAACAGCGAGCACATCAGCCCGCCGATCGCGAGCAGGGCCCCGACCAGGGCGAGCTCCTTGCCCGGGTCATGGGCGATCTGGAAGCTGGCCCAGCGGACGTATCCGGTGAACGTGATGCGGCCCTGCCCGCCGGGCAGCTCCCATGACTGCCCCGGTCGCAGGGCCTCCAGGCCGATCTGGGTCATCTTCGCGGTGTCCAGGGAGTAGACGCTCTGCGGTGCGCCGCCGTCGAGGCCGAGGTCGCCCTGCCAGGCCGAGAGGAACACGGCCGGGTCGTCCGCGGCGGGAAAGACCGAGTGCGGGCCCCGGACGTCATCGAGCGCGGCCGTCGGCAGGAAGAGCCCCTGGACGCCGAGCTGCGGCTGGCCATCGGGCACCTTCACCACGCCGGTGGAGGTGAAGTTGCCGTCCTGGGGAAGGAACGGCACGTCATCGTCGAAGACGACCGTGCCGGTGCGATCGGTCACGACGAAGTGGGGCGCATAGCCATGGCCGACGAGGAAGACCTTGGTGCCGTCCACCTCGAGGGGATGGTTCACCTCGATGACGGCCGACTGCGGCTGCGCCGCCGGCTCGCTGCGATAGGTGACCTCCGCGGCGAAGGAGCGGGGCGCCCCCCGCTGGGATCCGGTCCGCTCGAAGTCGACCGCGAAGGAGTCCAGCGTGAAGCTGAACGGTGGCAGGCCGGCGGGATCCACCAGCCGGCCGCCGCCCCAGGCGTCGTACTGGGTGAGGGTATTGGCGAAGCCACGGCCCTCGCGCACGATCACATTGCCCTTCCACCCCAGCAGCCCGCCCACCGCGACGGCGAGCAGGATGAGCAGCAGGGCCAGGTGGAAGACCAGGTTGCCCGTCTCGCGCAGGTATCCCTTCTCGGCTGCGACCCAATGCGTGGCCGGGGATTCGGCCGATGCCGGCGTGCCGCCGGTCACGACCCGCCAGCGACGGGCGCGCAGGTAGGCGGCGGCCTGCGGCACGGCGCCGGCCGGGCCCTGCCAGGTCATCGCGTCCGGCAGGCGCATCAGGTTGCGCGGTGCCGGCGGAGGTGCCGCCCGCATGGCCTGCCAGTGGTGGCGCGCCCGGGGGATCACGCAGCCGATCAGCGAGATGAACAGCAGCAGGTAGACGGCCGAGAACCACGGCGAGGAGTAGACCTCGAAGAAGCCGAGCCGATCCAGGATCGGCCCGGTCGTGGGTGCGTCCTCGATCCACGTCCGCACCGCTATGGGGTCGTTGCCGCGCTGCGGCAGCACCGTTCCGGGCACGCTGGCGACTGCGAGCAGGAACAGCAGGATGAGGGCTGTTCGCATGCTGGTGAGCTGCCGCCACGCCCAGCGGGCGAACCCGACGGTGCCCAGGGGTGGCAGCGGCGACTGCCCCGGATCGATGGCGGTCATAGGGCCGTCTCGAATCCGGGCACGCTCACCCGAAGCCAGATGGTGAACTCCCCCCACAGGCCGGTGACGAGCAGCAGGCCGATGCCGATGAGCAGCCCGCCGCCGATCCGCATGATCAGCTCGGAGTGGCTGCGCACGAGGGCCAGGGCCCGGGCCGTCCGGCTGAAGGCCAGGGCGAGGACGATGAAGGGCAGTCCGAGTCCTGCGCAGTAGGCCAGCGACAGCAGGGCCCCTCGGGCGGCACTGGCCTCGGTGAAGGCCAGGCCCTGCACGGCGGTCAGGGTGGGCCCGATGCACGGTGACCAGCCCAGGCCGAAGACGATGCCCAGGACGGGTGCCGACGCGACCCCCCACCGCGGCATCCGGTGCACCCGCCATTCGCGCTGCAGGCCGGGGATCAGGCCCATGAAGGCCAGGCCCATCGCGATGATCAGCACGCCGAGGACCCGATCGATGATGTCCTGGTAGCCGAGCAGGACCGAGCCGACGCCGCCGAAGATGGCCCCGTAGGAGACGAAGACCACGCTGAAGCCCAGGACGAACAGCAGGCTGCCGGCCAGCACCCGGCCGCGATTGCGGTCGGCGTCGGCCAGCTCGCTGCCGGTCAGGCCGGTCATGAACGAGACGTATCCCGGTGCCAGCGGCAGCACGCACGGCGAGGCGAAGGCCACGACCCCGGCGGCGAAGGCCAGCATCAGAGCCGCCGCGATGGCCCCGTTGGCGACGACGTCGGCGATCATCGGCAGGTCACGCCCCCGCCGGGTCTCGTACCTGCTCGATGACGCCGCGCAGGGATGCCTCGCTGGCCTTGCCCAGGATCCTGGCGGCCACCCGGCCTTCGGCATCGATCACCACGGTGGACGGGATGGCCTGGGGCGGCAGGGTGTCGCGGAACTGCAGCTGCAGCAGGCCGGCATCGTCCAGCACGTTCGGGTAGGTGATGCCGAAGCGATCGATGAATGCCTGCGCGGCCACCGGCGAGTCCCTGGTCGCCAGGCCGACGAACTGCACCCCGTGATCGGCAGCCTCCTGCCAGGCCTGCTCGAGCACCGGAGCCTCGGCCCGGCACGGGGCGCACCAGGATGCCCAGACATTGAGCACGACGACCGTTCCGCGGTAGTCGGCCAGGTCGAAGGTGCCGCCATCGATCGTGGTGCCCGTGATCACGGGCGCGGTCGCGCGCTGCTCGGGCGCGAGGACGACGATGGAGCCGTCCCCCGCCACGAAGCCTGCGGATCCCGCATCGTCCGGACCGCTGGAGCATGCGGACGTCAGGAGCAGGGCGGCCGCGGCCACGAGGACGGCACCGCCGCGACGCATGGTCAGGGCCCGGGCCACGCTCGGACGCTGGCACCGAGGGGGCATGGATCGATTATGCGCAGTGCCCAACGGCATTCGGCGAGGTGCCCCGGCTAGGCGCCGGCGACCTTGCTCGCTCCGGGCAGCAGGTCCTTGCATGGCTCGGCATAGCCGATCATCACCAGGGCATCGTCGTCGAAGGTGAGCGAGGTGATCGACGCCAGGGTGCACTGGCGCTGGCGCGGGTCGTGCCACAGGGCCCGGTTCTCCGCGGCCAGTCGCATCACCCAGATCGGCAGCTGATGGCTGACGAGCACCGCCTCATGACCGCGCGCCTGCGCGCGGGCATCGAGGATGGCCCGGCGCATGCGAGCCACCACGTCGGCGTAGGGCTCTCCCCAGGAGGGGCGAAACGGATTCCACAGGTGCTGCCAGGTGCGCGGCTGCCGGAGGACTCCGTCGCCGACGCTGACCCGCTGGCCCTCGAAGACGTTATCCGCCTCGATCAGGTTGGGGTCGATCGACACCTCGAGCCCGTGCTGGGCAGCCATCGGAGCCGCGGTCTGCTGGGCACGCTCCATCGGCGAGGAGATGACCGACACGATGTCGTGCCCAGCAAGGGCCTGCGCTGCTCGCTCGGCCATCTGGTGGCCGAGGTCGGACAGGTAGTAGCCCGGGAGCCGGCCGTACAGCACCTTCTCGGGATTGTGCACCTCCCCGTGGCGCAGCAGGTGCACGGTCGTGCGAACGGGCGCATCCCCGGTCTGGCTCGCGGCGGCCATCAGGTCACCTTGCGTCGCGGCTGCTGCCGGCGGCGGCTGGGCCGCCAGCTCGACTCGCCCGCCTCGATCGCCGCCATCCGCATGGCCTCGCCGTGCGCAGCGAGCGCATCGACCAGCCCGGCGATGGTGCTGATCTCGGCGAGGACGTCCACCCGCAGGCCGTGCTCCTCCGCGGTCTTGGCCGTCTGCGGCCCGATGCACGCGACGATGGTCGAGTGATGGGGCTTGCCGGCGATGCCAACCAGGTTGCGGACCGTGCTGCTGGAGGTGAACACGACCGCGTCGAAGCCACCGGTCTTGATGGCCTCACGGGTCTCCGCCGGCGGCGGCGCGGCCCGCACGGTGCGGTAGGCGGTGACGTCCTCAACCTCCCAGCCGAGCTCGTTCAGGCCGGCGACCAGGGTGTCGGTCGCGATGTCCGCGCGAGGCAGGAACACCCGGTTGATCGGGTCGGTGAGCGAGTCGTAGGGAGGCCACTCCTCCAGCAGGCCGCTGGTGGTCTGGTCCTCGCTCGGGACGAGATCCGGCCGCACCCCGAACTCCACCAAGGACTCCACCGTCCCCTCGCCGACGGCGGCCACCTTCAGCCCGGCGAACGATCGCGCGTCCAGGCCGACCTCGGCGAGCTTCTCGCGGATCGCGCGGACGGCATTGACGGAGGTGAACCCGATCCACTCGTAGCGGCCGGACACCAGGCCGTGGATCGCGCGGTCCATCTGCTGCGGGGTGCGCGGAGGCTCGACCGAGATCGTCGGCACCTCCATCGGCACGGCCCCATGCCGGCGCAGCAGCCCCATGATCGGCCCGGCCTGCTCGTGGGTCCGCGGGATGAGCACCCGCCACCCGAACAGTGCCTTGGACTCGAACCACTCGAGCTTGTCGCGCTGGGCGACGACCTCGCCGACGACGACCAGGCCACCCGCAGGAGCCTTGGACTGCTTGGGCATCGCCGCGACATCATGCAGGGTCGCGGAGGTGGTCCGCTGGTCGACGGTGGTGCCGCCGTGGACGATGGCGATGGGCGTGGCCTCATTCGCGCCGGCAGCAACCAGCCGGCTGGCGATATCCCCGGCACGGGATGCGCCGTTGAGGAAGACCAGGGTGATCCGGGCGCTGACCAGGTCACTCCACGGCAGGTCGGTGTCGTGGGCATCCAGGATCCGGATCTGGCGGGCTCGGCCGCCGGTCAGGCCGAAGCCCGCGTATGCAGGAACGGCCGTCACCTCGCTCACCCCGGGGGCGATGTCGAATGCCAGCTTGGCCTTGCGCAGGGCCGTCGCCTCATGCATCAAGGTCCCGTCGACCACGGGGTCGCCGCAGAGCAGGCGGGCGACGTCCTTGCCCTCCCGTGCGGCATCGATCACCAGCCGGGCGCGGTCAGCCGGGTCGAGCGGCGCCCCGGCCTTGCCGACCGCTACGACGATGCTGGCACTCGGAGCTGCATGCGCCTCAGCGATGGCCAGCGCGTCGGGATCGGTGATGATGGTGTCCGCAGCCTGCAGCAGGGCCACTGCCCGCAGGGTGAGCAGGTCCGGGTCTCCGGGACCAGCGGCAACGAGTGCCACGGCACCGGTCGGGACCTTCTTGCGGTTGGGGGTGGTCACGGTTCGGTCTCCTGCGTAGTGGTGGGCTGGGGGGCGCTCGATCAGGCGCGCATCACGGCGGGCAGTGGCTCCTCGCCCCGACGTTGCTCGTGGAAGGCGAGGATCTGCAGCTCGAGGCTGAGGTCGACCTTGCGGACCTCGACGCCCGCCGGCGTGGCAAGGACGACCGGCGCGAAGTTCAGGATGCTGCGAATCCCGGCGGCAACGAGCCGGTCGCACACCCCCTGGGCCGCCTCGGCAGGGGTGGCGATGATGCCGATGTGCGCATCGGTCTCGCGCACCACGACGTCGAGGTCGCCGATCGAGCGGACAGTCACCTCCTGGCCGGGACGACCGACCGGGGTGCCGATCAGCTCGGGATTGGCATCGACCGCCCCGACGAGGACGAATCCCCGGTCGGCCAGGCCGGCATAGCCGGCCAGTGCATGGCCGAGGCTGCCGAGCCCGACGATCAGGATGTGCCGGGGATGGGAGAGCCCGAGTGCGCAGCCGATCCGGTAGGCCAGGGACGCCACGTCGTACCCCACCCCGCGGGTCCCCAGCGAGCCGAGGTAAGACAGGTCCTTGCGCAGCAGCGCCGATGTCACCTGGCAGGCCGAGGCGAGATCGCCGGACGAGACGGTCTGCTGGCCCGCCTGAGCCAGGGTGCACAGCACCCGGTGGTACACCGGGAGCCGGGCCACGGTGGCGTCGGGCAGGCCCCTGCTGCTCGCCGGCACGCGGGCAGGCGCGAGGATGGAGTGCGACACGGTGCTCCAGGTTCCGTCCTGCAATCGAGGCGCGCATCGTGCACCGATTGCGGGGTACTCGCCAGCGCGGGCGCTGGCTGCGGGCCCAACATTAGGCAAGTTCGAGCCTGCAGACAAAGTTGAGCGGACGACTACGTCCGTTTTTCGGACGTTTCTTCGATGAGTGCCCGCTCCAGGGTCATCGGATCGATACGCCAGTAGTCCACGATGCGACCATCGACGACCGTCACCGGGATCCGCTCCCAGTACTCGTCGTACAGGGCCGGGTCATCGAAGATCGACACCTCCTGCCAGCCGACCCCGAGTCGTCCGCACACCTGCGAGATGACCACGCGTGCGTCATCGCACAGGTGGCAGGCCGGCTTGCCGATGAGCAGGACCCGTTCAGGTTCCACGGTGATCGACCTCGCCCTGGTACACCTCGCGCAGGCGGCCCTTGGCCACCTTGCCGGTGGCCGAGTGCGGGAGTGCATCGACTAGTCGGATGACGGACGGGATCTTGAACCTGGCCAGGCGGCCCGCGCAATGCACGGCCACCGCGTCGGCCGTCAGCCCCGATCCGGGGCGGGCGACCACCAGGGCCATCAGCGAGTCGCCCGTCCGGTCATCCGGGATCCCGACGACGGCGACCTCCTCCACCCCCTCCAGCGCATCGATGGCGACCTCGATCTCCCGCGGGTAGACGTTGAAGCCGTTGACGATCACCAGCTCCCGGCGGCGGTCGACCAGGTGCAGGTCACCGTCCCCATCGACGAAGGCCACGTCACCCGATCGGAACCAGCCCGCGTCATCAGGGCCGCCGATGCCACCTGGCCAGTAGCCGGCGAAGACCGACGGGCCGCGCACGCAGACCTCCCCGGGGTCACCCTCGACTGACGGCCGGCCCTCCGCATCGACCAGGCGAACCTCGACTCCGGGAATGGGCCGGCCGACCGAGCCTGGCTTCGGCACGCCACCGGCCAGCGTGGTGCAGACTACCGGGGAGGTCTCGGTCATGCCATAGCCCTCGAAGATGGCGGCCCCGGCCTGCTCGGCGAACGCCTCGAAGACCGGCACCGGCAGGCTCGACCCGCCACTGCTGAACAGGCGCACGCCTCCCAGTGCATCGCGGAGCCCGGGGATCGCCAGCCACGCGCGGTACATCGCCGGGGCCCCGGCAACCGTCGTGACCCGATGCTCGCGGATCAGTCGCAGGGACTCGACCGGATCGAAGCGATCCACGATGACGCAGCGGGCTCCCGCCGACACGGCCAGGCCGAGCACGGTGTTGAGGCCGTACACATGGAACATCGGCAGCACTGCCAGCACGACATCGGACGCCAGCACCGGCGCCGGGTCGGTCAGCTCCCGAAGCGCCTCGATATTGGCCAGCAAGGACCGATGGGTCAGCATCGCCCCCTTGGGCCGGCCGCTGGTGCCGGCGGTGAACAGCAGCACGGCCAGGTCGTCGGCATCACCAACATCATCCGCCTTGATATCCGCCTCGACATCCGCGTCGATGCCTGCATCGAAGTCTGCGATGCCGTCCGCACTGCCTCCTGCCGCCAGCGAGCCGGCAGCCAGCAGCCCCTTCCACTGCTGCGCATCGGTTGCCACGACCTCGCAGCCGGCAATGGCCCCTGCCGCCTCCCGCGCCACGGGTGCGTTCAGCGCATCGCAGATGACCAGCCGGGCTCCCGAGTCCGCCAGCAGGACGGCCACCTCGGCACCGGTATAGGCCGGATTCATCGGCACGACCACCAGCCCGGCTCGCAGGGCACCGAAATAGGAGACCACGAACTCGATGGAGTTGCCCAGCAGCAGCGCCACTCGATCCCCCCGGCGCAGGCCGAGGTCGATCACGCCAGCGGCCAGGGCATCGACCCGGGCATCGAGCTCGCCCCAGGTGAGCTCCTGCCCATCGCACCACAGCGCACTGCGCTCGCCGCCCGCGGCAGCGGCCCGGCGGACCATCGACGCGAGATTCGATCCCTGCGGCCGAGAGCCGGACTTCCCCCCAGTGCCCATGTGCACCCTCCTGCAGCATCCGCAGGCCCTCGCGCTCGCGAGCGCGTGCCCGTCATGCGAGTGTCGCACACCACGCCATCGGGATTCCTGCGGCGAGTTCGCCAACTGGGCGGGCAGGTGCGCTGCAGTCGGTACGCTCCCGGCATGCCAGGTGCGTCCGACGCCACCATGCAGCCCGCCCCCGGCGAGCCGCTGGCCGACGGAAGTGCCGCATTCTTCGACGTCGACAACACGCTGCTGCGTGGCTCGAGCCTGTTCCACCTCGCCGCCGGGCTCGCCAGGCGCCGCTACTTCACGGCCCGCGAGGTGTGGGGCTTCACCGTCAAGCAGGCGCGATTCGTACTCAGCGGGGCCGAGAACCTCGACGACGTGGCGTCGGTCACCGCCGCGGCACTGACGTTCGTCGAGGGTCGCAGCGTCTCCGAGCTCAATGCCCTCGGCGAGGAGATCTTCGAGGACGCCCTGCTCGACAAGCTCATCCCCCGCACCCTGGCCATCGCACAAGCCCATCTCGATGCCGGGCGGCAGGTCTGGCTGGTCACGGCTACCCCCCAGGAGGTGGCCACCCGCATCGCCGCCAAGCTGGGCCTGACCGGGGCCCTAGGCACCGTGTCGGAGATCGTCGATGGCATATATACGGGACGCCTCGTCGGCGCCCCCCTGCATGGGTCGGCCAAGGCAGCGGCCGTCCGTGCCCTGGCCCACCGGGAGCACCTCGATCTCGCCGCCTGCTGGGCATACTCGGACTCGTCCAATGACATCCCGATGCTCAGTGCCGTCGGCCACCCCGTCGCCGTCAATCCGGACGCCACCTTGCGCGCCCACGCCCGCCAGCACGGCTGGGACATCAAGGACTTCCGCCGCCGCGAGCAGGTCCGGCAGGCGGCCGTCCCGGCCCTGTCCGGAGCTGCCGGCATCGCCGCCGGCCTGGCGATCGGATACGCCGTGGGACGAGTCGGCCGGCGCGACTAGCCTTCCGGCTGACGGGCCTGCGATCCGCGCTTGTAGCGCGCGAACGTTGCCTTCTCGCTGAGGAAGCGCGCCGCCGACTCCCTGGCGCGCAGCGGCCACAGCAGGGCACCGCTGTCCGACTCAGCACTGCGATGGGCGAATACCCGCCCCCAGGTCGACCGAGCCGACCTGCGCAGCAGCTCCGATGCCTGCACGGACGGCGCATCCTGCGGGTCGAGCAGCACCAGGGATGTCACGAAGCGGCTCGGCGCAGTGGGGTACGCCTCGAGTGCGGCATCCACGCGCGGTGACAGCAGCACCATCGCGGTGAGCCGATCGGCTGCGGGGCTGACGAGTACGAGGTCGGCCGCCAGGCCCTCGGCCACGACCACCACCGGGCCACCCGGCTGCTGCTCATCGCGCAGCGCATCCAGCACGGCCCCGAGTACCTGCGACCCGTCTGTCTCCAGGGTCCCCGAGCTGAGCCCGTGGCCGGGCAGGTCGACCAGGACCGGCGCAAACCCCGCCGTTCGCATGGCCTGCGCCATCGATCGCATCTGGTCGAGGTCCGATCCGACGTCATGCAGCAGGATGCACGGGCCGAGGAATGCCGGCTCGGCATCGCGCTCCCCGATGCACTGGGCACCCGAGGGCAGGTCGACGGCGAAGGACTCGGTCACGGAGCGACGGGCACCACTGGTGTCGATGCGACCAGGATGCGGGTGTACTCCTGCTGGGGGGAGGTGAAGATGACCGACGGGTCGCCCTGCTCGACGATCCGGCCACGGTGCATGACGATGATCCGCTGGCACATCTGCCGCACCACGCCGAGGTCGTGGCTGATGAACACGACCGTGAGGCCGAGCTCGCGCTGCAGGTCCATCAGCAGGTTCAGGATCTGCCCGCGCATCGAGACATCCAGGGCGCTGACCGGCTCGTCGGCGACGAGGATCTTCGGCTGCACGGCCAGGGCCCGCGCGATGGCAACGCGCTGCCGCTGGCCGCCGGAGAGCTGGTGCGGATGCAGCTCGGCGTAACGGGTCGGCAGGCCGACGAGCTCCAGCAGCCGGCCGACCTCGGCATCGACGCCGTCCGGATGCGGAGCCCGGCGAACGCCCTCGGCGATGATCGACCCGATGCGCATCTTGGGGTTCATCGAGGAGTACGGATCCTGGAAGACGACCTGGACGAGCCGGTGATAGGACGCATGCTCTGATCGCCTGGCATGCCATGGGTCGACGCCGAGGACCGAGATCGACCCGCTGGTCGGGCGCACCAGGCGCAGGAGCATCCGGGCCAGGGTGGTCTTGCCGCTGCCAGACTCCCCGACGATGCCGAAGGTCTCGCCCTGCTCGACCTGGAAGGAAACGTCGTCGACCGCGCGCAGGATCCGGCCCCGGCCGAGGTGGTACTCCCTGACCAGGGAGGTCACGTCGATCGCGAGCCCCGCCTGCGGGGCGTTCATCCCAGTGCTCGTCATCGACGTGTCATGCACTCCCGTGTCATTCACTGCAGCACCGCCTTGCCCGGGAAGTGGCATCGCGTCATGTGCTCCTCGCCCGCCGAGGCCAGTGGATGCGTCGCGCAGGCATCCTGCGCAATCGGGCATCGCGGCGCGAATCGGCAACCGGTGGGCCAGGCACCCGGCTCGGGCACCGAGCCCTTGATCAGGCCGAAGGGGATGCCGGGCTCGCGTACCCGTGCGCTGTCGATCAGGCCGACGGTGTACGGATGCCTCGGGGCGGCGAAGATCTCATCCTTCGTCGCGCACTCCACCATCTCGCCGGCGTAGAGCACCGCGACCCGATCCGCCAGCTGGGAGACGACCCCGAGGTCATGGGTGATCCACAGCACCCCGAGGTCCAGGTCTCGGCGAAGGTCGTCGACCAGCGAGACGATCGCTGCCTGCGTGGTGACATCGAGGGCGGTGGTGGGCTCGTCGGCGATGAGGATCTCCGGTCGCAGGGCGAGCGCTGCGGCGATCATGACGCGCTGGCGCAGGCCACCGGAGAGCTCATGGGGGTAGGCGTGCAGCCGCGCCTGCGGATCGGGGATCTGCACCTGCTCGAGCAGCTCGATCGCACGCGCCCTGGCATCGGCCCGCGAGATGTCCTCATGGGCGAGGATCGTCTCGACGATCTGCGCGCCCACCTTGAAGCATGGGTCGAGGCTGGTCATCGGGTCCTGGAAGATCATCGCCAGCCGGGTCCCGCGCAGCCGGCGCCAGTCCCGCTTCGACAGCCGGGACGAGTCCTGGCCGAAGAGGCTGACCGTGCCGCCGGCAACCTGGACCCCTTGCGGCAGCAGGCCCATGATGGCCAGGGCCGACAGGCTCTTGCCGCTGCCGCTCTCCCCGACCAGGGCCAGGGCGGAGCCGCGCGGCAGGTCGAAGCTCAGGTCGGTGACCAGGTCCTCCGGACCGCTCGCCCCGTGCCTGATCAGGTGCAGGCCCTCGACCCTGACGGGGGCCTGCGCTGGTGCAATGGTCATCGCCGCCCTCCCACCCGGGGGTCGAGGTGATCGCGCAGGCCATCGCTGACGTAGTTGAGGGTGAGCACCATCAGCGACAGGGCCAGCCCGGCCAGCACCACCGGCCACCAGCTGCTGTTCAGGTAGTCGCGTCCCTGCGACAGGATGCCGCCCAGGCTCGGCGTCGGCGGCTGCGCGCCCAGGCCGAGGAATGACAGGCCCGCCTCGGCCACGATCGCCACGGCCATGAAGTAGACCGTCATCACCAGGGTGATCGGGATGAGGTTCGGCAGCAGGTGGCGCACGCTGATCCGGACCTTGCCGTAGCCGAGCACCCGACTGGCCGCGACGTAGTCGCGTTCGCGCAAGGAGAGCACCTCGCCGCGGACGATGCGGGCGAAGGCAGCCCAGCCGGTCAGCGACAGGGCGAGGATCACGGCCTCCAGGCCCGGGCCGAGCACCCCGGCCAGCACGATCGCCAGCAGGATCTCCGGGAATGCCCAGGTCACGTCGATCACCACGTTCGTACCGGCGTCCGCCGCCCGACCGAAGTAGCCGGCGAAGATGCCCAGGGCCAGGCCCAGGGTGACCGAGATCACCGCGACGAGGGCGCCGACGAAGACCGAGACACCGATACCGGCGATGAGCCGCCAGGCGAAGTTGCGGCCGAGGTTGTCAGTGCCGAGCGGAAACCCGTCGCTGAACGGCGGCAGGAAGGTGCTGCGCAGGCTCTGATCCGTCCACAGCGACGACAGGGATGGGACGAGCAGTACCGCCCAGCCGATGATCGCCAGGATGGCGAAGATCGCGAGCACTGCCCACAGCAGCACCGAGACGCCGAGGTAGCGCGGCATCAGTCGGCGTCGCGGCCCGCGCAGCGCAGGACTGCTCGTGCCACTCATGCCGAGCCTCCCGACGACACCCGGATACGGGGGTCGACCCAGCGCAGGGCCAGG
Organism: Actinomycetales bacterium; assembly: GCA_018970025.1. Taxonomy (GTDB): domain Bacteria; phylum Actinomycetota; class Actinomycetes; order S36-B12; family S36-B12; genus REEB460. Next base: position 38,255 of record JAGWXF010000009.1, on the reverse strand, counting down.
TCGCCCAGCGCGCTGGCGATCACCACGACGACGGCGAGCAGCAGCGCCAGGGCACTGGCCACCGGATAGTCACGGTTGAGGATGCTCTGCACCAGCTGCGAGCCCAGCCCCGGCCAGCGGAAGATCACCTCGACGATGAGGGTGTAGCCCAGCAGGGTGCGGATCTGCACGGCACCAAGGCTCACCACCGAGTTCAGCGAGTTGCGCAGCACGTGGACCCAGTTGACCCGGCCGCCGGGGATGCCCCTGGCCCGCAGGGTTCGCGTGAAGTCAGCATTGGCCTGCTCGATGACCGACGTTCGGGTCACCCGCATGGTGAGCGCGCAGGGATCGGCAGCGAGCACCAGCGTGGGCAGGATCACGTTCTTCCAGGAGCCGATCCCGGAGACCGGCAGCCAGCGCAGTTGCACGGCGAACACCAGGACCAGGATCAGGGCCAGCACGAAGTTCGGCACGGAGTTGAAGAATGAGCCGATCCCGCGCACGATCCGGTCGAACAGGCTGTCGCGGTGCAGGGCGGCGAGCACCCCTGCCGGCACGCCGATGCCGAAGGCCACGATGAACGCGGCCAGGGCAAGGGTGATGGTCGCCACCGCGCCGTTCAGCACGATGTCCATCACCGGCTGGCGATCGGTCAGGGAGATGCCGAAGTCGCCGGTCAGCAGGCCTCGCGCGTACATCAGGTACTGCTCCCACAGGGGCAGGTCAAGGCCGAGCGACTGCCGGTACTGGGCGATGACGTCCGGCGGGGTCGTCGTCGGATTGAGCATGCTGGTGATCGCATCGCCGGGCGCCACCCGGAGTGCGGCGAAGGTGACCAGGGATGCCAGGAAGATGACCAGAACGGCATAGCCGACGCGCTGCAGGACGTACCACATCGTCAGACCTCCGTGGATTTCTCGACCTGCAGCGCGTCAGCCATGAATGCCAGATGCTAGCTCTCAGACAGCCATCCATACGTCGTTATAGAAGGGATAGAGGTTGGCCTGATTGGCCACCCAGCCCATCACCTTCTTGTTGTTCACCCAGATGGTGTTCGGCGTGTAGATGGGGATGATGCCCAGCTGCTGGGCGATGTCCATCTGCACTGCCGAGGCCCCGGCCTGGAGCTGCTCGTCGTTGGCAGCGGTCTGCCATTGCTTGTAGGCCGCCATCGTGGCGTCGACGACCTTGCCGGCCGGCTGGTAGAACTCGACGAACAGCACGCACACGTCGATCGGGCTCGACCACAGCCACTTGAAGGCATAGGACGTGGTCTCCGTGGTGAGCTTGGGGAAGAAGGCCGTGCCGTCCATGGCCTCGACCTTCATGTCGATGCCGACCTGCTTGAGCTGCTCGGCGACTGCCTGCATGACCTGCACCTCGACAGCCTCATTCAGCTGATACGTGGTGAAGGAGAGCTTCTTGCCGCCCTTCTCGCGGATCCCATCGCTGCCGGCTGTCCAGCCGGCCTCGTCCAGCAGGGCCTTGGACTTCTCCGGGTCGTACTGGTTGAAGGCCTCCACTGCCGGGTCGTACCACTTGTTGCCGGGCATGACCGGGCCGTAGGTGGCGACCGCCTGGCCGAGGAAGATCGACTGGACGATGCCCTCGCGATCGATGGCCTGGGAGATGGCCTGCCGGACGCGCACGTCATCGAAGCCGAGGCTGGAGTCGGACACGTTCACCGACAGGAAGAAGTTGGACAGCTCCTGGAACTCCTGCACGACGAGATCCGGGTTGGACTTCAGGCGCTCGACATCCTGGGGCGGGGGGTTCTTGATGGCGTCGACATTGCCGGTCTCGATCTCCGGCGCCCGCTGGGATGCCTGGGTGATCGGGATCCACTCGATGCCCTCGAGGTAGGCCGGGCCCTTGTTGGTGATGAAGGGAGCCGGAGTACCGGGGTAGGCCTCCCAGCGGGTGGCCGTGAGCTTCTGGCCCGGGGTGAACTCGCCGAGCTGGAAGGGGCCGTTGCCGTCGATGACCTTCGAGCCCCAGGTGTCGCCGGCCTTCTCGCGGGCTGCCGGGTTCATCGCATAGGAGTACTCGGTCGTGACCGTCTCCTGGAAGGCCGCGAACGGAGCCGAGAGGGCGCAGGTGACGACCTGGCCGCTGGCGGAGACCTTCGTGATCGGCGTCCAGAAGATGCCGTTCTGGCCGGTGTTCGGATCGCGGTAGAGGTCGAAGTCCTTGACGATGACGTCCGGGGTGCAGGGCTCGCCGGAGTGGAAGGTCAGGCCTTCGCGGATCGTGAAGTTCCACGCCGTGTCGTCGTAGTCGAAGGACTCGGCCAGCATCGGGACCGGATCGCCCTCGGGATTGCGGACGATGACCGCCTCGAAGAAGGCATTGAAGGAGGGGTCGGCCCAGGCGTTGCGGACCGGATCCGGAGGGGTGAGGTCGCGGTCGTAGCCCTCGCGGAAGATGCCGCCAGCGACCGGCTGCGCCGCAGCGGATGCGGCGGCGGACCCTGCAGCGGTGGCAGCGGCACTGCCGGACGCGGTCGAGGAGCCCTGGGAGGAGCAGGCAGCGAGCATCTGGCCGGCGGCTGCAGCGGAGACACCGACGACGGCGGCGCGAGCGAGGAAGCCTCGACGAGTCAGGCGACCCTGTACGTACTCGTCGAGGGATGCCTGGAGATCTGGTGCATCGGGCATGCAACTATCCCTTCTGGGAGTGTCGGGCGGGATCGCCCAGTGGTCGGGAACCTAGAACAAGCGCTTGTTCTATGTCAAGCATTCTGCGAAATCGATATGCAGCCGTCATCACCCCCCATCAGGACGCATCCAGGTAGGCATCGACATCCCCTCCTGCCTGCTGCCCGCTCGCGAGGGCGCCGTCCATGAATCCGGCCCACCCTTGAGCGACATCCGAGAGCTCGGCGGCCGGAAGCGGGGCTCGACGGATCGTCTCCATCATGGAACTCCCCTCTGAGTCGATCGCGATCGGATCATCCGAAGTCAAGCACAGAAAACTGGTGATTCGAGGAAATATCGCGATTACTTCCGTATCGCGATGTTCGATCACCCGCCGTCGCGTACCTGCCACGCCCCGAGCGACAACCCCACGTTCCGAGCGGGAATCTAGGGATTCCCAGGATTCGGGACAGATCAGCAGGATCGCTGGAATGCCCCGTGCTGTAATGACGCATGCCGTCCAGGTCGAGCCGTACCGACGAGGCGTTCCGTCAACTGCGTGCCGACATCCTCAATGGCCGCTTTCAGCCCGGCTCCAGGCTTCGGGTCGAGGCGCTCAGCGAGCAGTACGGGGTGAGCAGCGGCGTGATCCGCGAGGCACTGCCCCGGCTCGTCGGCCAGGGGCTCGCGATGGCGGCCCCCCAGCAAGGGGTCCGCGTGGTCTCCATCGACCAGGAGGACCTCCAGCAGCTCACCGAGGCGGCCACCGAGGTCGAGACCCTCGTCCTGGAGCGATCCCTGGCGGAGGGCTCCCTGGAGTGGGAGGCGCAGGTCCTCGCTGCGCATCACCACCTCAGCCGCCTTCCCCTGCATGAGCCGGACGGCACCATCGCGGACGAATGGGCCGAGGCCCATGCCCGCTTCCACATGGCCATCCTGGATGGCTGCTCGAACCGGCGACTGGTCGGGATCGCCGCCTCGCTCCGCGATGCCGGCGAGGTCTACCGCCGCTGGTCGGATCGGCCCGGGGAGCTCACCGAGGCCCAGCACGACGACAATCACCGGCGGATCTGCGAGCTCGTGGTCAGCCGCGATACCGAGGCAGCCATCGCCGCCCTGCGTCAGCACATCGGCCTTACCGCCGAGTTGATCCTCCGCCCTGGCGTCGACGGGTGATCGACTTCGAGCTCGAAATCGAGATCTCGATCTGAAGCGAGCTCACGATCGAGGTCGGTAACGGGATTCCGGCAAAATCGCGAGATTTTCCCATCTTCGGCTGATCGCCCGGCTAGCATCGCGCGAGGTGGCCCCGATGGGCCTCCTCGCATCGGCACAGCCGGGAGGGCTTGACGTGGGTGAGCATGGCGTGGGTGAGCACAGCAAGGTCGTGGCACTGGTCCGGACGAGCGATCCGGACGCGGATCGTTCGGCCATCTGGGCCGAGATCGAGGGCAACGCCCGGGCGTCAGACCACGCCGGGCTCACCGGGCTGATCGTCTCAGCGGTCGACACTGCCTTCGCCGAGGGCGACCCGCTCGTCGCGCTGATCGAGGCCTGGGGCGAGGGCATCGATGCGGACGCCCTCATCGCCGGCATCGTCCCCGAGGCCGTCCGCCAGCGAGCGGACCTGCAGGTGACCGTCGCAACCTGCGAGGAGCTCGTCTTCAAGCGGGTCGACGATTACGCGCGGCCCGGCTCCCCGTGGAGCATCAAGCTGGCGGGCACCGCCTTCCGCCGCGATGACTTCACCCCGGACGCCTTCTTCGAGTACTGGACGAACACCCATGCGCCGATCGGCGGGAGCGTTCCGGGGGTCGGCGGCTACACCGTCTCGCGGGTGCGCGGCGGCCAGGTCGGCAGCGAGCAGGCCGACGCGATCATCGAGCAGTGGTACCCCAGTGCCCAGGCGTTCACTGACGCCCAGTCGACCGAGCCGGCCAAGGCGGCCTGGAATGACGTGGGCAACTACGCCAAGACCACCGGCACCGCCTTCTGGCTGATGACGGAGTCGGTCATCATCGAGCCGCCGGCGACTGGCCCGGGAACCCTGGAGGCCTAGCAGTGCCCACGGTCCGACCCTGGGTGCTGGACACCCCGCACTCCGGGATCCGCCGCATGCTCGAGCATGCGCGAGAGGTCGACTCCCCGGTGATGCTGGCCAATGGCGACCCGAACTTCGTCACCCCGGCGCACATCATCGACGCGGCCGCGGCAGCTGCCCATGCCGGCGGCACCGGCTACTCCCCCGGCGATGGCCTGGTCGCCCTGCGCGAGGCCGTCGCCGACAAGCTCGGCCACGTCAACGGCATCGACGTCGGATACGAGCGCGTCTGCATCACCACCGGTGCGTGCGGCGGCCTCTACACCACCCTGATGGTCCTGCTCGACCCGGGCGACGAGCTCCTGATCCCCGATCCTGGATGGTCGAACTACGCCGCGATGGTGCACGTCCTGAACGCGACGCCCGTTGCGTATCCGCTGCGACCCGAGGCTGGATGGTCACTTGATGCCGATGCCATCGAGGCATCGATCACCCCCCGCACCCGCGGGATCCTGCTGAACTCGCCGAGCAATCCGACCGGCAGCGTGGAGTCGGCCCAGACGCTTCGCCGGGTGCTGCAGATCGCCGCGCGCCATGACCTGTGGGTCATCTCGGACGAGGCATACGACCAGCTCACCTTCGATGGGCCGGGCACGTCCATCGCGAGCCTGGGCGGAGACGATCGCGTCATCAGCATCTTCGCCTTCTCCAAGACCTATGCGATGACCGGCTGGCGGGTCGGCTACGTGACCGGGCCATCCGCCTTCACCCGGCAGGTGTCCTTGCATCAGGAGCCGGTGGTGTCCTGCGCCTCGACGGTGTCGCAGCATGCAGCCCTGGCGGCGCTGGCCGGCCCGCAGGACTGCGTCACCGAGATGGTCGATGCCTATCGGCGACGGCGCGACCTTGCTGCCCGCCTGCTGGCCGACGGCGACGTCCCGTTCGTGCTCCCGCACGGCGCGTTCTTCCTGATGGTCGACATCCGCGCCACGGGGCTGGACTCCTGGACCTGCGCCCTGGCCCTGCTGCGCGAGCATGGGGTGGGCACCGTCCCGGGCCTGGCCTTCGGCTCCGCCGGCGAGGGCTTCCTGCGCATCACTCTTGCTGCTGCCGACGAGCAGATCGCCGCAGGACTGGGCCGATTGGTGCCGGCCTACGCACAGCTGACCTCGGCCGCGGCCCACGCCTAGGCCGCGCAGGACATAGGAGACCGCATGGACGCAGGATGCCGGCGACTGGCCGCGAAGTCCGCCCTGATCACCGGTGGGGGCAGCGGGGTGGGCCGCTCCACCGCGATCCGCTTCGCGCAGGAGGGAGCGAGCACGATCGGCCTGCTGGACCGCGATGCCGAGGCACTGGAACGAGTTGCCGGCGAGGTCCGCGACCTTGGCGCGTCGGTGCTGACCTTCGCGACGGACGTCACCTCGCGGCCGGCCTGCCAGGCAGCCGCGGATGCGATCGTCGCGTCGTCCGGCGGCCTGGACATCCTGGTGAGCAATGCCGGTGCCGACGGCGATGCGCCGTTCCTGGAGATGACCGACGAGGAGTGGAACCGGGTCATCGCGATCAACCTCACCGCCTCCTTCGTCCTCGGGCAGATCGCAGCGCGCGCGATGGTCGCCGCCGGCCGCGGCGGCGTGATCCTGTACACCGCATCGATCTCGGGAATGGGCGCCTCTGACGGGGATGCCCACTACGGGGTCTCCAAGGCCGGCATCATCAACCTCGTCCAGACGATGGCCATCGAGCTCATCGGGCATCGGATCCGGGTCAACTGCGTCAGCCCGGGGCCGCTGGATACCCCGCTGTCGCGTGCCCTGCTCGGCAGCGATGAGGCGATGGAGGCCGCACGGGCCCACTACCCGCTGGTGCCGATGGGGCGACTCGGGCTGCCGGAGGAAATCGCAGCGGCCTACGCCTACCTGGCATCCAGCGATGCGGGCTACACCACCGGCCAGAACCTCATCATCGATGGCGGCAATCACGCCACGGTGTTCATCAATCCGCAGGGCAGCTTCTGATCGTGGGAACCCTGCACGAGGTCTTCGAGTACCCGCTCACCCGGCTGGACCCCGTCCGCGGCGACCATGTGGACCCGCCGAGCGTGGCGATCTTCGAGACCCTGCTGCGCAAGGGGGCAGGCGATCGGCCGATGCCCGGCCTGGCAGTGGAGTGGGCGGTCGACCCGGATGGGCTCACCTGGCGACTGCGGCTACGGCCGGGCGCCCGATTCCACGGCGGTGATCCATGCGATGCGCGCGCGGTCGCTGCCGCCCTGGAGCGATGCCGCTGGGGTGATGGCCTGCCGAGGCAGGTCTGGTACTGGGATCCGGTCGAGACGGTCTCGGTCGTCGATGACCGCACGATCGCCATCGGCCTGCGCTATCCCTGCGCCCGGCTGCCCGTGCTCCTCTGGGGGACGCATACCGCCATCGCGAACCCAGCCGCCTGGGATCGCCTGGGCGAGGAGTTCGGAATCCGGGATGCCGACGGGACGGGCCCGTATCGACTCATCGCGTACTCCCCCGATGCGGTCACCGCTGATCGGGTCGACCCCCACGTCGGCCCGGCCCGCATCACCTGGAGCTCCGCGCCGGATGATGCCGAGCGAGCCGCATGCCTGCAGGACCCGGGCGTCGACATCGTGCGATACGTGGAACGGGCGGATGTCCCCGCCGGCTGGGCATATGCCGAGCAGCCGGAGGACTCGCAGTTCACCCTCTCCCTGAACTTCGATGATCCGCGCGGGTTCGGCGACCTGCAGGTGCGCCGCTGCTTCGATGCGCTGATCGACCGCGAGCGGATCGTGTCAGCGGCCCTGGCCGGGCGCGGTGATGCCCGACGCTCGCCCATCCCCCTCGCCGATGCGCGTGCGGACGACTACGACCCCGGCAGCGTGCCCGCCATGCCCCCCGAGCAGGCACGTGCGGTGCTCGAAGCGCTGGGATGGTCACGCGGTGCCGACGGCATCCGGTGCCGAGCCGATCAGCGCATGTCGATCGACTGCGTGATCCAGGACACCAGCCCAGGCCGCGCGATCGCCGCGGAGGTGGCCCGGCAATTGCTCGCCGAGGGCATCGAGCTGCGCCTTCGCCCGGTGCCGCTCTTCGAGCCGTTCTATCGCGCCGTCGCCGAGGGTCCCGCAGCGTTCATCTCCAAGTGGCTCTGGCCTGATGCGATGGAGGCCATCATGGGCTTCAGCCGCAGTGACTGCATCGAGGCGGGCGGTGGCAATTGGCAGCATGCCCGCTGCCCCGCGGTGGATGCGGCATTTGATGCCTTCCTGCAGGCCGCCGCCGGGGCACCGATGGCCGAGGCGAGTGCGGCCGCGCAGCGCGCGTTCATGACGCACCTGCCGTACCTGCCGCTGGTCTCGACGATGGAGTCGATCGCGGTGCGCGAGCGAGTCCGTGGCTTCGGCCTGACGCCGCGCACCCTGTACCCGGCCTATGAGAACGTGACGATCGCCGATCGATCGCCGATCGGTCGCCGAAGCAAGGGAGCCCAGGATGCGGCTGACGGATGACATCGCGCTCGTCGGGGGCGGGCCGATCTTCGGCTTCGGGCTCACCGTCGGCACGGATGCCCACTGCTATCTCGTCGACGGCGGCGATGCGCTCGCCTTGATCGACTGCGGCATGGGCTCGGACGAGTCGATGGAACTGCTCGTGCAGGCAGTGACGTCCGCCGGCTGCGACCCGAGCCGCATCGGCACCCTGCTGCTCACGCACTACCACGCTGACCATGCGGCAGGCGCTCGCCGCTACCGGGATCGATTCGGCGCGCGCGTCTGCGCAGCCGCCGAGGCCGCGCCTGCCATCGAGTCCGCCGACCATGACCGGACGAGCTTCGCCGCCGCCAGGGCCCTGGGCGTCTTCGGCGCGGACGCCGCCTACCCCGCCTGCCCAGTCGATCAGCCGCTCCACCCCGGGGACGTGCTGCAGGTCGGCCGGCTGAGCATTCGCTACCTGCCCACTCCGGGGCACTGCGCCGGGCATGCCGCGTACCTCATCGAGGGCGGCGAGCGCACGTACCTATGCAGTGGTGATGCGCTCTTCGCCGGCGGCAAGATCTACCTGCAGGCAACGGTCGACTGCGACCTGCAGGCGTCCCTCGACAGCCTGCGCGCCCTTGCCGACGTCGAGTTCGATGCCCTCCTGCCCGGCCACGGCCCGATCGCCCTCACCGGCGGCCGGCTGCACCTCGATGCAGCGCTTGCCGCGATCCGTGGGCTCTCCGTCCCGGGCAGCCTGGCCTGATGGGCGCGCATCGATGACGTCCGCCGAGGAGCCCGAGGTCGCCACGATCCTGCATCACCTGCTGCGCATCGACACGAGCAATCCCGGCAGGCCCGAGCGACCGGCCGCTGAGTACGTCGCCGCGCTCCTGGAGGAGGCCGGCATCACCTGTCGACTCCTGGAGGGCACGCCGGGGCGCACCAACCTCATCGCCCGCGTCCCCGGCCGCGACCCGTCCAGGCCCGCACTGCTCATCCACGGGCACCTCGACGTGGTGCCCGCCATCGCATCGGAGTGGACGGTGGATCCCTTCAGCGGCGAGCTGCGCGATGGCTGCCTCTGGGGCCGGGGGGCCGTCGACATGAAGGACATGATCGCCATGGTCGTCACCGTCCTGCGGCAGTGGGCCCGCACCGGGGTGCAGCCGGAGCGCGACCTGGTCATCGCCTTCATGGCCGACGAGGAGCTCGGCAGCATCACCGGGGCACGCTGGCTGGTGGCCGAGCACCCCGAGGTCTTCGCCGACTGCACCGAGGCCATCGGCGAGGTCGGCGGCTTCAGCATCTCCCTGGACGAGCAGGCACGGCTGTACCTGGTCCAGGTCGCAGAGAAGGGCCTTGCCTGGATGCGCCTGCAGGCCACCGGCAATCCCGGCCATGGCGCGATGATCCACCCCGACAATGCGGTCACCCGGCTGGCTGCCGCGGTATCGCGCATCGGCAGCCAGGTATTCCCCACCCATGTGCTGCCCGAGGTCGCCTTGCTGCTGCGGCAGCTCGAGCCCGTCGTCGGCTGCGAGCTGGACCCGGAGCGATCCGCGGACTGGCTGCCTCGCCTCGGCGGGCTGGCCCGCATCATCGGTGCCAGCCTGCGCAACACGGCGAATCCGACTCGCTTCGATGCCGGCTACCAGCACAACGTCGTTCCCTCCTCGGCGCAGGCGGTGATCGACGGACGCTTCCTGCCCGGCCACGAGGACGAGCTGATGGCCTCAGTGCGCGAACTGGCTGGCGAGGGTATCGACGTCGAGGTCTTCGTCCACGGGGTGGCCGTCGAGACCGGCTTCGACGGTGCACTGGTCGAGGGCATGTCGGCGGCGCTGCTGGCCGAGGATCCGGCGGCCATCCCGGTGCCCTACCTGCTCACCGGGGGTACCGATGCCAAGGTCTTCGGGCCGATGGGCATCCGCTGCTTCGGCTTCTGCCCGTTGCGCCTGCCACCAGACCTGGACTTCTCGGCGCTGTTCCACGGCATCGACGAGCGGGTGCCAGTGTCATCCCTGGAGTTCGGCGTGCGCACCCTGCATCGACTGCTCAGCACATGCTGAGCAGCGGCGAGGTGCGGGCAATCGTCAATGCCCGCACGGTTGACCCGGTCAGCGGCCGCGGAGCCGCAACGGCGTTGCTGATCCGCGATGGCAGGATCGAGCTCGTCGCCGACGATGCGAGCGTCCTGCGCCGGCTGGATAGCCTCGCTCGCGAGGGCACGGTCGATGCGCAGCCGGAGGTCATCGATGCGCGGCAGGCATCGATCCTGCCCGGCTTCATCGACGGCCACTGCCACTTCGAGCTCACCTGCACGACAGCCGATGGCTGGGTGCATGCCCATACCCCGCCACTGCAATCCCTGGCGCAGGTCCTCGAGGTCGTCCGGCAGTCGACGGACCGCCCGCGCGGCGACTGGGACTGGCTGCTGTGCCGGTCATCGTTCTCCATGGAGCGCAAGGTGCAGGAGGGCCGGCTGCTGACCCGCGAGGAACTCGATGGCATCAGCACCGATCGACCCATCGCCGTGTTCGCCAGCCTGCATGTGGCGTCCCTCAATACCCCGGCCCTGAAGCGGCTCGGCCTGTGGGAGCCAGGCGCCCGGCATCCCTTCCATGGGGTCGTGCACCGGGATGCGCGGGGCGTGCCGACCGGTGTCGTCACCGAGGTCTTCATGATGGTCCCCCCGCCGGTGACCGCTGATGGCTTCGCCGAGGCCGTGATGGCCCATGGCCGGGACATGTTCAATGCCGCCGGCACCACCACCGTGCTCACCATGCCGGAGAACCTCGATCAGGTCGAGCGGCTGCGCGACCTGCACCGGGCCGGCCAGATGACCCTGCGCCAGCAGTACTACCTCATCTCCCCGGGGGTGGCCACTCTGGACGAGGCCAGCGAGCTCCGCAGGATCGACGAGACGGACGAGTCCTTCCGCTTCGGCGGGATCAAGGTCTTCGTCAACGGCTGTGCCCATGACGGCATGGGCGCACCCCTGGACGATGTCAAGTGGAGCCAGGACGAGCTCGATGCGTTCGTGCAGGACGCCGCACGCCGGGACATGCAGGTCTGGATGCACTCCCTGAATGCCAACGGCGTGCGGATGGCAGCGCGTGCGATGCTCAGCGCCGACCCGACCGGGCAGAACCGGCTGCGCCATCGGATCGAGCATGGCGGCGACTTCATCGACCTCGACGACCTGCCGCTCATTGCCGCATCAGGTGCACTGCTGGTCACCACCCCGCAGTTCCTGCACAGCATGACCACGGATCCGATCGGCCCGACGGCACCCCTGCGCAGCCTGCTGGCCGCGGGAATCCGCCTGGTCGGCGGGACGGACAGCACCGGCACCGTGCCGGCGAGCGTGTCCGTCCTGGGCAATGTCGGCACGGCCGTGAGCCGCCGGCGCAATGACGGCACCCGCTTCCATCCAGCCGAGGCGATCACCACGGCGCAGGCCCTGGCACTGTTCACCCAGGGCGCGGCCTACGGCGGCCACCTCGAGCAGGTTGCCGGCAGCCTGCACCGGCGTGCCTACGCAGACCTCGTCCTGGTCGATCACGATCCCCTCGCCCCGGATGCGCCGGCGCCGGAGCAGATCGCGGTCCTGGCGGCCTATGTCGCCGGCGAGCGCGTGTGGACGCAGCCGAACCCGGCATCCGGCGAATCGGCGAGGTGAGGTCCGATGCGCGCTGCCCGGCTGCTCCCCGACATCGATGACCTCGTCATCGCCGATGTCCCGACACCCGTGCCGCAGCGCGGCCAGGTGCTGGTCGAGGTCGTCGGCGCGGGCGTGTGCCGATCCGACCTGCACATCGTCGACGGGGCCTTCGCCGAGTCCGTTCGACGGCCCGTCACCGCCGGCCATGAGATCAGCGGCGTCGTGGCCGCAACCGGACCAGCTGCGCGCATCGACATCGGCACGCCCGTCGCGGTGATGGTCGGCTGGGGCTGCGGCACCTGCCACTGGTGCCGACATGGGCATGAGCAGCTATGCCCCGCCGGCCGGGAGGCGGGCTCGACGGCCGATGGCGGCTTCGCCGAGTACGTCCTCGTCCCCGACGCGCGCTTCCTCATCCCGCTCGGCACCATCCCGGCCCTGGACGCCACGCCGCTGGGCTGCGCGGCCCTGAGTGCCTACGCCGGCGTCCGCCGCGTGCTGCCGTGGCTGGAGGCGGGCAGCAGCGTCGTCATCATCGGCGCCGGAGGCTTGGGCCAGTTCGCGATCCACTACGCCCGACGGCTCAGCGATGCCCGCGTGATTGCCGTCGACCGACGGCCGACGGCCCTGGATCGCGCCAGGATTGCGGGTGCGCATCAGGTCGTGCTCGACGACCCGGATGCCGCACACGCGATCGGCGAGCTGTGCGGCCCGCTCGGCGCCCGTGCCGTCATCGACTTCGTCGGCAGCAATGAGAGCCTGCGCCTGTCAGCCGCGATCGCCGGGCCCCGCGGGATCATCGCCCTGCTCGGCCTGGCCGGCGGGAGCATCCCGATCGGCTTCACCACCCTGGCCCCCGAGGCGACCTTCACCACGGTGGTCGCCGGGACCATCAGCGATCTGACGGAGGTTGTCCGGCTCGGGCAGACCGACCTCCTCGACATTCCCCGATACGCCTATCCACTCGACCGCGTGAACGATGCCCTGGCAGACCTGCGCGCCGGGCGCATCGATGGCCGCGCGGTCATCTGCCCCAGGGAGCAGTGATGAGCAGCACGACCCTGCCCGAGTCGGCTCGGATCGTCATCATCGGCGGTGGCATCGTGGGGTGCAGCATCGCCTACCACCTGGCCCTGCGCGGTGAGCGTGATGTGCTGCTGCTCGAGCGAGCCGAACTGACCAGCGGCACCACCTGGCATGCCGCGGGCCTGGTCGGCCAGCTGCGATCGACGCGCAATCTCACCAGGCTCGCCCAGTACACCACCGAGCTGTTCACCACCCTGGGCGAGCGCACCGGCCAGGCGACGGGCTTTCGCCAGTGCGGCTCGGTCAGCATCGCCACGAACGCCGATCGCATGGAGGAGCTGCGGCGCGGGGCGTCGATGGCGCGCGCCTTCGGCCTCCCGGTGGAGGTCATCACCACCGCCCAGGTAGCCGAGCTGGCCCCCATCACGCATCTGGATGACATCGTCGGCGGGGTCCACCTCCCCGGCGACGGGGTGACGAATCCAGTGGACACCACCCGGGCACTGGCCCGCGGCGCCCGCGATCTCGGGGTGAGGATCCGGGAGCACACGCCGGTCGAGCGCGTGCTGGTGGAGTCCGGTCGGGTCGTCGGCGTGCGCTGCCGTCAGGGGGACGCCACCGTCGACGTCCGGGCCGAGGCTGTGGTGAACGCGGCCGGCATGTGGGCACGCGAGCTCGTCCACGACCTCGGGGTGAACGTCCCGCTGCATGCCGCCGAGCACTTCTACGTCGTGACCGAGGAGATCCCCGGCCTGCCTTCCGGCCTGCCGGTCGTGCGGGATCAGGACGGCTGCGCCTATATCAAGCAGGAGGCGGGCAAGCTGCTCATCGGCTGGTTCGAGCCCGTCGCCAAGCCCTGGGGCATGCGCGTGCCGGGCGGTGCCGGCGGAGTCCCGCGCGACTTCACCTTCGGCACCCTGCCGGAGGACCTCGAGCACATCACCCCGCTGCTGGAGATGGCCGCCCATCGCGTGCCGCTGCTGGAGGACGCGGGCATCCGGCTGTTCTTCAACGGCCCCGAGTCCTTCACCCCGGATGATCGCTACCTGCTCGGCGAGACACCGGAGGTCAGCGGGCTGTTCCTGGCCTGCGGGTTCAACTCGATCGGCATCCAGTCATCCGGTGGCGCGGGCAAGGTCCTCGCCGACTGGATCGTCGACGGCCACCCGCCCATGGACCTGTGGGACGTCGATGTCCGCCGGATGATGCCCTTCCAGTCAAACTCGGCCTACCTGCATGACCGGACCGTCGAGACCCTCGGCCTGCTCTACGCCATGCACTGGCCCTTCCGCCAGCCCGAGACTGCTCGCGGCGTCCGGCGGTCGGTGCTGCACGACCGGCTTGCCGGCCAGGGCGCCTGCTTCGGCGAGACGGCCGGCTGGGAGCGGGCGAACTGGTTTGCCCCGGCCGGCATCGAGCCGAGGTATGCCTACTCGTACGGCCGGCAGAACTGGTTCGAGCACTCCGCGGCCGAGCACCGTGCGGTGCGCGAGACGGTTGGCCTGTTCGACCAGTCGTCATTCGCTTGCTTCCAGGTCAGCGGACGAGATGCGCAGGACGTCCTCAATCGCATCTGCGCGAACGAGGTGGCCGTCGAGGTCGGCCGCATCGTCTACACGCAGTGGCTCAATGAGCGCGGCACCATCGAGGCCGATGTCACGGTGACGCGCCAGGCGCTGGACGAGTACCTCGTGGTGACGTCCGCTGCCTGCCAGACCCGCGACCTTGCCTGGCTGCGCGCGCACATCCCGGCAGGTGCCCGGGCATCGGTCGTCGACCTCACCTCGGGCCTATCGGTGCTCGGCGTCATGGGCCCGCGCTCCCGCGACCTGCTGCAGTCCCTGACCCCTGACGACCTCTCGAACGGGTCCTTCCCCTTCGCGCACTCGCGCACCATCGAACTGGGCTACGCGCAGGTGCGCGCCAGCCGGATCACCTACGTCGGCGAGCTCGGCTGGGAGCTGTACATCCCATCGGAGTACGCGATGGGGATCTTCGATGCGCTGATGAGCGCTGGGCCGCGCTTCGGCCTGCGCCTTGCCGGCTACCACGCGCTGAACTCACTGCGCCTGGAGAAGGCCTACCGTCACTGGGGCCATGACATCTCCCCGGATGACACCCCGCTGGAGGCGGGCCTGGGCTTCGCCGTCGCATGGGACAAGCCCGGCGGCTTCATCGGCCGGGATGCCCTGCTGCGCCAGCGAGAGCACGGCATCTCCCAGCGCCTGGTGCAGTTCCGGCTCGCGGACGATGCCCCGTTCGCCTACCACAACGAGCCCATCTGGCGTGACGACCAGCTCGTCGGCCACGTCACCTCAGGGATGTACGGCCACACGGTCGGCGCGCCCATTGCCCTGGGCTATGTGGCACGGCCGGACGGCCCGGCCGATGCCGAGTGGCTGCTCGCCGGAGCGTACGAGGTCGAGATCGCCTGCGAGCGATTCCCGGCGCAGCCGAGCCTGCGGCCGCTGGTCGACCCAGCGAATGAGCGGATCCGCAGCTAGCCGCTTCGACCCAGGGAAGGGCCGTCCAGGGCGGCAATGTCAGCCACCAGGCTTACCCTTGGCCGGATGACAGTTGCCTCGCCGCTCGACGGCTCATCACCCGGTGAGCCAGAGCCCGAGGTCGACGCCATTGCCGATGCGGAACGGCAGCGCCTACGGGTCGCCAGGATTCGCGAGGTGGGCGTCGAGCAGCTGCCACTGGCCGATGCCCTGGCCCTGCTGAGCGGGCCGGGGATGGATCTCGATCCCGCCGTGCGGCGTGCCGTACTGATGCGCCGTGACCTGCCCATCGAGGTGCTCGCCCCGGCGATGACCGACCCCGACCCGACGACGCGTGCCTTTGCCATCGGCACGCACCGGATGCCTGTCGAGGTGATCATCGCGGCAGCCGCGGACGACGCCTGGCAGGTTCGCTACGAGGTTGCCGGGCACCCCTCCTGCCCGGCCGAAGTGCTGGCCAGACTGGCAGCTGATCCCAGCCCGATGGTGCGACGTCAGGCACTGATCCACGATCAGACCCCCATCGACGTGCTGCTCGCGGTCTTGCTCGAGGGCACGTCGGCTCTCGATGCCCGCGTGGCGGCCGCGCACCCAGGCGTTGACATGGTGCTCCATGAGTCGACCCTGCTGGCCGCCAACGAGTTCGGTGCCCGCGGCGTGCTTGAGCGGGCCGATGCGTCCGGAGCCCTCGTCGATCACTACCTGCGCGCCGATCGGTCTGCCCTGGTTCGGGCGAAGGCCGCCGGCCACGGTGCCTGCACGGGCAGTGCCCTCGACCGAGCCGCGCGAGATCCCGACCGTATGGTGCGCGCCGCCGCTGCCGCGCACCCCCGGTGCCCGCCCATGGCGCTGACCGATCTCGCGGGTGATGAGGAGCGCCAGGTGCGGCTGGCCTGCGCGGGCAATCCCTCGGCCCCCACGGCTGCCGTTCACCTCCTGCTGCAGGACTCCGACGAGCACGTACGCACCCTGGCAGCCGCCCATGCGCAAGCGGCCGGTGCGGACCTCCTCGCGGTCGTGCGCACCGACGCCTTTGCTGCGCCCAAGCGGGCTGCCCTGCAGAATCCGAACTGCGGGCAGGATGCATTCGAGATCGCGTGCGTCGACCCCGATCTCGTCCTCGTCGCCGCACGCAATCCCTCCTGCTCCCACGATGCGCTGTTCGACGCACTGATCACGCTGTCAGCCATGCCCCGAGCCGTCGACCCACGCACCAGCCCAACCGATGCGATGGTGGAGCGCTGCCGTGAGGTCATGGCAGTCGCCAAGGTCGTGCGACGTCGCCTGGCGCGCATGGCATGGGCATGGCTCGCCGATCACGACCTACTCGCAGTTCATCCCGATGACCTCGCCGCAATCATCGGCAGCCGTGGAGCCGAGGCGGCCCATGATCAGCGCGAGGAGATCCGGGCTGTCGTCTCCGCAATGCCCCAGACCACTGCCGAGACCCTGATGCACCTGGCCCGGGACCCAAGCGAGCGAGTTCGGCGGGTCGTCACCGATCGCATCCTCGCCGCCGCTGGGGGCGATCGATCACTGCCCTAGCCGAGCGCCCGCAGCATCACCCGTGTTGCGGCCGCGCGACAGCGACCGCCACGCGCAGCAAGGAGTGCCAGGAGCCCTGCGTCGACCATGGCATTGCGCGCCACCTGGGAGGCCACTGCGTCCTGTGGGTCCGCTGCCAGGGCAACGAGGATCTCGCGCGGCGTCTGGGAGTTGCGCGCCACGTGCGCCCGCACCCGGTCGACGGGATCCTCGACGAGCCGGGGCAGCGTCCGAGCCCCGCCATGCCGCGCTGCGAGCACTCGGACCTCCTCATCCATGCCGAGGATCGCCTCGAGGAAGTCCGGGTTGCCCAGATACCGCTCCTGTCGCTGATTGATGTGCGATCGGATGCACGCCGCCTGCGCATCGAAGGGCATGGCTGCCACGAGGTCAGAAGGCACCCTCCAGCCCTGCTGCTCGAGGCGAGCGACGATGCGTGCGCGCAGGCCCGCTTCGAGCATTGGCATCCCCGGTGCCTGCGCCATGACGAGGGCCAGGGCCTCGACCGGCGCATCCGACTGCGAGGCGATTGCCCGCACCACCTCATCCACCACGTCGGCAGGCAGCCAGCCGCGCGCCGACAGGACCGAACGCAACAGGCGCAGCGAGGGTGGGCGCCAGCGGTCATCCTTCGGAGTCGAGGAGGCGAGCTGCAGGGCTGCGCGCACGGCCCGTACGCCGTGTTCTATCGGGACGAAGGGATTGGCGATCAACGCGCGCATGCGATCCAGGTCGTCGCATTCGCAGTGAGAGTCGAGTTGCTGCTCAGGCAGCGGCGTCGTCGCCAGCAGCAGGTTGAGCCAGTGCGGCTCCGCCTCGGGCGTGACTGCCTCGGCGATGCGCAGTCGATCTGCAAGGGGCAGGAGGTTCAGCGCGCCGGAGACGGAGATCCCAGCGATCGCGTCGGCCACGACGCATGCTCGCACCTGCTCGGTGGCTTTCAGGGCATCGTCACTCCAGTCGAGCTGGTGCTCGAGCTCGTCCATGGCCTGCTGACGGGTCAGCAGCGGGGGGACACCCTGATGGCGAAACAGGGACTGCGCATGCTCGCCCCGGCCATCATCCACGCAGGGTCGAACGGTGGAAGCCACGTGCGCGATGACCGCCCCTTGGCGCTTGAAGGCCACCGTCACCGCGTACGCCCGAGCCCAGTCCACCGGATTGAGCGCGGGCCACGCCAGGTCGATGAGAGCACCCCCACGCTGGAGCAGGCTCTCGGCGACGATGCGCGGCGAGCAACGATGCTCCTGATCGCTGGACTCGGCATCGGGGAAGCAGGCGGCGAGCAGGTCGGTCCACCAGTGCTCATGACCGTGGAGGTCACCGCGGCCAAGGTCATAGGGAATGCTGTCGCGCCAGCTCGTGCGGATGCACAGCCCGCCGGCGAGCAGTTTCACGAAGTCATCGAAGGTGGTCACCGGGTTGGCCAGCAGGCACCGGATATCCGCAGCCGTGCTCTTCATTGCTGGATCCGGCAGGTACGGCCCTGGGTAGGCCGCGAAGTACCGAACAGCAGCCGCGTGATCATCGCCTGAGCAGTGCAGCAGCCAGGCATCCCGTTCGGCTCGGTGGCGGCGAGCCGGGAGCGCGCGTGGACGCTTTGTGGCGTGACCCTCAGTCATGGTCCCGGTCGCCCTCGCGGATGACGATGGCCTTCATCCATGCCGGCACGTCAGCCTCGGCGTCATCGGTCGTCAGCAGGGCGATGACCGTCGCGGACGTCAGCCGCTCCGGCGGAACGCTTGGCCACGGGGTGTAGCCATCCGTCATGACGACCACCACGCTCGGTACCGGCCGCAGGGCAGCACTGGCGGCAAGGCCCTCGGTCATGTCCGTGCCCCCGCCGCCGTGCAGTGCGATGGAGCGGACCTGGCCAGGGACTCGCACGACATATGAACGCGTGACCTCGGCATCGCACTCGAGCACGGTCACGCCCTGGCCGGCAACTGCGCGGGACAGGCCGAGCAGGTCGCCCAGGCACAGGGCGAGATCCTCCGGCCGCATCGACCCGGAGGTGTCGATCACAGCCGCTACCACGGGTGGCAACGGCCCCACCATGCCCGGCAGGGTGAAGCCCGGCACCCGCCGGCGCGATTGCCGGGCGTAGGAGTAGTCCAGGACGCCGGCCTCCTGCCCCAGCCTGCGGGAGACGACGCTGCGCAGCTCCCTGCGCCAGTCGACCGACGGCTCAAGGATCATCTCGGCCCATCGAGCCCAGGCTCGCGGCACGGAGCCCGCACTTCGGATCGTCGAGTGGATCTTGCGGGCAGTCTCCTGACGGATCAGCCCGCTGATGTGCGGCTCGACCGAGCCGTCATCGGGCGCATCGACGATCGGCTCCTCCCACGAACGCCGCTCACCGCCGGCACCCGAGCCGCAGTCCGGGTGCAACGCGTCCTGATCGAGGCAGAGCAGTCGCCGGTAGATCTCCTCAGTCGTCATGGTCCGCGTGCACTGGGCCTGACTGGGCAGGCTTGCGAAGGTGATGTCTTCGTCCAGCAGGGGCAGGCCCAGCTCCCCGACGTCGAGGTTCACCATCGCATCCGCGGCCACGTTGAAGACTCGGTGCCGCGCTGCCGGCTCGCGCAGGTCGTCCCAGCGGCCATGGTGGTCGCGGAGCAGGTGCATGAGCTCATGGATCCAGTCGCCGGCCAGCGCCTGGATGCCATGCTGCTGCTGCAGGTGCATGGCGCGTTCGGGGTCGTAGTACAGCCGCCATCGGGCGTCGACGGCGACCGTGCCCAGGCCCGGGCGTGGGACGAGCAGCATCGAGGTCAGCGATGAGTCGAGATACGGGTAGCGCTCGATCAGCCATGCCCGCGCGGCCTGCATCCAGACTCGCGCCTCCGCCGGGTCAGCCGACATGGACGCAGCGATCGACCGCGCCGGTCGGCTCATGCGGACGCCTTCAGCGCGCCCATCTTGGCCAGCAGGCCTGCGAAGTGCACGACTGCCGCCGCATCCAGCATCGCACCCGAGTCACGCACGACCGCAGACATCCGACGCAGCGCCACCGTGGCCAGGTCGACATGGCCGGCCTCGGCCACCTGCACGAGCACGCCATTGACCGCGGCCTCGCATCGCGCCCGGGTCGGGTCGCCGAGGATGGCAGCGACCAGGGCACCGCAGACCGCGACGATACGGTCCGGCGTCTCGGGCAGGCTGATATCACCGCCTGATGCGAGTGCCTGCTCGATATCGGGCAGGTCGAGGTGGCGTTCCCAGGCGAGGTACTCCCGGGCCGCCGAGGGGCCGACTGAGCCCGCGAGCAGCACCTGCCGGACCCCGGCACTGGCCCGCGCCGCCCTGGCATGCCCGATGATGCGCGCCGCGGCATCCCACGATCGCGGGCTGGGCCAGGCACGGCCGCGATCTGCCGATGAGGTGGGCATCCGGTGGACGAGGTCGGGACGCGCGGTGATGAATGCCCCGACCGATCGACGCGCGGCCGCGACGTGCTGAACGGCGGCATCGGCATCGACGGTCGGGACCTGCACCTGGCCGAATCCGTAGACGAAGCCGTCGCTGATCACCCGGGCCGGGACCACCCAGTCGAGGTGGACGAATCTGTTGGCCAGCGGCGCGCTCAACTCCCACCCGTCGGCGGCCTGCTCGGGGGGGTTGGCCGCCGCGACGAATCGCGTCGACTCGGGAAGGTCGAGGTCACCCACCGCTCCGGTGAGCACAGGCCGCAGCAGGGCTGCCTGCACCGAGGGCGGCGCGGTGGAGATCTCGTCGAGGAAGACCAGGCTCGGCATCGGCGCCGCCTCGGCCACCCGCATCGCCCAGTCCGGCGGCGAGAATGCCGTGCGATCGCCGGCATCTCGCGGCATGCCCTTGAAGTCGGTCGGATCGCAGATGGACGCGATCACGGTCTCGATATGCCAGCCCTGGGCCGCGGCCAGCTGCTCGATCACCGACGTCTTGCCAACCCCCGGCCCGCCCCACAGCAGGACGGGCGCCCGTGCTGCCAGGGCGATGGTCAGTGCAGTGCAGGTGTCTTCGTACGACCCCACAGCACCCCCTTCGATGTCAGACCAATGACATCACCAGGGTCTGACATCGAAGGGCTTCGTTACCAGGCGTAGGCCTCCGGCGCCGTGCCGCCCGGGCCGGGGAAGATCTCGTCCAGGCGTGCCAGCGCGGCCTCGTCCAGGCTGATGGCCAGGGCCCGCAGGGCACCCTCCCACTGGTGCATCGTGCGCGGGCCGACGATCGGAGCGGTCACCGCAGGCTGATGCAGCAGCCAGGCGATCGCCACATCGGCCGGATCCTCGCCGCGCTCGGCGCAGAATGCCTCCCACTGCACCAGCTGCTCGCGATGGACCGGCAGGCCATCGCCCGCCCGGCCGCCCACACTGCGCTTGATATCGCCGGCCTCGGTCTTGCGCAGGATCCCGCCGAGCAGGCCGCCATGCAGTGGCGACCAGGGAATGACCCCGATCCCGTAGTGCTGGGCCGCGGGCAGTACCTCGAGCTCCACCGAGCGCTGTACCAGGTTGTAGATCGACTGCTCGCTGACCAGGCCCAGGGTGCCGTGCCGCCGGGCCGACTCCTGCGCCTGGGCCAGGTGCCATCCGGCGAAGTTGGAGGAGCCGACATACAGGATCTTTCCCTGCATGCGCAGCACCTCCATCGCCTCCCAGATCTCCTCCCACGGGGCCAGTCGGTCGACGTGGTGCATCTGGTACAGGTCGATGTAGTCGGTCTGCAGCCGCTGCAGGGAGGCGTCGCACGCACGCCGGATGTTCAGGGCCGACAGCCGGCCCTCATTCGGCCATGGGCCCATGTCGCCGTACAGCTTCGTTGCGATGACCGTCCGCTCGCGGCGCTGACCGCCCTGGGCGAACCACTCCCCCACGATCCGCTCGGTCGTGCCCTTGGCACGAAAGCCCTCCTCGGCACTGCCCTGCCAGTTCCAGCCGTAGACGTTGGCGGTATCGAAGAAGTTGACCCCGTCCTCCAGCGCGCGATCCATGATCGCGAAGGAGTCCTCCTTCGAGGTCACCGGGCCGAAGTTCATCGTGCCAAGGCAGATGCGGCTGACCCGCAGGCCGGTGCGCCCAAGTTGGGTGTACGTCATCTCAGCGGTGCTCATGGCCGGCAGCCTACGGCCTGGCCTGGGGTAGGTTCGCGGTATGGGGGCGCTGCTGATCCCGGCTGAGCCGGTCTTCGCGGACGATTCCGAGCGCATCGTCGTCGAGGCCCTGCGTGCGCAGCTGTCGGACGACGACGTCATCCTGCACGGTGTCCGCATCACCGACGATCAGTACGGCGATGTCGAGATCGACGTGATCGTGCTGATGCCCGACCTCGGGGCCGCGGTCATCGAGGTCAAGGGCGGGTACGTCCAGTATCGCGGTGGCCAGTTCATCCAGACCGGCGCCCAGGAGCGCGAGATCGACCCGGTGCACCAGGCCCGCAAGGGGCTGTGGTCGTTGCAGCGCTACCTCGAGCGGCAGCCCGACTGGTCGCGCGGGCCGGTTCGCGGCACGTGGCTGGTGGCCTTCCCGTACACCAGCGTCCACGCCGACATGGGTCCGCAGGCGCCTCGCGAGGTGATCGTCGGCCAGGGCGATCTCGCTGCGGCAGCGGCGATCGCGGCAGGCCGCCTGGCCGATGGGCACGGTGGCAGGCCCCCAGCTCACGGGTGGGTCGATGCTGCCCTGCAGGCACTCCAGAACGCCGACGCCGACCCGGTGCAGGTACCCGCACGCACGATGGCCCGCCTCCGCGAGGTCCAGGAGGCCACCGAGTCACGTCGGTTCATCATCCGCGCCACGAAGCTGATCCCGCGCATGGAGTTCGTCGGCTCGGCCGGCACCGGCAAGAGCTGGCTGGCGAAGGAGCGCGCGAAGGCCTGGGCGCGGGAAGGTGAGCGCGTTGCGCTGCTCACCTATACGCGCGGTGTCGCGGAGGTGATGAAGGACGAGCTCGGCGACCTGCAGGGCAGGCGACGTCCGGCATTCATCGGGACGTTCCATCAGCTCGCAACCCTGTGGGGGATCGAGCTGCGTGCCACGACGGATGCCGACTACTGGATGCACCAGCTGCCCGAGCAGATGCTGGCCGCTGTTGCGAGCCTGCGACCAGCGGACCGGTTCACCGCCTTTGTCATCGACGAGGCCCAGGACTTCGCCGACCACTGGTGGCAGGTCATCCTCGCGGCCGGACGTGACGAGCACGTTCGGCTCGCCGTCTTCCGCGATGACGAGCAGGCCGTGTTCACCGAGCGCAAGGGTCGCCCGGACGTCGACCTCGTCCCGTTCATCCTCGACGAGAACCTGCGCAATACCCGGCAGATCGTGGATGCCTTCCGCCCGCTCATCAGCGCCAGGCCAGTTGCTCGCGGCGGCCAGGGTCCCGAGGTGGAGATCGTCACCTGCCCTGCGCAGGATGTCATGGGCACGGCCGATGACATGGTGGCCGACCTGCATGACCGGCGCGGCTACCTGCCCGAGCACATCGCCCTGCTCACGACCCTGCATCGGCACAATGTCCAGCGCGAGCTCGACGCCGACAAGGCTGCCTACTGGCAGGAGTTCCTCGATGGCAATGACGTGTTCTACTCCACGGTCAGCGGATTCAAGGGGCTCGAGCGCCCAGCCATCGTGCTCGCCATCGATGGCTTCCACGAGGGCGTCAACCCGGCCAGCGTGCGCTATGCGGGGATGAGCCGGGCTACCGAGCTGCTCATCGTCGTGCAGCCCGACTCAGCGTGACCCGACTGGCGTCGACCGTCACATGACGGTGATCGTCAGCACCCCGACAGTCTCATCGGTCATGGTGTTCTGCGCACCGGGTGGCCGCGTCACCACGGTGACGGTGGTCTTGCCCTTGGCAACGGCGGTGATCGTCCAGGTCGTCGTCCCGGCGACGCCGACCATCTCGGATGGGTTCGCCGGAGCGGCGTAGACACCCTTGGAGACCTTCACCTCGGGCTTGCCGCCCGTGGCAATCCACTGGTAGCCGGTGGTCACGTTCGTGGTGAGCACGAGCTTGACCTTCTCCCCGGGCACCAGGCGGACGCGCGCCGGCAGGTCGCGGACGATGAGGGTGTCGTCCTTCTTCTGCGCTGCCGCTGCCGGCGCCACCGGCGCCGCCAGCAGGAATGCCATGCCGATCGCGGCAACTGCCGCCAGGCCTCGTCTCATGCGTCCTCCGTGGGTGAGCGACTGCGAATCAGACCTCACCCTATGCTCTTGTCGCCAGGTCAGGCCACTTCGAAGGCGCCGGCGGCTCGTCGGCTCGGCGGCTCAGCAAGGTGCCAGCAGGATGGAGCGATATGCAGGCCCAGCCAGTGACGCACGGTCGGGCCATCCGGGTTCGCGTGATGCAGCCCGCTGCGGGGCCGCTGGATGCGGCGGGCTCGCTGGACGTGATCACGGCTTCAATCAGCGACGCCCGCGGCGCGGTCGACCTGCTGGTGCTGCCCGAGCTGGCGACGACCCAGTACGACCTGCGCCGCAATATGGGCGAGGTCGCGCCGCAGCCGGGCGGCGAGGCATTCGATCGCATATGCCAGTCGGCGGCCGAAGCCGGGCTCGTCGTCGTCCTGGGATTCATCGAGCGCGCTGACGAGGTCCTGTACAACAGCGCGGCGGTCATCGAGGCGGATGGCTCACTGGCCGCCATCGTCCGCAAGACGCACCTATTCGCCGGCGAGTCGCGGATCTTCGCAGCAGGGTCGGTCCTGCGACCCGTTCGCACCAGCGTCGGCGATCTCGGTGTCGCCATCTGCTACGACATCGAGTTCCCCGAGGTTGCACGCACGCTGGCGGTGGCCGGCGCAGAGGCCCTTGTCGTGCTGTCGGCGAACATGCACCCCTACACCGACTACCACCTCACCTACGCCAAGGCGCGGGCGATGGAGAACGGCCTGCCGCTGGCCCTGTCGAACTGGGTCGGTCATGGGCCGCGACTGTCGTTCCTGGGCCGCAGCTGCATCATCTCGAGCAAGGGCGCGATTCTCGCCGATGCGGGGGACGCTCCCGGCCACGCCGACGCGCAGATCACGATGGGCGCATCGCCGGAGCCGGACTTGGACTACCTCGCCCACCGCAGGCCCGAGCTCTACGGCACCTGATCCGCCCCCAGCCCTGGCACGCGGGGAGCCGTCTGGACTGTCAGGACTGGTCGCGCAGCACCCGACGCAGGATCTTGCCTGAGGCCGACTTCGGGATCGCATCAGTGAACACGACCTCGCGCACCTGCTTGTAGCTGGCGACACTCGCTGCGACGTACTGCTTGATGTCGTCCTCGCTTGCCTGGCTGCCCTCGCGGAGGACGACGAATGCAACCGGGATCTCCCCGGACTCATCGTCGAGCCTGCCCACGACGGCGGCATCCGCGACGGCAGGGTGGGTGAGAAGGAGGGCCTCGAGCTCCGCAGGCGGCACCTGGAAGCCCTTGACCTTGATGAGCTCCTTGAGCCGGTCGACGATATAGAGGTGACCGTCGGCATCGATGTGGCCGATGTCGCCGGTGTGCAGCCAGCCGTCGGGGTCGATCGTCGCGGCCGTCGCCTCGGGATTGTTGAGGTAGCCGAGCATCACCTGCGGGCCACTGACCATGACCTCGCCGTCCTGGTCAATGCCGAGATCCTCGCCCGTCGCCGGGTCGACGATCCGCGTGGCGGTGTTGGGCGCGGTGACCCCGACGGATCCGGGCTTGAACTGGCCGGGCGGGGTGAGGTGCGAGACCGGAGAGAGCTCGGTCATCCCGAATCCCTGCACGACCTCGCAGCCCAGGCGTGCCCCGGCCTCCAGCGAGAGCTCGGCCGAGAGCGGAGCCGCGCCGGAGAACACCTGCTCGAGCTTCGACATGTCGTACGTGTCGACCAGCGGATGCTTGGCAAGTGCCACGACGATGGGCGGGGCGACGAAGGATCGGGTGACCCCATAGTCCTGGTGCAGTCGCAGGAACTCCTCGAGGTCGAAGCGCGGCATCGTGACCGTCGTCGTGCCGGCCCGCAGGCCGGTGTTCATCAGGACCTGCATGCCATAGATATGGAAGAAGGGCAGCACGGCAATGAAGGTGTCATCGTCCCGGATGTCAGCCGCGGAGAGCACCTGCGCGACATTCGCGACGAGATTGCGATGGGTGAGCATCACGCCCTTGCTGACGCCCGTCGTGCCTGACGAGTACGGCAGGGCGACGAGGTCGTCGGGGCTGACCGGGACGCTCGCCTGCAGGGGTGCGCCGAACAGGGCGGTGAGCGGCTCGGCCCCCTCGGCCTCGCCGATGACGTAGATCTTCTCCACCGACGTATCCGCGGCAGCCGCAGTCGCGACCGGCAGGAACATCCCGATGGTCACCAGGATCCGCGCGCCGGAGTCGACGAGCTGCTTATGGACCTCGGCCTCGGTGTAGGTGGGGTTGATCGTGGTGATGATGCCGCCCGCCATGGCGACGCCGTGGAAGACGATGGCGTACTCCGGCAGGTTCGGGGCCATGAGAGCCAGTACGTCACCCTTGGCGAACCCGCTGGCGACCAGCCCTCCCGCCAGGCTGCGCACGGCTCCGGCCAGGCCGGCGTAGGTCAGCACCCGGCCGGATAGCCCCTCGATCAGTGCCGGCTTGTCGCCGAGCTCAGCGGCGCGCGCGAGGACGTAGTCCGACAGCGGAATATCCGGGATCTCGACATCAGGCAAGGGGCTGGTGAACATGGAGCCTCCAGGAAGGACGGTTCGAAGGCCCCATCGTGGCCGATCCCGAACGATCGTGCTCGCTGTTCCGCTGATTTCCACCGGGCCGTGGCGACACTGCGCAGATGCTCGCACTGAACGTATGACGTCTCACGGAGCCCACTTCGATCATCCGCCGCGATCTCGATCCGCCAGGGTTAGTCACGCCGTGTCGTCGTGAGCGGGCACACGAGCGCGAGCGAACCGGAGAATCGCCGATCCCCGACCACGAGTGCCGCGCGTCGAAACTACCTTCAGGCACCGCTGCCGGCCGCCTTCGCGATGCCCAGTGTCATCGAGGACGACCCACGCTGAGCGGCTCGCCCTTGAACACCTGGGTCCTATGCCAGGCAACGTGCTCCAGGCTCGGCACCGTAGTGCCGGGCCTGGGGCGCAGCCTGGCACCGTGCAGGTCGTAGACCCGCTTGCCTGACTCGCTCACCGCCGCATACGCCTGCGAGACGGCGATGGTGTCCGGGTCGCTCAGGCCGAGCACCCCACGGTCGAGCAGCTTGTGGTGCAGGGAGCACAGGGCCAGGCCATTGTCCATCTCGTCAGGGCCACCGAAGTTGAACCAGCGCACATGAGCGGCCTCGATGCCGACCGGCATCCCCGCCAGCGACCCGTCGAAGCCGCAGAAGGCGCATGCGCGATCCCAGGCCATGATGACCTGCTGACGCCACTGCGCACTCCTGCGGCGCTCAGCCGCCGGGACCGTCCCAGCCATGGAGCCGGTGTCGAGCTCGGGATCGAAGCCGACCGCTGCCAGCACGTCAGGCGCGATCGTCGCGGGGAACTGGGCGGCGACAATGGCTCGCGCTGCCATATATACGCCCTGCGGGTCGCGAGCGAGCGACTGCTCGATGTCCTCAGAGAAGGAGCCAGTGATCGGTGCCTCGCGCAGCGGCCCGAGCGTGTCATTCGGGACGTCCCTGGACAGCTGCCACACCCCGTCGCTGCGCAGGCGGGTGAACGGGTACGCCGCCGCGGTCGCCCCCCGGGCGGAGGGCGTACCGAACTCCTCGAGCAGGGCGCCGAGGCGCTCCTCCACCACCGACCACGGCAGCTGCGACGAGCCTGTCGATGCGAGCTGGCCGAGGGCGAGCAGCACCAGGAGCGGCTTGTTGGGAGCCCGCTCCCCTGAGGCCCGGTACTGGCGCAGGGCCGTCAGTCGCTCCACGGCCGAGCCTGGATCACCCCCCACGCCAGTGACGCTATGGGCGCCGCGTGCGCCCGTCAACCTGCTCGATCCGTGCCGCGATGCGGCCGTCCCCACGGCCTTTCGAAGCAATCTCGCCGGAGTCCTTGACAGGACTGAATTCCGTTCCTACGTTTACGCCGTTGAGCGAATCACTGTTTCTTTCAAAGAAACAGTGCCGGGATCGTCGGAGGCCATGTGGAGACCATCGAGTTCACCCTCACCCGCCAGCAGAAGACCTTCACCGCACGATTGCTGCGCGAGGAGGCACCCGTGACGGCGCAGGCGATCGCCGACATGCTCACGGCGGCACCCGTGGAGGGCCTGAGCTACCACTCGATCTACTCCGGCCAGGAGTTCTACGTCTACACCCCGCCCGTCGAGGTGCCCCTGGAGAATCACGTCGTCTGGCCGAAGGCGGGCCAGCTCGTCTACTACTTCTTCCCAGCGCGCATGTATGCCGGGATGCATGTGCACAAGGATCGGATCGGGCTCGGCGACGGTGCCGAGATCGCGCTCTGGTACGGCCACGGCGACCTGCGCATCGTCACCGAGACGGGCATCCGCGGCAACCTCTTCGCCGAGGTCATCCCCGAGCAGCTCGACGACTTCTACCAGGCCGGCGACCGCATCCTCGCCGAGGGCCGCGAGCAGGTCATCTTCCGGCCCGGTCACGGCTAGGCATCTGATGGCCGGCTACGAGGTCGAAGGGGTCCGCAAGGCGTTCACTGCACTGCGCCTGCTGGCGACCAGCCCGCGCCCGCTCGGGATCACCGAGATCAGCCGATCGCTCGGCGTGAGCAAGGCGTCGGCCTTCCGGCTCATGCACACGCTCACCCTGGAGGGGATGGCAAAGAAGGATCCGCAGACCAAGTCGTACCGACTCGGTCCAGACCTCGCCCACCTCGGGCACGCCGCAACCCAGGCCTTTGACCTGCGCCGGGAGGCCATCCCGGTGATGGAGACGCTCACCAGCACGCTCGGCCTGCCGACATTCCTCAACGTGCCCGGGTCACGGGAGGTCGTCTGCATCGAGCACGTGGCCAGCCTGTCCAATCTCGACCTCTACGGCCGCGCGGGCCGCACCATGCCGTACCACGCATGCCCCTCCGGCTACGTGCTGCTGACCTGGGCATCGCAGGAGCTCATCGACCGGGTCGTATCCGGCCCATTGCAGCCCTACGCCGCGAACACTCCGCGAGAGCCGGGCGAGCTCCTGGCGATCCTCGAGCACACGAGGGAGAAGGGCTACGCCTACGGGTGCGCCGATCTCGAGGACGGCGTCTCCAGCCTGGCAGCACCCATTCACGGGCCGCACGGCACGGTTATCGCCTCGCTGGGCATCGCCGGCTTCTCCGTCATGATCGACCAGCGCCTCGACGAGCTGGCCCATGCGCTCATGGCGGCCGCCAGCCAGGTCTCCTGGGTATCCGACCCCACGCTCTCCACGACCGCATGACCATCGCTCAACAACAACGAATGGGAGTACGAATGAAGGTAGCCAGGGGCGGCACGCGGGGCAAGGTCGCCATTGCCTTGATCGCGGCGGTGAGCGCAGCAGCGCTCGCAGCCTGCAGCAGTTCCTCGAGCGGCTCCGCCGCCTCGAGTGCCCCGGCCGAGCCATCGGCCGCACCTGCCTCGTCCGCGGCCGCCAGCGCTGCCGCGTCCGAAGCAGCCGGTGGGAACCTGCTCCCGCAGGAGATCATCGATGCCGGCAAGCTCAGGGTCGCAACGTCCCTGTACCCGCCGGTCGACTACTACGACACCGACAACACCACGCTCATCGGGTTCGACGCCGACATCGTCAACGAGATCGGCAATCGCCTCGGCGTGCCGATCGAGTGGAACGTCATCGACTTCGCCAACGTCCTGCCGGGCATCGAGTCCAAGCAGTACGACTTCG
This sequence comes from Actinomycetales bacterium, assembly GCA_018970025.1. Classification (GTDB taxonomy): domain Bacteria; phylum Actinomycetota; class Actinomycetes; order S36-B12; family S36-B12; genus REEB460. The sequence goes on along the minus strand of JAGWXF010000009.1, from coordinate 8,574 downwards.
CAACCGACCTGAACGACACGGCCGAGCGCGAGGCAACCGTCGACTTCGTCACCCACTTCCAGGATGGAACCTCCATCATGGTTCCGGAGGCGAACCCCAACAGCATTGCCGACCTATCGAGCCTGTGCGGCCTGAAGGTCGTCGTGACCAAGGGCAGCACCCAGGTCGACCTTGCCACCACGCAATCCGACGCGTGCACGGCCGATGGCAAGGATGCCATCGACCTGCTTCAGGTACCGGACGACCCGGAGGCTATCCAGACCATGCAGAGCGGTCGTGCGGACGCCTACCTGGTCAACACCCTGGCCGGCTCGTACGCCACCACGAAGGGCGACGTCAAGGGCTTCACCGTCCTGCCCGGGGTCTACGACCCGGTCTACGCGGGGATCATCTTCCCCAAGGAGAGCACCCAGCTCCGCGATGCCATCCAGGCCACGCTGCAGGCCATGATGGATGACGGCACCTACCTGGAGATCATGAAGAAGTACGGCGTGGAGAACAACGCCATCGACACCGCCAAGGTCAACGCGGCCGCTGGCGGCTGAGAGCGGGGAAGCAAGCACATGAGCGCGTCAGCTGACCGTCCTGCTGACCTGCCTGTGGGCGGCGGCATGGTCGTGGTGCCAGTTCGGCACTACGGCCGTGCCGTCGCCGGGGCGGCAGTCCTGCTCGTCCTGCTCGGGCTCGTCCTGAGCGTCGCCCGCAACGAGAACCTGGACTTCGCTGTCGTCGCGGAGAACATGTTCGAGCCCGTCGTCCTCGGCGGGGTCGGCCTCACCCTGCTGCTGACCTTCATCTCGATGGCCGTCGGCATCCTGATCGGCGTCATCGCCGCCATCGCCCGGCTCTCGCCGAACCCGGTCCTTCGATCGGTGAGTGCCGGCTACGTCTGGTTCTTCCGCGGGACCCCGGTGCTCGTCCAGCTCATCTTCTGGTTCAACATCGGGATCATCTTCCCCCGGCTTGGCATCGGCATCCCCTTCACCGACGTCACGTTCTGGTCCGTTCCCATCAATGACGTCATCACCCCGCTGAATGCGGCCATCCTCGGCCTCGGCCTGAACTCCGGCGCCTACATCGCGGAGATCATCCGGGCGGGCATCCTTTCGGTGAGCAAGGGGCAGGTCGACGCCGCCTATGCCCTGGGCATGAGCCGTCGGCTGACGATGCGCCGCATCGTGCTTCCGCAGTCCGTGCCGATCGTCATCCCGCCGCTGAGCAATGAGTTCATCGGCATGCTCAAGTACTCCGCCCTCGCCAGCGTGATCGCGGTGCAGGAGCTGCTCGGCTCGGTGGAGAACATCTACTCGCGGAACCTGCGCGTGCTCGAGCTGCTCATCGTCGCCAGCATCTGGTACCTGATCATCACGACCTTCTTCACCTTCGCCCAGCGGCTGCTGGAGCGCCGCTTCAGCCGGGGCCGGGCCATGGTCGGAGCCGCCGGGGGTGTGCGCGCATGACCGACCCGACTCCCGCCGCCCCGCCACCAGTGGAGCCCGAGCGCCCATTCGTCGTCGAGGCCCGCGCAGTCGTCAAGCGCTTCGGCAGCCTGGAAGTCCTCAAGGGCATCGACCTCAGCGTCCAGCGCGGCCAGACCATGGTCATCGTGGGCCCCTCCGGCAGCGGCAAGTCGACCTTCCTGCGCTGCATCAACCGGCTCGAGACGCTCAATGGCGGCTACATCAGCGTCGAGGGCGAGATCATGGGCTATCGCCGGCAGGGCGACCGACTGTATGAGCTCACCGACGCCGAGCTCGCGCGCCAGCGCACCCGGACGGGCATGGTCTTCCAGCAGTTCAACCTCTTCGGCCACCTGACCGCCCTGCAGAACATCACCGAGGCACCCGTGCGGGTCCTGGGCCTGGACCGCGAGGAGGCTCGCGCCCGTGCGCGTGCGCTGCTGGCCACCGTGGGCCTGGAGCACAAGGCCGACAGCTACCCCGCCCAGCTCTCCGGCGGCCAGCAGCAGCGGGTGGCAATTGCCCGGGCCCTGGCCATGCAGCCATCCGTCATGCTCTTCGACGAGCCGACCAGCGCCCTGGATCCGGAACTGGTCGGAGAGGTCCTCGGGGCCATGCGGTCCCTGGCGCAGTCGGGCATGACCATGATCGTGGTCACCCACGAGATGAGCTTCGCGCGGGATGTCGGCAATACCCTCGTGGTGATGGACGACGGACGCATCATCGAGCAAGGCACCCCTGCCGAGGTGCTGGATCACCCGACCACCGAGCGGGCACGCGAGTTCTTCTCCCGGGTGCACTAGCGGGCACCGGCGAGGGCATGTGAGCAAGGCCAGGCACCCATCAGGCGATCAGGATCGAACGAGGAGGAGCGGCAGATGCCCCAGGGCAGCGATGGGTTCTCGACCAGGGCCATTCACGATGGCGAGCGGAAGGATCCGACGACCGGCGCGCTGAACACGCCGATCTACGCGACCGCGACCTTCGCCTTCGACACGGCCCGCGAGAAGGAGGCGGCCGTCGACGCCGCCCTCGAATGGGAGCCCGGAGCCTTCTTCTACAGCCGCACGGGCAACCCGACCACTGCCGCCTTCGAGGCGAAGATGGCCTCCCTCGAGGGAGCCGAGGACTGCGTGGCGTCGTCCGCCGGGATGGCCTCTGTCGCAGCTGCCCTGCTGAGCGTGCTCGATGCCGGTGATCACTGCATCGCATCCGACGACCTGTTCATCATCACCCGGTTCCTGCTCGACGACGTCCTTGCCTCCAAGGGCATCACGGTCGACCACGTCGACATCACCGATCACGCCGCCGTCGAGGCGGCAATCCGACCCAACACCAAGGTGCTGTTCGTGGAAGCCCTGTCCAATCCGCATATGCGCTTCGCGGACATCCCGGCCCTCGCTGACCTCGCCCATGGCCATGGCCTGGTCCTGATCGTCGACAACACCTTCCTGTCGCCCTATCTCCTGCGGCCTGTGGAGCTCGGTGCCGACATCGTCGTCCATGCAGCGACGAAGTACATCGGCGGCCACGGTGACGTCGTGGCAGGCACCGCAGCGGGGTCCAAGGCTCGCGTCGACCGGATGCGCTACTACCTGGACTCCTTCGGCGGCGCGCTCAGCGTCTTCAACTCCTGGCTGCTGCTGCGCGGGGTCAAGACCCTGCAGATGCGCATGCGGGTGCACTCCGCCAACGGCCTGGCCGTTGCCGAGTACCTGCAGTCCCGGCCGGAGGTCGAGGTGGTGAACTACCCGGGCCTGGCCAGCCACGCCCAGCACGACCTGGCAGCGCGCACCCTGGCTGATGGATTCGGCGGCATGCTGTCACTGCGCTTCCACGCGGGCGAGCGTGGCATGGAAGCCTTCTGCGAGGGCCTTCGGCTCTCCGCGATCGCGGTGAGCCTCGGCGACCTCCACAGCCTCGCCTATCCAATGCCGAAGCGCAACAGCCTGGTCCGCCTGTCGGTCGGATGCGAGGATGTCGACGACCTGCTGGAGGACTACGAGCGCGGCATTGCCGCCGTCGCGGCCCTGTGAGCGCATGCGATGGCGAGCAGCACGACAGGCGCTGGAGGCGCTGGGGGCACTGACGCAGTCGATCTCGACACCCTCGCCGGCATCGAGCGGCGTCTGCTGTGGCTGTCAACCAGGATGATCGACGCCGCCAATGCCGGGCGTGATGCCGGCGACGGCATGAAGGTCGGCGGGCACCAGGCATCGAGTGCCTCGCTGGTGACCGTGATGACCGCCCTGTGGTTCGCCTTCCTCGGCCCGCATGACCGGGTCTCGGTGAAGCCGCACGCCTCGCCCGTCTACCACGCGATCATGTACCTCCTCGGTCGCCTGGACCGCTCCTACCTGCCCCGGCTGCGGGCCAAGGGCGGCCTGCAGTCCTATCCGTCCCGCACCAAGGACCCTGATGGCGTCGACTTCTCCACCGGCTCGGTCGGCCTCGGTGCCGCCGCACCCCTGTTCGCCGCCGTCGTCCGCCGATACGTGGATGCCCACTTCGGCCCGCGCCCGCGTTCGCGCTTCATCGCGCTCATCGGCGATGCCGAGCTCGACGAGGGCAATATCTGGGAGGCGGTAGCCGACCCGGCCACCGCCGGCCTGGACAACGTCATCTGGGTGGTGGACTTCAATCGCCAGTCACTTGACCGTGTCGTCCCCGGCATTCGGATCAACCAGTGGCGCTCGCAGTTCGAGGCCAATGGCTGGCATGTGGAGGAGGCGAAGTACGGCACGGCGCTGAGCGCCTGCTTCGAGCGTCCCGATGGCGAGCACCTGCGCGAGTGGATCGACGCCATGCCCAATGAGCAATACCAGGCCCTGTTCGGGCTCGAGGGCCCCGAGCTGGTCGAGGCCTTCCTCGACGGTGCGCCGGCCGAGGTCGTCGGCCTCCTCGACGGCTACGAGGCCAGCGAGGTCAAGCGACTGGTCACCGACCTCGGGGGCCATGACATCGCCAGCGTGCTGCGCGGCCTGCGCGCCTGCGATGCCGCGGGTCGACCGGCCGTGCTGTTCGCGTACACGATCAAGGGATGGGGCCTGCCGCTGGCCGGCAATCCGCGCAACCATGCCGCCCTGCTCAGCCCGGCCCAGGTCGACGCGCTTCGCGCTGAGATGTCGCTCACGCCGCAGACGGAATGGGACGGCTTCGCCGATGGCTCCCCGGAGGCAGTGCTCGTCCGCCAGCGTGCCGAGCTCCTCGCCCGCGAGCCGGCCGCCCCATCAGCCAGGCCGGTGGTGCCGGTGACGACGGGGTTCGCGCCCACCGCGCCCACCTCGACCCAGGAGGCCTTCGGTCGAATCCTGGTGAACCTGTCCCGTGACCAGTCCGTCGCTTCCTGCCTGGTGACCACGGCACCCGACGTGGCGACGTCCACCAATCTCGCCGGCTTCATCAATCGCATGGGCGTCTTCAGCCCGACCCGGGTTCGCAGCTGGCATGAGGATCCGGTGCTGCGCTGGGCCGAGGATCCGACCGGCCACCACATCGAGCTCGGCATCAGCGAGATGAACCTGTTCCTGCTGCTGGGCCAGCTGGGCCTGGCAGCGGAGCTCTCCGACCAGGTCCTGCTGCCGATCGGGACGGTCTACGACCCGTTCGTCTGCCGCGGCCTGGACGCACTCATCTACGGCACCTACTCCGGCGCCAGGTTCATCGTCGCCGGCACTCCCTCGGGGATCACCCTGGCTCCCGAGGGAGGTGCGCATCAGTCCACGATCACCGCATCGATCGGGACGGAGCTGCCGGGCCTGGCCTTCACGGAGCCTGCCTACGCCCGGGCCCTCGACTGGCTGGTCTGCGATGCGCTGAGCGGCATTGCCGGGGCGCAAGGCCAGCATGCCAGGCCGGGCCGCGAGAGCGCCTACTTCCGCCTGTCGACGCGGCCGATCGACCAGGCTCCCTTCGACCGGGCCTGCGAGCGCATGGGCGAGGCCGTGCTGCGTCGCGCGGTCATCGCCGGTGCCTATCGGCTCGTCGATGCGGCCGCGCCCACCGCCGAGGGCCGACGAGGCATCGGCCGGAGCCGCTCGGGCACCCCCGAGGTCACTCTCGCCGGGTCGGGGGCCGTGCTGCCCGAGGTGCTGGCTGCTGCAGCCGAGCTCACCGAGGAGGGCATCGCGACCCATGTCGTCGACGTGACGAGCATGGATCGCCTCTACCGAGGGTGGCAGGGTGCCCTCCGCCAGGCGGTGCGCACGGCAACCCCACCGGCGATGCCCGGATCGCTGCGCGCAGCCTTCCCGGCTGATGTGCCCATCGTGACCATCCATGACGCGGCCAGTCATGCGATGGCCTGGATCGGCTCAGCTGTCGGCGTTCCATCGGTTGCCCTCGGCGTCGATGAGTTCGGCGAGTCCGGCACGCTTCCGGAGCTGTACGCGGCCCATGACCTCGACGCGGGCTCGATCGTCAACGCAGCACTGTCCGCGCTTGCGCTCTGACCATCGGCCTGCGGCTCCTGATCACCGACCACTGACCACCGACTCGGGTTACCCTGTTGGGGCGTGGGCGACAGCCAGGCTCACCGGGACACCTGAGGTGGCATATGCGGCAGTCAATCAGGCGGACGATCGCTCGGAGCACCCGTGCATCGACCCTGGTCTTCGCGGCTGCCCTGACGATTGCGATCGGTAGCCCTGCGACCATGGCGCAGCCCGCCGGCATCGCGGCCAAGGCCAGACCCAAGGTCCAGGTGACGATCACCGCACCGGGGACCGTTCGACAGGATCGACTCTCCGGTGTGCAGGTGGTCTTCACCGGTGTCGACGCGAGGACGAAGGTCCGGGTCAACTGGGGCGATGGCTCCCCGGCGAAGGTCGCGACCGGCACCTGCGGTACCAAGGGCGCACTCACGTACCCGAATGCCTGCGCGGTCACCCTCAGCCCGACCGGGTACCAGCCGGGGCAGTACACGATCACTGCCACCGCAGGCTCGGCTCGGGCGAGCAAGGCCGTCACGGTCACCGCCCGGCCCCAGCCGTGGGCGCCCCCTCCCGGGTGGGTCCAGCCAGCCGGCTGGTCGCTCATCGCCAGCACGGCCACCTACGCCCCCTGCCAGACCATCCCCTGGTTCTTCAACCGCGCCGGCGAGAGTGGCGATCGCGCAACGATGGTGCAGGACATCACCGCCGGACTGGCATTCCTTGCCCCGGAGACCGGGCTGACGTTCGTGCCGACGAACGACCCGAAGGCGGCGCTGCTCACCTTTTCGTGGGCCGACCTCACCTCGCGCGGGACATCTGTTGCCGGCGTCGGCGGCCCGAGCGGCGATGGCACGGCCACTGTCACGTTCTCCAGCAATCACTGGTGGACGAAGGACGAGTGGGCCGGCCGAGGGACCGTCCGCGTCGATGACCCCAACCGGCCCGGCTGGTACTACACCGCTCCCGGGCGGCAGAGCCTGGTGATCCATGAGGTCATGCATGCCCTTGGCTTCGGGCATGTCAGCGACATCACCTCGATGATGTACCCGCAGGGCAACGACAACTCCAATGCCGGCATCCTCAACCCGACCGATCGCGAGGGGCTGCGCACGATGTACCTGAACAACCCGTGCCCTGCGGCAGCCTGACCACGGCAGCGAGGTTGATCATCGAAGCCGGAGCTCAGGGCCCGTCTGACGGCTCGTCCTCGAAAGACGATGTGTCGATGGATGCCACCAGCTCGCGCAGGTCAGGCTGATCGGCCAGGCTGAGCGGTCTCGGCGCACCGCCGCGGATGTCCAGGATCAGCTCATCTGCGGTATCCATCGCGATGGTCCCGGCATCGACATCCTTCCAGCGCACTCCGTCGAACCTCGCCTTGAGCCAGCGACCCGCCAGCACGCACTCCAGCCGCGGCCGTCCATAGGCATCCATGCCGGCCTCGCGCACGACGACCATGCGCGCGGACTCCAGCCCGGGAGCCACCGCGAACGTCTCGCGCAGGGTCACCAGAACGAATCCGCAGGTGACCGCAGTGATCATCTGCCCGCGCTCCCCCTTCGGCAGCCGGGCCAGCGAGGGGTTGCCCGCACTGGTCATCCGGCCGAGCCGGTCGGGGATTGCCTCATCTGCCGGGGCGAGCATCGCCAGGCTCACCTCCGATCCGGTGACCTGCAACGGTGCGCATGGGGCATCGTTGTCGTCGAACGCATCGGCCAGCTGCCCCAGCACGGTCGCCGGGTCATTGGCCAGCAGCCGCGCCCACCAGGCATCGGCATCCGCCTGCAGTCGCGCCAGCTCGGCATCGGCACTGGCATTCGCGTCATCCCAGGCCTGCCGTGCCTGCACCAGCGCATCGGCCTTGGCCTGTCGTCGGGCGCGACGCCGGAACCAGGAGATCCCCTGCACCGACCGCTTGCGATGCTCCTTGACGAGCACTGCGACATCAGGTACCGACGGTCGCGCGATGACCGGCGGCTGCGCCGGCGGGAACTCCTGCTGGTGCACGTTCAGCAGCCAGGTCCAGATCGCATTGACCTGCTTCGCCTGGGCCAGCTTCTCCGCCCGGCCCCGCGCAACCGGACCGGAGCGACTCCCGGTGCGCAACGGGTGGTAGTAGCTCACCGGCCCCGCACCGGTCGATACGCCCGGGCCACCGGCCCCGACATGCAGCCGGGCCGCCCGTGGGCCGATGCTCGCCCGCAGACCCCGGCTGGTCAGTCGCAGCTTCAGCCCTGGCGCCACCCGAACATAGAAACCCATGCGATCCTCCCCCGGCCCACCGCAGAGCCTCCGCTCAAAGTGAGGCAAGCCAACTCAGCGCATCCTTGCCTCCGGCGTCATCCACGTCAATCGGTGACGCACGCCTGCATCATCCCGGCGTCGGATATCCTGACGCGGACCATGCAGTCGGCGTCGATACCCGGGGCGAGATGACCATCCAGCGGAGTACCGCCACTGAGGGCCTGGTGCGCGAGCTCGAGCGGCGGATCCAGTCCGGCGAGCTCCAGGCGCAGGAGCGGCTGCCGGGCGAAGCGACCCTGGCCAAGGAGTACGGGGTCAGCAGGCCGATCGTCCGCGAGGCACTCGGCTACCTGCGCGAGCGCGGCTACCTCTACACGATCAACGGCAGCGGGACGTTCGTCCGCCACCCCGACGCCCAGACGGTGTCGAGCGTCATC
>JAGWXF010000008.1 GCA_018970025.1 Actinomycetales bacterium | reverse complement strand
GTAGATCTCCGATGACTGGAAGACGAAGCCACGTCGCTTGCAGAGGTTGACGACGGCGTCGACGCGATCGGCCATGCTGCGCTCCTTGCCTCGAAGCGCAGCAGCTGCTCCACTCCGGCTGGGTGTCGGCGGATGCCGGAAGTATATGAGGTGAGGCCTCCGGCGACCGGGGAGGCTATCCCCCAGGCTCTATTGGGGCTAAAGTGGCGTATCTTACGCCTGTGTCTGGGAGACTGCGGATCTCACGCGCAGGTGTCGCGGGTGCCGTCCTGTCACTGGCCACAGTCGCACTGCCGTTCGGCGCCTTGGAGCATGCCGGAGCGGTCGGCAGCGTCCGGACGACTGCATGCCCGAGCAGTATCCATGCCCTGGTGAACGGGGGGTTTGAAGACTTCTCCGACCCTGATCTGGGAGGCGTAGCCAACAACATCCCAACGTACAGTGGCTACGGCTGGTGGCATGGGTATGACGTCGCCAATCCCGGTCCGGACCAAATCCTGTTCCTGGACCTGACGGTGCCGACCAACTACCTCACCGGTTGGCAGACGACGGCTGCGGATCACATGGTGGAAATCCAGCGCCAGGTGCCGACCTACACCTCATCGGTCGACCCTGTGGGCACCCCATATGGTCCGTACTCGCCGGCGCGGTCTGGTGCGGCCTCAGCTACCACCTCATCGCAGCCAGGCTACTTCGACCTTTACGGGCCCCAGGCCGCCGAGGGCACCCACTGGGCCGAACTCATGGCCAACAGCCCAAGTGCGCTCTTTCAGGACATCGCCGTCACCTCGGGCGAGCGACTCTTCTGGAGCCTGAAGCACCGCGGACGCACAAACGACAACGAGGAGATGCGGGTCATGATCGGCCCCGCTGGCGGCTCGCTCGCGCAGCAGACGTCGATCGACAAGTACGCGCCGACGAACGCTGACAAGTTCAGTGGCACTCCGACCTACGGCTCAACCCCGGTCAGCACCAGCACGATCGCAACGGACCTCGATGAGGGCTGGACTCGATACGAGGGCACCTACCTCGCAAGCAGCAGCGGGAGCCTGCGATTCCAATTCGAGGGTGTGACCGGCGGTGGTAGCCCACCGCACCTCCAGTTCGGCAACCTGCTCGACGATGTGCAGTTGACCGTGCTCCTGGCCTGCCCGGCATCACGCTCCCTGGAGGTGGGCCAGTCCGTCTCAATCGACGTGAGTCAGTCGCCGCTGAGCTACGGCATCCGGCAGAGCCTCACAGGCATCAGCAACTCCACTGCGCCTGCAGGCGACGTGCAAACGTCAGGGAATAGCGTCATCTTCACGCCGACCCAGGCGGGCACCTTCACCGTCGATTACACGGTTGCCATGACCTTCGGGGGCACTTCCTACGACGCATCGGCGCGACTCACCTACGTCGTGGCCCCGGCTCCGTCGGTTACGACGTCGTCGTTGCCGGATGGGCAGACGGGGGTGGCGTATAGCCAGGCGTTGGCGGCGTCGGGTGGGAGTGGGTCGTATGCGTCGTGGGCGGTGTCGTCGGGGAGCCTGCCGGCGGGGCTGTCGCTGAATGCGGGCAGTGGGGTGATCTCGGGGACGCCGACTGGGGCTGGGGGCAGTTTCTCGGTGACGGTGACCGACTCGGTCGGAGTCGTGAGTGCGGCGCGGGGCCTGTCGATCGTGATCCCGCCGGCGGTGACGACGTCGAGCCTGGCGACGGGGACGGTGGGCGTGCCGTACAGCCAGTCGCTGGCGGCGTCGGGTGGGAGTGGGTCGTACACCGCGTGGGTGGTGACCTCGGGGAGCCTGCCGGCGGGGCTGTCGCTGAACGCGGCGACGGGGCAGGTCAGCGGCACCCCGACGGGGCCGGGGACGGTGTTCTCGGTGGCGGTGACGGACTCCGCGAGCGCGACCAGCGCGGCAAAGGCGGTGACGCTGGTGGTGAACCCGTACCCGCTGGTGACCACGGCTTCGCTGCCGGGCGGCTCGCTGGGCGCACCGTATGGGCAGGCGCTGTCGGCGACGGCGGGCACCGGGGTGTTCCCGCAGTGGTCCGTGACGAGCGGGTCGCTGCCACCCGGGCTGGCGCTGTGCACGGCGGCGAACACCCCGGCAACGGGCTGCACGATCGGCCGGATCACCGGCACGCCGACCGCGGCCGGCACGTACGCGTTCACCGTCACGGTCACCGACTCCGGCGCGCTGACCAGCGCCCCGGTCGCGCTGACCATCACCATCCCCGCCAGCGGCGGCGGCAGTAGTAGTAGTGGCGGTGGTAGTGGCAGCGGCAGTGGCAGTGGCTCGGGGTCGTCGACCGGGTCCGCCGCCGCCCCGGGGCCCACGGCCGCGGCCCCCGGGCAGCTGGACGCGATCGTCACCCCGGCGACCCAGGGTGTCGGGGCCTCCAGTGCCCTGGTGCTGGTCAACGCCGTCCCGGTGCCCGCGCAGGTCACCGCCTCGGGCGCGCAGCGCGCGGTCACGGTCAGCGCGCCCGGCTGGTCGCTGCGGCTGCAGGGCCTGCAGCCCGACGGCCGGGCAGCGCCCCTGGGCACCGCCGGGTCCCTGGAGGTCGTCCAGGGCCAGCGGCTGCGCGCCAGCGGCACCGGATTCGCCCCCGCCACATACGCCCGGGTCTTCCTGTTCCACAGCGCCCAGCTCGCCGCGCAGACCGGCGAGACCTACGTCATCGACCTCGGCAGCCTCCCCACCGACGCCACCGGCGCCTTCCGGGAACCCTGCCCATCCCCGCCACCCTCGCTCCCGGCCGATACACCGCCCAGGTCAACGGCTACGCCCCCGACATGAGCGTGCGATCCGCGTCCCTGCCGCTGACCCTGCGCAAGGCCAGCCCCGCCGCCAAGCGGCTCACGGCCATCATCGCCTTCAGCACCCTGTCCACCGCCATCAGCCCCAAGGCCATGCGCACCCTGCGCGCCCTCGCCCGCCGCATCCCCAACGGCGCCCGCTCGATCGTGCTGCAGTCCGTCGGATACGTCCAGCCCACCACCCGCCGCGCCAACGACGATCAGCTCTCCACCGCCAGGGCCCGCAACGTCGCTCGCGCCATGAACCGACTCGGCGTCAAGGGTCGTACCTACGCCATCGGCCGCGGCCGCTCAACCCTGCACGGCGGCAAAGGACGCCGCGTCATCCTCACCATCACCTACCGCGTGAGCGGCTGATCTCGGATCGCCAACGAGTCCGCGCCCACAGAGCGCGCATGGCAAGTCCCACGGTCGCAATCGTGCCTAGAAGGACGACGGTTGCTCAGGAGCCGTAGCGCCCCAGTCTGCGTAATGCCAGCGCAGGGATCGGCGTGCCAGGGGGATGTCGATCGCGATCACCTCGTCATAGGCCAGTCGCAGGGTCGCCAGCGCCTGGCGCGGGCATACCGGCACCGCCAGCACGGCACGACGCACGCCCGCCTCGCGCAGCGCCTGCGCGATCGCGCGAGCCGCCGAGCCCGTCTCCACCCCGTCGTCGACGACGACGGCGACGCATCCGGCAGTCACCGCCAGCTGGCTGACCACCAGGCCATCGGCGCGCTCCTCCAGGGCCACGGGCTGCGCGCTGACCCCGAGCGCCGCGGCTACCTGCTCGGCTACCGGCATGCCGTGCGGCGCGACACCGAGCACCACGGCAGGCCCGTCCACAGCGGCCCGCACCAGGAGTCCCAGCTCTGCCCCGGCCTGCGCACGGCTGGCGAAGACCCGCATGGCCTACGCCGTCACCGGCGAGACGGCTGGGCCAGCGGCCTGGCCCAGGCCGACCGACCCGGCATCGGCCGCCAGGCCAGACGGACCGCCGTGTGCGGAGCCCGGCGTGCGGGCGTGGACCACCTCGTACGCCGACGGCTCGTCGATCGCATGCGAGAGGAACGGGATAGCGGAGGCTTTCACCTCGTAGCGCGACAGGGCCCGTCGATAGGAGCCCACGCCATCCCACTCGGTCACGATGGCCCGAAGGCCAGCATCATCCGTCGACTGGCCCAGCGATGCGCGCTGGAATCCAGCACAGTCCGCGAGTACCTCGATCGCGGCGCGGGCATCGGCCGCGAAGGCGGCTGCCTGGTCGGCGGGGACGCGAAAGCGGCTCACCACGACCAGGGGCGCAGCCGTGACAGTAGGGTCGAACACGCATGGACCGTACTGCCCCATGCGGTCACGCGATGGGCCGGGAGTCTCCAGGGCAGGCAGATCGAAGCATGGGAGGGTGCGATGGCCAAGGACGACAAGGGCACGCCCAAGGGCGTTCGCGGGCCTGGCGGCCCGCCCCCGGTGCCTCGCGCCTCGGGCAATCAGCCACGCCGCCCCGCGCCGGCGGCCCAGGAACGCCGGCGCACCCTGGAGCGGCACAGCTATCCCCTGCTGGCCGCGATGCAGCGGGTGCCCCGCTGGCTGGTCGTCATCCTGATGGCCGTCTGCCTGTTCCTGGGCCTGATCCAGTCCGGGTCCCTGGCCTGGCTGGGCGGCATCCTGCTGCTGGTCGTCGCCGCATTCCTGGGCTGGCTGGTGACCCTGTCCTGGCCGGTGATCTCCCCCGGCTCGCGGGTCCTGCGGGTGGTCGTGGTGGCTGCCCTGGTGGGCATCGCGATCCTGAAGTTCGGCGGGCAGTTCTAGCCGGGCTCGGGAACCGGATTGGGGACGGCGCCGCCGTAGCGCCGGTCGCGCGAGGCATACATCTCGCACGCATGCCACAGGTGGCGCCGGTCGAAGTCCGGCCACAGCGTGTCGAGGAACACCATCTCGGCATAGGCCGACTGCCAGAGCAGGAAGTTGCTCGTGCGCTGCTCCCCCGATGACCTGATGAACAGGTCGACGTCCGGCATGTCCGGCTCGTCGAGGTAGCGGGCGATCAGCCGCTCGTCGACACGCCCCGGATCCAGCCGCCCGGCAGCGACGTCCCGGGCGATGCCGGCCATTGCATCGGCGATCTCGGCGCGCCCGCCGTAGTTCACGCACATCGCCAGGGTGAGCCGGTCGTTGCCCGCCGTCAGCCGCTCGGCCTCCTCCAGCTCGGCGATGACGCTCTTCCACAGCCTCGGCCGGCGCCCTACCCACCGGACGCGGACGCCGAGGTCGTGCAGCTCGTCGCGACGGCGGCGGATCACGTCGCGGTTGAACCCCATCAGGAAGCGCACCTCGTCCGGGGATCGCTTCCAGTTCTCGGTCGAGAATGCGTAGGCCGACAGCCAGCTGACTCCCAGCTCCAGGGCCCCGTGGACGCAGTCGACCAGGCTGAGCTCGCCCATCTCATGGCCGGCCGTCCGCGGCAGGCCCCGCTGCTTGGCCCAGCGGCCGTTGCCGTCCATCACGATCGCCACGTGCGCGGGGATGAGCTCGGCATCGATCGCAGGCGGCCGAGCACCGCTGGGATGCGGGGACGGCTCGGCAGGGACCCGAGCGCGCTCGCCGGCCGCCTGACGCCTCCTCACTGGGCCGTCCTCCTGACGTCGCGGCTAGCCGGATGCGGGCTGCTCATGCGCTCGCGGGTCATGCTCGCGATCATTTCGATCGACGAGCGGCAACGAGCGTAGCCCCCGCTCGATGTGCCATTGCAGGAATGCCGCAACCAGCCCGCTGGCCTCGCGCCGCTCCCGCACCGCACTGGCATCGGCCACCTGCCAGTCCCCGCTGAGCAGGGCACCGAGCAGGGCAACAGTCAGCGGGGACGGTGCTGCCGAGCCAGGCGGACGGCATGCCGGGCAGACCATGCCGCCGCCGCCGACGGAGAACGCCTGGTGCGGCCCGGGTGCCCCGCAGCGGGCGCAGTCGCCGAAGGACGGCGACCACCCGGCCACGGCCAGCGAGCGCAGCAGGTAGGCGTCCAGGATGAGGCTCGCATCATGCTCGGCCGCGGCGAGCGCGCGCAGGCCAGCCACGAGCAGGGCGTACTGCTGCAGGGCCGGCTCGCGCTCGACCGGGGTCATCCGCTCGGCGGTCTCCAGCATGGCGGTGCCCGTCGTCCAGCGGGAGTAGTCGTGGACGAGGTCAGCCCCGTGGGCCGCGATCGAGTCGACCTGATTGACCGTGTCCAGGGAGCGTCCCTCATAGAGCTGCACATCGACATGACCGAACGGCTCGAGCCGGGCCCCGATCCTGCTGGTCGTCTTGCGCACGCCCCGCGCGACGCCCCTGACCCTGCCATGGCGCCGCGTCAACAGGGTGACGATGCGATCGGCCTCGCCCAGCTTCTGGGTGCGCAGGACGATCGCCTCATCGCGGTAGAGCGGCACGGTGCCATTGTGGACCGGCGCAGGGCACGAGCCCACCCGGCACGCTGGGCGGTCAGAAGCCCAGTCGGCGCAGGTGCTTGGGATCCTTCTGCCAGTCCTTGGCGACCTTCACGTGGATCGCCAGGTAGACCGGCGTGCCGATCAGCTGCTCGATCCCGGCCCGGGCGCGACTGCCGACCTGCTTCAGCCGCGCACCCCCCTTGCCGATCACGATCGCCTTCTGGCTGTCGCGCTCCACGAACAGGTTCGCGTGGATATCGGTCAGCGGCCGGTCGGCCGGGCGATCCTCGCGCAGGCCCATCTCCTCGATGACGACCGCGATGGAGTGCGGGAGCTCGTCCTGCACGCCTTCCAGGGCGGCCTCGCGGATGAGCTCGGCGACGGCGATCTCCATCGGCTCGTCGGTGACCTCCCCATCCGGGTACAGGACCGGGCCGGCCGGCAGCAGGCTGACCAGCTCATCGATGAGCACATCGATATTGGAGCCGGTGGCCGATGACACCGGCACCACGCTGGCCCAGGTGATGCCCAGCTCCTCGCCCAGTGCTGCGACGTCCGCGAGGCGCTCGGCGCAGACCTGCTTGCTCACCGCATCTGCCTTGGTGACCACGGCGACGATCGGGGTGCGGCCGTTGATCTCGCCGGCGATGAACCGATCCCCTGGGCCGATCGCCTGGTCAGCCGGCAGGCAGAAGGCGATCGCATCCACGCTCGCCCACGCCTCGCGCACCTGGTCATTGAGCCGCTCGCCGAGCAGGGTGCGGGGCCGGTGGAAGCCCGGGGTGTCGACCAGCACCAGCTGGGCGTCATCGCGTGTCAGGATCCCGCGGATCACCCGGCGGGTGGTCTGCGGGCGCGACGAGGTGATCGCCACCTTGCTGCCCACGATTCGGTTGACCAGGGTCGACTTGCCGGCGTTCGGCCTGCCGACGATCGAGACGAAGCCACTGCGATGCGCCTCGGCTGCCCCGCTCACGTTGTCCACCTGCTGGTCACCGTGCCGTCCGGGCCACAGGCGATGACCGGTACTCCCGGGCCGCCGAGGTCCCGCAGGGCATCGAGCCCGGCCGCGTCCGGCGCACCCGTCGGCTCGACCGCAGCCTGCACGATCACCGCTGCCTCCGCACCGCGGGCCCCTGCTGCGATCGCCGAGGCGACAGCCAGCTGCAGGGCCGATAGAGAGAGGTGCTCGGTCTGCACCGTCGCACCGGCGTAGGTGCGGCCCATGTCGTCGCGGATCGCCGCCCCCTGGGCGGCTCCGATGCGTCCGCGCGCGCCGCGGGCCAGGGTGACCAGCTTGGCGTCCTCCTCGCTCAGGGGATCCGGTGCGAGCGATGTCATGGGGCCTCCTGCCCAGGCTCGGTCGTGGGCGCCACGAGCACGGTCGCGATGCGGTGACGCCGGCCGGCCCCGGACTCCGCGATCATCCGGTAGCCGTCGACCTCGATCTCGGCCCCCGGGATCGGGACCATGCCCAGCCGCCGGCCCATCAGGCCCAGGACGGTGTCGATGCCCTCCTCCTGGGAGTCGACATCGATGCCGATGAGCTCGGCGAGGTCGTCGACATGCATGCGCGAGCTCACCCGGTAGGCCCCGCGGGCCAGCTCGATGACCTCTGGGGCCGCGGTGTCGTACTCGTCGGCGATCTCGCCGACGATCTCCTCCAGGATGTCCTCGATGGTCACCAGCCCGGCCGTGCCGCCGTACTCGTCCACCACGATGGCCAGGTGCACGCGCGCGGCCTGCATCTCCCGCAGCAGCGCATCGGCGGCCTTGCTGTCGGGCACGAACGTCGGCTCGCGCATCAGCGACTCGACCCGCTCGGCGTGCTCCGCCTCGCGATGCTCGAACACCCGCCGGACGACGTCCTTGAGGTAGACGATTCCGACGATGTCATCGGCGTTCTCCCCGATGACCGGGATCCGGGAGAAGCCCGACCGCAGGCCCAGGGAGAGCGCCTGGCGCAGCGACTTGGTGCGCTCGATGAAGACCATCTCGGTCCGCGGGACCATGACCTCCTTGGCATAGGTGTCGCCGAGCTCGAAGACGGAGTGGATCATCTGCCGCTCGTCGTCCTCGATCAGGCTGTCGGCCTCCGCCTGGTCGACGAGCTCGCGCAGCTCGGCCTGAGTGGCGAACGGGCCCTCCCGATAGCCCCGGCCCGGGGTGATGGCATTGCCGATCAGGATGAGCAGGCGGGTCAGCGGCCCGAGCACGGTGGCCAGGAACCGTGCCGGCCCGGCCGCGGCGAGGGCGATCCGGTCGGCATGCTGCCGGCCGAGGGTTCGCGGGGCGACACCCAGGGCGACATACGACACCACGACCATGATGACCACGGCGAGCAGCAGCGAGGCCAGCGGCGGCCAGCCATCGCCGACGCTGAGCACGTCGAAGCAGACGAAGGCGGCGAGCACGGTTGCCGTGACCGTCGAAACCGTCGACAGGAACAGCAGCACGTTGACGTAGCGGGGCCGGTCCTCGATCACGGCCAGCAGCCGCTGAGCCCGGGGGCTGTCGCGGCGCAGCTCCTCGACATGCGTGCGGCTGACCCGGCCCAGGGCGGTCTCGGCACTGACGAGCAGCCCGGCGATGCCGACCAGGAGCAGGGCGGCGATCACCGCCCAGATATCGAGAGCGCTCATCGGCTCATCCCGTCGGCGAGCGACTGCAGCGTGACCTGCTCATGCCAGGCAGTACGCAGGTCATCCTGCAGGGCGAACATCACGTCGTACTCCTTGGTCGTGGCATGGTCATAGCCGATGAGGTGCAGCAGGCCGTGGGTGACCAGGAAGGCGAGCTCGTCGTCGAGACTGCGGCTCCGCTGAGACGCCTGCGCTGTTGCGTAGTCAGGGCACAGGACGATATCGCCGAGGACGCCGGCCTTCGGCTCGGCACCTGGAGGGGCGCTGCGCAGCTCGTCCATCGGGAACGACAGCACATCGGTCGGGCCAGGCTCGTCCATCCATGCCACGTGCAACTCGGCCATGCGATCGGCGTCGACTGCGGTGACCGACAGCTCGCACATCGGGTGCAGCCGCAGCCGCGGGATCATGAAGGCGGCGAGCCTGGCCAGGCCGGCGACGTCGATCTCGATGCCCGACTCATTGGTGACGCACACCGCGCCGATGGTCATGGATGCAGTGCCGATGGCTCACTGCTCCCGCTCGGCGTCATACCTGGCGTAGGCCTCCACGATGCGGCCCACGAGCTTGTGGCGCACCACGTCATGTGCGGTCAGCCGGCAGAACCCGACATCGTCGATGCCCTCGAGGATGTCGCTGACCACCCGCAGCCCGCTGGTCACCCCGCCGGGGAGGTCAACCTGGGTCACGTCCCCCGTCACCACCATCGTCGAGCCGAAGCCAAGCCGGGTGAGGAACATCTTCATCTGCTCGGCCGAGGTGTTCTGGGCCTCGTCCAGGATGATGAAGGCATCATTGAGGGTGCGTCCGCGCATGTAGGCCAGGGGCGCCACCTCGATGGTGCCGCTGGTGATCAGCCGCGGGATGGAGTCCGGGTCGATCATGTCGTGCAGTGCGTCGTACAGGGGCCGCAGGTAGGGGTCGATCTTCTCCGACAGGGTGCCGGGCAGGAAGCCCAGCCGCTCCCCCGCCTCCACCGCCGGCCGGGTCAGCACGATGCGATTGACCCGCTTGGCCTGCAGTGCCTGCACCGCCTTCGCCACGGCCAGGTAGGTCTTGCCCGTCCCGGCCGGGCCGATCCCGAACACGATCGTGTTGGTATCGATCGCATCGACGTAGCGCTTCTGGTTGAGCGTCTTGGCCCGGATCGTGCGCCCGCGATTGCTGAGGATGTTCGCGGTCAGCACCTCGGTCGGCCGGGTGCCGGTGCGCAGCAGGGTGATGCTCCGCTCGACGGACTCCGCGGTCAGGGCCTGGCCCGTCCGCAGGACGGCGAGCATCTCCGCGATGAGGGTCTCCAGGGTGCCGACGTCCTCCGGGGAGCCGGTGATGGTGACCTCATTGCCCCGGACGAGCACGTCGGCGTCGGGGAAGGCCGCCTCGACCAGCCTCAGGTACGCATCGCCGGCGCCGAGCAGGGCAACCATCGGCTGGGAGTTCGGGACGCTGACGCGCGCCTGGGCGCGTGCCTGCTCGGCTGGGACGGTGGTCATCGAGCTCCTAGCCGGGTGGCCACGTCAGTGAGCGGCCGCCCAGGACGTGGGCATGGACATGGAAGACGGACTGGCCGGCATCTGCGCCGGTGTTCATCACGATGCGATATCCGCTGACGCCCTCCTGGTCGGCGACCCGGCTGGCGAACTCCAGTAGCTGGCCGGCGAGCATGGGGTCGGCGTCGGCGAGCTGCCCGGCATTCGAGTAGTGGGCCACCGGGATGACCAGGACGTGCACGGGTGCCTGCGGGTTGATGTCGCGGAAGGACAGCAAGTGCTCGTCGCGGAGCACGATGTCGGCGGGGATATCGCCGCTGGCGATCCCGCAGAACAGGCAGTCTGTCTTGGCTGTCATGGCCGTCATCCTCCCATGGACGGGCCCGGGCCACCCGTCTGATGACTGGCGTGCCAGCGCTGACGGGCACTGAGCACGGTGATCGCCGCCGCACCGGCCAGGGAGGTGCGCAGGACCGTCGGGCCCAGGCGGGCCCGCCTTGCCCCAGCGGCCGCCAGCAGCTCGGCCTCGGCTGGCGCCAGGCCTCCCTCCGGCCCGACGACGACCACGATTGCTCCGCTCGACGGCAGGGAGGTCTGGGCCAGCGCATCGGCAGCCTCCGCATCGAGCACGATTGCCAGGTCCGCCTGGCGGACTCGCTCGATGACCTGCTCGGTCGTGGCGAGCGGCTCGATGGACGGGATCCACGAGCGGCGCGACTGCTTGGCCGCGCCCTGGGCCGCCTGCTGCCACTTGCCCCGGCCACGCTCGGCCCGATCGGCTGACCAGTGCGCGACGCACCGGGCGGCCGACCACGGGATGATCGCATCGACCCCGACCTGGGTCATCAGGTCGACGGCGAGCTCGGCATGCTCGCCCTTGGGCAGGGCCTGCACGATCACGTACGCCGGATCCGGCGCGGGGTCGACCAGGATGGACTGCACGACTGCCGACACCTGATCGCGACCAGCGGAGCGCACGACGGCATGGGCCCGCCGACCGCGGCCATCGACCAGGTGGATCGACTCGCCGTTGCGCACCCGCACCACGCTGGCGGCATGCCGGCCCTCGGGTCCGGTGAGCTCGATGCACGAGCCGGGCCCGGCGGAGGCGAGCAGCGAGGCGTCGATGACGAAGACGTGATCGCTCACCGCTGCGTGAACGCGTCCTTCAGCCGGGAGAAGAGGCCGCCTGACGCCGCCGCCTGCGAGGTGACCCTCGGTGCCGCCTCACCGCGAATGGCCGCGAACTGCCGCAGCAGGTCAGCCTCCTGCTCGCTCAGCCTGGTCGGCACCTCGACATTGAGGTGCACGTGCAGATCGCCCCGAGCGCCGCTGCGCAGCCGCGCGGCTCCCTGACCGCGCAGGAGGAGCACCTCGCCGGGCTGGGCACCCGGGCGCACGTCGATGACGGACTCCCCGTCCAGGGTCTGCAGGGGAACCGACGTGCCCAGCGCAGCGGATGTCATGGCCACGGTCAGGGTGCAGTGCAGGTCATCGCCCTCCCGGTGGAAGACCGGGTGGTCGGCGACGACGACCTCGACGTACAGGTCGCCCGCCGGCCCGCCATTCGGGCCGACCTCGCCCTCGCCCTGCAGCTGGATGCGGTTGCCGGTATCGACCCCGGCCGGGACCTGGATCGTCAGGGTGCGCCGGGTGCGCACCCGGCCGGCACCCGAGCACTCGTGGCATGGATGCGGGATCGTGGTGCCGAACCCCTGGCACTGCGGGCAGGGCCGGGCGGTCATCACCTGGCCCAGGAAGCTGCGCTGCACCTGCTGGATCTCGCCTCGCCCCTTGCACATCGCGCAGGTCACGGGCTCGCTTCCCGATGACGTGCCGGCACCGGAGCAGGTGCCGCAGCGCTCAGCCGTCTCGACCGTGATGTCCTTGGTCGCGCCGAAGACGGCCGCAGGCAGGTCGATCTGCATCCGGATCAGGGCATCCTGCCCCCGGCGGGCCCGGGTGCGCGGCCCGCGATTCGCGCCGCCGCCGAAGAAGGCGTCCATGATGTCGCCGAAGCCGAAGCCAGCGGCATTGAAGCCGCCGAAGCCGCCGTTGGCACTGAGCGGATCCCCGCCCATGTCGTACATCTGGCGCTTCTCCGGGTCGCTGAGGACCTCGTAGGCGGACGTGACGATCTTGAACCGCTCCTGGTGCTCGGGGTCGGGGTTCACATCGGGATGCAGCTCGCGTGCCAGCCGGCGATACGCCTTCTTGATCTCGTCCGCACTGGCATCCCGCGGCACGCCCAGCATCGCGTAGTAGTCGGTCGTCATCTCGATCCGCCCATCAGTGGTCTCATGGGCTCACTGGCCCTCGAGGATCTTGCTGACGTACTGGGCGACGGCATGCACCGCGCCCATCGTGCCGGGATAGTCCATGTGGGTCGGCCCGACCACCCCAAGGGAGGCAACCGACTGCTCGCCTCGGCCATAGCTGGTCGTCACGACGGAGGTCGACTCCAGGCGCTCGACGGGGTTCTCGTGGCCGATCCGCACGGTGATGCCCGGTGCCACCGATGCCTCGCCCAGCAGGCGCAGGAGCACGACCTGCTCCTCGAGGGCCTCGAGCACCGGCTGGATGGCCAGGGTGAACGCCTCGCCGTAGCGGGCCAGGTGGGCCGTGCCGCCGATGACCACCCGCTCGTCGACGCGCTCGGTCACCGCCTCGAGCAGGGTGGCCGTGATGGCGCTGACCATCGGACGAGCGCCGGGGTCGAAGGCGTCCGAGAACCCCTGCAGGATCTCCGGGACGGCGCCGAAGGGCTGCCCGGTGACCGCGGTGAGCAGCCGGGCACGCACGTCTGCCACGGTCGACTCGCTCACGGGGCTGGCAATGTCGACCATGCGCTGCTCGACACGGCCGGTATCGGCGATGAGGACGATGAGCACGCGCGTGGAGCTCACGGCGATGATCTCCAGGTGCCGGACACTGCTGCGGGACAGCGACGGATACTGCACCAGGGCCACCTGCCTGGTCATCTGGGCCAGCAGGCGAACCGTGCGGACCATCACGTCGTCGAGGTCGACCGCGCCGTCGAGGAACTGCACGATGGCGCGACGCTCCGGCGCGCTCAGCGGCTTGACCCCGGAGAGCCGGTCGACGAAGAGGCGGTAGCCGAGGTCGGTGGGCACCCGGCCGGCGCTGGTGTGGGGCTGCGCGATGTAGCCCTCCTCTTCCAGCGCAGCCATGTCATTGCGAATGGTCGCCGGCGAGACGCCCAGGCTGTGCCGCTCGACCAGCGCCTTGGATCCGACCGGCTCATGGGTGGCGACGTAGTCCTCCACGATGGCGCGCAGCACGGCTAAGCGGCGGTCCTCCAGCATGCGCACCTCCGCTTGTGGCCATCAATTCCGTCGGGCGCGGCACCAAAGATCTGGCACTCACGCGACCCGAGTGCCAAGTGTATCCGCGTTCGCCGGGATGCGCCCGCGCCTGCTGCGGCCCGAGCGCGCCGGCTTGCGCTTTTGCGACTTCTTCAATAGACATTGCTACCGTGCTTGGAATACTGCTCGTCGCCCTCGCCGGGTTCGGAGCCCAGATGGTGGACGGCTCCCTGGGCATGGGCTACGGGGTGACATCGTCCACCCTGCTCATCGCCATCGGCCTGGCACCGGCAGCCGCGTCCGCATCCGTCCACCTCGCCGAGCTGGGCACGACCGCGGCAAGCGCCTATTCGCACGTGAAGCTCGGCAACGTCGACAAGAAGGTCCTCAAGCGCATCGCCCTGCCCGGGGCCATCGGAGCCTTCGCCGGCGCGACCGTGCTGTCGGGCCTGTCGACCCAGGCGGCCAAGCCCTGGGCCAGCACCCTGCTGCTCATCCTCGGCGTATACGTCCTGGTTCGATTCATCCGCCATCGCACGGTGACCCTGCGCAAGGGCCGGCCCGGCACTCGCTTGCTCGTCCCGCTCGGCCTGGTGGGGGGCTTCGTGGACGCAACTGGCGGCGGCGGCTGGGGACCGGTCACCACGCCCGCCCTGATGGTCGACGGCCGGATGGCCCCCAATCGCGTCGTCGGGACGATGAACACCGCGGAGTTCCTGGTCTCGCTGGCCGCGAGCGTCGGCTTCCTCATCGGCCTGGGCATCTCGGCCCTGGACTGGCGGGTGCTCGTCCCCCTCCTGGTCGGCGGGCTCATCGCGGCCCCGATCGCCGCGACGATCACCCATCGGCTTCCCATCCGCATCATGGGCGTGGCCGTCGGCGGCCTGATCGTGGTCACGAACTCCTTCACCCTGCTGCGGGCCCTGAAGGTCGAGCCCGCCGCGCAGGGCATGGCCATGGCCCTGCTCATCGCCGGCTGGGCGGCCGCAGTGACCGTCGTGAGCATCCAGCATCGTCGATCGGCAGCAGTCGCGTCCGCCGATACTGCGACGGCAGCGACCCCGAGCTCGCACGCGTCCCCCGCCTCCCCCGCCTCCCCCGCCTCCCCCGCCTCCCCCGCCGAGTTCGACTCGTAACGCCGCACAACCGCTCGGTTGTGGCGCTACGAGTCGAACTCGGCGGAAGGGACGGCGGAAGAGGCGGCGGAAGAGGCGGCGGAATGGGGAGAGGACAGGGCCGAGTCGACCACCGGGTGCCACTCGACGACCACGCCGGCAAGAGGCCCCTCCTCAAAGGTCATCGGCGTGAGATACGCGAGCATGGGCCGATGGCGGCCGGCCGCATCTCGGATCCGCACCTGCAGGACTTGCGGCTGCACGGCCAGCAGGCCCAGCCAGGCGGTCGCCAGCATGGGCAGGTCGTCGGCGTGGGCCAGGTCCGTCCAGAGCGAGCCGACAAGATCCGTGGGGGCTCGGCCGAGCACATGCATGGCCGATGTGCTCACCCAGGCAAGGAGACCGCCGAGGCCGATGAAGGCGATAACCGGGCTCACCCACGGCTCGGGGACGCCCGCATCAGGAGCAGGCGCCGCGGCGGATGCCCCATCGGGCCAGGTCACGTCATCCGGGTACTGGGTGAACATGTAGCCGAGCCCGCGGATGGTCTGGATGAAGTGCCATCGAAGGCCGGTCTCGCCCAGCTTGCTGCGCAGCCGGCTGACGTGCACCTCGATCAAGGTCACGTCGCCCAGCCAGGTCGTCTCCCATAGCTCGGACAGCAACTGCTCGCGGGTGATCACCACGCGCGGGAACGTCGTCAGGATCGCCAGCAGGTCGAACTCGGACCTGGTCAGCGCAAGGAGCCGTCCGTCCAGGGCAACCGCTCGAGCGTGATACTCGATCCGCAGCCGGCCGAACTGCTGCGCAGCAACCGGCCAATCCCAGGGACCGGGCCGCACCCCTAACGGCATTGGCGGGCTCCTCCCTGCCCGACTCCACGTTCGGCCGAGCAGTGAGCCCGGCCGCTGATCGTCGCTGATGGACGGCACCGGGGCCGTCGATCAGCACGCGGGTCGGGCTTGCGATTCGCTGACGGAAACCTGCCCTGCCGGGTCAGTCCGGGCCGTCGGCATCCATCTGCGCCGTTTCCCTCAGCGCTGCCAGGGCGCTCTCGGCCGCATTGCGCAGGGCCACCATCTCCGACACGTCGGTCAGCGTGACGATGGCACCGAGGCAGGTGCCGCTCGGCGAGCGGTAGGGAAGCACCTGCACCAGGTACGACATCGACCCGTCCGACGCCTGCAGGCTGCGACGAGGCCCACCCGAGACGACATCCCGCAGCGCATCCTCCAGCGCAGGAATCTGCATCGTGGTCGGCACGATCGTCAGGGGCTGGCCGATATCGGTGTCCAACAGGGCGAAGACCCGCACGGCAAGCGGGGTGAACCGGGCGACCCGCAGTCGCTCATCCACGATGACCATGCCCTGGCTGAGCGAGGCCTGGATGTTCTCCAGGTCGGCGTTGAGCTGCTGGAGCTCGTCGCCGCGCAGTCGCAGCTGCTGATTGAGCGTGCCGAGCTCCTCGTTCGTCGCCTGCAGCTCCTCGTTGGAGGCCTGCAGCTCCTCGCTGGAGGCCTGCAGCTCCTCGCTGGAGGCCTGCAGCTCCTCGCTCGACGCCTCGAGCTCCTCGTTCGCCGACTGCAGCTCGGCCAGCGAGCGCCGCAGGGTGTCCTGGCTGGCAAGCAGCTCGCGCTCCAGCCGGGCGATCTCCCGGTCGAGATCCTGATCGCGGATCGTCGCTGGGGCGTGGTCGCTGGAGATGAGCCGCGTGATCCCCAGTGCCGTCATCGTCGTCCCGGCAACGGGCACCGGCCGCGCCGTGAGCACCACGTCCAAGCCGAGGTCATCGAGTCGGATGGGCGAGCTGGCGACAGGAGCGCGGTCAGCCCGGCACAGCAGGAACAAGGTCCTGGCCTGATCCTGCAGCTCGGGGCGCAGGAAGGATCCCGCGGCGGTGGTCAGGCGACCCTCGGGGATCTGGCAGTAGTCGGCGACATCGCCCACCACATGCACGAGGCGGTGCTCGTCATCGAGGACGAGGTAGGCCTGGCCGGTCTCCCGGATGAGCGAGTGCAGCAGCTCCACTTCGCGCTCGAGCACGTCGTCGGCCGCCGATGACGGCCCCTGCGAAGCGGGCCGTGCTTTGGCCCGGCGGTCCGCCGACGCCGGCGCCGGCTGGCTGGCAAGGGGAGCCGGATCGCCATTGCGCTCGAACAGCCGCCAGTCGCCGTTGATGACGTCGAATCCGGGCGTGCGACGCTCCAGGTTCTCGGCCTTGCCCAGGAGCAGCAGGCCCTTGGAGCGCAGCGAGAAGGCGAACATGCCCAGCACCTGCCGCTGCAGCGGCGGGGTGAAGTAGATCAGGGTGTTGCGGCACGAGATCAGGTCAATGCGGGGGAACGGAGGATCGACGCAGACGTCATGCCGGGCGAATACCGTGCACTCGCGGATCACGTCGGCGATGGTGAACCCGTCCGGGGTCAGCCGCAGGTACGCCGACCGAAGTCCCTCAGGGACGCGGCTGATCGCGCTCGCCGGGTAGGCGGCCCGGCGGGCGATCGCCAGGCCAGCCTCGTCCAGGTCAGTGCCGAAGACCTTCAGCCGGCCGCGCAGGTCGCTCGGCCGGCCGAGCAGGTCGGCGATGAGGATGGCGATGGAATAGGCCTCCTCGCCCGTCGCGCAGCCGGGCACCCAGACCCGCAGGCAGCGATCCTCCTCGAGGGAGCGGACGTAGCCGCGCAGGTGCTCCCCGAGGGCGTCGAATGCCTCCGGATCGCGGAAGAAGGACGTCACGGTCACGAGCAGATTTCCAGCCAGGGCCTGCCCCTCGGCCGGGTCCTTGGCCAGCAGGTCGAAGTAGGCGTCGATGTCGGCTGCCTGACGAACGGCCATCCGGCGCTGGATCTGCCGCCGCAGGGTGGACTCCTTGTAGCGGGAGAAGTCAATGCCGACCGCGTGGCGGAGCTGGCCGGTGATCGACGACCGCATGTCCGCAGCAGACGCCGGCAGCGGCTGGCCGACAGCCCCATCCCGGTCGGGGGACAGGTCGGCGATACGGCGTCCGAGATCGGCCGGGTCGGCAACGAGGTCGACACTGCCGATGGCAAGGGCCGCACGTGGCATGCCGTCGAACCTGGCCGAGTCCGGCGACTGCACCATCGTGCAGCCGCCCGCCCCCCGGATCGCCCGCAGGCCATGGGCACCGTCTGAGCCCGTCCCCGACAGGATGACCCCGACGGCATGCGGCCCCCACTGCTCGGCGATGCTCTCCATGAGCAGGTCGATCGATGGGCAGGGGCCGGGCCGGTCGCCCCGGTCCTGGAGCGCGATGCGGGTGCCCACGACCCTGGCATCCACGCTCGGGGGGATGACCGTCACCTGACCGGCGACGAGCGCAGCCCCGTCGATCGCCTCGACGACGGGCAGGTCGGTTGCCCGGCTGAGCAGGTCGACGATCAGGCTCGGGTGGCCGGGGGCCAGGTGCTGGGCGATCAGCAGGGCCGAGCCGGCACCGGCCTGAAGGTCGCCGAGGAATGACTGGAGCGCTTCCAGTCCACCTGCCGAGGCGCCGATCGCCACGACCCGCTCCACCGAGGCTGCCAGGGACGACTCCGCGGGGGTAGACGCTGACGGGGGCGATACTTCAGCAGGACCGTGCCGTTCGCCTTGCTTCGGCACGTGACTCCGCTCATCGGTGAGATCGTGCCTTCACCCTAGCCCTGCTGATCGGGTGACGCAGCGTCAAGGATCTCGCGGATCACGGCGTCCGCGAGCAGTCGGCCGGGCCGGGTGAGCACCAGCCGGCCATCATCCAAGGCCGACGCATCGACCAGGCCGCGCCCACGCAGGCGGTCGATGACCGTCCCATCACGGTCATGCCCGTCGCCGAGCTCGGCAACCGGCAGGCCGCTGCGCATCCGCATCGCCAGCATGACGCGCTCCGTGCGGCGCTCGGCCTCGGTCAGGTGCTCGATACCGGATCGAGGGGATTGGCCTGCGCTCAGCGCATCGGCATAGGTGCGCGGGTGCTTGGCGTTCCACCACCGCACCCCGCCGAGGTGGCTGTGGGCTCCCGGCCCGATCCCCCACCAGTCATCGCTCCTCCAGTAGGCGATGTTGTGCCGGCACTGCCCGGCGGGCTTCGCCCAGTTGGATACCTCGTACCAGTCCAGGCCGGCCGCGACCAGCGCGTCGTCGATGAGCTCATAGCGGCTGGCGGCGATGTCATCGTCCGGCATGGACAGCTCGCCCCGGGCGATGCGGCGTGCCAGCGGGGTGCCGTCCTCCACGATCAGCGCGTAGGCCGAGACATGGTCCACGCCGGAATCGAGCACCGCGTCCAGCGAGCCGCGCAGGTCAGCGTCGCTCTCGCCGGGAGTGCCGTAGATGAGATCGAGGCTCACGTGCGCGAAGCCGGCCCGGCGCGCGGCCCGGGCCATGGCGACGCTGCGGCCGGGCGTGTGGGTGCGATCCAGGATGCGCAGGACGTGACTGGCCGAGCTCTGCATGCCCAGGGAGATCCGGGTGAATCCGGCGGCCAGCAGGGCATCGAGCCCGGCCTGGTCGATGCTGTCGGGGTTGGCCTCCGTCGTCACCTCCGCGCCCGGTGCCAGGCCGAGCTCATCGCGGATCGACTGCAGCACCTCGCCGAGCGCCGATGGCCCGATCAGGGTCGGCGTGCCACCGCCGAAGAACACCGTCTGCACCTCGCGCGCCCGGCCCTGCGCCCGCAGGTCAGTCGCAGCCATGCGCACCTCTTCGATGAGCACCCGATGGAAGGTGTCCCGCGAGACGGCGTCGCCGAGCTCGGTCGCGGTGTAGGTGTTGAAGTCGCAGTACCCGCAGCGGCTCGCGCAGAACGGCACGTGCACGTAGATCGACAGCGGCCGAGCGCTCACTTCTTTCCGGCGCCGCCATCGGATATCGACAGCGCGGCGATGAAGGCCTCCTGCGGCACCTCCACCCGGCCGACCATCTTCATCCGCTTCTTGCCCTCCTTCTGCTTCTCCAGCAGCTTGCGCTTGCGGGTGATGTCACCGCCGTAGCACTTGGCCAGGACGTCCTTGCGGATCGCGCGAATGGTCTCCCGGGTGATGACTCGCGAGCCGATCGCCGCCTGGATCGGCACCTCGAACTGCTGGCGAGGGATGAGCTCCTTCAGCTTGGCCGTCATCAGGGTGCCGTAGGCCATCGCCTTGTCCTTGTGGACGATCGCGCTGAAGGCATCGACCGGGTCGCCGTGCAGCAGGATGTCGACCTTTACCAGGTCGGCCTCCTGCTCCCCGCTGGGCTCGTAGTCCAGCGATGCGTAGCCGCGGGTACGCGACTTCAGCTGGTCGAAGAAGTCGAAGACGATCTCGGCCAGCGGCAGGGTGTAGCGCAGCTCGACTCGATCCTCCGAGAGGTAGTCCATCCCGAGCAGGGAGCCGCGACGCTGCTGGCACAGCTCCATGACCGTCCCGACGAACTCGCTGGGCAGGATCACGGTCGCCCTGACGATCGGCTCGTAGATACGGGCGATCTTGGCGCTCGGGAACTCGCTTGGGTTGGTGACGACCTGCTCGGCGCCGTCGTCCTTGATGACGCGGTAGACGACGTTCGGCGCGGTGGAGATCAGGTCGAGGTTGAACTCGCGCTCGAGGCGCTCGCGGACGATCTCCAGATGCAGCAGGCCCAGGAAGCCGCAGCGGAACCCGAAGCCGAGCGCCAGCGAGGTCTCCGGCTCGTAGACCAGGGCCGCGTCGTTGAGCTTGAGCTTGTCCAGGGCATCCCGCAGCTCGGGATAGTCGGAGCCGTCGATCGGATACAGGCCCGAGAACACCATCGGCTTGGGATCTCGGTAGCCGCCGAGTGCCTCGGTCGCGCCGTGCTGCTGGGTCGTGATGGTGTCGCCGACCCGTGACTGGCGGACGTCCTTCACGCCCGTGATGAGATAGCCGACCTCCCCGACCCCGATGCCCTTGGCCGGCACCGGCTCCGGCGAGATGACCCCGACCTCGAGGAGCTCGTGAACGGCCCCGGTCGACATCATCTGCACCTTCTCTCGGGTGCCGATCCGGCCGTCGACCACCCGCACGTAGGTGACCACACCTCTATATGTGTCATAGACCGAGTCGAAGATGAGGGCACGGGCCGGGGCGTCCGGCCGGCCGACCGGCGGCGGGATCTCGCGCACGAGCGTCTCGAGCAGCTCGGGCACCCCCTGCCCGGTCTTCGCCGAGATGCGCAGGACGTCGTCGGCATCGCAGCCGATGATGTGGGCCAGCTCGGCGGCGTACTTGTCGGGCTGGGCGGCCGGCAGGTCGATCTTGTTCAGCACCGGCACGATCGCCAGGTCGTTCTCCAGCGCCAGGTACAGGTTCGCCAGGGTCTGCGCCTCGATGCCCTGCGCAGCGTCGACCACCAGTACCGCCCCTTCGCAGGCGGCCAGCGACCGGGAGACCTCGTAGGTGAAGTCGACGTGCCCTGGGGTATCGATGAGGTTGAGGACGTAGTCGGTACCGTCCGCTGCCCGATAGGGCAGCCGAACCGCCTGCGACTTGATGGTGATCCCCCGCTCCCGCTCGATGTCCATCCGGTCCAGGTACTGGGCTCGCATCGAGCGGTCGTCGACCACCCCGGTCTGCTGGAGCATCCGGTCGGCCAGCGTCGACTTGCCGTGGTCGATGTGGGCGATGATGCAGAAGTTCCGGATGATCGAGGGATCGGTCGATCCGGGCTGCGGTGCAGGCACTGGTTCCTCGTCACGGTAAGCCGGGGGCATCCCCAGGCGCGGTGGCGGCCAGGGCAGCCAGGGACGTTCGGGCCCGATTTGGGCCCGAGGCCAGCCTACGGGTATCTTTGGGGGTCGCCTGACGACCAGGCGGGCATCGTACGAGCAGAGGGTTCACCGTGGCCAACATCAAGTCGCAGATCAAGCGCAATCGCACCAATGAGAAGGCGCGGCTGCGGAACAAGGCCGTGAAGTCCTCGCTGAAGACCGCGGTGCGCAAGTTCCGCGAGGCCGCCGCCGCCGGCAGTGCCGACGCGGCCGACCTGGCCCGGGATGCCTCCCGCCAGCTGGACAAGGCAGCCAGCAAGGGCGTCATCCACGCCAACCAGGCGGCCAACCGCAAGTCCGCGATCGCCAAGCGCGCCGCGTCCCTCTAGCCCCCTCCTCCCCTTTCGCCGAGTTCGACTCCTAGCGTCGCTAGGGGTCTTGTTTGCGGCGATAGGAGTCGAACTCGGCGCAAGGAGATAGTGCGGGCCGGCATCAGCTGCCAAGCATCACGAGCCTTTCGAGGGTGAGCAGCTTCTGCTCCGGATCCAGGCTTGCCCCGTCTCCGACCCCTCCCTTGACGGCGCCATCGGCATCGGCCAGGGCCACGGCGGCGGCCGCCAGGCGGCGTTGATCCCCGCTCCATCTGGACCACTGCCGGCGCAGCGTCTTCACCTTCCAAGGCGGCACCCCGGCCTCCCTGGCGACATCAGCCTCCGATGCCCCGGGCCCGACCCCGGCGACTCGCACGATCGACCGAAGGCCCGATGCGATGGCGATGACCGTTGGGACGGCAATGCCGTCCGACTCCTGCAGGGCCTGGCGCAGGGCCCGCAGGGCATCAGCTGAGCGGCGATCCCACACGGCGTCCGCAATCGCGAAGCCACTGACGCCAGCCACGCCAGCGAAGTAGTCACTGACGTCATCCGCGGTGATCGGGTCGCGCTCGACATCACTCACCAGCTGCGAGACGGCCCCGACCAGCAGGCGAAGATCCTGGCCGACCGCGTCATACAGCACGGCGAGAGCGTCAGGGGTCATCTTGCGCTTGTAGGACGCGACCTCCTTGGCCAGGAAGTCCAAGGTGCCCTGGCCTCGCTTCAGGCCAGCGCAGTCGACCTGCACGCCACCGGCCTTCTTGAGCGCATCCAGCAGGTTCTTGCCCTTCACGCCACCGGCATGGGTGCACACCAGCCAGGCAGCCTCCGGCTGGCTGGCCGCGAATCCGCGCAGTGCCGCATCGACCGAGTCGCTCGCCGACTCGATCCCGCTCACCACGATCACCGTCGCGTCGCCGAACAGGGTTGGCGACGCGGCATCGACGATCGCCGCGCCGGCCTCCTCCGAGCTCGCATCGACCACCACGCGCTGAGCGCCGGGATCAATCGTGCGGACCCTTGACACTGCGGTGCCGACCACCCGATCGACGAGCAGGGGCTCATTGCCATAGGCGATGGTGATGCGATCCGGGTCCACGGCACAGCAGCATGCCACGACACCCCAGACCCCAGGGCAGCGGTTGCTCGCCGGCGAGCCAGCACTCGATCCCCGCCGGACGTGGCAGGTACCGTCGTGGGACTCCAGTACGGCCAGCACCTGAGACCGGTGCAATCGGCGTGTCGGCATCCGCGTCCGCTCGGGGTCATGGGGGACGAACCCGGGCATCGTCACGTGCCCCGGGTCACCAGGCCCAGGCGGGGGCCCTGGCGCACGACCGCGAGATCACCATCGACATCGGTGCGGCCGACGACCGCCCCCAGGCGAGCCCACTGCTCGAGCGTCTGCTGGGCTGGGTGGCCGTAGTCGTTGCCGGCCCCCACACTCACCAGGGCGATCCGGCCATGGGTCCAGGCCGCGAACCGCGGATGCTGATACCGGGAGCCATGGTGCGGGACCTTCACGACGTCGACCGCGACGTTCGGCAAGCCGGCCATCACCGCGACCTGCGCCTCCGGCTCGATATCGCCGGGCAGCAGGATGCTCGTGCCCGCCGCCTGCATGAGCAGCACGCTGCTCGCATTGTTCGCGACCGACCCGGTGCCGATGACCCGCCGCGGCCAGAGCACCTCCCACCGGACATCGCCGATGCTGCGAACGTCGCCTGCCCGCACGACCTGCGATGGGACGGCATGCGCAGCGAGCGCCTGCGCCACCATCCGGGCCTGCTCGGCCGGCTCGGGCACCGGATTGCGATAGACGACCCCGACCGGCATCGCCGCCAGCACCCGGTCGAGGCCATTGACGTGATCGGCGTGGAAGTGCGTCAGCACGATGGCGCTCAGCGCCTCGATGCGCAGATCGCGAAGGCACTGCAGCATGGCATCACCGTCTGGCCCGACGTCGATCACGATGGCTGACCCGTCATCGACCCGCACCACAAGGCCATCACCCTGGCCGACATCGCATGCCACCATCAGCCAGCCTGGTGGCGGCCAGCCGCGTTGGCTTGGCGGCTCGAGGGCAATCGTCACGAAGCCTGCGATGATGATGATCGCTGCGGTGACGACCGTGCGCCGGGGCGCCCCGGTCGGGTAGGTCGCCCGCATTCGCCGCCGGAGCACCCAGGCAAGCAGGCATGCACCCGCGAGTGAGCCGACCCCCAGCCAGCCCGCCGGCCACGGGATCGTGGCGTACGGCAGCTGGCTGCAGGCAGAGGCGACGCGTGCGATCCAGCCGGCGGGGATCGCGGCCAGCACCGCCAGCATTCCGACGACTGGCGAGGCGATCGGCGAGAGCAATGCTGCCAGCAGTCCGAGGATGGTGATGGCCGGCACGGCCGGCATGGCGAGCAGGTTCGCCGGGATGGCCGCCCAGCCCACGCTGCTGCCCATGGCGATGAGCAGGGGCAGGGTTGCCAGCTGCGCTGCAAGGGTGACGCCGAGGGCCTCGCGCCACCCCGGGGGCCAGCGGCGCGTCACCGGCCAGGCCTGCATCCGCTCCTCGATGACCGGGCCGAGGACGATGAGCCCGCCGGTGGCGGCGACGGACAGGCCAAAGCCCCAGGACACCGCCAGGGCCGGAGAGATCGCAACCAGCAGCAGCACGGTCGTGGAGAGCACGCCGACCCCTCGACCGCGACCTCCGCCCAGCATGCCGACCAGGACCACCGCACCCATGACCGAGGCCCGGAGCACGCTCGGCTGCGGGCGCACCAGCACGACGAAGAACGCCAGCGCGACCAGGCAGGTCGCCACGCGCATCCCGATGCGCAGGCCGGCAATACGGGTCAGGCCGAGGACGGCAACCAGGACGATTGCCACATTCCCCCCAGACACCGCCGTCAGATGCGACAGCCCGGAGTCCCGCATCGCGGTTGCGAGCTCAGGCGTCTGCAGTGATTCGTCCCCGACAGCCAGCCCGGCGATGAGGGCAGCCGCATCCGGGTCGATTCCCCGGACTGATGCCTGCAGCCCCGACCGCATCGCATTCGCGACCGAGTCGAGCAGCCCTGGGCCGCCGATGACGCGGATCGCGTCGGCGTTGCTGATCGTGATGGTGGCGGCGATGCCGGAGGCCCTGGACGGGCCGAGTCGACCGGTGACCTCGATCAGGCTTCCCACGGGCGGGATAGGCGTCGTTCCAGCGCGCTCGGCCTCGTCGCCGACGACCCGGATCACCATGGGAAGCGCCACGTCGACCGGCTCGCCTCGGGCGGTCACCCGGGCAGTGTCCAGTCGAGCCTCAATGGATGACGTCGACTGCCAGATCGCGGCTGCGTTGCGTGACTTCGTGACCGGGTCGCTGCTGACGACACCCTGAATCGTCGCCGTCGACCGCCGTTCGACCCAGGTCGCAACGGGATCCTGCGCCAGGGCAACCACCATGATCGCCGACGTCGCGACGCCCACGGCGAGCCCGAGGGCGACTGACGGCAGGGACCCCCATCGCGAACGGCCCCGGCGACCTGCGGGAAGCAGGCCGAGGATCACCGGCAGGGCGAGCGAGCCGACCGCTATCGCACCCCATCCAATGATGACCCGGCGCTCGGCGGCGTCAGCAATGGACCAGGCGCAGCACTGGACGACGACCGCCCCGAGCCATGCAGCGGCAGCCGGAATCGCCAGGCGGGCGTCGATCACACCCTGGCACTCGTGCGGATCTGGGCCAGCACGGCATCGCCGATGCCCGACACCTCGCCGAGCTCATCGACGCTGCGGAAGGGGCCGTTCGCCGTGCGCCAGTCGACGATTCGCTGGGCCAGCACCGGGCCGACGCCGGGGAGTGCCTCAAGGTCAGATGCCGACGCTCGGTTGAGGTCGATCCCCCCTGCCGCGGATTCTCCAGTCGACCCTGCTCCTGCGCCGCTGTTCGGTGCGCCGACCACGATCTGCTCGCCATCGACGAGGATCCGCGCCAGGTTGACCGACGTCAGCGCCTTCTCGCTGCGGGCACCGCCGACGGCGAGGATCGCGTCGTTGACCCTGGCCCCGGCCGGCAGTCGCACCAGGCCCGGATGTCTCACCGCCCCGGTGACGTGCACCACGACTTCGCCGGCCAAGGGAACGGCGCCACCGCTGGCACCAGCGGAAGGAAGAGGCATGCCCTCGGCAAGCGCGGAGGGCGCGACGACCACCGGCCGCGGCCGCCCCTGCCACCACATCCAGCCAGCGATCAACGCGCCGGCCAGGGCAATGACGACGACTGCGCGAAGTGCCGATCGATCGGGCAGCCGCAGTCGTCGCGAGGTCGATGGCCGCAGCAGGCCGATGCTCGATGACAGGTCATCGAGCGGTCCGGATTCGTCGTCCGCATCGGCGACCGGGTCGATCGCCGGATCCGCAGCCGCGACCTGCGGCACCGTCGTTGGCATCTGCGTCGTCGGCGGCATGTGCGTCGCTGTCGGCGACCCATGGGCGGTACGGGTCATCGATGCGGGCAGCCATTGGGCCGCGACCTGATCGAGCCGGCGGGCGACGGCCTCGGGAACAGCAGGAGCCTGGCCGAGGAATCGCTGGAAGGGATGCATGCCGACGGACGCTAGGCAGTGCTCATCAGGCCGCCCAGATCCCGCGCCCAGCCTGTGGATCGCCGACACGCGCAACTGTCGGCTGTGCATGAGGACGGGCGCCGGCGACGGGCCTCGGTGACCGGCGGCGTGCCGCTACGCTTCGCCGACGCGGGCCGGTGCTGATGAAGGGTCATCCGGCTCGTGCAGCTGCGACCAGGACTGCTGCACATTGCGCCGATGCCGGGCCAGGACGATCGCAGCAAGGATGACGGCGAACCCGGCATCCGTGCCGTCACACCAGCCGATCAACCAGCCGGCCAAGCCACTCATGGCGAGCACCAGTGCGCCGAGGACCGCTCCGAGGCCGACCCGGCGCCACACCGCCACGCCGATGCCGAAGGCGATCAGCACCGGGACGGCCAGCCATGGCTGCACGCCGAGGATCGCGCCGAGCGTCGTCGCCACCCCCTTGCCGCCTCGTCCCCTCAGCCACGGCGACGTCACGTGCCCGATCACCGCCGCCAGCCCGGCGATCTCCCCGGCCGCCTCGCCAGTGAGCAGGCTGAAGGCGAGCGCGGGCACGAAGCCCTTCAGGATGTCCAGGACGCCCACCAGGATGGCCCAGCCCTTGCCTACGGTTCGGGCGACATTGGTGGCCCCCGGATTTCCGGAGCCGACCTGGCGGATATCGATGCCGAAGACCCGGGCGACGGCCGCCGATGGGCTGATGGAGCCGAGCAGGTAGCCGACCACCAGCGCCAGCCCCCACCAGGCGGGCACGGGGATCGTGCTCGACCAGTCTGGCGGGGCGGCAGCCCAGGCGGGCAACGCGGGCATCAGGCATCCATCGCTCGTCGGAGGGCGGGGTACCTCGGCTCCCCGCCATTGAAATGCGATGCTAGCGGGAGCAAGCGCTTCGATGGGAGCCTCACTGGCCGACGTCACCGGGGCCATCTACCGCTGGCGAACGCAGCGACCAGGGTCAATGCCGAGCCGGGCTCGATCACCGCCGCCGTGCCCTGCGCCAGGGCGCCGATCGGATGGTTCTGCGGCTCTAGGCAGAAGGCATCCCGATCCTGCTCGTACACCGTCCAGGTCGACACCGGTGAGCGAACCTCGAGCCATCGCCCGGCATGCTCGCCGGGCACGTGCCAGCGTGCCAGCGGTGGCTCGGGCAGGTGCTCGAAGCAGGCATCCCATGGGCGCTGCGCGGTCACGCCCGGCTCCCGGCCCTGGACCATGGTCTGCGGACCGGGGGTCACCTCGATCGTGGCGCGAGCCGGCCCGTGGGTCCAGCCGAACCAGGGGTGCAGGCCCAGGAAGCCGGGCATCCGGCGCTGCTCATTTCGCAGGGTCACCTGCAGCGCGACCCCGTCGTCGACGCCAGCATGGTCTCCGCTATCGAGGTATGGGCACCAGTGCTCTCGCGGCCCGAGCCCGATCGCATCATCGTCGGGCTCGGCAAGCGGGATGTGTCATTCGACGCTGGCATGCCCGTCGTGCTCACCGCACGCGAGCGGGGCGAGCCATGGCGTGAGGTCCGGTCCGGACACCGCCGGACGGTCACCGCCCTGAACGATCAGCACGCCTTCCTGGACGTCGACGACAGCGATCCGATCGCGGTCTCGGACCTCGCCTGCCTGGGCATCTCCCATCCGTGCACGACCTTCGACAAGTGGCAGGCGATCTCGATCGTCGACGACGAGTACCGGGTCATGGAGATCGCGACCACGCGCTTCTAGCACGTCGGGCATACAGACTGCCCACTGCCCACTGCCCGATGGCCGCGCGGTGCGCATCAAGCGGCGATGACCGACACGCCATACTCCCGAAGGCGCTGATCCGCGGTCACCAGCGTCAGTCCCTCGATGCGTGCCTGGGCGACGAGGATCCGGTCGAACGGATCCTGATGAATGGCCGGCAGCGTGCCCGACTCCCACGCATGCGACCAGCGGACGGTCAGCATCTCGATGCCCGAGGCAGCGATGAGGTCGAACAGGTCGTCGGGCACCACGAGTCGTCCCTTGGCCTGTTTGATCGAGATCTCCCAGGCCGAGGCACTCGAGAGATACACCGTGCTGGACGCATCGCCGATCACGTGCTCCGCCTCGACCGACATCTCGGTGCCCGCGAGCCACCACAGCAGGACGTGGGTGTTGAGCAGGTAGGCCATGACCGGGATCAGGACGTCGACGCCTCGATGGCAGCCTCGATGTCGGGCAGTGGATCATCGAAGTCGGGCGGCAGCACGATGCGCCCGCTCGCCGAGCCACGGCCTGGCTGCTGCCCTGCGGGGGTGACGATGCGCACCAATCGCGCCACCGGGCGGCCCGCTCGGGCGATCACGATGTCTTCCCCGGCCTCCACCGATGCCAGCAGCGATGACAGGCGGGTCTTTGCGTCATAGACGTTCACCACGGTGGTCACGCGGGGATCCTGGACGCCGCCGACAGATGAGTCAAGTTGGTCTCGTCAGGACATTCTGATCGAGCGAGCCATCCCTGGCCCTCGCCTCGTGCTCAGCGAGGCACGACGACCACGGCGACCATGCCCGGCCCGACATGCGCGCCAACCACCCCGCCCACCGGGCACTGCACGATGGTCGCGCCGGGCAGCCGGGCCGCTAGTCGCTCCGCCAGCTGGCTGGCCCGCTCCGGGGCTGCCAGGTGCTGGACGGCCACCTGCACCGCTCGGTCACCCGCGGCAGCGATGGCCAGCTCCTCCAGCCGGGCCAGTGCCTTGCCGGGGGTACGGACCTGCTCCAGCGGCTCGACCTTGCCGGCGTGCACGTGCAGCAACGGCTTCACCTGCAGCGCCTGGCCCACCGCGGCCCGGGTCGCGCTCACCCGGCCGCCCCGGCGCAGGTACTCCAGGGTGTCGACGTAGAAAATCACCGCAGCCGCACGGGCACGTGCCTCCACGACGGCGGCCACGGCATCGAGATCCTGGCCGTCCGCCGCGGCCTGGGCACCGGCGAGGACGGCAAAGCCCAGCCCCATCGCGATCGAGCGGCTGTCGACCACGCGTACCGGGATCGGGGACTCGCGAGCCGCCAGCAGTGCGGACTCGTAGGTGGCGGACATCGACGCCGACAGGGTCGCGACGGCGACCGCATCGTGCCCGGCATCGGCCGCGGCGGTGAAGGCGCGCAGGAAGCGCTCCGGCGATGGACGTGAGGTGGTGACCGGCGCCCAGCCGCGCAGGGCCTCGGCCACGCGGTCGGCCTGGTCGTCGTCCGTCTCGTCGAAGGGCCGTCCGGAGATGATGACCTGCACGGGGACGACCCCGATCCCGCGGGCCTGCGCCCAGCCGCGCGGCAGGTAGCAGGTGGAGTCCGTGACGATCCCGACCGAGGCGGCCATCGGGCCAACCTACCCGCGACTGGAGACGGCACGCATGAGCTCGGCCGAGGCAGAAGCAGGCACCACGGTACCGATTCGGATATCGCCTGCGCCGATCCAGCCCGCGGCCTCGTGCAGCGCTCGGGCCGTGCCCTCGATCGCCGCCCGCGGCACCCTGCCTCGTGCGTCGACCTCGAAGGTCACCCGGTCGGCGATCAGCGCGACCGTCGAGCCGGACGACGCTCGCTTGGGGTCGACCCGGGCAACGAGCGATCCACGATGCAGGACCGGCATCGCGAAGTAGCCGTGCACCCGCCTGGCGGCCGGGGTGTAGGCCTCCAGCCGGTGCGTCATCCCGAACAGCCGCTCGGCCCGATCCCGGTACCAGATGAGGGAGTCGAAGGGCGAGAGCAGTGTCGTGCGATGGCGTGCCCGGCCACCGTCGCCCAGCCAGTCAAGGGCTTCGCGGGTCGCCCAGGCACGCTGGCCCCACCCGGTGACCCGCACCTCGATGAGCCCGGCATCTGCCGCATGACGATCCACGTCCGACCGCTTGA
This sequence comes from Actinomycetales bacterium, assembly GCA_018970025.1. GTDB lineage: Bacteria > Actinomycetota > Actinomycetes > S36-B12 > S36-B12 > REEB460. The sequence goes on along the minus strand of JAGWXF010000008.1, from coordinate 61,309 downwards.
GCCGGTGCACGTCCGCGATATCGGCACTGGTCCCCACCCCGATGGTTCCGGCAGCATGGCCGACCAGTGCCATCCGGCACTCGTCGTCAGCTGGCCCGATGACGCCATCGGCACCCGTGAAGCTCGGATGGGTGCGGACGTCCTCGGGAACCACTCGCTCGGCGAGGTCATAGACCCGCCGCCACCCCCGACGCCGGGTGCAGGCGACCTCGCCGGTGTCGAGAAGGAACTCCACCGCGACCTTGGCCTGCGACCAGTCCCACCACGGGCCACCGCGCTTGGCTCCCCCGATATCCGTGGTCGTCAGCGGGCCATCACTGGCCAGCCGCTCCCGTACCGCCGAGATCGCCTGGTCGGACACCTCGTGCCAGCGCACGCCCCTGCGCACGAACTCCCGGCGACGAAAGGCGAACAGCGGCCAGGCCTGCATGGGCAGGATGCACGCGGCATGGGACCAGTACTCGAAGGCATGCGTGCCCGACCAGTAGGCCCGCTCGATGGCCTGCCGGTCGACGGCTCCCAGCCGCGCATAGGCGATGAGCTCATGCGAGCGCGCCAGCACGCTGATGGTGTCCAGCTGCACGGCCCCGAGTCGATGGAGGACGCCGATGACCGCCTGCTCCTGCGCCGCGGCACCCCGGCGCGCACTGCCAGCCGGGCTCGTCGTCAGCAGCCCCTGCCGCCAGAGCGCGATCCGCCGGGCCTGGCCTGCCGTGAGCTCGACGGCCATCGGCCCTAGGCCGGGACGATGTTGACGAGCTTCGGCGCCCGGACGATCACCGTCTTCACCTCGGAGCCGGCCAGGGCGGCCACCACCTGCGGCGAGGCCAGGGCCAGGTCGCGCAGGTCGTCCGCGCCGATCGATGGAGGCACGTCGAGCCGATCGCGCACCTTGCCCGCCACCTGCACCACGCAGGTGACCAGATCCTCCACCAGCAGCGCCGGGTCCACCTCGGGCCACCCGGCGAGTGCGACGCATGGCTGATGGCCGAGTCGTGCCCACATGTCCTCGGCGGTGTACGGGGCCACGACCGAGAGCATGATCGCAACCGCCTGCACGGCCTCGCGTACGGCCGGGTCAGCCGGGCCGCAGCCGGTGTCGATCGCCTTGCGGGTGATGTTCACCAGCTCCATCGCCCGGGCGATCGCGACATTGAACCGGAAGGACTCGATGGCCACCCCTGCGTCATGCACGGCGCGATGCGTTGCCTTGCGCAGCGCGAGGTCTCCGGCCGTGACGTCCACGCCCGGCGCGCTGGTGACATCCCCCGACAGCCGCCAGGCGCGGGCCAGGAACTTCCGGGAGCCGCCCGGAGAGACATCGGCCCAGTCGACATCGTCCTCCGGCGGGCCGGCGAACACCATCGTCAGCCGGATGGCATCGACGCCATGCACGGCGAGCTCATCCGACAGCCGCACCAGGTTGCCACGGCTCTTGCTCATCGCCGAGCCGTTCATCACGACCATGCCCTGGTTGAGCAGGCGGGTGAACGGCTCGGTGAAGTCCACCAGGCCCATGTCGCACAGCACCTTGGTGAAGAAGCGGCTGTAGAGCAGGTGCAGGATCGCATGCGTCACCCCGCCGACGTACTGGTCGACCGGCAGCCACTGACGCACCTGCTGCGGGTCGAAGGCAGCCGTCTCATTGCGCGGGTCGGCGTAGCGCAGGTAGTACCAGCTGGAGTCGACGAAGGTATCCATCGTGTCCGGGTCGCGGGTGGCCGGCTCGCCGCAGGACGGGCACGGCACGCTCGCCCACTCGTGCGCTGCGCCCAGCGGGGAGGAGCCCTTCGGCTTGAGGTCCAGGCCCTCCGCAGGCGGCAGCACGACCGGCAGCTGCTCGTCGGGGACGGCTACCTCGCCGCAGGACGGGCAGTGGATGATCGGGATCGGCGTGCCCCAGTAGCGCTGACGGGAGATGAGCCAGTCGCGCAGCCGGTAGTTGACCGCAGCCTGGCCGGTGCCCCGCTCGGAGAGCACCTGCAGGATGGCCTCGATCGCCTCGGCCTTGCCCAGGCCGTCCAGCGGGCCGGAGTTCACGTGCGGGCCATCGTCCGCCGTCGCGATGCCGGTGACCGCGGGATCCTCCCCCGCATCGACCACCACCTGAACCGGCAGGCCGAACGCGCGGGCGAAGTCAAGATCGCGCTGGTCGTGGGCCGGCACCGCCATGATCGCGCCGGTGCCGTAGTCGGCCAGGACGTAGTCCGACGCCCACACCGGGATGCGCTCGCCGTTGACCGGGTTGATCGCGTACCGCTCCAGGAAGACGCCGGTCTTGGCGCGGGAGGAGTCCAGGCGATCCATCTCGGAGGTCTGCTTCACCTGCTCCAGATAGGCGGTGAAGGCTGCCTCGGCGGACGTCCCGGCAGCCAGCTCGGCCGCGAGATCGGAGTCGGCCGCCACCACGAAGAAGGTCGCGCCGTAGAGGGTGTCCGGCCTGGTGGTGTAGACCGTCACCGGCTCCGGGCGGCCCTCGATCGCGAACTGGACCTCCGCCCCCGTGGAGCGGCCGATCCAGTTGCGCTGCATCAGCAGGACCTTGTCGGGCCAGTTGCCCTCGAGCTGGGCCATGTCGTCCAGCAGGCGGTCGGCATAGTCGGTGATGCGCAGGTACCACTGGGTCAGCTTCTTCTTGGTGACCTGGGTGTCGCATCGCTCGCAGGAACCGGCCACGACCTGCTCATTGGCCAGGACGGTCTGGCAGTTCGGGCACCAGTTGACATTGCTCGCCTTGCGGTAGGCCAGGCCCCGCTCGAACATCCGCAGGAAGAACCACTGATTCCAGCGGTAGTACTCCGGGTCGCAGGTGTTGAAGGTGCGGTCCCAGTCGAAGGAGCAGGCATACCGGCGCATCGACGCGCGCTGCTGGGCGATGTTCTCGTACGTCCAGCGGACTGGATCCTCGCCGCGCTTGATGGCCGCATTCTCCGCGGGCAGGCCGAAGGCGTCCCAGGCGATCGGGTGCATGACATTGAACCCGCGCTGCACCCAGTACCGCGCAATGACATCGCCCAGGGCATAGGCCTCGGCATGGCCCATATGGAGATCCCCCGAGGGGTAGGGGAACATGTCCAGGACGTAGCGGTGCGGGCGCGTATCATCGGGCCGGCCGGACCGGAAGGGCGCGAGCTCGTCCCAGACGCCGAGCCACCGCTCCTGGATGGCGTGGACGTCGTATCCCTCGGAAGTCTCAGTCAGCTCGCTCATGGCACCGGGAGCCTACCGAGGAGCCTGCAGTGCAGCCGCCAGCGCTCTGCCGACCCCGTCGTGGACGGACCAGGCCCAGTGCATGCCGTCGGGGTTCCCCGTCCCCGCGTCCAGCGACGGGACCACCCACGGGTCGACGTCCACGAATGCCACCTGCTCGGCCTGGGCCCATGCCCGCCCGGCCGCGACCGCTGACCGATGGTGCCGCTGCGAGGGGTAGGTGGCCGCTCGGTGCGAGGACGGGCCGACGACCGCGATCGGGATCCCGGGACGCCAGTGGCGCACCGCCTGCACGATCCGGCTGAGGTAGCGGTCGGTCGCCGACTGGGGCAGCTGGCGCATCCGGCCCGCCGTCAGCCGGATGGCAGCGGGCGAGGCTGACCGATAGGCGCGCCGGGCCTGTCGGCGCAGGGCACCGGGACGTATATATGGAATCGAGTCTCGGACCCAGGTCGGCACGGCAGCCGGCAGGTGATCCATGCCGCCGACCCCGATGATCAGCCAGTCGGCTCGATGGACGTACACCCCGAAGGCCATCGGGTCCTTGGTCAGCGCCCACCAGGCATCGCGGGCCGTCCAGCCCTGCCGGGCCACCAGGTCGACTTCGATCCCGGCCTCGGCCTCCACCCCATCTCGGGCCAGTTTCCGGGCGCATACCTGGGGGTACAGCCGCGGATCGAGCGGCGACTGGGCTTGCGCTGGGCCATGGAAGGCCAGCGAGTCGGCCAGTACGAGCAGGTGCCTGGCCGTCATGCGGTCAGCATGCCCGACTAGCGTTGCCCGGGTGACGAGGCGCGGCTGGTTCCTGTTCATCTTCATGGGAATCATCTGGGGACTGCCGTACCTACTCATCAAGGTCGCCGCGACCGACCTGCCCGCCCCGGTGGTGGTCTTCGGTCGGCTGATCATCGCCACCGCGATCCTGCTGCCGATCGCGGTGGCGACCGGCCAGTGGCGGCAGCTGCGCGGTCACTGGCGGTGGGTCATCGCCTTCGCCGTCCTGGAGATGACGTTCACCTGGTGGGCGCTGACCTGGGCCGAGCAGCGCATCACCAGCTCGCTGGCCGGGCTGTTCATCGCCACCGTGCCGCTGGTGACGGCCCTGGTGGCCTGGCGGATCGGGCTCGACGACCGTCTCACCGGCACCCGGCTGGCGGGCCTGGGGATCGGCTTCCTCGGCGTGGTGGCCCTCGTCGGGCTGGACGTCTCCGGGAGCGCGCTGATCGCGGTCGCGGCGCTGGTCGTCACGGTGATCGGCTACGCGACCGGGCCGATCATCGTCGACCGCAAGCTCGCGGATGTCCCCGGACTGGCGGTGATGGCCGCCGGCGTCACCATCAACGCCATCATCTACGCCCCGTTCGCCGCCCTCACCTGGCCCGAGCAGCCCGTCCCCGCGGACGCCATCTGGTCGGTGGTGATCCTGGGCACCCTGTGCACGGCGCTGGCATTCGTCGGCTTCTTCGCGCTCATCGTCGAGGTCGGGGCGTCGCGCACCACCTTGATCACCTACATCAACCCGGCCGTCGCGGTCATCCTGGGCATCGTCATCCTCGGCGAGCCGCTCACCCTCGGCCTTGCCATCGGCTTCCCGCTCGTCCTGCTCGGCTCCTGGCTGGCCACCCGGCGCGGGCCTGTGATGGAATCCGAGCCGCATGCATGAGGAGCACGATCCGCACGATCGAGGGCAGGGAGGCGCGATGGTCAGGCAGGACGTAGCGGTGAGCGGGATGACCTGCGCGCACTGCGAGCGAGCCGTCATCGAGGAGGTCAGCCGGCTCGATGCCGTCACCGAGGTGACGATCGACCTGCATCCCGGCGGAACCTCCATCGTCCACGTCACCAGCGTTGAGCCGGTCGACCCTGCCGAGATTGGCAGCGCTGTCCAAGAGGCTGGCTACGAGATCGCCGGCACGTGAGCCACGACGCCTCGTACGTGCTCAATCGCCGCTCATGGGATGAGCGGGCGCCACTGCACGCCGCCTCGACGGACTACGGCCTGCAGCAGTTCCGCGACGACCCCGACTACCTCAGCGATGTCGTCCGCTTCGACCTGCCGCGCCTGGGCTCAATCGAGGGGCTGCGCGTGCTGCACCTGCAGTGCCATATCGGCACCGACACCGTCTCACTGGCTCGGCTTGGCGCCGCAAGCGTCACCGGCCTGGACTTCTCCCCCGCCTCGCTGGCGGTGGCACGGGGCCTGGCGGCGGATCTCGACCTCGACGTAACCTTCGTGGAGGCACAGGCGTACGACGCCGCCGACGTCCTGGGAGCAGGCCGCTTCGACCTGGTGTACACCGGTGTCGGGGCGCTGTGCTGGCTGCCGTCGATCACGCGGTGGGCGCAGGTCGTCAGCGCGCTGCTGGCACCAGGAGGCCGGCTGTTCCTGCGCGAGGGTCACCCGGTGCTGTGGTCGCTCGACTACCGGGTGACCGACCAGCTGGTCATCGACTACCCCTACTTCGAGACCTCCGAGCCGATCGTCGACGATGAGGACCAGACCTACGTCCGCACCGAGGGCCGGCTGGCGAACAGCGTCACGCATAGCTGGAACCACGGCCTCGCCGAGATCATCACCGCCCTGCAGGAGGCCGGGCTGGCCTTCACAAGCCTCACCGAGCACACCACGGTGCCATGGGCCGCGATCCCCGAGCTGATGGAGGACATCGGCGACGGGGAATGGGCCTTGCGCGACCGCCCTGAGCGCCTGCCGATGAGCTACACGCTGCAGGCCCGCACGTAGGCCGCGCCCCCCGTCACCCTGCCCGTCCATGTCCGGTCCTGCAGTTGCCTGGCTTGCGCCCGACTGCCGATGCTGGAGCACAGGCGTACCGGCATGGGGTGATGAGGGCGGGGCATGGGTACCGACGATCGCGGGCGCGTGGCATCGCCAGCGCCCACGGACCCGGCGTCGGTATTCGAGCAGGTCGCGATGCATGCCGCCGACCCGCTGCTGCTGGCCGACGATGGCGTGATCGAGTGGATCGGCCCGTCGATCACGCAGACCCTCGGCTGGAGCCCGGAGGAGGTCGTCGACCGTGAGCTCGCGGAGGTCTGCCAGCCAGATGACCGGCCCGCACTCCAGGCACTGCTGCAAGCCTCGGCCGGTGGCGGGGTGCATCGCGGTGTCTTCCGGCTGCGGGCCAAGGACGGGGGCCTGCCGTGGGTACTGCTGACCATTGCATCGGCGAATGGCTCCGCCAACGGATCCGGCTCCGTGGTCGGGTCGCTGCGCGAGATCGACCAGCGGGTCCGCGTCCGCCAGGAGCTGCTCGAGGCCGAGGAGCGATACCGTCTGCTGGTCGAGTGGTCGACCGACATCGTCCTGCGGGTGGGCCTGGACTTCACGATCGAATGGGTGACGCCCTCGGTCACCCACACCCTTGGCTGGCTTCCCGCTGATCTCATCGGGAAGCGCTCCATCGACTTCCTGCACCCCGATGATGCCGAGCGCATTCGCCGGGAGGGGTTCCCCATGCTGGATCCCTCCGGGCCGCGGCGGACCATCGGACGATGGCGCTGCAAGGACGGATCCTGGCGCTGGGTCGAGGGGCAGTCCCAAGTCGTGCCCGCGACCGCGAATCGGCCGGCATTCCGGGTCAGCCGCATTCGCGACATGCAGGCGGAGGTCCAGGCCCAGCAGGCACTGGCAGCCTCCGAGCAGCAGCTGCGGCTGCTGATGCAGCATGCCCCCGTCGGCATGTGCGTGGCGTCGCCCGAGGGAGCGATCGCCGAGGCGAATCCGGCTCTGTCCCGGATGCTGGGCAGGCAGGCGGAGGAACTGCATGGATCCAGCCTGCATCGCTTCATGCATCCCGAGAACACCGCCGCGGCCCAGCAGCGCACGGCTCGACTGATCTCCGGCGAGCGCGACGACGACCGGCTCCTGACCCGCTTCCTGCGGCCGGATGGATCAGTCGTCTGGGGAGACGCATCGATCTCGTGCATTCGCAACGACGATGGGTCCGTTCGGTACGTCATCTCGCAGGTGATTGACGTCACGGAGCGGCACGAGGCAGAGGCGCTCCTTCGTGCCGTCTTCGACTCCTCCCTCGAGCCGCATGTCCTGCTGCGGGCCCAGCGGGATGATGCAGGACAGATCATCGACTTCGCCTACGCCGATGCCAACCAGGTTGCCTGCCAGGCCATGGGCACGCAGCGAAGCTCGCTTGTCGGCTCGATGGTCCGCGACCTCTACCCGGAGCCGGCAGCCTCACAGGCGATCGAGATGTACGCCCAGATCCTGGAGTCGGGCAAGCCAGTAGCCCTCGATGCCTGGGCCTACCCGGGCCAGCCGGAAGGCCGGGAGAACCGCTATGACATCCGCGGCTCGGTCGTCGACGAGCAGACCCTCAGCTTCTCCTGGCGCGACGTCACCGAGCGGGTCCGCAATGCCCGGCAGGTCGAGCAGTCGGAGTCGCGCCTGCGGGCGCTGATGGACTCCATGCTCGATCCGCAGGTCCTCATCGCGCCCGTGCGAGACGACGCAGGGAGCGTCACAGACTTCGTCTTCGAGGACGCCAACAGCGTGGCCTGCACCGCACTCGGCGCAGACCACCAGTCGCTGGTGGGCAGGATGCTCCTGGCTGCCCTGCCACGACTGACCCAGACCGGCCTGTTCCAGGCTGCCAGCCAGGTGATCGACTCCGGCACCCCTGCCGTGATGGACGACTTCACCTGCCTGCATGAGCAGCTCGGCGAGGAGCGCTCCTTCGACATTCGAGGCACGTCCGTTCAGGGCACCCAGGTCAGCCTCACCTGGCGCGATGTCACCGAGCGCCACCGCAGCGCGGAGCGCATCGCCCAGTCCGAGGAGCGCTACCGGCAGCTGGTGGAGAGCACGATGGACGTCAGCCTGCGCGTCTTGCTGGACGGTGTCATCGAGTGGACGTCCGCGGCGAGCCTGCCGACCCTTGGCTGGGCCCCGGAGCAGCTGATCGGGAGGCCCTTCGCAGGCCTCGTGCACCCCGACGACCGGACCGGCTTCGCTGCCTGGGTCGAGCACCTGGCGGAGGCTCGCGAGCCGGATACCCTGACTCCGCGGTTCCTACGCGGCGATGACCGATACGCCTGGGTGTCGCTCACCGCCCAGACGGTGCCGGCAACCAGCGACCAGTGCTCCTACCATGCCTTCCGAGTGCGCGACGTCGATGAGGAGGTGCGGGCGCAGCGGGCCCTGGCAGAGTCCGAGGCGCGGCTTCGGGCCGTCATGGACGCGGCACCCGCGGGCATTGCCCGGGTCGGCGTCGACGGCCGCTTCGAGCAGGTCAACCCCTCGCTGTGCCACATGCTGGGCTACCCCGCGGAGTGGCTCGGACGACACGGCATCATGGACGTCCTGCATCCCCAGGACCTCCCGATCCAGGAGGCTGCCCGTGATGACCTCGACCACGGGGGGCAGGATCGCGTGACGCTGGAGGAGCGCCTCGTTCGCTCGGACGGATGCACCATCTGGGTGCAGCAGTCGCTGGCTGCCATGCGCGACAAGGACCATCGGGTGACCTCCTACGTCGCGCAGTTCGTCGATGTCACGGCCGCCCGCGAGGCAAACGAGCGCATCCGGGAGTCGGAGCGGCAGTACCGCCTGATGGCAGAGAACGCCTCGGACGTCGTGATCCACCTGCGCGATGAGGTGATCGCCTGGATCTCGCCCTCGATCTCAGCGGCGCTCGGCGGCCAGCCGAGTGCCTGGCTGGGGCGCTCGCTTCGCGACCTCATCCACCCCTTCGACCTGCATGCCTACGACGACGCGACGATGCGGCTGGCGGCAGGGGAATCGGTGGTCCAACGCGTTCGGGTGCGATCGGACGCCGGGGCCTACCACTGGATGGAGGCCCACCTGTCGCCCTTCCGGATCGAGACGGGGGAGATCGACGGCGCGAGCGCATCCATGCGCAATGTCGATGCCGAGGTGCAGGCGCTGGCCGAGCTCGATCGCCAGGCACGCTTCGATGCGCTGACCGGGCTCGCCAGCCGGCGTGAGGCCCTGCATCGGCTTGCCGAGGCGCGGGCTCCTGATCGACTCCCGGGCGGGGAGATGGCGGTGCTGTTCTGCGATATCGACCGGTTCAAGGAAATCAACGACGAGTACGGGCATGCTGTCGGCGATGCCGTGCTGCGGGTGCTCGCGCAGCGGATCAGCGATGCCGTGCGCCTGGGTGACGTGGTGGCACGGATGGGCGGTGATGAGCTGCTGGTGCTCATGAGCGGCGTGCACGAGCTGGCCGAGGCGATGCGCGTTGCCGAGAAGCTGCGCGAGCGCGCCCTCGAGCCGATCCCCACCGACGGTCACCAGGTGCACACCTCGCTGAGCATCGGCGTGACCTTGTCAGGCGCCGGCGAGAGCGTCGATGATCTCGTCGCCAAGGCAGACTCGGCCATGTACCAGGCCAAGCGAGCCGGCCGCAATCAGGTGGCGGCCTTCACCTCGAGCGGCCAGTAGGGCCGTCGCCCGTCACTGCCCCGCGGCGGCCGCCTCATGCCAGAGCCGGGCGGCGATCAGCTCGGCTACGAGGGTCTCGGTCAGCCACCGTATGTCGTCGTCCTCATCGCCTGCGTAGCGGATGCTCGCGCGCGCGCCGGCAACGGCCCCGCCGACCGATACGACGGTCGAGCCGCGCTCCCGCACCCAGTCCATCGCCTGTGCATCCCAGGCAGAGCCGGCATACAGCAGCATGCGGTAGTCGGTGGTCTTCGTCAGGTAGACGTCGATATGCGACCAGTCCCCCGTCTCGCAGGCATACCCCTGCCGGCGCGGGCCTTCGCGCAGCATCAGGGCCCCCTGCTGGGCTGATGACAGGCGATGCGCCGGTGCGACGACATGGGTGCCCTGCGGGCCGATGAGCAACTCGAGCGCTGTCGGCAGCCAGGCCGGGGCGGACTGCAGGAGATCCTCGCTGGCGTCAGCGACCAGCCGGACGAGCGCAGGCAGGTCTCGCGGCAGGCCGATGAGGTGGCGCTGCAGTGCGAGCAGCATGATCATCGTGTGCTGGAACGACCGGCAGGCAACGCCTCCTGACTCCAGGCCGGCCCGCATCTGCACGACTCCGTCATATCCGGGTCGCTCGACTCCCTCGGTGTTCGTCAGCAGGATCACCGGGACGCCGCCTCGGGCATCGCTGGCCTGCCGGATGCCGTCGACGGCCGCGAGGGTCTCCTTCGAGGTCCCGCTTGCCGAGACAGCGACGACCAGGTCACCGGGCAGGGTTGCCGGCAGCATCATGCTGCTCCCTAGCACGCTGACACCGGGGAAGCCCGCTGCCAGCAGCCGCGTGACGCATGCACCGGCCGCGAATGCCGACGAGCCCATGCCGAGGAAGATCAGCCGGCGCACCTCGCCGATACCGGCCCACGGGTCCTCCTGCTCCAGGTAGTCGGCCAGCTCGCGCAGGGTGGCCGGCTTGGCGTGCAGGTCTGCCTCGAACAGCGATGGATCCATGGCTCCTCAATCTCACGCAGGCGGGTACAGCAGGTCAGTGGGCGGCGAGCAGTTCAGTGAGCGCAAGGTCAGGGACGTAGACCCAGTGCGGCAGGTGCTCTGCCGCATAGCGGTACTCCCGCAGCTCCTGGCGCAGCCGCAGGGGCTCGAGCAGTCGATCATCGAGCAGCTCGGCGATGCCCGCTGCTTTCGCCGCCATCCGATACGACGCCAGGAAGCGGGCCTGCGCCTGGGCGATCCACTCGCGCACCAGGGCCTGGTCCGGGCCAGATGCACGACCGCTCTCCCTGCCGGTGTCGAGTGCCGAATCACGGAACTGCACGATCCGGCCGACGTGATCCAGGCTCGCCGCCATGCTGACGACGTCCACGGCAGCCGGCTGCCGTGACCAGCGCTGGGCGGAGGGCAGGGTCGGATTGCCATCGAAGTCGGTGACGAGCATGCGATCGGGCAGCCCATCAGCACTGCGGGCACGCAGCACCTGACCCACGTGCAGGTCGCCGTGGACCGCGATCAGCGGAGTGCCCGAGAGACTGGCGAGGCCATCGAGGGCAGCATCGATGCGATCGGCCCACCCGCGCAGTCGCTCGCCCTCGGCACCGGTCACCGACTGCACCGCCCAGGCCAGCTCGGCGCGGGCCGCATCACGCCACTGGCGCGCCTGCTCCGCCGATGCGTGCTGGACCCCGTCGCGGGCCAGGCTGGCGTGCATCCGGGCGGTGATCTGCCCGATTCGCTCGGCCGCAGCGCAGGCCTGCTCCATGGTGATCGCCCCGCGCACCAGCGAGCGCAGGTCAGCAGTTGCCCAGTCCCAGCCGTCCTCGGCGCCGGGGAGGTACGCGACAGCACTGGCTAGCAGCTGGCCATCGGCACGACCGTCGGCATCACCGTCGCCACTGGTCAGGAAGCCCCATGGAGCGGGCATATCGGCAAAGCCGGCATCCGCCAGGCAGGTGATCAGGCGGGCGGCCGGGCTCCCAGGCTCCCCAGCGGACGGCAGCCGGGTCATCCACTTGACCACGACCTGCTCGCCCACGATCACGCTCTCATTGGTCTGGTCGACGTCGATCCCGCGCTCGCCGGCGACGACGCGAGCCTGCAGGCCCTGCCAGCCAAGGCCACCGGCATGCCGCCCGCCCCGACCCCGGGCCAGCAGGCCGACGAGCCGCTCAGCCGTCCCGTCCGACGGTCGACTGCGACGCACCCCGCCCTCGTCAGCGGTGAGCGGGACGGTCCACCGAGCCCCGTCGGCAGACTGGACGACCGCTACCGCATGCCCCTCGCCGAGGTCGAGGACCTGCTCCAGGGCAAGCGGGCCGGCAACGTCCATGATGGCGCGGCGCTCACCGGGCGGGAGCACCAGGGCTGGGTCCGCAACTGCAACCCCGGCAGCCCAGTCGTCGACGGGCGAGCCGATGTCAGGTGGCAACAGGTGAGCCGGCCTCAGGCACCGGTCGCATCTGCGTGTGCCCGGCCGACCTGCTCGATGACATCCGCCCCATGCTGCAGCCCAGTGCGGGCCCTGATCGCCGCGCCGGTGCGCACGGCCCGCTCGCGTGCTGCCGGGGCGAGTACCCGGTCCAGCGCTACGAGCATCTGCTCATCGGTGAAGGCGTAGGTGCTCAGGCGGACGCCGTACCCGGTCTCGTCGATCCGCTGGGCATTGTCGTACTGATCCCAGAACAGCGGGAGCACGATCATCGGCTTGCCGAAATGCAGGCACTCGGTCGTGGTGTTATTGCCGCCGTGGGTGATGACCGCGTCCACCTGCGGGATGATCGTGGTCTGCGGCAGGAACTGCGCCCCCACCATGTTCGCTGGCAGGTCGACCTCATCAGCGCGCGGGCCCTTGCTGACGATATAGCGATGCGGAGTGCGCCCGAGGACATCGACCAGCCGACGCATGAGGTCGACGTCGCTGCCGCCAAGGGAGCCCAGGGAGAGGTAGATCAGCGCGCTGCCCTCGGGCCGGTCGGCCACCTCAAGCGGCAGCACGTACTGCTCATCGGTCTGGCGCACGCTGGAGTCCATCCGATGCCAGCTCGGGTCCAGTGGCCGGGTGTCGACATAGTCGACCTCCTGCGGATACACATAGAGATTGGCTGCATTGTCGGACGGCATGAACTCGAGGTCGGGCAGTGGTGCGGCTCCCTGCTCGACGACCCAGGCGTTGAACTCCTCCCACACCGGCCGGTGTGTCCGCTCAACCTCGGCCCGGAAGGCGTCCCACTGCGAGCGGTCCTCGGCCGGCAGCCCAGAGTAGGCGGGGGGGACGTCCGGTCCCTTCATCTCCAGCGGATTGCATGACACGATCCGCACGAAGGGCACGCCAGCAGTCGTCAGGGCTGGGAAGCAGACGACGTTGTCCTCGACGATGACATCCGGCTGCACCCGGGCGATGATCTGACGCAGCTGGGGCTCGCAGAATCGCGCCCCGTCGATGAGCGCCTGCCAGGTGGGCACCATGTAGGTCTCCAGCTGCTCGATCGTGGGCTTGCGGAACTCCGGCGCGATGTCGCGGATGAAGTCGATCCAGAACTGGCCGGCATCCTGCTCATCGGCATTCTCCGGCGGCGGGGCGAGGTCGACGAGATCCTCCTCGAAGCCCAGGGCCACCAGCTTGCCCTTCCAGGAGGCCTCGGCCGCGAAGACGATCCGATGCCCCCGGCGCCGCAGGACGTCGCCGATGCCTACGCACTGGTTCGTGGGCCCATAGGCAGCCTCCGGCATGAACAGGATGGTCAGCGGACGGGTGCTCATCTTCAGGGCTCCTTGTCTTCGGTGGTTGGCGATGGGGTCAGCAGTGGCAGTCGATGGCCAGTGGCGATCCGCGCGTAGTCCAGGATCAGGCCGGCCGCGGCCTCCTGGTCGATGGCCCCGTGTCGGGCCATGATCCGGTAGCCGTAGGCATCCTCCAGCGCGACCAGATTTCGGCCGATCGCCAGCGAGTCATCCTGCAGGGCAAAGACGCCCTGCGCTGCGCCCGCCTCGAGGATGACCTGGTAGAGGGACACCTGGCGGTCGTACAGCGAGGTGAGCAGCAGGGCGTAGACGCTATTGCGCGCCGCAGCCCCGCCCAGCTCGCACAGCAGCCGGACATCCGGGTCATCGCTATCCGTGGGCAGGCCGCTCATGATGGTGACCACGAGCTTTCGGGCCGGGCTCGCGATGCCCTCGACGGCGCGCAGTCGCTGCTCGTAGAAGCGCTCCATGCCGGCCCGGTGCGCGTCGAGCAGGAGCTCCTGCAGATCCGGGTAGTGGTAGATGATGGCACCAGAGGTCAGTCCGGCCTGCTCGGCCACCTGGTTGAGCCGCACCGAGGTCGCGCCGTGCTCCAGCATCGCCCGCCAGGCCGCGTCGACGAGGTCTGACTTGCGCTCCACCCGGCGCTTGTGCTGGGCCATCCGTCACCTCCTCGCCGCCACGCTACTCCACGCGATGGGTGCTCGTGGCCCCTTTCGATATTGAAGACTGGTTCAAAATAGCCCCGGAAATGGCCATTTCTCATCACATCCGGCCCCATGCCTGATTTGATGCCTGATGCAAGATCAATGGGCTGCACCCGTGCAGCGGAGCACGTCAGGAGGGCCGTGCGATGGCAGGCGATGCGGTCAGCGCTGCCCTGGCCGATGCCGAGCCGACCCCCTTCTGGCTGCAGGATATTCCGGCACGGCAGTCGTTCGATCCCGTCGACGGCACGCTGCATTCGGACCTGCTGGTCGTGGGCGGCGGGTTCACCGGCCTGTGGGCCGCCATCGAGGCCAAGCGCGCCGATCCGTCTCGTGAGGTCGCCGTCCTCGAGGCCGACCGACTCGCGGAAGCGGCGTCCGGACGCAATGGCGGGTTCATCGCCGAGTCGCTGACCCACGGCCTGGCCCATGGGGTAGCGATGTGGCCCGACCAGATGCCCGAGCTGCTGCGCCAGGGGCGCGAGAACCTCGACGAGATCGCTGCGATCCTGGACGAGCATGGCATCGATGCCCACCTGCAGCGGCGGGGCAAGAGCGTGGTGGCGCTGAAGCCGGCCCAGCTGGACGGCCTGGCTCGCTCCTGCGCCCTGCACCTGGCCCATGGGGAGCAGGCCGAGCTGCTCGATCGGGATCAGGCCCAGGCGGACGTGCACTCCCCCACCTACCTGGGTGCATTGCGCGTGCGCACCGGCGGCGGGACGGTGCATCCCGGCCTGCTGGCACATGGCCTGATCGATATCGCCGCCAGGCTGGGGGTGCGCATGCACGAGCACTCCCCCGTCACGCGCCTGCGACGAGCCTCCGCAGGGCTGGCGGCAGCCACCCCTGCGGGCGAGGTCCATGCCCGCCAGGCAGTCCTGGCCACGAACGCCTTCCCGCCCCTGCTGCGCCGGCTGCGCTCCTGGATTGTCCCGGTCGCCGATCACGTGCTGGTGACGGAGCCGCTGAGTGCCGAGCAGCGCGCATCGATCGGCTGGCAGCAGGAGCAGGGGCTGACCGACCCGGGCAACCGATTCCACTACTACCGGCTCACTCCCGATGGGCGGATCCTCTTCGGCGGATACGACGCGGCGTATCACGTCGGCGGACGGATACATGCGGACGATCCGGCACGAATGCGGTCGTACCGCACGCTCGCCAGCCACGTCCAGTCCACCTTCCCCCAGCTGGAGGGTCTTCGCTTCAGCCATCGCTGGTTCGGTGCCATCGACACCACCTCGCGCTTCACGCCCCTGTTCGGCACGGCCCTGGGCGGGCGGGCTGCCTATGCGGTTGGCTTCACCGGCCTGGGCGTCGGGTCCTCGCGATTCGGCGCGCGGACGGCCCTGGACCTCCTGGACCAGGCGCCCACGGAGCGAACCGGCCTGCGACTGGTGCGCCGGCGCCCGGTGCCGTTCCCGCCCGAGCCGATTCGATATCCGCTGATCCGCGTCACCCAGGCAGCGCTGGAAGCCGAGGATCGCACCGGAATCAGAGGCCCCTACCTACGGCTCCTGGACCGCCTCGGCGTCGGCTTCGACAGCTGACCGGACGATTTCGAGTTGCCGACCTCCGCGATCGGGTGAAGGCTCCGCTTGACGCGAAGCGATCTCCCGTAGAGGACTTCACGCCGCCAGTCAGCATGTGACTGGGATCAACCCTTCTGTATCGGCAATGGAGGCCCCGGTGGGAGTTCTCGAACTCGACTATTCGCAGTACCAGACCGTCTACAATGTCATCTCGTTCGCCCTTGCATCCATGCTCGCGACGTTCATCTTCCTGCTCGTCGTGCAGGGCCGGGTGCTGCCTCGCTACCGCCAGGCACTGGTCATCTCCGCGATGGTCTGCCTGATCGCGGCGTACCACTACTACCGCATCTTCAACTCCTTCGAGGGCGCCTACGTCGCCGTCGGCGAGGGGTCGCCCGCAACGGCGATGAACGCGATGTCCTACGTGCTCGTCAACGGCGAGGGCTTCAACGAGGGCTACCGCTACGTCGACTGGCTGCTCACTGTTCCGCTGCTGCTGTTCGAGACCGTCGCGGTGCTCGCCCTTGCCCCGCAGGTGCGCAAGTCGCTGCTGCTGAAGCTCATCCCGGCCTCGGCCCTGATGATCATCCTCGGCTACCCGGGCGAGATCTCCTCGGACAACATGGTCCGCGGGATCTGGGGCGCGCTGTCGACCATCCCCTTCCTGTACATCCTGTACGTCCTGTGGGTGGAGCTCAGCCGCTCGATGAAGACCCAGCCGGCGCAGGTTCGCAAGGACCTCAACGGCCTGCGGCTGCTGCTGCTGGCGACCTGGGGTGTCTACCCGATCGCCTACCTGATCCCGCAGCTCGGCATCGAGAGCGCCGGAGCCTTCGTCGGCCGGCAGGTCGGCTACTCCATCGCCGACGTGCTTGCCAAGTGCCTGTTCGGCCTGCTGATCTACAAGATCGCCCGCGAGAAGAGCTTCGCGGACGATGCCTCCTTCGCGGATCAGGAGATCAAGGCAGCGCCATCCAGCAACACTGCCAGCTAACCGCTCACCGGCAACCGCGCAGTACGACGAGGGTGGCCCGATTCGGGCCACCCTCGTCGGCTTCTGCAGGACCTTGGCGGGCCATTCGCCAACGGCGACTAGGCCTCCAGCAGCACGGCAGCGGCCGGATCCCAGGCCAGGCCGGTGGCATCCCCGCGGGCCAGGGTGGTCGTGCCCTGGCAGCTCACCAGGACAGGGCGATCGACGCCCTCGACCCGCACCGCGACCGTTGATGCACCCCCGAAGTACTGCACGTCAATGACGTGACCGGCCAGCACTGCCTGCCCCGTCGGCGCGAATCGGATGTCCTCGGGCCGGACGATCAAGGTGACCTCGGGCCCTGCATCCGCTGACACCGACTGCCCCGGAAGCATGCCGATCCCGGGAACCATCACGCCCCCGCTGGTGAGGGTTCCCACGAAGGCATTGCTCGTCCCGATGAAATCCGCGACGAAGACCGTTCGCGGCCTGGTGTACAGATCCACCGGGGAGTCGACCTGCTCGACTCGACCGTCCGACATCACCGCGATCCGGTCTGCCATCGACATGGCCTCCTCCTGATCGTGGGTCACCACGACGAAGGTGATGCCGACCTCATGCTGCAGGCGCTTGAGCTCCAGCTGCATCTCGGCGCGAACCTTGCGGTCAAGTGCGGAGAGCGGCTCATCGAGCAGCAGCAGCCTGGGGCGCTTCACGATCGCCCGGGCCAGGGCAACCCGCTGCCGCTGCCCGCCGGAGAGCTGTGCGGGCCGGGCCGTGGCCTTGTCCGTGAGCCCGACGGTCTGCAGCACCTCATCCACCCGCTGGCGGATCACCGCCCTGTCCAGCCGCTCCCGCTGCAAGCCGTAGGCGACGTTGCGCTCGACGGACATATGCGGGAACAGGGCATAGGACTGGAACATCAGGTTGATCGGCCGACGCTCAGGCGGCAGGCGCAGCAGGTCGAGCTCGCCGGACTCGCCCGCAATGGTCACCGTGCCGGAGTCTGGGTCCTCGAAGCCTGCCAGGGCTCGAAGCAGCGTGGTCTTGCCGCAGCCGCTCGGCCCGAGGAGGGAGAAGAACTCGTTCGGTCGGATCTCCAGGCTCACGTCATCGACGGCCACGGTCTGGCCGAAGCGCTTGCTGAGATGGCTGATCCGAAGCAGGGGCGATGGTGTCATAGGGCATCCGTGAGCTTGGTGATCCGCTGGGCTGAGATCACGACGGTGAAGGAGACGAGCAGGAGCAGGGCAGCGAGCGCATTGATCTCCGGGGTGACCCCGAAGCGGACCATCGAGTAGATCACGATCGGCAGGGTCGGCGTCGACGGGCCGTCGGTGAAGTAGGCGATCACGAACTCATCCAGGCTCAGGGTGAACACCAGCAGCGCCCCGGCCACGATCGCCGGCATCAGCCCGGGGACGGTGATCCGCCAGAAGGTGCTGATCGGCCCGGCACCCAGGTCACGGCTTGCCTCCTCCAGGCTCTGGTCCTGGTGGCCCAGTCGCGCGAGCACGACCGCTGCGACGAAGGCCATGCCGAAGACCACGTGCGCCAGCAGCACGGTGTGCAGGCCGAGGGTGACACCCACCAGCGCGAAGGTCGCCAGCAGCCCGATCGCCAGGGCCAGGTCGGGGATGATCGCCGGGGCCAGCGAGTACGCCTCCACCAGCGCGGAGTGGACGTACCGATTGATGCCGATGGCCAGCAGGGTGCCCAGGGCGGTGGCCAGGACCGTCGCGCCGACCGCCACGATGAGGGTGTTGATGAAGCCCTGTCTGATCAGGTCATCCGACATGAGCTCGCGATACCACTGCAGGCTGAAGCCCTTCCATGCATAGGGCGTCTTGCTCGCATTGAACGACATCACCACGAGCACCACGATGGGCAGGTACAGGAAGGCATAGGTCAGCCAGAGCGGCAGCGCCAGCCAGCCGACCCTACGCACGCGGGCCTGCCGAGTTGATCCGCCGGGCGACCATGGCCTGCAGGGCGAAGAGCAGGACGAGGAAGGCCACCACCGACAGGGCCAGCACGGCGCCGAAGGGCCAGTTGCGCGCCTCAAGGAACTGGTCGCGGATCAGGTTGCCGACCATGACCGTCTTGCCGCCCCCGAGCAGCTCGGGCACGACGAAGTTGCCCATGCTCGGGACGAAGACGAAGATCGCGCCGATCATCGTGCCGGGCAGGGTCAGCGGCAGGGTGACATCCCAGAAGGTGCGCGCCTTGCTGGCCCCGAGGTTGCGAGCCGCCTCCTGCAGCTGCGGGTCGACCCGCTCGATCGCCGCGTACACGGGCAGGATCACCAGCGGCAGGTAGGCATAGAGCAGGCCAGCGATGACCGCACCGCGGTTGTAGAGCAGGTCCAGGGGCGCGCCGATCACGCCGAGGCTCACCAGGGCGCTGTTGATCGGCCCCTCGGAGTTCAGCAGGACGATCCACGCGTAGGTGCGGATCAGGAAGTTCGACCAGAACGGCAGGACGACCATGACAATTGCCACCGCTTGCCACTGCCTCGGCAGGCGCGAGATGCCATAGGCCGTCGGATAGCCCAGCAGCAGTGCCAGGACTGTGGTGATGCCGGCGATGAGCAGGGAGTTGCCCAGGATCGACAGGTAGGTCGGGTCCAGTGCCTTGGCGAAATTCCCGAGGGTGAACTCCCACTTGACGCCGCCGAATCGACCGCGGGTGAGCACGGTGTACGTGGCGATCAGCAGCAGCGGGACGGTCATGAACGCCGTCACGTACACAAGGCCCGGGCCGGCGAATGCGGCACGACCGATCAGGGCGCGGCGCCTGGCGGCGCCGCGCCCTGATCCGATACTGGTCGTCGTCACCGACGATCCGCCGTCATCATGCGGGCAGTGTCCCCTAGCTCGAGGTGACCTCGGTGGCCAGATCGGTGTACTTCACGCTGTCCTCGCCGAGATCCACCACGACCTCCTGCTTGAGCAGGTCCGATGGCGTCATCCCCATGTTCGGGTAGGTCGCATTCATCTCCTTCACCGCGGCGACATCCATGGCGGCCTTGTTCGGCACCTTGTACAGGATGTTCTCCGCCACCCAGGCATGGTTGGCCGGGTCGAGGATGAAGTTGATGAAGGCGTGCGCGGCCTCCTTGTTCTTGGACGACTTCAGGATCACCATGGTGTCCGACCACAGGTCGGATCCCTCCTTGGGGATGGTGAACTTGATGTCGGGGTTCTCCGCGGTGCCGTAGTTGCACCAGCCATCCCAGGCCACGACCGCATTCGCCTCGCCATTGACCAGCCGGCTGTAGAAGGTGGTGTCGTCGTAGGCCAGGAGGTCCTTCTTGCTGGCGATGAGGAGGTCCTTGGCCTGCTGCAGCTGGCCGTCGTCGGTGGTGTTGATGCTGAACCCGAGGGACTTCAGCGCCGGCAGGGCAAGCCAGCGCTCCGTGGTCATCTGGGTGACCTTGCCCTTGTTCTCCGCGCTGGGCGCCAGGATGTCATTCCAGCTCGTGGGCTCGGGGATCAGGTCGCTGCGGTAGCAGATGCCGGTGGTGCCCCAGGTGTAGGGCACCGAGAAGGCATTGCCTGGATCGAAGGCGAGCTGGGTCGCCTCCGGATAGAGGTTGGCGATGTTGGGGATCTTGCCGTGATCGATGGGCTCGAGCAGCCCGGCCTCGTTGAGGGCCTGCGCATACTGGCCGGAGACGAACGCGACATCGAAGCCCGAGTCACCGCCCGCGGTGAGCTTGGCCATGATCTCCTCGTTCGTCGCATGGTTCGCGATGGTCAGCGGCACGCCGAGGGCCTTCTCCACCTGCGCGGCAAGATCCTCCGGGTAGTACCCCGCCCAGTTGGAAACCGTCAGGGTCTGCCCGCTGAGGTCTGCAGCGGCCGGCGTGCTTGCCGCTGGCGCCGCGGAGGCTGCTGGAGCCGCCGGCGCAGCAGAGGCCGCTGCGGCCGATGTCTCGGTGCTGGTGCTCCCCGAGCTGCAGGCACTGACCAGCAGCGCGCAGGTTGCCAGGCCCACCAGGGCCAGGGTGGATCGACGTCGCATGCGATCTCCTTTGTCGGACCCCGTACTCATCCGGGATTCAGGACATGAAACCGCAGATCGCCCCGCTGCGTCAGGCACTTCGACGAGAAATCTGAATCCGGATTCAGATCGGCGAGGGCAGCGCGCCTCGCAGGCGCCCGCCATCTACGGTTCGGCCCATGTTCACCGAGATCGCCCGGGTCATTCCCGCTGGCAGCCTTCCCGACGTCGACCTGCCCCTCACCCCGCTTGATCCGGATCAGGTGGTCGCCGGCCAGCCGCAGGTCCGAACCCTGCCCATCCACCAGTCGCCTCAGGTGTCCATCGGCATCTGGCAGCACGGGATCGGCGTCAGCCGCGATATCGAGGCGGACGAGGTCTTCATCGTGCTCGACGGCCGGGGCACGGACGACGTGGACGATCCACCAGCCCCTGCGCAAGGCCTACGTGATCACCCCGTAGCGGCATCCGCGAATGCAGCCATCGAGGTGAAGGTCCAGTCCGGGGTCACCGCGGCGGATGGCGCAGGGGTCGCTCCCCAGCCCGGGTTGGCATGGCGACGGTTGATCCACACGGTTGGCAGCCCGGCCGCCTTCGCCGGCAGATGGTCGTGGAACAGGCTCTGCGCGACGTGCAGCAATCGCCCATCGCCGATTCCGAGTCGATCCGCCTCGGCACGCAGGGCGTCGAAGTTCCGGGCCGAGGGCTTGTAGGACCCGATGTCCTCAGCGGTCAGGATGCTGGTGAACGTCACTCCCAGCCGCCGGTTCGATCCCGCGAATGACGTGCGGTCGACATTCGACAGGATGATCAGCTGGTAGCGGCGGCTCAGCCGCTCCAGTGCCTCGGCCGAGTCGTCGAAGGCCGGCCACTGCGGCACGGAGGTCGCCAGCACCTCGGCCTCCTCGTCGCTGACCGGGATGCCCAGCTGGGCGCCGAGGGATCGCATCGACCGCGCCAGGATCTGCGGATACCGATCAGTCGGGTGGTCCGCCTCCGCCTGTGCCTCGTGCTGGGCGTACGCCGTGAGCAGCTCCTCGTCGGTCAGCGCATGGTCGTGTGCCGCGGCCCAGGGGCGCAGCACGGCAGCGATGCCAGCCTCCCAGTCGATGAGCGTCCCGTAGCAGTCGAAGCTCAGGGCTCGGAAATCCGTCAGGTCCATCCCCATCCTCCAATCGAAGGACGTCACCGTATGCCAATGACTCCCGGATGACTCCGTCTGCTCAGAAGGCGCGGGTCGGGCGTACCGGGCTCAGGCCCGACCCCCACTTCCACACCGGTTGCGCCTGACCGGTCATGAAGTCCTGGGCCCATGCGCTCACCGGGAGCCGCCTGGCGGTGCCCTGCTGGCTGCGGACTCGGCGAGCCGTACGTCCCGTCGGCTCATCCGAGGGCAGGTCTGCCACGGGGGTGCGCGTCCGAGCCTGCGACGACGACCAATACAACTCCTCGCCGTTGAAGCCACCCACCTCGGCCCGCCGCAGGAACAGCTGGTTCAGCTCCGCCCTTGAGGGCAGGAACCAGTCCGACTTGCCTCCGCCTCGATAGGCTGCTGCGGCTCCGGCGGCGGATTTCCTCCCGCACTTCTTGATGATGAGCGCGGTGTTCGCTGCGCCGGTACCGATCGCCACGCCGGTCCGCAGCCGCTCGGCATAGCCGGGCTGGCTCCGGTCGCACCACACCCAGTAGTTTTCGGCGATCCAGTCCGCAGGCGCAGCCTCGAGGTAGCGCCCCCAGGCCTGCCTGGTACCGGCGTCATAGAAGACCACCCCGCCACCGGGGCCGGTGTCGCCGATCGCGCACGGGACGCTCGATCCGTCGCAGGTGGCCGCGCTGGCCGCCTGCGCACCCATGACCATCGCACTGCCTACCAGGGCCACTGACACCGCTGCAATCACGAGCCGACGTCCACGCATCGCGCCTCCTCCGTTCACGTACGCATGAGGTTGTCAGATCGGCACGCTGATGGCGATCTCGCCGACAGAGCCCTGACGGTAACGATCCAGGCCGGTCGCCTCCGCGAAGGATGCCTCGTCCCCTGCGCCGAGCGGGACGGCGCCAAGGCCCATCGCCGATGCGGCGCCCTGGATCGTTGCCTGAATCCACCCGGCGTTCTTCAGGATCAGCGAGTACGCGATCCCGTCGTACTTGATGGCGAGATCGGGAAACCTGGCAGCCAGGACCAGCAGGGCCTGGGGCCGATGAATCCCGGCGCCGCACGCCTGGCTCGCGTCGAAGAGCAGCCTGTCGACACTCGCGGCCGAGCCCTCCAAGGGGCGCAGCGCGTGCGCACCGGGCCGGTATAGGTAGGCCCCCTGGGCCAGGCCTGTCACCCGATGGGCGACGACGACGACATCGGTCTCGTACAGCGCACCGGCGGATGCATACGGACGGGTCCACATGTGCTCGGCCGTGACTCCGGGCACCCCCTCCCGCTCGATCGGCCCCAGGCTGCGAGCCAGCAGCTCGGCCAATCGGTCCAGGGGCAGTTCGGGGCCGGTGAAGTCCCGGGTTGAGATGCGCTCCCGCATGACCCGTCCGTATGGAGCATCCTGGGTCACCACGGCAGCGACGTCGATCCTGGGCAGCTCCAGCTCACCCGGGCGCACCTGCCACTCGGGCTCATGGGGCTCCGGGACGATGCCGAAGCGCGGGGCCTCGTTGATCGAGCCGGTCCGCGGCCGTCGGGTGCGCTCATGGAAGAGCAGGTCGTGGAACTCCCACGTCTGCGGGATGGTCTCGTCCTCCTCGCAGTCGGGCTCGGGGCCAGTGACGAGTTGGACGGCATGCAGCGCATCCGCCAGTCGCAGGCAGGCGTCAGGGGCCAGGCCGCAGCGGTCCGCCAATGAACTCGGTCGCCTGGCGACCCCGAGCCCGGCGATGAATGCCGCGACCCGCTCGTCCCGGATCACTCCGGTCACTCGACTGCGGGGGGTGCCCAGGACGATGTCGGCACCGTCGCGACGCAGGTACGCAAAGCGCGACAACCGAATCGGATCATCCGATGCCAGGGCCCCAGGGTGCCATTCGAGCGCACCCGCCGTGATCGGCTCGATGACCAGCAGCAGTGAGCCGTCATCGTCAGCGACCGTGATCTGACGGGAACGCCCATCGGCGTAGCGTCCGCGGTCGGCGATCCGCTCCTCCGAGAGCGTGTGCTCACGGGCCGTGCGCTCCGCAGGCGTGGACTCCTCGCTCACCGGGCCCTCGATCATCTCGGAACCGACCAGCGCAGCACCCGACCGACCGTGACCGGCTGCGCATCGATGACGTCGACGCAGATGCGGTACTCGCGGGCCGAGCGCGTCGTTCGCTGCGGATCGGTGAAGCGAAGGATGACATCCCAGCACTCCCCGGAGACCCTGGCAAAGGGACTGAACTCCACTCGGGCCGCTGCGAACTGCAGGCCATCGTGCATGGCATCGAGGAAGGCCGTCGCGACCTGGTAGCCGTTGACCGCCGCGTATCCGAGCGCTCGCTCCCGGCCGAGCTCGGGGGCCTGCGGGGCGCGGAAGTAGACCGACGACAGGTAGTCGCCCATGGCGGACTCGATCTCGGTGGTCACCTCGCGCTCCAGCCGGGGCCAGGCATCCCCCGGACCAGTGCCAACGCCGAAGACCGATTCCTGGTCACCGGCACCGGATGCTCCGATGGACGATGCTCCGATGGACGAGGACTGGCTGACGTCCGTCGGCCGAGCCAGCGCATCGCGATGGACGGCCGCCAGGGAGTCTCGGGCGACCTGCTGGGGATGCCAGCCGAACACCGAGCGAAGCGACAGGACGCGCAGCTCGGGGATGCTGCTGCCGTCGCGTATCGCGATCGTGCGCCCGGTGACCCGACCCGGGATCGAGACCACGCTGACCTCGCCGCGTGCCAGGCCCAGGAGCAGGGCGGCCATCATGTCGTGGGCCTGCGCGGCGAAGGCCCCGGCCGGCACGACGGCGTAGCGGCGCTCGCCGTTGATCTCCAGCAGCCACACCAGTCGCCGGGCCTCCCCCGGATTGGCATCCAGGTAGGCGATCAGCGCCTGGACATCCTCGGCTTGCCCGAGGTCAGGTTCGCGGCCGCCCATCGCCTCGATGAACGACTGGCGGACGGTGTCATCCGGGTAGTCGATATCCAGCTGGCCGATGGCGAAGGCGTGGCTCGGCAGTCGCAGGGCCGGGCTCGCGTCTGATGGGCTCGCGTTCGATGGGCCGGCCTCCGACGTGCTCGCATCGGCTGGGCTCGCGTCAGATGGGTCGGCGTCCGGCATCCGATAGGCGGCGCGGAGATCCTCCGGCCCATGCGGACGGTGCCGTGCCGGCGAGTGCGGGGGAAGATCCGGCCCGCCCGGGTGCATCGGCAGGGTGGCAGGGGTCCGCTCCGGTGCCTGGACAGCGAGGTCATCCGGATATGCCTGCTGCGCCTGCTCCACCGTCATCCCGTCGAGCAGCACCCCGATGGCCCGGTCGACGGCCACGACACCGCCGATGCATCGATCGGCACCCGGCCCAGTGCATGGCCGCGCCGTCTGCATCAGCACGTCCCGCACCCGCTGCGGCTCGATCGCGCCACCCGCCTGCAGGACCGCGGAGGTCAGGGCCGAGATGATGCCCGTCAGGACGGGGGCGGCCAGGCTGGTGCCGTCCTCCAGCTTCGTGCCACCGCCGAGCTGGGCGCCGTTGACCCGCTGGCCCGGGCCCATGATCGCGTGCCCGTCGAACTTCGACCCGAAGTTGGTGAAGCGCATCGGGGAGCCGTCGTCGGCGAGCGCACCCACCGCCAGGACGGTCGGCAGGACCGCTGGCAGGCACCAGTTCTCCCCGTAGTTGTTGCCGGCGACCGAGACGATGACCGCCCCCATCGCCTCGGCCTTGCGGACGGCCCCGGCGAGCAGGTCATCCGCCTGGGCCGTCTGGCTCGGCAGGCAGAAGGCGCAGTGGATGATCTGCGCACCCCTGGAGAGCGCGGCCTCGATGGCCCGGGCCAGGTTCGTCGGCGCCATCACGGCTTCCGCGCTGACCCCCGTTGCCATCAGCAGGCCACGGCATGCGGGGGCCAGGCCATCGACCCCGCCCGCTGACTGGCCGAAGATCACCGAGCCGATGTGGGTGGCGTGCGTGCTGGACGCTTCCTCCGGCTCCAGGTCACCCGTCCATGGCATCCGCTCGACGGTCACCTGCGCGCCGTGATACGCCTCATGCCCGATGTCCGCCAGGCCGTCGAGGACGACAACGAGCACCCGCGGGTCGCCGCTGGTGCGCTGCCGCAACTGGGCAATGCCCGGCAGGTCGTCGAGGTCAGGCATGCGCGTCAGCGGTGGGTGAGCCCGCGCACGCGCTGCACCGCCACCTCAGCCCCCTGCTCCGCACGACCTTCGAGGTAGTGCATCCACGCGACGAATGCGACCAGGCCAGACCCGTTCGCCCGCAGGTTCGACCACCGCTCGTACAGATGCGCCATGGACTTCACCTGCTCGTCGACCGGGTGGCCCAGGCGGTGGCGGTCATGGCCCGGGTGTTCATGGTGCGCCCGCACCGTGAAGTGCGCCTCGCCTGCCCCTGAAGCAACGGCCGGCTCAGCGGCCTTGTCGCCTGGGGTGGGACTGGCGCCGCCCGGGGTGCTCAACGCGTGCCTCGCTGGGCCAGCCACCCTGCAACGTGCCAGGGAGCCGGGTCGTCGTAGTTCGCGCCGTGGGTCAGGTGCATGTAGGTCGACAGCAGCGAGTCCAGGCTCCCGCCCGACAGGTCGACGGTCGTCCACGGCCGGGAGAGGTCCGGCCGAGTGACCGGTCGGGAGAGGATCGGAAGCATCGAGGCCTGCGACCGCACTAGCTCGCTGCCGTCCAGCTGCGAACCTCGCCCAGGGTCACCGGCATGATGTCGCTGACATCAACCGTGAACCGGTAGATGCGCCGGGCCCGCCGGGTGTTCTCCGGGTCGAAGAACTTCAGCTTCACGTCCCATGCGTCGGCATCGGCACGCGCGAACGGCGACGGCTCGGTCTCGACCGACTCCAGCTGCATCCCCGTGCCGAGCGCCTCGGAGAAGACGGTTGCGGCCTGGAAGGCGTTCGTTGCCGCGAAGTTCATGGCTCGATCGGCGGAGAGCACGCCGAGATTGCGCAGGTCGTAGTAGACGCGATCGAGGAATCCGCGCAGGTTGTCGGCGATGGCAGCGGTGTCCGACTTGCTCCCCTTGCGCCCGCCGACCGCAGCGGAGGCCTGGGCAATGAGCGCGTTGGTCTTCCAGCCATACGCACCCCGAGGGTTCTCCATCTGCAGGACGGGGACGATCTGGCCCGAGAACAGGCGGACGTGACGATCGGTCAGCAGGCCGGGGATGCTCACCCGCTGGATATGGTCCTCGTCCGACTCGGAGAGCACCTCGCCAGCCAGCATCTCCCCGAGCAACTCATACAAATTAGCGGCAAACGCGCCCGCAGGCTCGATCGCGTAGATCGGCGTGAGCTCGATGTTCAGGGTCCAGATGAGGGCCCGTGCCTCGTATGGCCGGTCGGCGAGGTAGGCGACCATCTGTCGTGCGTCGTAGGGATTCGGCGGGACGACGACCCCGTCGACCTCGACCGGGGGCATGAGCTGCTTGAACGAGTCACGCCGTGCCTCCGTGCCGAAGTCGTAGGAGATCGTCCCGAGGGCGTAGGCAAGACCGCTGGCATCAGGGGCATCGGCCATCGACGGGGCAGCGCCCGCAGCGGCCACCTGCGCGGGGCCCAGGCTGCCGCCGCACCCGCAGGAGGGAGCCGCGCCTGCTTCGTCCGTCAAACCGACGTGCTCGTTCATGATCTCAAGCGCTCCCTCGATGCTCAGGTGACCGGCCAGCAGACGCTGACAGTACTCATGGCTGTTGCTATCACATGGCCTTGCCCCGCGCAGCAGGATGTCCCGAATGGCCAACGGCGAGCGCTGCGGATCGAGTGAGAGCAGGAGTGCTGCGACCCCCGCCACCATCGGCGCCGCGAAGGAGGTCCCACTGTGCAGCGAGGTCCCCGCGGGGGGCACTGCCCCGAGGATGTCCTGTCCGGGCGCCATCAGGCCGCTTCGGGCATACAGGTGACCGAAGTTGCTGAAGTCCATCGGCTCGCCATGCTCATCGCAGGCTCCGACGGCCAGGACGGACGCCGCGGCCGCAGGGACGTGCAGGCAGTCGCAGCCGTCGTTGCCGGCAGCTGCGATGAGCAGCACTCCGGCCTCCTCGCAGCGGGCGATCGCGCGCGCCAGCCACTGGTCGGCAGTCCCGCTGTCCGAGTACTGGCCCCCGGAGAAGTTGATGATCTGCGCCCCCTCGGCGATGGCCGCCTCGATGGCGCGGGCGATCCCGAGTTGCTGGGCACGACCGGTATGCGCGTTGAACACCGGGATGGTGATCCCGGTGACGTTCGGGCAGATCCCCTCCACCGCGCTGCCGGGCTGCCCGAACAGGATGGAGGCAACGTGCGTGCCGTGCATGGCCAGCGCATCGCTGGCCGCGCCCGAGCCAGGGTCCGGACCGGCGGTTCGCAGCCGCGCACCGGCAAGGGCGGGATGCGCATGATCGACCGGCCCGTCGATCACGGCAACGACGACCTCGCGAGAGCCACCCGAGACCCGATCACGCAGGTCGCGAAGGCCGGGGATGAGGCCGAGGTTCCGGTCAGCGTCAGCCATGGCGGTCACACCGTAGCCGGGACGCTCGTCATGGTCGTCGTCCCTCCACCGAGGCGAGTAGGGGCTTCAACCTAGGCACATGCCGTGCCATGGTCAACACTGTCCGACGTCCGACACAATGCGCCCATGACTGCCGTGCCCGGCCAGGCTCGACTGCCCGTGACCGTGATCGTGGTCTTCGCGGCGGCCCAGGCGCTCGCCGGGCTGGACATGAGCATCATGAATGTCGCGCTGCCCGTGATCCAGCGGCAGTTCGACGCGGGCATGATGCAGGTGCAGTGGTCGGTGATGGCCTACATGGTCGCCGGGGCCGCCCTTGCCCTGCCGTTCGGGGCGCTCGGCGACCGACTCGGCAGGCGCCGGCTGTACCTCATCGGCACCTCGACCTTCGCGGTGGGCTCCCTCGTCTGCGCCACCGCTCCCAGCATGGGCTTCCTGATCGCCGGACGCGCCATCGCCGGCGCCGGAAGCGTCGCCATGGGGGCGCTGGCCCTGGCCATGCTGGTGTCGAGCGTCACCCGCGAGCAGGGAGCCCGCCTGATCGGGATCTGGGCCGCTGTCACTGCCGGCGCCTCGGCCCTGGGCCCGATCGTCGGGGGCGTGCTGGTCACCGCACTCGGCTGGCGATCGGTCTTCGGCATCAACGTGATCCTGCTTGCCGCCATCATCCCTATCGTCCGCCTCAAGGTGGCTGCGGACATCCGAGCGCCGGAGCAGGCAACGGGCTCCGAGAGCCGAATCGACGGCCTGGGCATCGGGCTGCTCGTCCTGGGCATGCTGCTCATCTCCGGCGGGCTCAGCCTGCTTGAGTACGTCCCCATTCATGACGCGCGCGTCTGGGGAACCGCCGCCATGGGCGTCGCTGTCATGGGGGCCCTTGCCATCCAGCAGCGGCGCAGTCGCGTGCCGCTGACGGACTGGGCGGTGATGCGCCGCGCCCCGATCCCAGTGACCCTCACGCTGCTGATCGTGCTGGGGATGGTCCTGTCCGGCGCCTTCCTCCAGCAGGCCCTGCTGGTCCAGAACGTCCTCGGCTTCACGCCCCTGATGGCCGGACTGGTCATGTTCGCCGCCTCCGCGACACTGGTTGCCTTCTCCCCGCTGTCTCCGCGACTCATGGCCCGCGTCGGCCTGGGCCTGACCTGTGCCCTCGGCCTGGGCTGCACCGCGGTGGCTCTCTGGCTGCTGTCGACGGTGCAGGTCACCACCGGCCCGGCCCCGATTGCCGGGGCCTTCCTGCTGCTGGGGGCCGGGCTTGGGCTCGGGATGCCCGCAACCCAGGCCGGCACCATGGCCGTCGTGCCGAGGGAGGCGATGGGCGCGGTCTCCGGCTTCCTCACCCTCATCGGCCTGATGGCCGCCGTGCTCGGGATCTCCGTCATCGGCGCGATCTCCGCCCACGAGGTGCGCATGGCCTGGGAGGCAACGTCCTCCTCGATATCCGATGCATCCTCGCTCACCTCGCAGGTGGTGTCCGGGGAGATCCCCCAGCTCGCGGCAGCACAGGGCGCACAGGTCGCGGGCCTAGCCGGCCAGGCATACCTGATCGGGGTCACCGACGCGATGCGCATCGCGGCAGTCGCGGTCGCCATCGCAGGAGCCATCGCCTGGCCGACCCTGGGCAGGCGCGGGCGCATCACTGGCTGACGCAGCCGTGGTCGTCGAGGGCCGCAACGAGCGCCACGGCATCGCCGGCATCGAAACGATCCGTGCCGCCCGTCATCTCGTGTTAGCGTCGCGTGCCATAGAGGGCCGCGAGCGCCTGCCGCACCGGAGGCAGCGTTCCTGCACCCACGACTGGAAGGACAGCTGCCATGCCCGAAACCACCATCAGCACCCCCGACCACGCCGCATCCGTCATCCGCATGACCCTGGGTGTAGCCAGCGTGAGGGGCGAATCCGCAGCACCAAGCAGCGCGCCAACGTGTGCTTACCCGTTCTGCTCTGCGGACGACGAGTAGGCCTTGAGCGGCTGGTCGAACACGCCCAGACGTGCCTTGGCTCGAGAAGTTCGTGGCGTCTCAGTGGTGTCATGCCCAGCCCTGCTCGCGAGTCGAGAAGCCTGACGATGCCGATCACCGCCGAACCTGCGACCAGTCCCCACTGAAGGAGTCGACATGCCACACACCATGATCAGCACCCCCGAGTCGATCCCGCCCGTCGATCGCCTCGCCCTCGGCGTCTGCGATGCACGCGAAGGCGCGATTGCGGCCGGGTGGCCCGTCGTTGCGCTTTGCTCGGCGCAGGACGAGGAGTAGATCCCCGGACGCTGATGGCCTGGACGTGGCGTATCTGGCTCGTGATGATGATATCTGGAAGGAGTGTGGTAACTTTCAGCTGTGCGATCCGCGCCGCGCACCATCGCGGTAGCGGCACGCACGCCACAGGATCGCGGGCAGCCGTCATAATGACGATTGAGCAGCCGCGAGCCGCCGCCTGAAGGAGAGTCGACATGCCCGAAACCACGATCAGCACCCCCGAGCACGCGCCAGCCATCACGCGCATGACCCTGGGCATCACCAGCGCCCGCGAAACCACCGCACCGAGCGTTATCGCCTGCATGTGCGGCGCCTGCATGTGCAGTGCTTCTGACGACGAGTAAGCCTCGATCAGCACGCCGGCTCCGTCCAGCAGGCCAACAGATGAGAGGGAGCCACCATGCCCGTGACTGCAATCGTCACGCCAGAGCCAGCACGAGCAATCGCGCGGATCTGCCTGAGTGTCACCGACACGAGGGACGTGGCCGGGCCCTCGATGGTCAACTACTGCTACCCCGCCCACGGAATGTGCAGCGCATCCGAGGACGAGTAGGCCTCGGGCTTCTTGGCCGAACGGACGCACCCTTGGCCTTGCTCGGGAATGGCGAGGTTGCCCGTCATCGCCTCACGCTCGGCACGAAGCGAGGCTTTGCCGAGGCGGGTAGTGGCTGACCGGTATTCACGCGCCGGACAGCGACCACCGGCAATCCAGGCCCCGCGCGCCGCGGGGCCGATCGTGAGACCCCAGCACCGAGAGGCCTGTGCACGATGCTCGTCGCTTCGCAGGACGAGTGGAAGCGAATCGATCTGATTGCTCCGCTCCTCGCCCGACAACCATGTACCGTCCTTCATGCCACCGCCTTGCGGGCCAGCCGTCACCAGGACGGCTGCACGGCCGCAGGCCAACACCGGAGAGACAGTGCCATGCCCGAGACCACGATCAGCGCCCCCGAGCACGCTCCAGCCATCACCCGCACAACCTTGGGCATCACGGCCTCCCGCGACACGGCCGCACCGGGTACCTTTACCCTTCCTGTCGGGGGCGGGTTCATCCCCTGCTCCGCGTCTGAGGACGAGTAGCGGCATCAGTCGCCGGGCGGCGACCAAGGCCGCATCAGGTCACCAGAAGATCGGGGTGTCGTTCAGGCCCGTCTCTGCAAGGGGGCGCTCTCGCCAGCCCAGCTGGACCGGCACGTCGTACAGGCGCCCGGGTCCGAGCCTGGGCCAGAAGTGCCGCATGCCGGGGACGAGAACCTTGACCACGGGCATCCCGATGTCAGGGCGGGTCTGGTCAAGGACGATGAAGTCCATGCCGCGTCCGGCGACGAGTGCTACCGCCCGCTCGACGTTTGCCCTGCCGGATCTGTCCCAGTCGTGGTCGTGAGCATCGGGAGTGGTGTCGGGCCCGGTCGGGAGCAGGTGGGCGTGATCCTCGATCGACTCCAGCGCCCACCATTGCGCCTCAGGTTCCGTCGGCCCGGGCGGGTCGCCATGGGCGTGGCGCGCATCGAGGCCGGGTGCCATGGCAAGCCCCTGGTTCATCTCCGTCAGCGCCCGCAGGAGCGCTCCGCGAGCATCTCGATGCGCGCCGAAGCCGGTCAGCACCCGCGGTCGCCCCTGTCGTGCCATCGATACGGCGACGAAGGCCGGGATTCCCAGGTCACTGGTCACATCGAGCGCCCACACGTCCCGATCCAGGTCGTGCAGGTAATGGGAGCGCAGTCGGTCGAAGTAGGGCTCGCCGAACTCCTGGCGGTAGGCGCCGAAGTCGACTCCGGGCCGCTGGATTCGGTTGTACCACCACAGGGCAACCGCGTCGCGCTCGACGAGCTCGAAGAATCCCTGCAGGATCGCGTCCTCCAGGCACGTGCCCGCGGCGTTGCCGTTGGAGTCGGCAAAGCACCCGTTCTTCGGGTTGCCTGAGTAGCCGTAGTAGCACAGGGCCGTCGGCAGCCAGCGGACCTCGTCGTCGCGCAGCGACCAGGCCGGTGACCACTCCATCGCCATCTCGGTGTCGAACCTGGCGCCCACCCGATGCATCGACTTGTGCTGTGCGTTCCAGCGCTCACGCTCGTCCAGCTGCGAGTCGCTGAACAGCAGGACGGAGTTGGGATGGACGGCCGCGGGGCCGAGGTCAGGCATGGCTGCCGTGATGCGAGCTTCCTCGCCCGTGAACGTCCCGGAATAGCGCTCGATCGCCTCGGCGAGTGCGCCTGCGCGCGCCTGCAGGGCGGTGGTGCCCTTGCCTGCGGCGCTCTGGCGGAACCCGCCCGTCGAGCTCCCCTTTCGCACCTGTGCCAGGTTGACACCGGACTCGACGACCTGAAGGACATGGTCGTCGGATTGGACCGCCCGGAGGTACTCCACGACTCCGGTCACGTTGCTGACGTGATGGCCGTAGCGGTCAAGGGTCTGCGTCGGGGTGAGCATGCGATAGGAGCCGTCGTCGGGGGCGTCCAGGCCCACGGACGACAGCTCCAACCGCCTCGGGGTGGCATCGGCCGCCGCACCGCAGGAGCGGCACTGCGGTCGCCGGACGACCGCGTGCACCCGCCGCTCGCCGGTGAGGTGATCGATGACCGACATCGCCGACGACGCGTCGCCCGCTGGGCGCGCAGCCCTTCCCGCGCGGTACCGAGCCACCTCCAACGCGATCTCGGCCCCAGTGTGCGCGACCGTCGAGTCAGTCCAGCCACGCACGACCGGGCCCATCCGATCGCCATCGCCGAGGAGTCTTGCCTCGACCTGTCGATTGAAGCGCAGTCGAGTCGCGAGGCACTCGTAGCAGGGCCCGGGATCGCCGAGCCAGGGGCCGATCGCGGGACGCGGACCGGCCACGCGAGCCATGAGGACGGGTACGCCGGCAGCGGACACGACGTCCTCCGCGTCGGGATGCAGGTGGTCGTCCACCAGGAGGACCAGGACATCCGGCGAGTCCTCGACGACGACCTGCCCATGCCCCTGCAGGCTCTCCCGAATCCCGTCCGCCGGCACATGGCCCAGGCCGACGAGGCCGACCCGGATCGGCGCGGCGCTCTCACCCGCGCCAGCCCACCACAGGGAGTACAGCGACGCGTCGTCCGCGTGCGTGCGAGCATCGACCACGAACCCGTGGTCGCGCAGGATCTCGACGGCAGCCGGAACTTCCTCCTCGGTGGCGGTTCCCGCGGCCACCATGCGATCAGCGATCTCGGCAATGGTCAGGGTGCCGTCGAGGAACTCGGCAACGTCATGGAATAGGGCACCGGAAAGTGTCAGCTCCTCGTCATCGCGAATGACGTGGATCGAGTCCGGCGCCTTGCGGATCACCCGGCATTGCGGTGCCAGGATCGGCCGCGCATCCGGACCAAGACCCGATGCGCCCAGCGAGGGCTCGATCACGTCCGGCATGGCACCTCCATGGCGGGGGACGGTACACGGCCACACGCCATCCGATCGAGAGCGGTCGCATCGGCGGAGCGCCGAGCCCGCCCGGCAGAAGGCGTGTCCGTCTCAGCCGTCGCCTCACGTAGTGCACGCTCGTCTCCTGGCAAGACGACGCATGTCAGGCTCTTCCCGACACTCCCGCACGCGTGCTACGGTCGGTGACGCGCAGTAGCTCTCGAGAGCCGTCGCCGGAATGGCAACCGGAATGACAGCCGGAATGACAGCCGGATTGGCACCCGGATCCTCGCGGTGACTCGTGGGCCCCGACCTGAGAGCGAGTCATCATGCCTGTCACCCCGATCATCACCCCCGAGCCGGCACCAGCCGTCTCCCGCACCACGCTCGGTATCTCCGGCACCCGTGGCGCTGCAGCACCCAGCTGGAGCTGCACCTATCACTTCTGCGCAGCGGCTGAGGATGAGTAGAGGCACGATCAACACCGTCGGCCGAGCGACCGTGCCGACCTGCATCCTGTGTTAGCGTCGATCGCGCCACAGGTCCTCGGGCAGCCGTCAACCTGACAGCCCCACGCCCGCGGGCCGCAAGCCGAAGGGAAGCCACCATGCCCAGCACGCCGATCAGCACGCCCGAGCACGCGCCATCCATCAGCCGCACGACGCTCGGCATCACCAGCGCCCGCGACACCGCAGCACCGAGCTTTCCCCCAGGCTCCATGAATTGCGCTGCGTCCGAGGACGAGTGAGGGCAAGCATCTGCCCTTCGGGCGCGAGGGCTCAACGTCCTCGCGCCCGAAAATGATGCACCGTCAGACCATCGCGCGAAGGAGAGCCCACATGCCCCATACGCCGATCACCACTCCCGAGCCTGCGCCGTCTGTCAGCCGCACGGCCCTCGCAACCACCAGCACCCGACACACCGCAACACCCAGTTTGGGCGGCGGGCTCATGTATGACGGCTTCGCGAACTGCGCCGTGTCCGAGGACGAGTAGGAGTCAAGCAGCAGGTCGAGCACCTGAGCACGCGAGGCGTGGCGTTCCAGCCCGCACGCGCGTCGAGCAGGGGGGCAATCACACCGACGACAACAGGCATCGCCGGGTCAGGAGTTGCTGGCGGCCGCGCCCACCGCTCCGCTCGGGGCGACCTCGACGGACAGCGTTGCGGTCTTCCGTGCCATAGATGGGTGCCTGAGTCACCATCTGGAACTGCCGCGATGCGCCAGCAGGGATCGCGAGCGTCACGAGCGCGCTATGCGCTCCCGTGACCGCGCGGGTAAGGGTGCCGCCACCGGCTCAGGCACGCCACCCGTTCGCGGTCGCGACGGATTTCATGGCGGCTTACATCCAACTTGCTCAGTCCATCGGGCGCATGTGCCCTGTGATCCACTCGGCTATGTGGGCGATGTCGTACTCGCCTCGCGCTGCAGTGAGCACGAAAGTCTCAGCATCATCGACGGAGTAGGTCAGGGTGACGCCGTTCAACTCGAGGAACACGCGCACGGCAGACCACGCGAGTGTGTTGTTTCCATCGATCAGTGCATGGTTGCGAACGAGGGAGTGCAGGAGCGCGGCGGCTTGGGCGGGAATGGTGGGGTAGGCGAGGTCACCGAAGACGGTCGTCTGAGGTCGCATGACCGCGGACTCCAGCAGTCCGAGGTCGCGCACTCGATAACCCGGAATGACCCCGTCCGCGATGGCCACCAGATCCGTCAGGGTGAGGAAGTCCGTCCCCATCGGGCTACCTCCTCAGTCGCTCAAGGAGTTCCGCATCTTCAGTCGCAACGGCCCGGATAGCGATCGACAGTCTGGCCTGACGATTCGATACGTACTCGGCGATGGCGATGCGGGCGACCTCCTGCATCGACTTGCCCAATCGGTCCGCACAGCCGCGAAGCGCCTCGGTCTCATCATCTGTCAGTCGCAATGTCATAGCCATGTCCGGATGGTATCACCGTGGTATCACTGGAGTAGGGACGCTACCCCTGCGGGCCGGATACGTGCCACTCCTCGGCGGTCTGCAACGCCACAACGGGCCGACGCTCGTGCTGGGATACCGCTCCGCGCACACGTGAGGTTGCCAAGTCAGCGACCGAAGTAGTACCTGCAAGCGGCGATCCGCACCTCTCCGTCACTCACCTTGTAGACCAGTCGGTGCTCATCGGTGATGGGACGAGACCAGTAGCCCGCGAAGTTGTGCCTGAGGGCCTGTGGCTTGCCCTTGCCCTCATTTCCATTGCGGATGACGTCCTCGATACGCTCATTGATGCGCTCGAGGACCTGCCGGTCTTGCCGCTGCCACCACAGGTGGTCCTCCCTGGCATTGCGGTCCCACACCAACCGCATCATCAGTCCGCGACGTCGGCCAGGGCACGGGTCTCACCCTGGCCGTCCTCCAGGCGCTCCATGGCGTCAAGCAGCCGACGAGCATTCGCGGGTGAGCTCATCAGGTGCGCCGTCTCGCGCAGGGACTCGAAGTCGGCGAGCGACATGATGACCAGGGCTCGTCGCCCGCGCGCGTGATGATGATCTCCTCGCGGTCATTGACGACCGAGTCAAGCACTTCCGCAAAGCGAGCCCGGAACTCTGTGCAGCTCATCGTCTTCATGGCACCCCCTCTACAGATGACCGCACGTTTCCGGTGCGGTCAGGTCAAGCCGTCGCGGCGTGCGGGCGAGACAATCACTGCACGATCACACGGTGGAGCTGAGGTGAGGTTCCCCCCGGAACGTGAAGGAGACCCGGAAGCCGATTGCGCAGGTCGCGCGTCATCTGGCGTGAACGAGGGCACCCTGGGCAACTGGATGAATGTCGATCCCCGGGAACTGCTCCGCGACCTGGAGCACCGACACCTCGACCGCACCTGAGGTCTGTCGTCGGGGATCAGGGAGTGCGGTCGCCGGTATGTTCACGACATGGATCTCTCTCGCAGACGCTTCATCGGCGCCTGCTGGTGATGTCTGCCGACTTCGCACTGGCCCCGCCGGTATGGACCTTTAACGGGGTCCAGTACGAGGCGATCACCATGACGGATGTCTTCACGGTGCGCCGGAACACGGTCGAGGAGTGGATCATCGCCAACTCGACCGGGCCGGGCACCACCGCAATAGGCGAGTCGCACCCCTTCCACATACACGTGAACGACTTCACCGTCATCGAGCGCGGCACCTGGGATCCGGTCCAGGCGCAGATCACCTCGCGTATCCCGGCACGGGCTCCGGCCTCGATGGACACGGTCAGCGTCGATCCGGGTCACTACATCAAGTTCCGGACCAAGTTCACCGACTTCGTTGGGCGGACGGTGTACCACTGCCACCTGCTCTTCCATGAGGATCACGGGATGATGGGCATCTTCGACATCGTCGATGCGGACGGATCCGGAGTCGGTCCGGACCAACTGCTGCCCCCCCAGGCCGGCAGCCACCACCACTAGGGTCCCAACGAATCGATTCGCTGACCTGATTGCGCGCTCCCCCACGCGCGCCGCAGCAGGATGTCCTGGGCGATGTCGACGACGGCGGCTTCTCGCCCCTGCGCCTGCGCGCCCGTGGGCATGTGGCGTGTGACATGGCCCACTTGGATGCGTATGTCGGGGCACGTGGGGCTGACGCTCACGCGACGGCCGCCAGTTCCCGAGGGTCGAAGGGCAGGATGGAGTCAGCGACGTGCCTTTGTGCGTCGAAGCGCTGGGCGGGTTCCCGTGGGCCGAAGTACACGGTGCCGCCGCGCGGACGGCCGACGGCTGCGCAGATGTCGGGACGCAGTCCGCTGAGTAGGTAGCCGAGCCGCGCGTGGATAGCGGACGGCCGGGCCGCCAGTTCGACGGATACGGCCTCCGCAGTGCATTCAGCTGCTACGTCCGGCAGCCACTCCAGGGCCGATTCCCAATTCCGGACGTCGCGTGGAGCGGCGGCCATGTGCACGATGAGGGAATCGGGCTGCAGCACGGGCACCCCGCGGCGCAGCAAGGTCGGCAGGGCGGGCGCGAACCGGCTCACCCGTGCCTTGGCGGACAGAGTGCGGGAGATGAGACGGCCGGTGCGGGCATCACCGGCAGCGATTTCAAGCCTGGTCGGGTGACGGTCGGCCAGGGACAGCGCCCAAGCAGCCGACTGGAAGGTCAACGCGGCCAGGAGGTCGGGCCGTGCAGTGAGTACTGCCTGCAGCGGCAGGGTGGCATCCCCGCGGGATATCGCCCCTGCGTGGGCAGCCGGGGCGAACTCGTACACCCCTCGACGATCAGTGGGCAGCAGCCAGCCACGCTCGCGCAGACGGGCGGCGAGAACGTTCGACGGCGTAGCCAGCCCCGCCTCCTTGCGAATGCGGTCCAGGACGGCCGTTGTGACCAGGTGCGGCTGGTCCAACTCGAGCGCCTCCACGACAGGCGCCAAGCCTGCCGGCAGGGTGCGGGCCAGCACCTCCACTGTCATTTGAGTCCCTTTCATTACTGAACCGGTTACTTCGCATACCTTCCGTACACAAGTCTTCGGGGGTCGTCTTCCGGTGTCAAGCAGGTATCTTTTGTAACCGTCTCGGTTACTTGACTCACTTCTCTGACATAAGAGTCTGATCCCGAGGACCCGGCAGATGCCGCGAGTTCGATCGCCGGCATCCGGGCCTGGCCGTCCGGGTTGTCGAAGGTGACCTCAAGGTCGAGCAAGGAGGCGCCGGCGGTCCGGGGACCGATGTGCAGCGCACCCCCGCTGGGCTGGTCGTCTCGGCACCCGGCCACCATCCAGCGAGCATTCGTCCGGCGTCGACTGGCGCTCGACGGGGCCGTGCGCGACGGCCTGCTGGCCCGCAACCCGGCTCGCCAGGTCAAGCAGCCAAGCGTGCCGCGCACCGAGGCCGACTTCCTCACCGACGAGCAGACCCGCGCGGTGCTGGACGACGCACGGGCCTCGCGGGCATGGCCGGTGCTGTGCCTGATCGCCATGACCGGCCTTCGTCGCGGCGAGGCCCTGGCCCTGACCTGGGCCGACGTGGACCTGGATGCGTGGATCCTGCACGTGCGCAGGTCGGTTACCCCGGTGAACCGGCAGCTCGTGCTGACGACGCCGAAGACCATGAAGTCGCGCCGGGCAGCTCTGGCAGGGGACCGACCTGGTCTTCGCCACCGAGCTCGGCCTGCCCATGGACCCCCGCAGCATCCTGTGCGCGGTGTCCCGGTCGGCCACGCGAGTCGGCATCGACCACCCCGTCGGCGTGCACTCCCTGCGCCACTCCGCGGCGACCGCGATGCTGGAGGCCGGCATCAACCTCAAGGCCGTGTCGGACCTGCTCGGCCACACCGACAGCCCATCCGCGGACGGACCCGACGGCGCATTGGGGCATGGATTGGGGTAAGGGCCCGATTCGGGGTCCCGCCGGAAACCGGCAAAACGAAAGGTCCTCATGCTGCAACGGGTTTCCTGGGTGGAGCTGAGGGGACTCGAGCCCCTGACCCCCTCCATGCCGTGGCGCCGTAGGCGGTTCGCACGGACACCGGCGTGCTCAAAGCACGGCTGTTTCCTCACGACCGGACCATCGCGAACCGTGGCAAACAACTGCGGGTCAAACCTGATTGGGGTACGGCAGGCAGTCGATCGACGCGCTCATCAAGGAACGCGTAGGTGGGCATCAGGTCGAGGGCGACCTGTAGCACTGGGCACGGGCCGGCAAGGTCGCCAAGCGCTGCCAGCTCTACCGGCTGCCCGAGGTCAGCAACGCCCGCGGAACGCGTTCCGCACCGCCCGCGAATCCGTAGGGCAGTGGGCTGCTAGAGGGAGTCGACCGCGGGCACCCAGATCTGCTTGAGCGGCAGCTCTGAGCGGATGGCCTCAGGCAGCCGCGGGTACACCCTCAGCAGGGCCTCGATCAGGTCAGCCGCGTCCCAGACGCGGATGGTGAACTTCGTCGTCTCCAGGAACTTGTCCGCCTGCTTGTTCACGCCTCCCCAGGCCACCAGCAGCGCCTGGTCCGCGCTGAACCGGGTGATCGCACCCTGCAAGGTCTGCACGACCGGATCCCCGACAGGCGTCGACTCGCTCTTCACCTGCACCACGAGCCTGGGCGGGTCCAGCCCCAGCACCCCCCGGCCCGCCAGGATGTCGACCCCGCCGTCAGCACCCGGGCCCTTGCGCTCGCACACAAAGCCCTCGACCGTCAGGACCGCCTCCACCAGCCGGGCCATGTCGTGGCCGGCGAAGCCCTCCTGGATCAAGGTCTGGATCCTGGTCCGCGCGTTCTCCTCCAGGTCCGCGGTCCCGGCCTCCAGGTCCGACTCCAGCGCATCGAGATCACCCGCAGCGACCTGGGCCGCCAGCGACTGATCCGCCCGAGCGCCCGGGTCGGCACCCGTGGCCAGGACCTGCTTCAGCCGCCACACCGCGTCGTTACGCGTCGGCTGGAACACCGTCAAGAACGCCCCCAGGATGAACAGCAGGTCCTGCTTGATCGCCGTCCGTGGCACGTCCGTGCGCTGCCAGTCCACCCGGACCACGTGCCGGCGCGACGGATCCGGGTCATCCCGGTACTCGTACCCGCCCGTCACGCGACCGAGCGCCACCTGGGATGTCGTCTTCAAGGGCAGCACCAGCAGGTCACCAGGCTCGATCCGCGACCGCAGTGCCCACAGCTGCGCGGTGTTCGTCGCGACCGCCCGCGGCTTGTCGTTCGGGTACGCCTGCGCGACCAGCGCAGCAACCCCCTCGCGGGATGTCACCGCGGTCAGGTCCGCCACCCCGACCCAGCCTCCGCCGCCGAAGCCGCTGCTCAGCGCCCAGTCATCGCGCTCCCCGTACTTGCCTGTCCGAACCACCCACGCCGTCGTCATCCGATTCCCCCAACCACTCGACCAACCCGGCGAACGCTATCCCCTCGCCGACCGAGGGGCCGCGATCACTCAACCGAAGCCCGGCGTAAAGCCCCGACGAGGCCCCTGCGTCAGGCGGGGCCGCTAGCCTGAGTCAGCGCACGCAGGCACAGGTGGGGGACGGGGTGAGCCGTATGGCAAGCGGAGACTCGGATCAAGTCCCTTTCACGGATTCAGACCGGCCCACGCCTGCGGACGATTGGTGGTCTCCGCCATGGGAAGTCGGGACCCCGCAAGACCCCGATGTCGGCTGGAGCCCTGTCAGCGAGCACCAGGCACAGGACTCCGATCCCTGGGACGTGAGCGAACCGGCCGAACCCCTCAGCGACGACGCCATCATGAAGCCACTGGAGGCACAGTTCGGGCAGATCCGATCCCGCGACCGCGTCACGGACCTGGCCGAGGTGTTCACGCACCAGCGCGAAGTCGATGCCATGCTCGACCAGATCCCCGACGCCTTCACCGCCATCGACGTCAAGTTCCTGGAACCCTCGTGCGGGTCGGGCAACTTCCTGGTCGAGATCCTTCGTCGCAAGCTGCGGCTGGTCGCCAAGTCCGACTGCATCTGCCAGGAGCAGTACGAGCACCGGCTGCTGCGTGCCCTCGCATCAATCTACGGAATCGACATCTCCCCGGAGAACGTCACCGAGGCCCGTGCCCGCATGGCCCACGTCCTCCTGGGCCACTACCAGTCGGACGCCAACACGAACTCGCCCACCGGCGGGTTCCTCAACGCTGCCGCGCTGATCCTGGGCGCGAACGTCGTCGTCGGCGACACCCTCAACAACGCAGACGAAATCGAGCTGTGCGACTGGCAGCCACGCCCGCACGGCTGCTTCCAGCGGGTGTGGAGCGCCGCGCTCGTCCCAGAAGCCGACCGGCACCTGTTCTGGATGGAGCGAGTCCAGGACGCCGAGCCAGTCCACTACAGCGTGATGGCACAGGCAGCACCGGTGAAGCAGCGACGCAAGGGGGCCGACAAGTGAGCCTGGAGACTGCCGACGACACGGACCTGACCCGACCGCAACGCGTCCCCGACATCCTCGACGCCATCGCGGCATTGTCGTCCGACGCGGTGCCGACCCCGCCGCTGCTGGCCCGTGCCCTGCTCGACGTCCTGCCTGACGAAGTGTGGTCGAATCCGCACTACCGGTGGCTAGACCCCGCCACCAAGTCTGGCTCCATCCTCCGCGAAGCGGCACGCCGGCTCATGGCCGGACTTGCCGAGTGGGAGCCCGACCCCGTCAAGCGCGCAGAGCACATCATGCGCAACATGCTGTTCGGCTGCGGTGTCACGCAGCTGCATGGGGAGATGACGCGTCGTTCCGTCTACGTGTCACGAGACGCGACCGGTCCCCTGTCGCTGGTCAAGTTCACCTCCCCGGAGGGCAACCTGCCGTTCATCCCAGCCGAGCACGACTTCCCGCTCAACCGCAACGGTGAGTCAACCCGCTCGTGCCGGAAATGCGGCGCGCCTATCGGCCTTGAGCGAGGCATGCGGCGCGAGAACTACGCCTACGCCTTCATCCATGGGGCGTATCCGACGGAGGAGATGAAGCACATGCAGTTCGACGTAATCGTCACCAACCCGCCCTACCAGACCGGCGATAAGAAGAACGAGGAAGATCGCGCTGCACCCGTGTATCAGTACTTCATCGAGCACTCCATCGCCCTCAACCCCAAGTACCTTGCCATGATCGTGCCTTCGCGCTGGTTCACCGGTGGCTTCGGGTTGGACAAGTTCCGCGAGCGAATGATCGCCGATCGGCACTTTCGAGCCATTGTCGACAACCCGAAACTGTTCGACTGCTTCCCCGGTGTGGAGATCAAGGGCGGCGTGAACTACTTCCTGTGGGACCGCGACCACGACGGAGACTGCGAGTTCTCCACGCGCATCGACGGCGTCATCCTGTCCACCAGCACGCGTGACTTGCGTGACGGCGATGGAATTGTGATGAGAGATAACCAAGCGGCGACTATCGTCGAGAAGGTTAAGACGAGGCATGAGGGTGCTTGGTGCGACACCGTGTGCGGACCCCAGATGCCCTTTGGGCAGATGCGCACGAACTTCTCGGGGGATCATCCGGTTCGCGAGCCGGGCGACATCGCGGTCGTGTTCAGCAACCGAGTCGGCTATGTCAACCCGAGTGCCATCGACAAGAACTTGGATTGGGTGGATCGGTGGAAGGTCCTGGTGCCTATGGCCGGAGACGGGCATGGGCGCGAGGTGTCGTACGTTCTTGGCGAACCCCTTGCCCTATCACCGGGCTCAGCTTGCACTCAGACCTACCTGGTTGCCGGCCTGTTTGATACGCGGGAGGAGACCGAGAACTACGCCCACTACCTCACCACGAAGTTCGCGCGCTTCCTGATCCTGCAACGCAAGACGACGCAGCACGTGTATTCCGACCGTTTCAAGTTCGTGCCCTACCTCGACATGACGCGACGCTGGACCGACACCGACCTATACGCGTATTTTGGCTTCACCGAGGAGGATGTCGCCTACGTCGAAGCGGCGATTCATCCGCGTGAGCCGATCCTGTCGCTCGATTCACCACTTCCCTCCACCCACCTGCCGGGCGGGTCGAAGTACCGCGTTCCGGGCACACCGGAGGAGCCCGAGCCAGTCGAGGACGACGAGTGAGCAAGGTCAAGCCTGCTGGGCGCATCTACGTCTACAGCGCCCCCGGCTATGACACGGAGTGGACCCGCACCGCAGGGTCCACCACTATCACTGGGCGCGGCCGCTACAAGATCGGCTACACCGGCCGACCCGACCCTCGCGTGCGCATCAAGGAGCAGACCGGCACCGTCTACCCCGAAGGCGACGGCATCGTCGTCCACCTGGACGAGCCCGCGGTCAAGGAAGGCGGTTCCGCGTTCAGCGACCACGACGTCCACCGGGTGCTCGACGATGCCGGGGTGCAGCGCAAGCAGGAGGTCGTCGAGGCCACCCTCGACGAGATCCGCGCCGCCATCGCAGCAGTGCGCGCCGGGCGGCCCTACGACCCGGGTCGCACCGCGGACTTCGCCCTGCGGCCTGAGCAGGTCGCGGCCGTCGAGCAGACCGCGCGCTACTTCCTCGAACACGCGCAGGATCCGCACCCGCCGCGGTTCCTGTGGAACGCCAAGATGCGCTTCGGCAAGACCATCACCGCCTATCAGCTCGCGCGGCGGATGGGCTGGAAGCGTGTCCTGGTCCTCACCTACAAGCCAGCGGTGCGCAACTCGTGGCGGGACGACCTTGTCACCCACGTGGACTTCGCCGACTGGATCTTCGCCGACCGCGACCACCCGGTCGATCCGAGCACGCCCAACCCCGTGGCGTGGTTCGCGTCGTTCCAGGACCTGCTCGGCACCAACGCCGACGGGGACGTGAAGGACCACAACGTCGACCTGCACCTCATCGACTGGGACTGCATCGTCCTCGACGAGTACCACTTCGGTGCCTGGCAGGGGGCGGCGAAGGAAGTCACCAGCCCCACCACGTCGGCCGCCCAGACGGCCGAGGCCGAGCACAAGGCCGTCGAAGCCGATGCTGAGCACGCTGACGAGATCATCGACCTTGTCGAGGCCGGCACACCCCGCCTGTACTCCGGGGTCCCCTCCGACGGGCTCGACGCGGACCTCGACGCTGCCCAGCTCGCCCTTTCGAGCAAGCACTACCTCTACCTATCCGGGACCCCGTTCAGGGCCCTGACCGAGGGCGAGTTCAACGAAGACGCCATCTACAACTGGACCTACCCGGACGAGCAGTACGCCAAGGAGCAGTGGACAGCCGACCCTGGCCGCGACCCGGACCGCAACCCCTACCGCGAGCTTCCGCAGATGCAGATGTTCACGTACGCCCTGTCCGAGGTCGCGTCCATGGAGATCGACCAGGGCGCCGATGGCCTCTTCGACCTCTCCGGCTTCTTCGAGGCCAGGAAAGTAGGCACCGAGTACCACTTCACCGACGAAGAGCGTGTCAAAGAGTTCCTGAACATGCTGCGCGGCCGCCTGTCGCAGACAGCGACGGAGAAGCTCCTCAACAACTTCAAGCCCCCGTTCCCCTACGCCGACGAGCGATTCGCCGACGCAGTCCAGCACGCGGTGTGGTTCCTGCCGACCGTCGCGTCCGCGCACGCGATGAAGGCAGCCCTAGAGGCACACCCCTACTTCCGCGACTACCTCGTCCACG
This sequence comes from Actinomycetales bacterium, assembly GCA_018970025.1. Lineage (GTDB taxonomy): Bacteria > Actinomycetota > Actinomycetes > S36-B12 > S36-B12 > REEB460. The sequence continues at coordinate 16,383 of JAGWXF010000008.1, read as the reverse complement.
TAGCGGCCGGCAACAGCGCCAAGATGGGCGCAGAGGCCAAGGGACCGGTCGACGAGATGCTCGCCAAGGCCGCCAAGCTCGGCAAGCAGACCATCACCCTGTCCGTCGGCAAGCTCATGACCGGGGTGACCATCCCTCAATGGGGCGCGATCCTCATCCTGCGCTCCCTGAAGTCACCCGAGAGCTACTTCCAGGCGGCGTTCCGCGTCCAGTCGCCCTGGGTGACGAGAAACGAAGACGGCACGCGCACCGTCAACAAGGACACCTGCTTCGTCTTCGACTTCGACCCCAACCGGGCACTGACGCTGATCTACCAGTACGGCACCAAGCTCGCAGGCGGCTCAAGCAAGACCGCGCCCGCCGAGGTCATCGGCGAGCTCATCGAGTATCTGCCCATCTTCGCGTTCGACGGCGGCCGGATGGACCCGGTAGACGTGAACGCCGTCATGGACTGGGGCACCATCGGCGCCGGCGCCGCCATGCTCGCCAAGCGTTGGGGCAGCCCGCGCCTGATCGACCTGTCCGAGGCTGTGCTGACCAAGCTGCTCGCCGACACCGACCTCGTCGCCAGGCTGGAGCAGATGGAGGACTTCCGCAACCTCACCCAGGACGCCACCAGGATCATCGCCCACTCCAAGAAGCTCCGCGAGGCCAAGAAGTCCAAGGGCAGCGGCGGAGACAGCGAACCAGAAGACCCCGAAGTGACAGCAGCACGGAAGGCCAAGCGCGACCAGGTGAACACCCTGCGTTCCAAGCTGCTGAAGTTCGTGCAGACCGTGCCCGTGTTCATGTACCTAACCGACTACCGCGAGCAGGCCCTGGTTGACGTCATCACGTCGCTGGACACGCAGCTCTTCGAGCGAGTCACCGGCCTAACCCTGCAGGACTTCCACAAGCTTGCGGACGTCGGTGTCTTCCACCCCGCACACATGAACGAGGCCATCTGGCAGTTCCGGCTCTTCGAGCGCGCCAGCCTGGACTACCTCGGCATCGCGCCACGGGAGCCTGACGCACACAAGTTCGGGCTATGGGACCGCACCGTGCCTGAGCCGCCCGCACACGCGCTGTAGGCGGCCGAGACGACCAGCCAACGGCTCTGCCATCGAGACCCCAGCTCGGGGCCTCGATGGCAGAGCCACCTGCTCAGGCGCTCGGCGCCATCTGATGAGCGTGATGACGGGACGGGGCGATCACGAGCCCCAGACCGGAGAGCCCCGCCGTGCAGGCGATCCCCAGGCAGTACATCGCCGAGTTCGCCACCATCGACGAGAACGGATTCCCGTCCGACTGAAGATCCAGATACCTGGAACCCTCCGACAAGAACAACACCCCGAACACCGCCGCTACCACCAGCAGCAGGATCCCGATCACCTTCATGATGCACACCCCTCTCGCAGAGGCACTTCCCCCGCAATGGCATGCTGCCGCGAACCACTGACATCGCTCCCAGCAGGTGACTGACTGCTACAGACCTGCTCGTGGCCCCAGCTTCACAGTCCCTCGAAAAAGTCCTCGTCCACCGCCACGATCTGAAAGGTCTCCTTCGCCTGCGTCCCCACCCGGTACTTCACCAGCAGCCCTCCGAGCTCCACCCCGTCGATCAGCACCACCCGCGCCGGCAGCCGCCGCGCGAAGTCTCGCGCGTCGGCAGTGAACCGGCTCGTGGTGATGAAGACCCCCCGGCTCGCCCCTGCGCCCTGCAACGCGCCAGCAAACGCCTGCACCTCCGGCCTGCCCACCGGCTTGTCGTCGTACCGCTTGGCCTGCAGGTATACGCGCTCCAGGCCAAGGGCGTCCTGGTGGATCACCCCGTCGAATCCCTCATCCCGAGGACCACCGATGTGCTCGGCGCTGTCGACCGTCGCCCCGTACCCCATCGCCAGCATTAAGTCCAAGATGACCCGCTCAAGGAACGACGGCGGCGCTGCCTTGATCCGGTCGACCAACTCCGCCGCGACAGCAGCCTCAATCTCGCTCACCGCAAGGCTGATCTGCTCCTGGGGATCCACAACGTCCTCGATAGCAGCAGCGGCGCCCAACTTCTGATCGTCCTCCGTGGCCTCCGCGACTCTGCGACCCGACGCCCTCGCTCGATCCATGAACTCCAGGAACTCAGGGTACTGACGCAAGTCCCGAACCGTGATGCGCCCCGACATGTCCGCCAGGAGCTCTCGGCCTCGGTCCGTGATTTGCACCTTTCCCCGGCCTACCCGCAACAGAGCCAGTGCCTGGCCCAGGTACGTGATCGCCCAGTGAACGCGACCATCGAACAGCCGCGCGCCGCTCGCCGTGCGCTGAAGTCGCTCCTCGGTGGACAGGTGCTCCCGCTCGGCGATCACGTCACGCAAGGCGCTCGCTGACCACACTTGCCCGTCGGACAGCGACTCCAGCACCGGGCGCATCAGCGACTGATAGTCGGGGATCACCGACTCACCCCTGTTCGTCCTCTATCCATCGACGAGCGCCGCCATTCCGCCCACCGCTACGACCGCCAGGCGGAGCCGGGAGTGGGTCCGCATGAACCAGTCCAGGTACTCGGGCCAGTCATCCGTGAGATCTATTCCTCCCTGCCCCCTGGCGAGAATCCTGCTGGCCTTCCTTTCCGGGAGTTCCTCCCACGCCAACGCGCCCCCGAATGCGTCCTCTAGCTCAGCCCTCCTGCCCAAGGCTGCCTGGTAGCGACGCTCATTGACCTCCGGCATGGGGCTACCGAGGTAGATCTCGCACGTGAGCCCACGCCTTGTGAAGGCGACGCCGTATTGGACGGATGACACCCCTGTCGACATCGCCATCCAGTTAGCCGCCGGCGCCTTGCGTGCGTTCGTCCACCCCGGCTCCTGAGCCCGAACACGCGCCAACCACTGAGCCCAGAACTCCCGATACATCTCCCCGCGCTCGCTGGCGACCAGCGACGGAGCCCGGACAGACTTGCCCCAGTCGTTCGGCTGGACCACCACCTCAAACAGGGGTGCAGGCGGCGAATCCCCGATCCTTACGACCGACACGCGAACAGCAAAGAACCGCGTTCCCTCGTCAGTCCTGCTATTCAACCATTCGAGCGCGGCGCGATGCTCGTCACGAAACTGCAACGCGACCCACACCACGTTGACGGGATCGGTGCCACCCGCGTACGTCAGTATCTGACCCAGGTGCCCATGATCGGACTGCGCAAGCTGGTTCTCCACGATCACGGACTCGCCGGACATCTCGTCAACGCCAAGGAGATCAAGGGCAAAGCCACCAACTCGGTGCTCCGCCCGCTCCAGCGCCAGGTCCATCCCCAGGGCCCTGCCCAGCACATCGGCATTGTCCAGAAGCCAGGGCGTGAAGTCATGTGCCTCATGAGGCCACACCAGCCTCGGATCGACCTCAATTAGGCGACCCAGTTCTAGCGAGGCATCTTCCTCAGTCAGCACTTGTCCCGCCCCCAAACGCCTTTCGAGCTAACCGCGATGCTAGCGAACACTTACCCGCCTGCGCTCATGTCGCTCTACCACCGGGACGTCCACCGCCAAGGCGACCACGATCTTCACCAACCAGTTCGACGACGTCCGCGTGTCACTGCTGCTACAGCACATGCTCATCCCCTCCCTGGAATGCGGCACCCTCGCACCCCGAGGTCACTGCCCAGCCCACCCCGCCCCACCCAGGGACCAAGCAGGGACACACCCAGGCAGCGCAACACCACCGCAGACGGATACGAACACGCCTGGCGTACCCTGCGCCCCCACATCCTCGACCGCGACCAGTGGACGTGCCCGCACTGCGGCAAGCACCTGCACGGCAGTGACGCCACCGTCGACCATCTGATCCCCATCGGTTGAGCCCCCTGGCTCCGACTGGAGCCAGGGAACCTCGTCGGCTCATTCCGCAGCCGCAACGGCGCGAGAGCTAATCACTCCAGACAGTTGGCCCTCAAGTCTGAGGTGCAATTCCCGTGGAGCAGGATGCTTAGGAACACCTGGTGAGCCTGACCCGCTAGGGGGACTTACCAAGTTCCATTTGCTGCACCTCACCGTTGTCAGCAATGAAGATCTGGAATCGAGTAACGCGTTTCGATGCGTTCACCCAAGGAATGATGAACAGCAGCCCTATGGGAAACGTGATGATGATGAGCAAGATGTAGCCAAAGACCGCGCCGCCAGAAAGGCGCACCCTGCGACTGATAAAGGCTGTGTCACCAACCTGGGAATCGAGCGTGAACCCGTCTCGAATAGCGTCGGCTACCCACTCTTCGAGTTCCTTGCGTGCTTCTTCGGTTGCCATTCATTCACCCCCGTACACCGCCTGTCACGGCGATATCAAGTACACACAAGAAACTATCACGCGAGCGATCGCGGGGACCGGCCTTCAGAATTCAGCACCCCAAGTTCGCCACGCTCCAACGTCACCGGCACCGCACGCTCGGCGAGCATGGAATACCTGCGCGACGCCGACAACTACGCGGTCGGCGAACCGGCGCTGCCCATCTGATAGGTGCCGTCACCAGTGCTCCAGTGCCTAGCCAATCCAGGCGACGCATCCGCCTGGCACCCAGCCTGCGCCCGGACCTCGGCAACCTCGCCGCCTCCTGACTCGGATGCAACAGCGCAAGGGCCAACCGAGCTTGGGCTGTCCGGTAGTCAGGTGCCCGAAAGGCTAGGCGTTGAGACGTGTGGATGCGGCGCTTTGTGATCAAGCGGGTGGAGCCTGAATCGGCGCCAACCAGACTTGCGATTCGGCATCCCAAGCAGTAGGACTCCTGACTAGACTCATGTGTGAACAGGAGACCTCTCTACGGGATTTGCCAGAGGGCAAGTTGCCCCTGAGCAAGACCCAAGTGGGTCCCGGCGTGCTAAAGAACGGGGGAATCACGCTATGAGCGACGGCATGCAGTCAGCGCCGCCTGAAGAAGTCGCAACAGACCCGGTTACACCCGGTCGCACTCCCGCTACCGTCATCTGGGCCTTCATCTTGAGTCTGCTGGGCATTTGTGGCATCACGGCCATCGTGGGGCTTGCCTTGGGCCTTGTTGGGCTGAGGCCTGCCAAGCGAGCACGATCGGGTTACGGCCTTGCGATCGCATCCATCGTCATCAGCTCCGCCTGGCTGGCCCTTCTGATCCTCGGCGTGGTTCTCAGCATCATTCAGGGCCCTACTCCGCCAGCCGGGAACAATGGGGCAGGCTCACCATCCACCGCGTCACCCTCGCCCGGCTCTGGCGCAACGAGCACGCCGAGTCCCAGCGCGACAGTCGCCGACTACCTGGCTATCACTGGGGGTAGCGAGATCACTACCCAGCAGATTTGCTCGGACTACAAGGCCGTAATCGGCAAGTACGACTCGACCGCAACCAAGACCCTGAAGAGTGCGTCGAAGTTCGATGACGATCCCTACAAGGCCGACGCGTACCGAGACAAGGTCCGCTGGGTGAGCGAGGACTACGTTGGGAAGTTTGATGACGCCCTTGAGAAGGTCGCAGTCAAAGCCCTTAACGCGATCTCCGGAGGAAAGGCAGACGAGCTCTTGTCCACGAGGACTTATCTCGTTGACAGCCTCGATGCCTGTGGACTCACGACCGCCAAGGAGGAAGCCCTTGGCAAGGCTCAGGAAGTCAATGCTCTCGCAGAACGAATCAACTCCGCTGCAGAACGCAAGCCCTGGTATCCGAAGGACTACGACCTCGCACAGGACGGCATTGCCTACAAGTGGGTCCGAGGCGGCGGCAGTGACTGCTACTCGTGCAGCTACTGGACCATGGACGTCATCGCCCGTGATGGCTGCCCCAGCGGTCTGTACGTCGAGCTCAACATCAAAGACCGCAGCGGCACAATCATCGATTGGACCAACGACACCGTTCCGTCATTGCGGTCAGGGGACAAAGCCCGCCTGACATTTGAGACCTACAACGACCGCGCCGAGACCGCACAGATTTCGCAATTCTCATGCTCCTGAACTGCGGCAAGTACAGCCCAGGCCCAGCTACAACACATGCAGCTAATCGAGGAGGTGCCCACCAGTCTCATTGCCGCATGCTGCAGCTGCAGCAGCACCAGTGCCAACAAGATCGGTGGAGTCGTCTCATTCCTCCAGCCATAGACGATCCCTGAAGGAGCCCCTCTGGGCACGCTTCCGGTCAGCTAGCCGATCGACATCCTCACCGGTCCAGTCCCGCGCCGCGCAGATCGCCAGCAAGACCTCCCGCACGTCCGCCAGCTCCTCCAGCAACCCCTCCGAGGTGGACTCCCTCGCCTCCTGCGCTTCCTCAACCAGTTTGTCCAGCAGGGCCCGAAAGTAGTCGCCTTCGTCGAGCACCCGGATCAACGGGTCGCTCCCATCCGCTCGGATGATGTCGGGGATCCGGTCCCGGACGAGCTTGCCCATCTGTCTGCCCTCCCAGTCACAATGTCGGGGCGGAGATCTACCTGGCGGACCCGACACCCAGGTCATCCTGGCGGATGGCGATTCTGTGGGACCTCAACACCCGAACGTACAAGTTCGCCCTCGGCCAGGCCCTCCTGCACCTCGCCCGTCAAGGTCGTGACGCCGCCGCGATCGAGGACCTCGCCGTGCCGTATGCCCTGGCCATGGCGCAACACGCTGCCACGGCTCCCCAGGTCGGCGGCAACGGCGACCTCGGCCAGGCCGACTACCTCACGGTCCTGGCGCACGAGTCAGCCGAGACGCTGGCGTCCGGTCATCCCACCGAGCGGCTCATCGACGCCTCCGCGCGATCCATGCCTGCGATGGTCATGCAGAAGTTCCACAACCTGCCCGGCGACTCATAGGCGCCCCACCAGTTCTACGAGATCCGAAAGGATGCCGGCACATCCCTGGTCCTCCTCACCCCCCACCTGCGCGACGTCGCCGCCGACCCCGAAGCCACCACCCTCGACGGGGAACTCCAGGCTCACTGGTCCCTGGTCGAAGCCGCATTCGATGCCGGGATCGGCCGATCCCTGGTCACGATCAGCGCCGCACTCAGCGACGACTCCCTCACCGTGGTCCATCCCGTGCGCCGCGTCCCAGTCGCCGGGAGCCGACCGGCACTCATCGGATTCCAGCACGGCCGATGCTTCTACTGCCTCGACCCCGTCACCGAATGGGACGACGCCGTTCACGTCGACCTTGTGCGCCCGAACGCGCCCATGCGGCAGCCGGCATGGAAGGGATCCAACCTCAACGGCATCTGGAACCTGGTCGTCGCACATGGTCCCTGCAATCGAAGCAAGTCCGACCGGCTGCCCACGGTCACCGATCTGCAACGGCTGCACGAACGCAACGAGGCCATCGCACTCTCCCCGCACCCCCTCAGCAGGGCCCTCACCCGGATGACGGGGCCGAGCAGCCCGGCCCGTATGGGATTCCTACGCGACGCCTACAACTACGCGGTCGGTGAGCCCGCCCTGCACATCGGTCGAGGACCCTGAACGCGGTCCCCGTCAGCCCGGGACGCTGAAGCACGACCAGCGTCACAGGTGCCTGGAACAGTCACCCCTGTTGAAAGGGGAGACATGACAACACCTTCGATTCCGCCCGCCGGGCCACCAGCGGGCTGGTATCCCAGCCAGAGCGACCTCAGCACTCAGGTCTACTGGGACGGCAGTGCCTGGACCGGCCAGACACGGCCAGTCGCCACGCCCGCACCCGTCACCGGGCCACCCGGCACCAGGGCCGGCACCGGCGCCTACGCCGGGCTGTTCCACGACGGCAAGAAGTGGCTGAACGCAGATGGCAGCCGCGCGAACATCAAGGGCATTCGACCAGCGCCCCCGCCCGGCGGCAGCGGGCGGTCAGCCGGCCGCACCATCGGCGGCATCGCTGCCTTGATCGTCGCCGGGCTCGCCGGCATGCAGGCACTCAGCTGGCTGCAAGGCTTCCTGGAGCTGGACCAGCAGGGCAACGGCTTCGCCGGCATCCTCGTCCCGATGGGACTGGCCGCTGGAGCAGTCGCAGCAGGCTTCGGCATCTGGGGCGTCATGCTGCTATCCAAGAAGTAAGAGCAGGCGGCAGCCCAGCCAATCGCCTTCAGCCCGGAGTCCGCGACCACGGGTAGGCCCGTGCGGCTCGGCATCAGGAGACCTTCGCGTCACTGAGCGGCACTGTCTAGCCACTAGACAGTGCCGCATCCTCCTGAACGGCTTTGAGGAGCCGAAGGCCCCCAGAGTCCCGCGCATGATCGTGAGTCGTGCGAACTGCGAGAAGAGATTGGCCCGCGGATCGCCGCCCCAGCCCCCAGACAATGGGGGAAGCAGGCAGGCTCTCAAGGCGGGCGCGCCCCACACGCTCCCGGTCGAATCGGCGAGTCGCTCTCGACGCCGTGCAAGAAATCGCGACATGCCTGCGCCACTCCGCGGCGACCGCGATGCTGGAGGCGGGTATCAACCTCAAGGCCGTATCGGACCTGCTCGGCCACACCGATATCCGGATGACGTTCAATACCTACGGCCACGTGAGCGACGTCACAGCCAGGGCCGCGATGGACGCGCTCGGCAGGGCCATGGGCTACTCGTGAATCCCATTGGGGTATGGATTGGGGTACGGGGCCGATTCTGACCGACTGCGGGAAATCGGGCTTTGGGAAAAACGTTGGGAGATAAGGGGTTTGGAGGGTGGAGCTGAGGGGACTCGAACCCCTGACCCCCTCCATGCCATGGAGGTGCGCTACCAGCTGCGCTACAGCCCCGATGCGCGTACCCGCGCGGGAGAGGCAAGCATACCTGCCTGGCTCAGCGGTCGTCGGCGAGGGCTGCCTCGGGCAGGGTCCCGGCGTTGTACTCCTGCAGGCGCCAGGCGGGGCCGAATCCGGAGAGGTTCTCCTGCAGCACCGTCCAGGAGCAGTTCGTCAGCACGCCGAGGGCTGACCAGTGGTCCGGGGGCAGGCCGAGGATGGCCCCGATCCCGGCACGGGCGGCACCGCCGTGGGTCACCACCATCAGGGCCTGGCCCGGGGCGACCTGCTCCAGGCCGCGCTCCACCGCCAGCACCACCCGCTCGGCCACCTCCAGGCGGGTCTCGCCCGTCAGGCCGGGGCGCACGTCGGCGAAGGCCGACCAGCGCTGCAGGAGGTCCCCGTACCCGTCCTCCAGCTCATCGCGCTGCAGGCCCTCCCACTCCCCCGCGAAGGTCTCGCGCAGGCCGGCATCCAGGGTGATGTCGAGAGCCAGGATCCGGGCGAGCGGCTCGGCGGTCTGCTGGGTTCGCAGCAGGTCCGAGCAGATGATCCGGCTCGGGCGCAGCGAGGCGAGCATGCCCGCCGCCCGCTCCGCCTGCATCACCCCGACCTCGTCCAGCGGGATGTCGGTCTGACCCTGGAATCGCTGCTCGGCATTCCAGGAGGTGCGGCCGTGCCGCCAGAAGATGATCCGCCGCGCGTCATGCATGGGCTGCTCCGCAGGATGGCGCCGGGCTAGGCGCCATGGGCCGAGCGCGGCGCATTGACGGCCTCAGGCAGCGGGATGACCGGGCAGTCCTTCCACAGCCGCTCGATGGCGTAGTGGATGCGCTCCTCCGCCAGCTGCACGTGCACCACGATGTCGCCGTAGTCGAGCAGCACCCAGCGGTTCTCGCGCTCCCCCTCGCGTCGCAGCGGCTTGGCGCCCAGACCCAGCAGTCGCTCCTCGACTCCGTCGACGACCGCCCTGACCTGGCGGTCATTGGCCGCCGAGCACAGCACGAAGACATCCGTGATGACGAGCTGGCTGCTGACATCGATCGCGACGATGTCCTCGGCGAGCTTGTCGGAGGCTGCCTGCGCCGCCGCTACGGCCAAGTCGATTGCTTCCTGGGTGGCTGCCACGGGCTGAGCCTCTCACAGGGGCGATGCTCCGGGCTCGGCGAGCGTCGGTGCATCCCGGCCCAGGAGGACGACGACATCCGGGGTGGGCCGGGCACCGCCGTCGATGCGGATCGCGGAGACGGGCAGGCTGAGCGCTGCCGCGACGTCCAGGCCCATCGCGTGGGCCACCGGCGAGGCGTCCTGCACGAGCACCCTCGTGGTCGGCAGCGGCAGGCTCGCACCGCCCGCGTCGATGACGGTGAGCCCGCTGGCCTGGAGCTGCGCGAGGGCTGCCGCCACCTGGCCGGGGGCGGCACCGGCCGACCGCAGCACCACCCGGGCGCTGGGCGACTCACCCGGCCGCAGCCAGGCGTCCGGCAGCTCGCTGGAGACCAGGTGCGAGCCGAGCACCGGATCGAGCTGCTGCAGCCCGTCGCCGCGCACCCCCGTCGTGGGCAGCGGCACGAATGCCAGGTCGCCCAGGGCGGCATCCTGCTGCAGGTCGAGCAGGGTCTGGACCAGCTGCTCGTTGGTCTGGGTGGACTTGGCCAGTGATCCCAGGCTGAGGACGAGCTGCCGCATCTGCTCAGGGTCTGCGGGAAGCACGCGGAGGGTGCGTCCCAGCACATCGGCGAAGCGCGCCATGCGATCGGCCTCGTCCTCGCCCGGGGCCCGCACGATCGCGTAGTCGGCGGCTGTCACGCCATCGATGACCCGCGAGCCGGCCGGGATGCTGACGGTGCCCCCGCCGTCGTCCGTGACGCTCACCGACTGGTCGATCTCGATCGGGATGCCTCCGACGGCGTCCACGATCGCGGCGAGCGCGAGTCGATCGAGGATCAGCGATGCGTCGACCCGGACGCCGAGCAGCATGCTGACCGCATTGCGCCCCAGCAGCGTGTCGCCGGTGGAGGCGGTCTGGGCCAGCGGCAGCCAGTCGGGGGTCGGGACCAGCAGGCCGGGCGACATGAGCAGCGCGGTGGCGTCATTGCGCCCATCCGACGTCGCCAGGAGCACGGCGTTGGTGACCGGCCCGGCCCCGTCGCGCACCTGCAGCAGCAGGGTGCGCTGCTGGTCGCCGGACCGCCGGACCGGCATCGCAGCCGCGGGCATGCGCTCGACATCCGTCGGCAGCGCCGCTCCCGCCACATCGCCTGCCGCGGGCTGCCCTGCATCTGCCTGGCTCGCCTGGCCCTCGACGGTGCCCCCGGGTGAGCTCGCAGCGGAGGCAGGGGACGTCCCTGCCGACCCCTGCGGAGCAGAGCCGAGCAGCAGGCCTACCACCGTCGTCCCCACGGCGGTCACGCCGAGGACGACGAGCATGATCGCTGCGGGCGCGTGCCAGAAGGGCCGCCTCATGGGCGATCGCCTGCTGCCTGGTGCCCGGGTGACCGGCTGGCCCGATACAGGCCATGGGCCGAGATGTAGTGCTCGACCGCCGGAGCGACCAGGCCGGTGATGGAACGGCCCTCGGCGACCAGTGCGCGGATGCGGGTCGACGACACATCGACCGGCGGGACGGCGATGAAATCGACCGCGTCGGCCGGCAGCGGCACGACCGGGCGTGCGTGGCCGGGCCTGGTCACGGCCACGAGCCGGGTCATCGTCAGCAGGCGGGATGGCTCGCGCCACTGCATGAACCCGGCCAGCGCATCGACGCCGACGATGAAGTGCCAGTCGACCTGCTGACCTGGAGATTGCCGATCGTGGGAGGCCCGCAGGTCGGCCATCGTGTCGACCGCATACGTTGGCCCTGGCCGGTCGACATCGACCCTGGACACCTCGAATCGAGGATCCTGGACGATGGCCAGCTCGACCATGCGCAGGCGGTCAGCCGGGCCCGCCTGCGGGGGCGCCGCCTTCATCCAGGGCTGGCCGCTGGGCACGAAGATCACCCGATCGAGCCCCAGCCGATCGGCGACCGCGCCGGCCGCCGCGAGATGACCGGCATGGATCGGGTCGAACGTGCCACCCAGGACGCCGATGCGGCAGGTCTCAGGCACGCAGGTGGACCGTCGGGGAAGTTCCAGCCGCTGAGCCCGGCTAGTCGCCGACCTTGATCATCATGGTCACGATGAGTGCGACCACCAGGGCACCGAAGGCGAAGACGCCGAAGGCCCATGCAGGGGTGGAGGCGTGCGCCGCGCCGCCCTCCTCATTCGCCCACACGACGGCCGCATTGATCAGGCCCATCACACCCTCTTCCCGTGCAGCGGTACCCGGTGCACGCCGGGTCAGGCTGAAACTGTAGCGACCCTCCTGGCCGGCACGCCGGTCAGGTGCGGACGTGGCCGTCCCCGACGACCACGTAGGTGGTCGTCGTCAGCTCAGGCAGGCCCATCGGCCCGCGCGCATGGAGCTTCTGGGTCGATATCCCGATCTCGGCCCCGAAGCCGAACTCCCCGCCATCGGTGAATCGGGTGGATGCGTTCACCATCACTGCGGCGGAGTCGACGCCGGCGATGAACCGCTGCGCCGCGGCTTGGCTGTCGGTGACGATCGCCTCGGTGTGGCCCGATGACCAGCGCCGGATATGGGCCAGGGCATCATCGATGCCGTCGACGATGCCGGCGGCGAGATCCAGGGAGTAGTACTCGGCAGCCCAGTCCGCATCGGTGACCGGGGCGAACCGGATGCCGGCGCGACGGGCGTATGCCTCGATGCGCGCATCGCCGTGGATGGTGACGCCCGCGTCGTGCAGGGCCTGCAACGCGGCCGGCAGGAACGCTTCGGCGACCTGCGCGTGAACCAGGAGCGTCTCGGCCGCATTGCAGACGCTCACTCGCTGCGCCTTGCTGTTCACCACGATCCGGACGGCCTTGTCGATGTCCGCATGCTGGTCGACGTAGACGTGGCAGTTGCCTACCCCGGTCTCGATGACCGGCACCGTCGAGTTGTCGACCACGTTGCGGATCAGGCCCTCGCCCCCGCGCGGGATCAGGACGTCGACGAGCCCGCGGGCCGTCATGAGATCGGCTACCGATGCATGCGACTGCCCCGGCACGAGCACGATCGCGTCGGCCGGCAGGCCGACGCCGACCAGGGCCGCGCGCATGACATCCGTCAGCGCGGCATTCGAGGCGTAGGCCGAGGACGAGCCGCGCAGCAGGGCGGCATTGCCGCTCTTCAGGCACAGGCCCGCGGCATCGACGGTCACATTGGGCCGGGCCTCGTAGATCATGCCGACGACCCCGAGCGGGACGCGCACCTGCCGCACCTGCAGCCCGTTGGGCAGGGTGTAGCCGCGCACCACCTCCCCGACCGGATCCGGCAGGCCGGCCACCTGCCGCAGGGCGTCGGCAATCGCGGTGATCCGCTCCGGGGTCAGGGTCAGGCGGTCGATCAGCCCGGCCGCGGTACCTGACTCGGTCGCCCGCTCGACGTCAGCGGCGTTGGCCTGGACGATCCGGGGAATCCCAGCGATCAGGGCATCGGCGATGGCCTGCAGTGCTGCGTCCTTGTCATTGCGGGTGAGCTGGCGAAGGACCATCGAGGCGGCCCGGGCCCGACGCGCCGCGTCCAGGACGCTCGCCCGCTCAGCCTCGCGATCCACCGACGCTTCCACGAACGCGAGCCTAACCGGCGGTACTAGAAGGGCAGGACGCGACCAGCCGTGACGAATTCCGGTCGCTGCTGCGCAGCGCGGCCGCGCCGGTGGAAGGTCTCCTGGTCGATGACCTCGACGCCCACCACCTGCCAGGCCGGCAGGCTCGCGGACTCGCGGTGCTCGTCCCACAGGTCGACCGCCATCGTCAGTGCGACTCGCGCATCGGCTGCCTCGTCCCAGTACCGCACCTCGGCACGATCTGCGGCATACCGGCCGGCCAGCAGGAACGGATGCTCGTCGCTCAGGCGCTCCAGGGCGGCTCGGATCACGGGCTCGGCGACGCGGGGCCCCGCCACCGTCACGGTGACATGCCACATGCTGCCGGCCGAGCCGTCGATCACCCGCAAGGCCGCCACCTGGCCTCCCTTCGTGCCTCGGCGTGCGCACCCGGACGCGTGGGAGGCGCTACCCCGCGACGATCACCAGATCATCGCGATGGACGACCTCACGCTCGTACGCCGGGCCCAGCTCGCGGGCCAGCTCGCGGGTCGAGCGTCCAAGGAGCCCAGGCAACTCCCCGGAGTCAAAGTTGACCAGTCCGCGGGCGATCGTGCGACCGTTTTCGTCCAACAACTCCACCGGATCGCCTGCCGCGAAGGCACCGTCGACCGCGGTGACGCCCGCGGCGAGCAGTGACAGTCGCCGGCGCACCACCGCATCGGCTGCCCCGGCGTCCAGGTGCAGCCGCCCCGATGGCCTGGTGGCATGGGCCAGCCACAGCAGCCGGGTCGAGCGGCGCTCCCCGGTCGGGCGGAAGACCGTGCCCACGCTGGCATCGTCCAGGGCCGCGGCCACCTCGGCGGCCGAGGCGAGCAGGACGGGGATCCCGGCGGCATTGGCAATCGCTGCCGCCTCCACCTTCGTCATCATCCCTCCCAGCCCGACGCCCGCAGCGCCCGTGCCGCCGATGCGGACCGAGCGCAGATCTTCGGGGGAATCGACGGACTCGATCTTCGTCGCGCCCGGCCGGCCGGGCGGGCCGTCGTAGAGGCCATCGACGTCGGACAGCAGGACGAGGGCGTCCGCCTGCACCACATGCGCGACGAGGGCCGCGAGGCGGTCGTTGTCGCCGACCCGGATCTCATTCGTCGCCACGGTGTCGTTCTCGTTGACGATGGGAAGGACGCCGAGCTCGAGGAGGCGGAACAGGGTTCGCTGGGCATTGCGGTAGTGGCTGCGACGGGTCACGTCATCAGCGGTCAGCAGCACCTGCCCGACGGTGATGCCCTGCCTGGCGAACGCGGCGCTGTAGTGGGCGATGAGCAGGCCCTGGCCGACGCTCGCAGAGGCCTGCTGGGTGGCGAGATCCCGAGGCCGGCGCGTGAGCCCGAGGACGGGGAATCCGGTCGCGATCGAGCCACTGGACACCAGGACGACCTGATGCCCGCGCTCCCGCCGCCGGGCCAGCTCGCCGACGAGTCGATCGATTGCCCCCGCATCGACCCCGCCCTCGCGCTGGGTCAGGGACGAGGAGCCCACCTTGACCACGATGCGCCCGCCCGAGCGAATGGCCGCGCGCACGTCACCCCCAGTCATCGATCCCCTCCAGGTCAGCGGCGTCCCATGCGTCGCTCGAGCCAGGGCCCGCACCGTCGTCCAGGCGTGCATCGACGCGGACATCCGTGCCTCGCGGCCCGGCGGTCGGGCCCTCGCCGGCGATGATCGACGGATGCCAGTCGAACACGACCGCATTGTCGGCCGGGCCGATCATCACCGGGCTGCCCGGCTGGGCACCGGCCTTGACCAGGGCCTCCTCGACCCCCAGGCGGGCCAGGCGATCGCCGAGGTAGCCGACCGCCTCGTCATTGCTGAAGTCGGTCTGGCGCACCCATCGCTCGGGGCGCTCGCCGCGGACGCGATACCCATCGGCCTCGGCGGTGACGGTGAAGCCGCTGTCGTCGACCGCTCGCGGGGTGATCACCACCCGTGCCGGCTCCCCCGGGCCCGCAGCAGCCCGGGCCTGCAAGACCAGGTCGGCCATCGCGAACCCCAGCGGTCGCAGGCCCTCATGGGTGGCCGCGGAGACCTCGAAGGCGGTCAGCCCGCGCTCCTGCAGCAGCGGCCGGACGAGGTCAGCCATGGCGCGGCCGTCCGGGATATCGACCTTGTTCAACGCGACCAGCCGAGGCCGGTCCTGCAGCCCGCCATACTCGGCAAGCTCGGCCTCGATGGCATCGAGATCCGCCAGCGGGTCTCGACCGGGCTCCAGGGTCGCGCAGTCCAGCACGTGCACCAGGACGCTGCACCGCTCCACATGCCGCAGGAACTCCAGGCCCAGGCCCTTGCCCTGGCTTGCCCCGGGGATCAGGCCAGGCACGTCGGCGACGGTGAAGACGACGTCACCGGCGGTCACCACGCCGAGATTGGGCACCAGCGTGGTGAAGGGGTAGTCGGCGATCTTGGGCCGCGCCGCGCTCAGCGCCGCGATCAGGCTGGACTTGCCGGCGCTGGGGAAGCCGACCAGGGCGACGTCGGCAACGGTCTTCAGCTCGAGCACGACATCCCGGTGCTCGCCGGGCTCGCCGAGCAGGGCGAAGCCGGGCGCCTTGCGCCGCGGGCTGGCCAGCGCGGCATTGCCCAGGCCGCCCCGGCCGCCTCGGGCGATCACGTGCCTGGTGCCGGCACCGACCAGGTCGACGAGGACCTCGCCGTCCGCGGACGCCACCACCGTGCCGGACGGCACATGCAGGACCACGTCAGCCCCCTCGGCACCGTTGCGGTGCCCTCCCTGCCCGGGCTTGCCGTTCCCGGCCCGGCGATGCGGGCGATGGTGGAACTCCAGCAGGGTCGTCACGCTCGGGTCGACTTCCAGGACGATGTCGCCGCCGCGGCCGCCATTGCCGCCGTCGGGCCCGCCGAGCGGCTTGAACTTCTCGCGCAGGATCGAGGCGCAGCCGTTGCCCCCGTCACCGGCCTGCGCGTGCAGGATCACCCGGTCGACGAAGGTCGCCATCTGCCTGCCTCCTGCGAGTGCTCAGATACGAAGGGGCGGGCCCGATGGGCCCGCCCCATCGACATG
>JAGWXF010000007.1 GCA_018970025.1 Actinomycetales bacterium | reverse complement strand
GGACGTCCTGTGCGGCACTACGAGTCGAACTCGGCGCCGGGGCTCGGCGGAAGGGGCTCGGCGGAAGGGGCTCGGCGGGGGCGGCGGGCTACTCGTCCAGCTGGATCCAGGTCGACTTCAGGTCCCAGAACTTCTCCAGCGCATGCAGGCTCTTGTCTCGTCCGAAGCCGGACTTCTTGACCCCGCCGAAGGGCAGGGTCAGGTCGCCCTCCTCGTAGCAGTTCACCCAGCACACGCCGACCTTGAGTGCGCGGGATACGCGGTGGGCGCGGGTGAGATCACGGGTCCAGACGGCCGATGCCAGGCCGTACTCCGTGCTGTTGGCCATCCGGACGGCCTCCTCGTCGCTGCCGAAGGTGCTGATGGCCAGGACGGGGCCGAACACCTCGTGCTGGGCGATGGAGGCAGCGGTGTCGACGCGGTCGAAGACCGTGGGCGGGTAGTAGCTGCCGCCGGGCTCCACCTGTGCTGCAGCACCGCCGGTGATCAGGCGGGAGCCCTCCGCCTTCGCCCGCTGCACCAGCGCATCGACCCGGTCCAGGTGGCTGGCGCTGACCAGGGCACCCATCGGTGCCTGGTCAGCGAATGGATTGCGTGGCTGCATCGCGGCGGCGACATCCATGACCAGGTCGACGACCTCGTCATGGATCGACTCGTGGACGAGCAGTCGCGAGCCTGCCGTGCACATCTCACCCTGGTTGAAGAAGATCGACCAGGCGGCCGTGCGTGCGGCCCGCTCGATGTCGGCGTCCGGGAAGACCACATTCGCCGACTTGCCGCCGAGCTCCAGCCAGACCCGCTTGAGATTCGAACCGGCGGATGCCTGCATGATCGTCGCGCCGACGGCCGTGGAGCCGGTGAACGTGATGACGTCGACGTCCCGGTGGGCGCTGAGAGCGGCGCCCGCCTCCGCGCCGAGGCCGTTGACCACGTTGAGGACGCCTGCTGGGATGCCGGCGGTCATCCCGAGCTCGGCGAGCAGCAGGGCCGACAGCGGTGACTGCTCGGCCGGCTTGAGCACGACGGAGCAGCCGGTGGCCAGGGCAGGGGCGAGCTTCCAGGCTGCCATGGTGAGCGGGAAGTTCCACGGCACGATCGCGCCGACGACCCCGGCTGGCTCCCGGGTCACCAGTGCCAGGGCATTGGGGTCGGTATGCGGGATCTCGTCGGTCACCTTGTCGATGGCCTCGCCGAACCAGCGCATGGTGGTGCCGACGGCGCGCAGGTCGATCGCCAGCGACTCATGGGCGGGCTTGCCCATCTCCAGGGTCTGCAGGTAGGCGAGCTCCTCGGCACGGGCGACGATGAGGTCGGCCCAGGCGATCAGCACCTGCTTGCGCTGCGCGGGCGCGAGTCCGGACCAGCGGCCGTCCTCGAAGGCGGTGCGGGCCGCGCGGACAGCCCGGTCGATGTCGGCACTGCCGCCGATGGCGATGGATGCGACCCTCGCCCCGTCGATGGGGCTCACGACGTCCATGCGTCGCCCGTCGAGTGCCTCGACCCAGGCCCCGTCGATGAGCAGGCCGCTGGGTGCCTGCACCCTGGTTGCGACGGATGCCCAGTCAGTGGCGGTCATGTGATCCTCCTTCGTCTGCGGACGGAACGCTAGCCCGCGAGGCGCGGATGACGGATCCCGGCCATGCCTGACCACCGGCCGATGCCGTGAGGCCGCATCGGCCTGCCCGTAGGCTTGCCAGCATGGCTCTCATCGAATCGGTCGTCGCCCGCGAAATCCTCGACTCCCGTGGCAACCCCACGATCGAGGTCGAAGTCCTCCTCGATGACGACGTGGTTGCCCGTGCGGCCGTGCCGTCCGGTGCGTCCACCGGCGCATTCGAGGCATCCGAGCGCCGCGATGGCGACGCCCGCTACGGCGGCAAGGGTGTCCTGCAGGCGGTCGAGGCGGTCGAGGAGGAGATCGCGGCCGAGGTGATCGGCTGCGAGGCGTCCGATCAGCGCGAGGTCGACCAGCTGATGATCGACCTCGATGGCACGCCGAACAAGTCCCGCCTGGGCGCGAATGCGATCCTCGGCGTCTCGCTCGCGGTGGCCCGCGCCGCCGCCCTGTCGGCCGAACTGCCCCTGTTCCGCTATGTCGGGGGGCCCAATGCCCACGTGCTGCCCGTCCCGATGATGAACATCCTCAACGGCGGTGCGCACGCTGACACGGGTGTCGATATCCAGGAGTTCATGATCGCCCCGATCGGAGCGGCCACATTCAGCGAGGCCCTGCGCCAGGGCACGGAGGTCTATCACGCGCTGAAGAGCGTGCTGAAGAAGTCCGGGTACGCCACCGGCCTGGGGGATGAGGGTGGATTCGCGCCCGACCTGCCGAACAATCGCGCAGCCCTGGAGCTGATCGCGACTGCCGTCGACGCCGTCGGCCTGAAGCTCGGTGCTGATATCGCACTCGCCCTGGACGTCGCCTCGACGGAGTTCTTCGCCGATGGCTCGTACGCCTTCGAGGGCGCGGCCCGCTCGGCCGAGTGGATGACCGGCTACTACGAGTCGCTGCTGGCGGACTTCCCGCTGGTCTCCATCGAGGATCCGCTGGCAGAGGACGACTGGGCCGGCTACCGGCACATCACCGACGCGATCGGCGACCGGGTGCAGCTGGTCGGCGATGACCTCTTCGTGACGAACCCGGCACGGCTGCAGCGCGGCATCGATGAGGACGTCGCCAATGCCATGCTGGTGAAGGTCAACCAGATCGGCACGCTCACCGAGACCCTGGACGCGGTCACCCTGGCCCAGACCAGCGGCTACCGCTGCATGATGAGCCACCGGTCGGGCGAGACTGAGGACACCACCATCGCCGACCTGGCAGTGGCCACCAACTGCGGTCAGATCAAGACCGGTGCCCCGGCCCGCTCGGAGCGGGTGGCCAAGTACAACCAGCTCCTGCGGATCGAGGAGGAGCTGGACGACGCGGCTCGCTATGCAGGTGCAAGGGCCTTCCCGCGGTTCGGCCGCTAGGGCCGGTCGCGGGCAGGGCGTTCGGGCTGGGCAGACTTCGCTTCGCTGCGGCAGGCGTTGCATCCCTTCGCCGCGGCAGCGCCATGAAACGATCACATCATGCTCAGGCGTCACACGGATACTGTCGCCGCACGCAGTGCGTCAGCGACGACCCGTGCCCTGGTGCTTGCCGGCGTCCTGGTGCTGATCGGCCTGGGCATGGCCGTCCCGATGCGATCCTGGCTCTCCCAGCAGGCCGAGATCGCCTCGCTGCGCTCCGAGGTGGAGCAGGCCCGTGCCGAGGTCGCCGGGCTGGAGGTCCAGCGCGAGCGCTGGAAGGATCCGGCCTACATCGCCGCCCAGGCCCGGGAGCGACTGCTGTTCGTCTTCCCCGGCGAGATCGGCTACGTGGCCATCGGGACGACCGCACCTGAGCAGGAGCCCCTGCCGGAGGATCAGCGGGTTGACATGTCCTGGTACGAACGACTGTGGCTCGGCCTGCAGGAGGCCGACGCCCCCATGCCGATCGACGAGGGTGCTGGCGCCCCCATGCCGATCGACCAGGGTGCCGACCAGTCGGCCGGTTCGCAGGACCCGCCATGACCTCCGGCGATGTGGGCTCGGACGAGGACATCGTGGCCTGGCAGCTCGGCCGGGCCCCCCGGGCCGTCGCCGGTGTCGCCCATCGTTGCCCCTGCACGGCTCCGGACGTGGTGCGAACCCTCCCGCGACTGCCCGATGGCACCCCCTTCCCCACGCTGTACTACCTGACCTGCCCCCGGCTGGCGAGCGCGATCGGGACCCTCGAGGCCAGCGGGCTGATGCGCGATATGGAGGCCAGGCTTGCCACGGATGCCGCACTCGCCGACGCATACCGGCAGGCCCATGCGACCTATCTGCAGGAGCGCGACGCCCTCGGGTTCGTCCCCGAGATCGCGGGCATCAGTGCCGGGGGGATGCCAGAGCGGGTGAAGTGCCTGCATGTGCTGGCGGCGCACGCCCTCGCCGATGGTCCCGGCGTGAACCCGCTGGGCGATGAGGTCCTCGCCGAGGTCGACGGCTGGTGGCAGCAGGCTCCGTGCGCCACGGCCGCCCGCAGTGGGCTGGTGGCCGGATGAGCGCGGCCGTCGATCCGGCCGCGGCAGCCCCCGTTGCTGCGATCGACTGCGGCACCAACGCCATCCGGCTGCTGATCGCATCGGTCGATGGGGCCGGGCACCTGCATGAGCTCGTGCGCGAGATGCGCATCGTTCGTCTCGGCGAGGGAGTGGACGCTACGGGGGCGTTCAGCCAGGCGGCCCTGGCTCGAACCTTCGCGGCGTGCGAGGAGTACGCCGACCTGATCGCCCACCATCGAGTTCGGGCCAGCCGGTTCGCCGCGACCTCAGCCAGTCGGGACGTCAGCAACCGCGAAGCGTTCATCGCCGGGGTGCAGGCCCGGCTCGGCGTGGCGCCGGATGTGATCAGCGGTACCGAGGAGGCCGAGCTGTCCTTCCTCGGCGCGGTGCGCGGGCTGCGACAGGCCCCGCCGGCCCCGGTGCTCGTGGTCGACATCGGCGGGGGCTCGACGGAGTTCGTCCTCGGCTCCCGGGAGGACGACGCCTGGCGGCTGGATGACTCGATGAGCGTGGACGTCGGCTGCGTGCGGATGACCGAGCGGCACCTGCACGGGGATCCGCCCACCGGCCAGGAGATCGCCCGCGTCGCGGCGGATCTGAACGGGGCCCTGGATCAGGTGCAGGCGCGCATGCCCATCGAGCAGGCGGCCGGCCTGGTCGGCCTCGCCGGGACGGTCACCACGGTGGCCGCCATGGCAATGGATCTCGGTGCCTACGATGCTGACCTGCTGCATGGAGCCGTGATCACGGCCGCGCAGGTGTCGGACGTCACCGGGCGACTGCTGGCCATGTCGCGGGAGCAGCGAGCGGCCCTGCCCTTCATGCACCCGGGCCGGGTGGACGTCATCGCCGGCGGCGCGATGGTGCTGGACGCCGTCATGCGGCGGACGGGCCAGGCGGAGGTCATCGTCTCGGAGTGCGACCTGCTCGATGGCATCGTTTACAGGCTTGTGCAGTAAGCCGGCTTGCCCCGTCCGCTAGTCTGCCATGCAACCGGTTAGAGGCCGGTTGCCCAACGGGGCGGTGTGCTGGACAGGTACCGGGAGGATCGCGTTGGCCATCACCATCCGCGATGTCGCGCGAGCGGCGGGGGTCTCGACCGCAACGGTCTCCCGGGCCCTGCGCGACCTGCCGAATGTCGATGACCAGACCCGCCTGCGGGTCCAGCAGGTCGCCGCCGAGCTCGACTACGTGATCTCCCCGAGCGCGTCCCGGCTGGCAAGCGGCCGAACCGGCAGCGTCGCGGTCATCACCCCGTATATCGCGCGCTGGTTCTTCTCAACGGTGCTATCCGGCGTCGAGTCCGTCCTGCAGAGCGCGGGCATCGACCTGCTCCTCATGAGCGTGAGCAACTCATCCGGGCAGTTGCGGCTGCCGCCCGCCCCCCGGCTGCGCCGGCGCGTCGACGGGGTCCTGGTGATCGCCATCCCCGCTGACGATCCGCAGTTGCACGAGGTGCTCGCCCTGGGCATGCCGACCAGCTTGATCGGCGTCACCTTCGAGGGCGTGCCCAGCGTCACGATCGACGATGTGCAGGCTGCCCGGACGGCCGCGCGGCACCTGGTCAACCTGGGCCACCATCGGATCGGGCTCATCGGCGGGGCCCCCGGGGCGGCACCCTTCACCGCCGAGTACGACCGGCACCGGGGCTTCCTGGAGGTGATGGACGAGGCAGGGCTGCAGTTCGATCCGATCCTTGGGTCTTACGGCCATTTCACCGTCGCTGGCGGCGAGCAGGCGATGACCGACCTGCTCACCCTGCCAGCACGGCCGACGGCGGTCTTCGCGATGTCGGACGAGATGGCTTTCGGCGCGATGCGCGCGATGCGCAGCCATGGCCTGCAGCCCGGACGCGACATCTCCCTGGTGGGAATCGACGGCCACGAGATCTCCGAGCTGCTCGACCTCACGACGGTCGCGCAGCCGGTGCAGGACCTCGGACGCATTGCGGCCGAGGCCCTGCTGGCACAGCTGCACGGGAGCGGGGAGCGCACCGATGAGTCGACTCGACCCCTGCCGACCCAGCTGATCGTGCGGGGATCCACCGCGCCACTGGCACGCCCGTAGGCGCGCTGGCGTTCTAGCCGACCCGCGGCTGATCCCCCGCCGAGTCGAAGACGTAGGTGCGGGACGGGGCCACCTGGATGGTGTCGCCGATCCGGGGCGTCTGCTGGCCACGGGCGACCAGGTCGATCGTCGAGCCGTCCTTCGCCTGGTACGAGCCATAGACGAACGTGTCGGCACCGAGCTCCTCCACCAGGTTCACCGCGATGGCGACGCCGGCTTCGGCGATCCGCAGATCCTCGGGCCGGACGCCGATCAGGACCTCGTCACCGCTGACCTGCTGCAGGATGCTGCGCTCGACCGGGACGGTGAAGCCGTTGACGTCGACGCCGCCGTCGACCCGTGACGCTCGGATGAGGTTCATGGCCGGCGAGCCGATGAAGGTTGCCACGAAGGCGTTCGCGGGGGTGTCGTAGAGGGCACGTGGCGTGTCGACCTGCTGCAGGATGCCGTCCTTCAGCACCGCAACCCGATCGCCCATGGTCATGGCTTCGACCTGGTCGTGGGTGACGTACACGGTGGTGGTGCCCAGCCGGCGCTGCAGGGCCGCGATCTGGGTGCGCGTCTGCACGCGCAGCTTGGCATCGAGGTTCGACAGCGGCTCGTCCATCAGGAAGACCTGGGGCTCGCGCACGATGGCGCGACCCATCGCAACGCGCTGCCGCTGGCCGCCGGACAGGGCCTTGGGCTTGCGGTCGAGGTACTCCGTCAGGTCGAGGAGCTTGGCTGCCTCGCCCACGCGACGAGCGATCTCGCCCTTGGAGACCTTGGCGATCTTCAGCGCGAAGCCCATGTTCTCCGCGACCGTCATGTGCGGGTAGAGGGCGTAGTTCTGGAAGACCATCGCGATATCGCGATCCTTCGCCGGGACGTTCGTCACGTCGCGGTCGCCGATCAGGATCTGGCCAGACGTCACCGGCTCAAGCCCGGCGAGCATCCGCAGGCTCGTCGACTTGCCGCAGCCTGACGGGCCGACGAGCACGAGGAACTCGCCCTCGCTGATCGCCAGGTCGAGATGGCTGACAGCCGGGGAGGACCCCCCCGGATAGACCAGCGACACGTCATCAAAGGTCACTTGCTTGGACATGCGTCATCAACCCCTTCACCGGCAGGAACGTGCCGGACGATCCGAAGTGCAGGGAGCCGACCCGGATGGGCCGCGCAAAACCCTAGCCGAAGCAGCGACCGGCGGGAAGGCCTGCACCGGCGGGGATTGCCTGACCGATCGGGACCGTTCAGGGATCGGTCAGGTCTGATCTCGCGGGCGGGATGCGGGCGTGAGCCGCCGAGGATGGGTGCTGGTCGAGCCGTGTCGATCGGGCAGCAGGCCCGAGAAGGGCCGAATCGATGGGTGCGGTCGTGTCGATGAAAGCGGTCATGCCGCGCGAGCGTCAGCGCCGTACGCCGGGTGCCCGGCTCGCCCTGGCCATCCTGCTCGGCCCGGCCGCGGTGCTCCTGGTTATCGGCCTGGTGGTACCCGTGCTCCAGACGGCCGACGGCAGCATCCGCAATGCCGACGGCACCGCCTGGGTCGGCCTGCAGAACTTCGGCTGGGTACTCACGACGGTGGCCGCCCGGCAGGCCCTGCTGAACACGCTGCTGTGGGCAATCGTGGTGCCGCTTGTCGCAACCGCGCTGGGCCTGGCGCTCGCCCTGCTGCTGGACGGCAAACGTCGACAGGCGCTCCCCCGACTGCTGCTGCTGTTGCCGGTATCGATCTCCTCTGTCGGCGCGGCCGTCGCCTGGGGTCTGGTCTACGAGCATCGCGCGGCCGGCCAGGCCCAGGTCGGCCTCCTGGGCGAGGTCATGTCCTGGCTCGGCATCACCGATCCACGCGCCTGGCTGCTGGCCCAGCCGTGGAACACCGCCCTGCTGATGGTCGTCATGATCTGGATCCAGTCCGGGGCGGCGACGATCCTGCTGACCGTCGCGATCCGGGCCATCCCGGCGGATGTCCTCGAGGCGGCGGCCATCGACGGGGCCGTCGGGTGGCGGCGATTCGCGGATGTCATCGTCCCGATGATCCGCGGAAGCCTGATCGTGACGGCCACCATCATCGCAGCGGTATCGGTGAAGGTGTTCGACATCGTGCGCACGATGACGGACGGCAACTACGGCACGCAGGTCGTTGCGAACGAGATGTTCACGCAGGCCTTTGCCGCATCCCAGGCGGGCCGCAGCAGTGCCCTGGCGATGATCCTGCTCGTCGGGGTTGGTGCAATGATCGTCTTCAATGTGCGCCACGTGCGCGATCAGCCGGGGCAGAAGTGAGCGCACCGACATGAGCGCACCGACATGAGCGGGCCGGTGGCCCTGGCAGCCCGCCGGCGGCTGAGCCGCCCCGTGGTGACCGTCTGCATCGTTGTCGTCTCGGTCGCCTGGTCGATCCCGACCATGGGCCTGCTCGTCACCTCGTTGCGGCCACGCACCCTCGCCCAGTCGTCGGGGTGGTGGACGATCCTGGCCGACCCACGGCTCACCCTGGACAACTACCGCGCCGCCCTCACGCCCGGGTCCATGACCCCCGACGGCGCCCTGCCCTACCTGCTGAACTCGGTTGCGATCACCGTGCCGGCGGTCGTCCTGCCGCTGGCCCTTGGCTGCATGGCCGCCTACGCCCTGGCCTGGATTCCGTTCCGCGGCTCGACTGCGGTACTGCTGGTCGTGGTGGGCCTGCAGGTCGTCCCGCTGCAGATGGCCCTGCTGCCCCTGGCGCGGCTGTTCGGCCAGGGCTGGAGCATCGGCGCGGTGCCGATCCTGCCCTCGATGGACCTCGGCGGCTCCTATCTGCCGCTGTGGGCTGCGCATACCGTGTTCGCCCTGCCGCTGGCCATCTACCTGCTGCATGGCTTCATCTCCATCATGCCGCGGGATGTCCTGCAGGCCGCGCGCATCGACGGCGCTGGCCATCTGCGGATCCTCACCGGCATCGTGATCCCGATGTGCCTCCCGGCAATGGGTGCCTTCGCCGTCCTGCAGTTCATCTGGGTGTGGAACGACCTGCTGGTGGCACTGACCTTCGCCGGGACGTCCCCCCGGGTCGTCCCGATCACCGCCTACCTGGCCAGCGTGAAGGCGACCTCGGCAGGCGATCTAGGTCGCATAGCCGCACTGGGCTGCATTGCGATCCTGATCCCGGTACTGGTCTTCGCGATCTGGCAGCGGACGTTCGCGCGTGCCCTGGTTGCCGGGTCAGTGAAGGGCTGATCGGCACTGGCCTGGATTGGTACGGTCGGCACCGATGGACTCGACCGACTCGGTGGCGAAGGTGCGGAGGTTGCGATGAGCGGTGCGATGAGCGGTGCGATGAGCGGTGCGATGGTGCAGGTCAGTGCGGGCGTGGACGGCTACCTTGCTGTGCCGGCGGCCGGCTCCGGACCGGGCGTCATCGTCATCCAGGAGTGGTGGGGGATGGTCCCGCATATCCGCGATGTCGTCGAGCGATTCGCAGCCGCGGGCTTCGTGGCCCTGGCGGTCGATCACTACCGCGGGGTTGCCACCACCGAGCCGGATGAGGCCCAGAAGCTGATGCTGGGCCTGCGCATTGCCGAGGTGTCGGCCGACCTCGCACTCGCGGCCGACTACCTCGCTGCTCGGCCGGATGTCACCGGCGAGTCGGTCAGCGTGACGGGCTTCTGCATGGGCGGTGGCCTCACCCTGCTCGCGCCGACCGTCTGCGACCGCATCGATCGCGCAGCGGCTTTCTATCCCGCCATGCCCTGGCCGGACTACGCGCCTGACTGGTCGAGGTATGCCGGCAAGTCCGCGATCGTCCATGCGGCGGAGTCGGACGACTCCTGGGCCGGCCCGGCCATCGCGGAGTACTCGGCCGCGATTGCCGCCCACGGCGGCAGTATCGAGGTCTTCGAGTACCCGGGCAGTGAGCACGCCTTCTTCAACGACGACCGGCCCGAGGTGTATCACGCGGATCACGCCCGACTGGCCTGGGAGCGCACCCTCGACTTCTTCCGTCGGTGACCGGAGGCGGCGGCGTCAGCGACCTCGAGGCCCGGGTGCGCGACCTGGACGCGAGGGTGATCGCCTGCCGTGCCTGCCCGCGACTGGTGCAGTGGCGGGAGCGGGTCGCGATCGAGAAGCGCGCCGCCTACCAGCACCAGGAGTACTGGGGTGCGCCGGTGCCGGCGTTCGGTGCTCTCCGGCCGGAGATCCTGATCGTGGGCCTGGCGCCGGGCGCGCATGGGGCGAACCGAACGGGGCGGATGTTCACCGGTGATCGCAGCGGCGACTGGCTCTTCGCATCCCTGCATCGGGTGGGCCTGGCTGCGATCGGCACGTCCACCGCTCGCGAGGACGGGCAGCGGCTCGACCGAGTGCGCATCACGGCGGCGGTGCACTGCGCGCCACCGGACAACAAGCCGACGACGGCCGAGCGTGAGAGGTGCGCGCACTGGCTGGACGAGGAGCTCTCGCTCCTGCTGCCCGGCCTGCGGGTGATCATCGCCCTTGGCGGGATTGCCTGGCAGGCAAGCCTGGCAGCGCTGGCGCGCAGCGGCTGCCAGGTGCCCCGGCCCCGGCCGGCCTTCGGGCACGGTGCCGAGGCGGCGATCCATTGCGGAGGTGCGCGGCTGGCGCTCCTGGGCTCCTATCACCCCAGCCAGCAGAACACCTTCACCGGCCGGCTCACCGAGCCGATGCTCGATGCGGTGTTCCAGCGCGCGGCAGCGCACCGGCCGGAGTCGTCCGACCCTGCCTAGGCTGCTCCTGCCGCCCTCGTAGTCCAATGGCAGAGACACCCGGCTTAAACCCGGCACAGTGTGGGTTCGAATCCCACCGAGGGCACGCCAGGGACCGCCGGTCAGGTGAGCTCTCGGTAGTACTGCACGGTTTGGCGCAGCAGGGCGTCCCAGGCCGTTGGCTCGAGGCCGAAGGTCGACCTGAGAGCCGAGTCGTCCATGACATAGGGCCGGTCGAATTGGTACTCGGTCTCCCGGAACTCGCGCATCACCGGATTCACCAGGCCCAAGGCCCGCAGGGCCAGCTGCGGAACCTGGCTGACCTTGACCGGGGGCACGCCGGCCGCGCGGGCCAGGTCGTCGATGACCTCGCGCTGCGTGCGCGGCGGGTTGCTTGGTGCGTGCCAGGCACGACCCCAGGCTCGCTCGTCGGCAGCGCAGGCCACCAGGGCCCGGGCGACATCCGCGGGCGCCGTCCACGTGTGCGGGGTATCGAGCCCGCCGATGAGGCTGACTGACCGACCCGCCAGGATCCTCGGCACCACTCGAGTGGAGCCCACCCGGCTGCTCTCCGACGCGGCGATGTAGTCGGATCCCCGCACCTCCGTTGCCCGGATCCGGCCGGCGTCGTGACGGCTCTTGGCCTCGGCCCACATGCCGGCGCGGATGCGCCCCTTGGGCCCGGTCGCGCGCAGCGGAAGCGACTCATGCATCGGGCCATCCACCGGGCCGTAGCCGTAGAGATTCGAGCACGTTGCCAGGACGGCACCGGTCTGCTCGGCGTAGGCGAGCAGGGCCTCGGACATCGGGGGCCAGTCGCGGGCCCACTGGTGATAGCGCGGATTGGCGCAGTTGTAGATGGCGATGGCCTCAGGCGAGACCGCGAGCAGGCTCCGCAGGTCGGCCGCATCGGCCCGGACGGCTGCAGCCCCGGGCACGGATGTGCCGCTCCGGCTCACCAGGCAGACATCCGCCCCGACCGAGACGAGCAGTTGCGCAACGCGGGTTCCAACGCTGCCAGCGCCGACGACGACATGCATGACGATTCCTCCAAAGTGAGAGCAGTGCTCGCACTTTAGGGATAGTCGCGCGAGGAGTCAAGAGCACTGCTCTCGAATATGTCAGACTGCGACCATGGGCGTCCGCGCTGAGTCACGTGAGCGGACCATTGCCGCCGTCAAGCGACTGGGTCGGGCACAACTGGCCGAGGTCGGGGCACCGGGACTCTCGCTGCGGGCCATCGCGCGTGACCTGGGAATGGTGTCGTCTGCGGTCTACCGGTACTTCCCCAGTAGGGACGCCCTGCTCACCGCGCTCATCATCGATGCCTACGACGACCTCGGGCAGACCGCCGAGGCAGCGGATCGCATCCTCGATCGCGGGGAGCCGATGCGTCGACTCCTCGCCATCGCCAGTGCCGTCCGCACCTGGGCCCTGGCCCATCCCAATGAGTACGCCCTGATCTTCGGTTCCCCGGTTCCCGGGTATCAGGCCCCGCAGGACACGATCGCCCCCGCATCACGGGTACCCCTGCTGCTTCTGGACGTCCTGCAGTCCATCGACGTCCGGATCCCGCAGTCGCGTGCGTTCTCCCCGCAGGCCCAGGCGGCGATCGCGCCGCTGCGGCGGGACTTCGCGCCGGGGCTGGATCCGACCATGCTCAGCCTGGGCTACGCGCTGTGGGAGTTCATCGTGGGAGCCGTGTCGATGGAGGCGTTCGGCCACCAGAGGAACACCATCGAGCCCAGCGCACGGGAGGTGTTCTTCGCCGAGCAGGTCCGCAGCCTGGCGGCCCTGCTCCTGCAGGCCGACTGAGCAACTGACCCGCACCCATGGGAGGCGGCCAGCATCTGTCAGGCGGGCTTGTCGAAGGTGAGCACCAGGGTGCGCAGCAGGCTCGCGAGCTGGGCACGCTGCTGGCCGCTCAGCGCGGACAGGATCGCCCGCTCCCGCATGAGCAGGTCGTCCAGTGCCCGGTCGACCACCTGCCGACCCTGCTCGGTGAGGACGACGCGGATGCCCCGGCGGTCATCGGCGTCCGGCTCGCGGCGGACGAACCCCCGATGCTCGAGACGGTCGACCCGATTGGTAACCGTGCCGCTGGTGACCAGGGTCGCACTGCCCAGCTGGCCGGGAGAGAGCGCATATGGCGGCCCGGCCCGCCGCAGTGCCGCCAGGACGTCGAACTCCCAGGTCTCCAGGCCGACCTCGGTGAAGGCCTGGCGCCGGGCACTGTCGAGGTACTTGGCCAGCCGGGTGACGCGCGAGAGCACGGCAAGCGGGCCGGCATCGACCTCAGGTCGCTCCCGCTGCCAAGCCGCCAGCAGCTCATCGACCTCGTCACGCTGCCGGGCTGCTGAGGTCACCGTGCCATCGTACGTCAAGAGTCTTGACATCAAGATTCTTGATACGTCAGTCGCGATCCTTGGTGACCAGTCGGGGCTTGGGCTGCATGTGCTCCAGGCCGTGCCAGGCGAGATTGACCAAGTGCGCCACGACCTCATGCTTCTTGGGCTTTCGGACGTCGAGCCACCACTGGCCGGTCAGGGCCACCATGCCCACCAGCATCTGGGAGTACATCGGAGCGAGCTTGGGGTTGATCCCGTGGGCCTTGAACTGCCGGGCCAGGAGATCCTGCACTCGTGCGGCGACGTCGACGATGACGTTCGCGAAGCGGCCGCTGGAGAGGGTCCCGACCACCTCAGGATCGTCCGAGGTCGGGCTGTCGCGGACCAGGATGCGAAAGCCGTCCGGGTACTGCTCGATGTAGTCGAACAGGGCCAAGGCGGCGCGCTCCAGCAGGATGCGGGCATTGTCGGTCGGGTTGTCCAGGTCGCCGAGCGCCTCGGAGATCGACAGCAGCAGGTAGGTCATCTCACGGTCGACGACGACGGCGTACAAGCCCTCCTTGCCGCCGAAGTGCTCGTAGACCACGGGCTTGGATACGCCCGCCTTGCTCGCGATCTCCTCGACGCTGACCGCCTCGAAGCCCTTCTCAGCGAACAGCTTGCGGCCCACGTCCAGCAGCTGCTCGCGTCGCTCCTGGCCGCTCATCCGCACCCGGCCGCGCGGAACCCGCACCTCGCGGGGCCCGCGCACCGGCAGCTCAGTCACGTTGGACGCTTCATCGTCCTCGAGCTCATCGGGTGTCGTCGTCACGATGCTCCGATGTCGGCGGGCCGAAGATTCGGCGTGCGGAGGTCACGCGCCGCTGGATGCCGGCTCGACGTAGCCGCGCACCCGGGAGCGCATGCCCGGATCGACCAGCTTGGCGGCGACCCGCTCCGGCTTGGGCCAGCGCACATCGCGCGCGAGGTGCAGCCGCTCCATGGCGCGGATGATGGCCGCGGTCGGATCAACCTGCCCCTTGAGCACGCCATGCCGAGCGGCGGTGGGCTCAGCATGATGCAGGTTGTGCCAGGACTCGCCAAAGGACGGGATCGCCAGCCAGGCGACGTTGCTGGACAGGTCACGGCCCTTGAAGGGCCGCTTGCCGAAGACGTGGCAGATGGAGTTGATCGACCAGGTGACATGGTGCAGGAAGGCGATGCGCACCAGGCCGGCCCAGAAGAATGCCGTGAGCGCGCCGATCCACGACCAGGTGAGCAGCCCGCCCAGGACTGCCGGGAGCAGCAGGCTCAGGGTCACCCACAGCGGGAACAGCCGGCTGATGCGATCGAGGTCCTTGTCAGCGCGCAGGTCGGGTGCGTACTGCTCGACGGCTGAGTTCTGCTCCTCGAAGATCCAGGCGATGTGCGAGTAGAACAGCCCCTTGGCGACCGCCCGCCTGGAGGTGCCGTACCGCCAGGGCGAGTGCGGGTCGCCGACCTCGTCGGAGAACTTGTGATGCTTGCGGTGATCGGCCACCCACTGCGCGACCGACCCCTGCAGGGCCATCGAGCCCATGATGCCCAGGGCGATCTTGACCCCGCGCGGGGCCTTGAACGACCCGTGGGTGAAGTAGCGGTGATAGCCCAGGGTGATGCCCAGGCCGGTGATGGCCCAGAAGGCCAGGACGAGCACGACATCGAGCCAGGTGATCCAGCCGTTGAGGGCGATCGGGATGGCGGCGACGACGGCGAGCATCGGCAGGACGATGAAGACACCGATGATGACTCGCATGGCCGTGCTCTGCAGCTGGACGACATCATCGGTGGTGCGGCCGGTGGTTGGGGCGATCTCGGGGGTGAGGGTCATGGCTTCCCGTCTCTTCTTGCGGCCGACAGCGGTCGACCTACGCTTGCGTAAGTTACGGTAGCGTAGGAATAGGGCAGAGTCAATGCGAATGACCGGATTCTCGAACCGGGCCGTCCGAGGGCATCGCAGGGGTGCATCGCAGGGGTGCATCGCAGGGGTGAATATCGTGTCCCTCGCCGGCTGGCCCGGCTGGTCCCGGGTCGTCTAGCGGCAGGACAGCGGACTTTGAATCCGTGAACAGAGGTTCGATTCCTCTCCCGGGAGCGGATCGATCTCCGCCCCGCCTTGGTCGGCTACGGAGCGCCTTCCGGCGTGGCGTGGAAGGTCGGCTGCGGCCGGAGTGGCGAGATGCCGAGGTTCGCGTCCATGAAGGCCAGCACGTCGGCGTACTGGCTGACGCGCTGCGCCCGAGTCGCACCCGCGCCATGGCCGGCACTGCGCTCGATGCGGATCAGGATGGGCTGGGTGCCTGCATTGGCCTGCTGCAAGGCAGCGGCGAACTTGTAGGAGTGCGCCGGCACGACCCGATCGTCCCGCTCGGCGGTCGTGAGCATGGTGGCGGGGTACCGCACGCCGGGGCGGACGTTGTGCACCGGCGAGTAGGCGTAGAGAGCCGCGAACATCTCCGGGGAGGTATCGGATCGCCCGTAGTCGCGTGCCCAGTTGGCCCCGATGGTGAACCGGTGGTAGCGAAGCATGTCCAGCACGCCGACCTGCGGGATCGCGACCGCCGCGAGGTCCGGCCGCTGGGTCATCACGGCGCCGATCAGCAGCCCGCCGTTGCTGCGCCCGGAGATGGCCAGGTGGGCGGTATCCGTCCACCTGCGGGTCTTGAGCCACTCAGCCACTGCGATGAAGTCGTCGAAGGTGTTCTGCTTGCGCAGTTGCGTTCCGGCGCGGTACCACGCATCCCCGAACTCCCCTCCGCCTCGTAGGTTCGCCTGGACGAGCACGCCGCCGGTCTGCACCCAGGCGAGCATTTCCGGGCTGTAGGCGGGGGTCAGCGGGATGGTGAAGCCGCCGTACCCCCACAGCAGCGTTGGATTGCGGCCACTTCGGGTCACGCCCGTGCGACGGACGATGAACGCATGCACCAGGGAGCCGTCCTTGGACGGGATCATCGCCTCGGTGGTGGTGAAGCCTGCAGGATCGAAGGGCAAGCTCGGCGCCCGCCAGGTGCTGATCTTCCCCGTTCGCGAGTCGATCGCCAGCACGAGGGTGGGCTGCGCGAACGAGGTGTACGTGGCGTATGCGATGCGCTCATCGGCCTTGGCACTGACGATGCCCGTCGTGCCGACTCCGGGCAGCTGCAGGCTCGGTCCAGGTGAGCCGTCCAGCCCGACGATGCGCATGCGCGACGATGCATCGTGCAGGTAGGTCAAGATGATGCGCCCGCCCGCATCGGCTGCACCGACAAGCACATCTGCCTGCTCGGGTACGACCGTGACCCAGTTGGCCTGCTCGGGATGGTCGAGGTCGATACGCACGACCCGGCCCGCCGGGGCATCGATCGTGGTGAGCATCCACAGGCTGCGGCCACGGATACGCATCATGGTCGGGAAGGGATAGCTGCTGGTGGTCAGCAGCGGCTGCTTCACGGCGTCGGGTCGGAGGCTGTCGACCCAGGCATAGGTCGCTCCACTGGCGTTGGTCGCCCAGGTCACGTAGCCCTCGCCGCCGATGTCGGCCGCGCCGAACCACATGGTGGGCTGGCTCGGATCGCGCATCAGCACGGTATCGGCCGACTGCGGGGTGCCGAGCCGGTGGAAGCGCAGTTCGGCATTGACGGCCGCCCCCTGGAGCGGGTTCGCCGGTGGCGGGTACCCGTTGTAGGCGAAGCCGGAGCTGTCCTTGGCCCAGGTTGGCGTCGTGTACCGCGACCACCGCACCTGGTCATCCACCTGCGTGCCGTCCTCGACGCGGACGACCGTGATCGTCTCCCAGTCCGAGCCGCCCTCCTGCGCACCCCAGGCGACGAACCGCCCATCGGGGCTGGGGATCCAGGTGCCGATCGAGACGGGGTGAGCGCCAGAAATCCGGGATGGGTCGACCAGCGCCGTGGGGCGCTGGCCCGGGCCTGACCACATCAGTCGCGACTGGGCAGCCCCGGCTGGGCGCTGGAGCCAGAAGGTGCGGCCGCCGGCGACGCTGGGCGCACTCCACCAGGTGGTGTCCAGCAGCTGGCTCACCTGGGAGGCGCGATGGGCCAGGGAGGGCAGTGAGTCAAGGTACGTGCGCGTCAGCCGACTCTCGGCATCGATCCACGCCTGGGTTGCCGCGCTCGAAGAGTCCTCGAGCCAGCGGTACGGATCCGGCACGGTGGTGCCGAAGTAGTCGTCGGTGACATCCCCAAGGGGTGCGGGCGGATAGGCATATGCCGCCGCACCGGCGGCCGTCGCGGGACTTCCGGAGAGCAGGCCCGCAACGAGCAGGCCCACCGCAAGCACGCTGGACCACGCCTGTCGCCACATGCTCGTACTGTAAGTGCCCGTGGGGGCTTGCACTGAGCCGAATGTCGGCTCAGTCGGGAACCCGCTCGATCTCCTGCGCCGCGGCGCTGTCGATTGCCGCCATGAACTGCTGGCAGCGGGGGCTGCGCCTCATCAGGTCTGCGTGGGACGAGCCGATGAGGTCCAGCGCTGCGACGAGGTCTGGTCGGCCGGCGACCGCCAGCCGTCGGCGGGTGTCCATGGCGTGCATGGCATTGGCCAGCAGCACCTGACCCCAGCGCTCTACCGTCAGGGAGCCGTCGCTGTCGAAACCGAAGGCATCGCAGGCTCGCTGGACGCAGCACAGCAGATCGGTGTCCCTGCTGGCGAGCCCGTGCCAGGTGAGGGACGACAGGGCTGCGCGGAGCGCGTCGACACCGACGGCCGGGGGATCAGGGGAGCAGGCCAGCCCTTCTGCGATCGATGCCATGAGGCCCGCGACGAACTCGTCGTGCCATCGCTGCGCCATCACGCCGGTGCGTGGATCCGGGATGGCAGGTGGCTGCGACGTCGGCCTCATCCCGATCCCTCCGCCTGGCCCTGCGCCCGGGAGCGTTCCACCACCAGCTGGGGGCAGGTGGTGGTCGCTCCCGGGCGCTGACGCGTCCCCCGTCGCGCACGTCCATTCCTAGGCGCGATCCGGCGCACTGGCGATGGCCTGCAGCCGTTCGCAAGGTCCGCCAGCAATCTGCCAGGTTCACCCGAACAGGTCCGCGTACCCGTTGGCTAGGGTCAGGGGCCATGGCAGCAACGGGGATGCCGCAGGCGGGCGATGGCCGGTCGCGGTTCGACAACCTCCAGATCGACTACGGCGCCCGGACGGCCACCCTGGACGGCGCGTTCCTGCAGCTCACGCGCAGCGAGTTCGACCTGCTTGCCCGGCTCACCCGGTCTCCAGGAGTCGTGGTCTCCAGCGGTGACCTGCTTGCATATATATGGGACGAGCCCTGGATGGGCGATGAGACGTCCATCGAGACGCATGTGAGCCGACTGCGGCGCAAGCTGGGGGAGTCGGCAACATCGCCACGCTTCATCTGGACGATTCGGGGTGTCGGCTACAAGTTCCAGGCTCCGCAGGCCGCTGCCGAGCCGCCGGATTCGCCGGTCGCGCGGACGTCGCGGAGACCGCTCGTGGTGTGTGCCGTTGCCGTGATCGCGGCCATCGCCCTGGGCGTGATCGGCGTGGCGGCGTTCTCCACCTTCGGCCCCTCGGGCTCCCCCGAGGCCTGCGCGCCCGGGTACGACCCCTGCCTGCCCGTCGCCGATGACCTGGACTGCCCGCAGATCCGCCAGGTCGTGCAGGTGACCGGTGACGACCCGTATGGCCTCGACCGTGATGGCGATGGCCTGGGCTGCACCCTGTACGGAGCACCGGACGAGTAAGCCACCGGACGAGTCACGCTCGCGACTAGCATGCGCTGGTGGCACCGTCCCCGGCCCTGCAGGTCGAAGTCAATGGCATCAACGTCATTCCCGACGACGAGCGGCACGGCACGCCCCGCTCGCTGTTCTGGCCCTGGGCCACGGCCAGCATCTCGATCTTCAACGTCTCGATCGCTGCCCTGCTGGCCGCGTTCGGGATGGGCTTCATGGCCGCCGCGATCGCTGCGCTCATCGGCATCACCGTCTCGTTCTTCCTCGTCGGGCTGATCAGCCTGGCCGGCAAGCGGGCGGCAGCACCGACGATGGTGATCTCGCGCGCGGCCTTCGGCGTCCACGGCAATGCCGTCCCGACCGCCATCTCCTACCTGACCCTGGTCGGCTGGGAGATCGTCGTGGTCGCGACCACGGTGATGGCCGCCACCACGGTCTTCCAGCGCCTGGGCTGGGCGGACGGCACCGCGGTGGAGGGAGCCGTCTTCGCCCTCGTGGTCGCCGTCGTCGTCATCGCCGGCGTTGTCGGCATCCGACTGGTGACCCGCTTCCAGGCCGTGGTGACGGTCGCCTGCATCCTGCTCACGGTTGCCTACATCGCGATGACCATCGGTACGGTCAACTGGTCGGCATTGACGGCACCCGGCGATGCGGGCATCGGGGAGTTCATCGGCGCGATCGTGGTCGCGATGGCGGCATTCGGCCTGGGCTGGACGAACAGCGGCGCCGACTACTCCCGCTACCTGCCGCGCAACGCATCCGGCAGGGCGATCGTGGGGTGGACGACCTTCGCCGGCAGCCTGGTGCCGATCGTCCTGGTTGTCTACGGGCTGATGCTCGTGGCATCCGATCCCGGGATGGCGGGAGCGCTCAGCGACAATCCGATTGGCGCGCTCATCTCGCTGCTGCCCACCTCGGCACTCATCCTGTTGCCCTTCCTGCTGATCATGTCGCTCGGGGCGACTGGGTCGGGCGCGATGGATCTGTACTCATCGGGATTCTCGCTGCTCACCCTGGGCCTGAAGGTCCCGCGCGCGGTGGCAGCGGGCATCGATGGCGTGCTGATGACCCTCGGCAGCGTCTACCTGCTGTGGTTCGCTGGCTCATTCTTTGGCCCGTTCGAGGGCTTCCTGATCTTCCTGGGCGTGCCACTCGCCGCCTGGGCGGGGGTGTTCATCGCCGATGCCACCAGCCGTCGGCAGGACTACGCGGGTGCCGAGCTGAACGACCCTGCGGGCAGGTATGGCTCGGTGGGCTGGCCTGCGCTGGCGAGCATGGTCGCGGCGACGATCATCGGCTGGGGGCTGGTCGTCTCGGATGCGAGCACGCCGCTGCTGAGCTGGCAGGGCTTCATCTTCGATGCCCTGGGAATCCCGCAGGACTCCGTCTGGCGGGCCTGCAATGTCGGCGTCCTCGCCGCCTTGGTCATCGGCTTCGCCGGGGCCTGGGCGTTCGGACGTCGAAGGATCGCCCGTCAGGAGGCAGCCGGACTCGATGCTGCCTCCACGTTGCGGACGCATCAGGGCGCCGCGAGCGGGGCCGGTGCCTGAGCGCTTGCGGCCATCGGCACCGTGACGACGTCGTAGGGCAGTGCCCAGCACTCAGGGTGGAGGACGGGCAGCAGGGCAAGGCCCTGGCCGAGGGCCAGGGAGAAGTGCAGCGCCTCATCCGACGCCGCAGGCGCCCAGTCCGGGTCGGACTCGACAGCATCGTCGGCGAACTGCTCCACTGCCGCCTCCAGTGCCGCTCGCAGGCCGTCCTCATGCCACGACAGGCGAATCTGCTCGAGGTAGATGGCCCGCTGCCGTCGGATCTCCGGCCGCTGCACCTCGCGGATCGCGAGCGCATCAGCGATCCCCATGCCGTGCCTGGCCCGCACCGATGACTGGAAGTCGTCATACAGCCGCAAGGCAAGTGCTTGCTGGCGTCGGGATGCGTCCTGGAACAGGGCGAGCTTGGAGTCATACCGGCCGAAGATGAGCCCCTCTGAGCAGCCAGCCGCACATGCGATGTCCATGGTCGTCGCCCGATCGAAGCCCCGCGTGGCGATGACCGTGAGCGCGGCCTGCAGGAGGGCATCGAGGGTGTCGTCACCGGTATCGAAGGGCACCTGCTCGCCGAGGTACTCCGCTCGCTGCGACGGCAGCCGGCTCGGATCGCCGGGGGATCGCAGGACGTCAAGGATGGCAGCGGTCTGCCCTCGAAGGTCCAGGTGCGCTGCGCCGCCGCGCTGATGCACCAGGACGTAGCCGAGTGCGGCGCAGATGAGAAATGCCCGCTGGGCGGCGAGTTGCGGGCTCGGCTGCTGGCGAGTGGGCTGGCACCATTGCCGGACGTGACTGGCCACCTGCTCGTCGACGGCCCGGGCAAGCACGGGGTCGAACTGGGAGGCAATGAGCAGCTCCACGGCTGCGCGCATCTGGACGCTCGGCCGGGCGAAGCAATCCAGCGCGGCATCCAGCCAGGGCATGCTCGGCCCTGACTGCCGCACGCGTTCCAGCTCCCGCGCAGCCCAGGCAGATCGAGCCTGCTCGACGGAACCGAGGACCTGGGTGACCGCCTGCTGCAGCCGAGATGTGGCTGCGTGGACGGCACCAGGCTTGGCGGGACCCTGCCCGTCCAGCAGACGCACCTCGGCTTCGACCTTCGCGAGGATCGACTCCCAGTCGGATGACGGCCATGCCAGGTGCTGGTCATCCCATCGGGAGATGATGTCCATCGCTCGCACGGGCTGCAACGCCGCTGGTGCAGGCTCGGCCGAATCGGCCGTCAGCAGGCCAGCGGCCCGGAGGGCTTCCGCGATCGCGCTCAGGAGGTACGGACCGGAACGCTGCCGCCAGACCGCCGCCGCGAACTCCGAGCGATCCTCGAACCGATCGTGCGCTGCTCGGCTTGATAGTCCGGCCGCCCGGCTCGCTGTCGCGAAGTTCAGGCCGGCCCACCCGGCATCCCCGAGGATGCCCACGGAAGCATCCAGCAGGAGGTGCTCATTGCGGCTCATCCGGGCCTGGCGTGCGCGCAGCCCAGGAGTGGTCACACCGGATTCCACTGATCCAGCCTACCGAGGTGAATAAAGTGGAAATCACCCATTCAGGGAAACCATAAGAATGATTTGCTGCGATGCTGTCTCTCGTGCCCACTGGGGCGCCCGGCATCGCTCGGCGCCGGGCGGCTGCCACTAGCGTGGTCGACCATGAGGCTTGATGTGCAGCGTTCCCGACCGGCACTGGGCCTGTACGTCATGCTCGCGGCGGCGCTCGCGACCGTCCTGCTGGCGGGCATGGACCACGTCTTCCATGAGCCGTTCATCTTTCCGTCCCTCGGCCCGACCATCTTCATCCTGTTCTTCGCACCGCTGAGCGTGCAGGCGGCCCCGCGCAATGTGATCGGCGGCCAGTTGCTTGGCATCGCCTGCGGCTACCTCGCCCTGCTGGTCTTCCGCCTGCAGGATGCGCCGGCGAACATCTTCGACCTGTCGGCTCGCCAGATCGGCTCGGCGACTCTTGCGCTCTCGCTGACTGCTGGCCTGATGATCTGGACCGGAGTCCTGCATGCACCCGCCGGTGCGACAACCCTGATCGTTGCCCTCGGCCTGGTCCATACCGTCCCGCACCTGGTGATTCTCTTCGGAGCAGTGGTGGTCGCAGTGATCTTCGCGGGTGCGATCAACCGGGCAGTGGGGATTGCATACCCCCTCTGGCGCCCGATCACGAAGGGCGCAGAAGGTCCGAGCAGACCTGGGTCGTCGTGAGCACCGTGGCGAACTCGCCCTGCAGGTTCGTGGCGGTCACCCGGGCAAGCTCCTCCGCTGACACCACGAGGCCAGCCGGGTCGGGGCGATCGAAGGTGCAGGTGGCATCGATGACGAAGGTGACCTGGTAGCCGAGGTTGCCGGCCATCCGCGCCGTCGTCTCGCAGCAGTGGTTGGTCGTGATGCCGCAGATCGTGACGGCATCCACCTCGCGAGAGCGCAGCCAGGCATCGAGGTCGGGCGTGCCGTAGAACGCCGAGTTCACCGACTTGGTCACCAGCAGGTCGTGCGCGCCATCGACGCCAGGCAGGAAGTCATTGCCGGGCTGCCCTGGCCGCAGGGGCGAGTCGGGCATCACCGAGTCATGGCGGACGAGCACCACGGGCCGCGCGTCAGCACGCCAGGCCCCAAGCAGCAGGCAGATGTTCTCCTCTGCCTGCGGGTTGTTCCGCCGACCCCACCATGGATCGTGGAAGCCCTGCTGGGCGTCGACGACGATGAGGGCATTGCGAGCCGGGGCGCTGGGCATGCCGCGAGGATAGGGGTGCTCGGTGGATGCGGCGGCACGCGCGGTCATCGGCGGGCATGGCACACGACTACGATCGCGCAGATGGGTGCCATGGAGCGACGTGCCCTGCTCGCTGCCATGGCGACGGGCGCGGCCGGGGTCGCCACGGGCCTGCTCTTCGGGCGCCGACTCGATGAGCCAGCTGATGTCAGGCGTGCTGACGCGGTCGACGTGACGCTGGCCGGGGCCGCGGCTGGGGCCGTCGGGATCGGCGCGGGCCTGATCTGGGGCCGCCGTCAGATGAGCCGACGTCCGCCCGAGCGGGTCGATATCGCGATCATCGGCGGCGGCATCGCCGGCACCCTGGCTGCCTACCGGCTGGCCGCTCGGCACCCGGGGCTCTCCATCGGGGTCTTCGAGGTACGCGAGCGCATCGGCGGCCGGCTCTGGTCGGTCCCCGTTGCGCCCATCACCAATGAGGTCGCCGAGCTCGGTGGCATGCGCACCCCCATGCAGCACCGCCAGACCCTCGACCTGATCGAGGAGCTCGGCCTGCGCACGCACCCGGTGCATGCGGTCTCGCCGGAGAACTTCGTCCGCCTGCGCGGGCATCGGATGCGACGCGGTGAGGTGCAGTGCGCTGGCCAGTTCCCCTATCACCTGCCCGATGACCTCGCCGCACTGGCTCCCGGCGACTTCATCGAGCGGCTGGCGCAGGCAGTCGGGCTGAACGACCTGTCGCTCGTCGGCGGTGACGAGAGCGGTGCCTGGCTCGACGGGCTGAGCTACCGCGGTGCGCGACTGTCGTTCATGACCGCGGGTGATCTGCTGACCGAGGAGTTCGGCGCGGAGGGCGCTGCCTTCCTGCAGGACTGGATTGGCTACGAGCTCAGCGATATCGCCGCGAGCAAGTGGCTGGGTACCGTGCTGTCGGTCTCGGACGATGACTACGTCGGCGTGGACGGCGGCATGCAGGGCATCCCGCTGGCCCTGGCGGCGCGGGCTGCTGATGCCGGGGTCGGCATCAGCCTCGGCTGGCAGGCCATCTCGATCACCGACCACCCCGATCAGTCGGGCGGGCTCACCGTCCACCTGCAGCAGGCCGGGCAGGCCCATACCCGCAGCCTGCGAGCAGGCACGGTCATCCTGGCCCAGTCAGGCTCGGCGATGCGGCGGCTGTGGTTCAACAGCCCGATTCTGCAGCGGTCGGCCGTGCTGAGCCGGGCGCTGAGCCATCTGGTCGAGAATGACTCGATCAAGGTCTACCTGGCATACGAGCGTGCCTGGTGGCGCGACCTCGGCCTGCAGCCGGGCAAGTCCGTCAGCGATGGCCCGCTGCGCCAGACCATCTACCTGCCCGAGGACGAACAGGGCAGGTCGATGATCCTGGCGAGCTACTCGTTCGGAAGGCACGCGCTTCGTGCCTTCCCCGGCCTGGAGTCGTCGCCGGACGACACCGAATCCGGTCGACTCGACGCGTCGGTGATCCGCGACATCACCGACGCGCTCAGCGACCTGCACGGGGTGAGCGTTCCACTGCCGATGGACGGCCGGGGCGTGCGGTGGGGTGACAACACCCTCGGCAATGACATTCCGCTCTGGGGTCCGGGTGTCGAGCCGTGGACGGTCGCCGACGCCCTGGCCGAGCCGCTTGAGCGACGCCGGCTGTTCGTCTGCGGGGATGCCCTCTCCCTGAACCAGGGCTGGGTCCTCGGAGCACTGCAGACGACCGACCGAGTGCTGGAGCACATCGGCTGACGGGCATCGTCGCGTGACCCGGTGCCTGCCCTACCGGAACGTGAAGCGCTTGTTCTGCTGGCCAATGGCGGTCGGCTGCCAGGGGAGCCGCGTCTGCACGCTCACCTGCCACTGCCCACGTCCGAGAGCGATGCTGCAGGTGATCTTCCTGGATGTCGCTGGATGACGGCACGATCCGGTGCGCTGCTGGCTGCCACGTTGGCCGATGATGGTGACGGCGACGCCGGGGGGCACGTTCGTCACGCCGGTGACTGTGCGCCTGGGCTGTGATGATGACCAGCGAACGATGGCGGTATCGGCCTGCAGCGGGATGAACGACATTGTTCCGGCGCCCGAGTTCGTCACGAACACCCAGCCCAGATCGGTGGCAACGCCGAAGGGCTTGGCTCCGACCCTGATGGTCGAGATGACGGCTCGGCTGGCCGGGTCGATGACCGAGACGGTGCCATCGCCGTAGTTCGCGACGAAGATCGCCGTCGACGTCGCGGTCACGCCCCAGGGCTGGGAGCCCACTGCCACGCGGGCGAGCACCTCATTGGTGCCGAGGTTGACCACCGCGAGCGTGCCGCTGCCGTTGTTGGTGATGTACCCCGTGCTCCCGGACCGGTCGAAGGCGATGGTGGCCGGGCCCAGGCCAGTGCTGATCGATCCCATGATCGTCAGGCTGGCGGCATCGATTACCGACACGACATTCGCGCGATTGCTGGCGACATATATACGTGACCCATCCGGGGTGACGGATACGCCCCAGGGACCGTCCGGCACCGCAATGCTCGACAGGATCGCATTCGACGAGGAGTTCAGGACGAGGAGCAGGTTGCGCTGATTGTCCGCGACATACACCCGGTCACCGCTCGGCGAGACCGCGACACCGGTCGGCTGACCGCCGATGCTGATCGTGCTTCCAGGCTGAATCATCGATCCGAACCCGGCGGTGAAGGGCACGACTGAAAGCGTGCCGTCGCCGCTGTTGGTGATGTAGGCACGGCTGGCACCGGTCTGCACCGTGGTGAACAAGGCGACGGCTGAGGGCTGCGAGCCGGCACCGATCGTCTTGCCGGCCTGTGGCCGACATGACTTGGGCATGCACGGGGTGAACGGGAGGACCGTTGCCCCGCCGAAGTCGGTCACGAAACCGGAGTCGTCATCGGCTGCGACCCCCTTCGGGGCGAGCCCCATCGGCATCGACTCAGGGCTGAATGCGTTGGGGTCGGCCGTGGCCGCATCGACGCCGGAATCTGCATGCACAGGCGCCCCAAGGCCGATCGCAACGGCGGCGATCACGGACGTGGCGATGACAAGGCGACCAGCGCGGTGAATGGCAACAGCACGCTGCATGGTCGGCAGTCTAGGCAGGTGGCAGCGAGCCTGCACGCATGCGTCAGCGAGGCCGGATACTGCAGGCGGTGGGCCCGCCGTAGGTCGCCTGCTGCATCAGCAGGGCTGCTGCCGCTCGCGCATCGGCGAGCGCCCGGTGGTGCGACTCGATCGTGATGCCGCGCCGCTGGCATGCCACCGTCAGTCGCTCGCCGGTCAGCTGCTGGGTGCAGACGCCGATGCCGGGATCGACGTTGAACCCGGCGCGCTCGAACTCATCGGTCAGGAAGCGCTGGTCGAATGCGAGGTTGTGGGCGACGAGCACGCGACCGTTCAGGTGATCGGCGACCGTGGCGGCGATCTGCTCGAACGCAGGTGCTGACCGGACCATCGACTCGGTGATGCCGTGCACCCCGGTCGCGCCCATCGGCCGCTGGGGGTTCACCAGCGTCGCGAACTCGGCGACGATTGAACCTGCCTGATCGTCGAGGACGACGACGGCGACCTCGACGATCCGATCAGACCTGCTGAAGCCGGTGGTCTCGACATCGACCACTGCGAACCTGCCCATGCATCCCCCGCTCGATCGATCCGGTGTGCCCATTCTCAGCAGGGGGCTGACACCGGCTGAGCGTTCCTTCGTCATCGCATGGGGTGCAGGGCCACTTCCAGTTGCTGTAATCCCTGGTCGGGTCGGATGCCAGAGCAACCTGTGAGCGGAGGATGGCAAGCGGCTTGGGCAGGTGGCGGGCAGCCGCCTGATGCGCCGCAATGGGCTCGATCAGCGGCTGGCCCTCGATGAGATCCTGCAGTCGAACGGCCTGACTCGACGGCAGCATTTCCACGGCGTCGAGAAGATATGCCGACAAGCTCTCGGGCACCACTCGTGCCACGTAGCTGCCGCCCGACCGGCCGCGAACGGTGTTGACCAGTCGCTCGCTGGTGAGCACTCGCAAGCCCTCGCGCGCGGTTCCCTGGCCAGAGCTCCTGGCTCAGGATGCGGGCCCGAAAGTCATCGGCGATCTTCCGATAGGACGTCGGCGCGGGATCCGACCGGGTCGTGTCCAGAGCGTAGGGCCAAGCCTGTCCGCATGCCCAGTCGGAAATATTCGAAGCTCGGCTGCACGTGAGATCCGGTTGAATGCTGCGTACAGGCGCGTTCGACGTGCAGGTTCGTTCGATTTGCGGGACGTTCAGCAGCGGGTCTGGTCCAAGACCCCTGCGGTGAGAGGCTCCCTGGCGCTGGATCGACCTTCGGGTCACGCCTGCGTCATGAACGTGCTGGCCGGCGTAGCCACCAGGTCGGCGGCCCTTCGGGGATGTCGACGGGCACGGCCGCAGTGAAGCCTCGTCCGGCATAGAACGCCTTGTTGGCCGGCGTTGAGGTCTCCAGCCAGCAATCCCAGCCATCGGCGTCGGCTTCGGCCAGGCCTGGCTCCAGGACCGCGGTTGCAAGGCCGCGACGCTGGTGGTCTGGATGGGTGGCGAGCACGCCGAGGTACCAGAACGGCCTCGCTGGTGCGATTGCCTCCAGGGCGGAGTCGTATCTCTGCAGGCGCGACCAGATGTCGTCCCCCACCTCCGCACGGAAGGACGCCCACCATGCGTCATGGTCATCATCCGCATGCGCATCCGTGCCAAGCCGATCCCACATGGCCACGGCTGTGCAGCCGTCGGCGACCCAGGCCGTCGAGCGGCGAATCCGGGGGACGAGCAAGGCTCGTGCGAACGCCCGCCTGGCCATGTAGTTGCCCGGGCCGATGATGAACGACCAGGCCGGGTCGCTGGCAAATGCGGCGGCCACCGTCTGGGTGATCCCTTCGCCGTCATCGAGGGTGGCCAGACGGGGGCCGGTCTGGGTGCTGCCCAAGTCGTCACCTACCCGCCGGGGCCTGGGCCTGCGATGGCCGAGGCCGTCATGGACGTGGCCCCGGGCCGGGGGACAGCCCAGGGGCCACGCTGCACTGGGCGGCGCCTGCCTCGACGGGGATCGGGTAGCGCAGGCCCAGTTACCGCAGCGTAGGGGGCACATGAGCGAACCGGAAGACCCGCACCACAGGTCTGGCCGCATCCTGGCCGCTTGCCACGCGGCGTGGTCGTTTCGGATCGTTGGTCGAGCGCGCTCTCGCCAGAACTGCAGTGCCGCTCACATGCCTGCGTACGCTCATACGTGCGCAGGCAGACGTGTATATGGATAGGCATACGCATACATGCGACCGTGGACCTCGATCGACTCAACGTGTGGCGCGCGGCCCGCTGCTGCCGGTGACCCTGCTCCGTTCCGGCCAGGCCCAGTCGGCACTAGCCTGACCCGATGGCTGGCCACCTGCG
Source organism: Actinomycetales bacterium (assembly GCA_018970025.1). Lineage (GTDB taxonomy): Bacteria > Actinomycetota > Actinomycetes > S36-B12 > S36-B12 > REEB460. The sequence goes on along the minus strand of JAGWXF010000007.1, from coordinate 63,175 downwards.
AAGCGTGCTCATTGGTACCGCGCACGTCGAGAAGGGGCAGGTCCTGCTCGGCGCGGGCCTCCGCTGCGGCCTCGCCTTTGGTGCCCTGGCCACCTGCTTCATGCTCGCCGGCGAGCCTGGGGACGTGGTGCCCGTCGCCCTGGCATGCGTGTTCGTTGCCTTCGCGGACGCAGGCGAGGAGGTGGGACGCCGCTGGCGGACGATGCTCTGGGTGACCCTCTGGATCATGCTCGCCGCCGCCGGCGGGATCGTCCTGTCGGAGTACCCGTGGCTCGGCGTGCTGGCGTCTGCGGCGGTCGCGCTGGCCGGCGGGGTGGCTGGGGTGGCCGGCCCCCGGGCAGCTCTCGGTGGCCTGCTGACCCTGGTGAACTTCATCATCTTCCTGGGGGCGCCGCAACTGCCGTCCGCTGCTGTTGTCAATGCCTTGCTCATCGGCCTGGGGGGCCTGGTCATCACCGCGATCACCGTTGGCCGGCATCTCCTGCGCGATCCCGGGGCGTGGCGCGCGAGCCTGGCTCCGCTGCCGGGCCTGTGGACGCGAGTTCGTCCCAGGCTCACCCTGAACGACCCGTTCGTACGGCATGGCATCCGGCTGGCCGTCCTCATCGGGGTTGCGACCTACCTGTCGCAGGCCTGGGGAGTTGAGCACGGTTTCTGGCTGCCGATGACCGTCGCCTGGGTGACCAAGCCCGATGCGGACGGCACTGTCAGCCGGGTGGCCGGGCGACTGGTGGGCACGCTGGCCGGGCTGGCCCTGTGCGCGGTGCTGCTGCTGGTCTTCCATGTGACCGGGTATGTGGCGATCGCCATCTGCGCTGCCTCGATCGTGCTGATCGTCGGGTTCGTCACGGCGAACTACGCCGTCGCGGTGCTGGCCATCACCGTGCTGGTCGTCGTGCTGTTCTCGGTGGAGGGGGATCCAGTCAGCTCTGAGATCGATGTCCGGCTGATCGCGACGTTCCTGGCCACCTTCATGGCCATCGGTGCCTCGTTCGTGTGGCGCCTGCCGAGCCCCGGGTCTGCGGCGCCGAAGTAGCTGACGTCAGGGGGTGCGCCCGGCAGTTCTCCGTGCGCATGCTGGTGGCTCCGGGGTGCGGTGCGTGTCAGACGTCAGGCATATATTCGAACACATGTTCGATGGCGGTGCGCAGGACGCATCCGGTCCCGACGGCCCGGGTCCCTGCCCGGGTGACTGCCCGAGTGCCGGGCCGGGTGTCGGTCCGGGTGCCGACTCGTGCTGTCCGGGCCCAGGCGGCGCCGCTTCGCCGGGAGGAGCCGGGTTGCCTGCCGGGCAGCCGCCAGGGGTGCTCCTTGCGTCATTGCGCGAGACGGTGCCTGGGGTTGAGTGCCTGGCGGCGCTGCTCCGGCTCGATCCAGCGGAGCTGGGCGATGACGATGCCCTCTCGTTCCTGGAGGTGCTGGAGCGGCATGTGGGCTGGTTGCATGCGCTGCAGGCGTCTGCCCTTGTCGCGGTCGCAGGCCTGCATCCGTCCCGGTCTGAGGTGACGGTCGTGCGGCCGCCCAACGCGGGCAAACCTCCCGCAGGTGATGGTGCTGCGGCACCTGAGCAGGAGCCTGCCGGGGGCTTGGTCGAGATCTGCCTGGAGGACCTGGTCCGGGAGGAGGTCGCTTGCGCATTGCGCTGGTCGTCGGGTTACGCCCAGGCGCGGATCGACGGGGCGCGTCTGCTGGCCGGCGGGCTGGGAAGGGTGCGTGAGGCGCTTGCAGAGGGCTTGATCTCGCCCGCGCACGCGGCGGTGATCGTCGATGGAGCCCGCCGGCTGCCGGGGCACGGGTCCTCGGATACTGCTCTCCGGGCAACGTTCGAACTGGGGTGCGGGGCGCTGCAGGAGCGGGCACTGGCGGTGGCGCCGTCCTCGACGGTTGCGCGGACCCGGCGGGCGGTGGGCGTGGCAGTGGCCTCGTTACTGGACACTCACGGTGCGAGTGACGGGAAGGGCCGGTGGCGGTGGAGAGGCCATGAGGTGCTGCTGCTGGACGAAGCCGACGGCAGCGCGGCGCTGTTGGCGCGAATGCCCATCGAGCATGCTCACGCCTGCATGGCCGCGATCACGGCGCTGGCACGAGACCCTCGGCTGGAGGCGCCCTGTGAGGCAACGGCGGGAGAGCGCCGTGCTCTTGCATTGGCCTGCCTGCTCACCGGTACCGCTCATCTGTCCGGCGGTTGCCTGCCGGAGGGCCGCCAGCCGGGTCACCTGCCCGGTGGCCCCCTGCCCGATGGCCCCCTGCCCCGCGAGGGCTGGGAGTTGGGGCCCCGGCCCCGGGTCCACCTCGATGTCGTCATCACCCTGGACGCGCTGCTCGGGCTGACCGCGCAGCCGGCCCAGCTGTCCGGCGGCGAGCCGATCCCAGCTGAGGCCGTGCGCGGCATGCTCGCCGACGCCACCATGCGCCGGCTGGTCACCGACCCCCTCACCGGGCAGCTGCTGGACTACGGCCGCCGCACCTACCGCGTGCCCGACGCGTTGCGCCGCCTCGTGCAGGCCCGGGATCGCACCTGCCGGTTCCCGGGCTGCGGCCGCCGGGCCACTGGCTGCCAGGTCGACCACGCCATTGCCTGGGATGACGGCGGCACCACTGCGCCAGCCAACCTCGGCGCACTCTGCACCCGGCACCACCAGGCAAAGACCCACGGCGGCTGGAGCATCACCGATTCTCGCTCCGACGGCTCCTGCACCTGGCACTCACCCCTGGGTCGCCGCTATCACCGCCGGCCGGCGCCTCCCCTTGAGCCACCCCTTCGCCCGCCCCTACAGGTCGAGCTTGCCCCTGACCTCCCGTCCCCCGACGACCCACCGCCTGACGACCCACCACCTGACGACCCACCACCTGACGACCCACCACCTGACGACCCACCACCTGACGACCCACCCTTCTAGGCGTCGTGGCCCAGGGTTCGGCGCTCGGTGGCGCTTTATCACCTGGATTTCCGGCGTATCGTCAGGCCAGGAGTCAGGGGTAGCAGGCCGTCCCGGGCTGCGCCTGCCTGGGTGTCACTGCCGTCCTTTGCCTCCGTTGTCCGGAATACTTCTGTGACGGTTGTGACTAAAGTGACAGAAGGGAGGGTGGCGCATGGCCAGGGGTACCTCTGGGCTGCCGACGGTGAGCGGCTGGCGCATCGTCGGATTCAGCCTCCAGGTCTGCGTTGTCCTCGCCATCCCCCTTGCCCTGTGCGCCTACTTCCCGACGGTTGCGCTGACCTGGGTCGGCGTCGTGGCCATTGCTCTCCTTGGTTTCGCGCTCCTGCACGGCGGCTGGTGCTGGCTTGTTCCGATCATGGGGGCTGTGACCCTCGGGTCGCTGTTCCATGAGCTTCCGATCGCGCGGCCGGTCTACACCGCCGGCTGCGCGGTGCTCTCGGTCATGGTTGCAGCGCTCATCATCTCCGGCGAGTTGCGGGGAGTGCGTCGGGTCCGCAGCCAGGACTCCGGCCAGGCTTCGATCGCTGACGCACGACCGTCAGCGCTGCCGAATTCCTCCGAGGTGTCCGTCCGGATGGTCGACGGGACCATTTCCGTCTCCTGGCTCGCACCAACCTCGACGGGTGGGATGCCCATCACCTCCTACCAGGTGCAGGCATCCTTCGACGGCGGGTCATCGTGGACGATCCTTCGCGAGGTGCCCGGCAGTCAGCGGGCCGCGATGATCGACGATCTCTCCGGGCGAGGAGACATCTGCTTCCGAGTCGCCGCCGTGAACGCGGCCGGTGTTGGACCTGCCTCGCGGCCGACCGCGCCCATCACCCCGATGGGAACTCCAGGGTCCCCCCAGGCCCTGGCGAGCGAGCCGGGCGATCGCCAGGTACGGCTCACCTGGATGCCTCCGGTCAATGACGGCGGCTATCGCGTACAGGACTACGCCGTTCGGATGTCCGTCGATGGCGGGGCAACGTGGGTAGATATCCCCAGACCGCCGTCAGCGGAGTGCGTCGCCGTGGTCACCGGCCTGACCAATGGCCTGGGGTACCAGTTCACCGTCTGCGCGATCAACGCCGCCGGACACGGCCGGGCCTCGGTGGCCTGCCAGGCCACTCCGGCCGGTCTGCCTGGCCCGCCGACCGTGCAGGTATGCACACCTGGCGACCAGTTCCTGACCATCGCGTGGGCCGCGCCCACGAGTGACGGCGGCATGCCGCTCATTGGCTACGTCATCGAGAGCTCCCATGACGGTGGCTCCACCTGGGTCCTGGGCGACCACCCCTCGCCGAACACCACGTCGGCGACCCTGACCGGCCTGGCGAATGGCATCCCCTACATCGTGCGCATTTCTGCGGTGAACGTCGTGGGACGCGGACCCGCAAGCGCGCCATCCGCGCCGACCGTCCCGATGGGCCTGCCCAGCGAGGTCGGCGGGGTCGAGGCGACCGTCCCCCGAGATACCAGCGCACGCAGTCGGATTGGTCACACGGCAGCCGGTCACGATTCCCCGGCACCTCGAGGCAGGAAGCGCGCGCCGAAGGCGCTGGTGGGTACCGCCATTGTCATCGCCATCGCAGCGCTGGTCGGCTTCGGGGTGTTGCGCACGATGGATACCAGCTCCCTTCGCCTGCCCGGGCAGGTCAGCGAGCCGAGCCAGCCTCCGGGGGGCGTACCACCTGCCGCGGCACCAGCATCAGTCGCGGACGCAAACCCGAGCTCGGCGGCCCAGGGCGCCTGCCTGCCGGATCCGCCGGCTGGACTCGCGGCCGTGCCGGTCATAGCCGACGGACAGGTGCTCGGGCGCCTGGTCGTCACCCGCGGCGGCAGCCCCTTGCTGGATCAGCAGGGCTTCGCCGTGCAGCAGGGCATTGACGGGGCCGGCCTGGTCACTGGGCTCGGACATCATCCGTCCACGCCCGCGCCGGGCACTACCGGAAACTCGGTGATCATCGGTACGCGCTCCGACATGAATGCGCCCTTCGTTCACCTCGATCAACTCCAGCCTGGCGATGAGGTCACCTTCACCGATGTCGAGGGGCTCGTGTCGCGCTACGTCATCGACTCGACGGTGGTCGTGGCCCCGGACGAGAACTGGTTCCTCGGCGCCGATCCAATCAAGGCCGGCATGCCGACCCTCACGCTCGCCACCTGCGATCTTCAGCAGTCCCTCGGCGAGCGACTCGTGGTCTTCGCCCGCACCTCGGTGTAAGGATTCGATCAGGACCGGCGCATCAGGCAACGCCAGCGCAAGACGCCCCGTCAAAGGCAGTGCGACCGAATCAGCGGGCGCCGCGACAGGTGCCTGTCGCCTTTGAAGGGTGAGCAATGTCCAGCCGCAGGAGCAAGCGCAGTCTCGGAGCCATCGCCGTCGGTCTCGTGCCCGTCGTGACGCTCAGCATCGTTGGCCTGCAGGCCGCGTCCGCCGACGCCGCCACTGCCGACGTCACGGTGAGCTGGCAGGTTACCGCGGACTGGGGCAGCGGCTTCCAGGCTGACGTCGCCGTCACCAATCGCACGAGCAGCACGATCGACCCCTGGTCAGTGTCCTTCGTCTATGGATCCAAGGTCAGCAGCATCTGGGATGCAACCATGAGTTCGACGTCCACCGGCTTCACCGCATCCGGCCCGAGCTGGTCCCGATCACTGGCGCCGGGCGCGACGGCCCGTTTCGGCCTCATCGGCCAGCCCGTCAATCGGTCATCGCTGACGCCCTCCTCGTGCACGGTGAGTGGCCGAAGTTGCGCGATTGTGTCCGGTGCCTCGGGATCACCGCTCCCGACCACGTCGCCCTCCATGGCTGCATCCGCCTCCGCGTCGTCGTCCGCATCCGCTTCGTCGTCCGCGACACCGACCCCCACGGCCTCGGGCACGACGGGCTCCTCGGGTGCGACCGTGGTTGCGCCATACGTTGACATGGGGCTGTGGCCTCCGGCCGACCTACTTGCGATGTCCGCAGCGACGGGCGTCCGTGCCTTCACTGCAGCCTTCATCGTGCAGGAGGCCGGCCGGTCGTGTGCCCCGGCCTGGGGTGGCTACAGCGCCTATGCCGTGGGCGGATCCGGTGACTTCAGCGAGGCCATCAGCCCATTCAAGAAGGAAGGTGGACGCGTCATCGCCTCCTTCGGTGGTGCCTCGGGCAGCGAGCTGGCCGACACATGCGCGGATGAGACTGCACTGCTCGCCGCATATAGGAAGGTGATCGACCGCTACGGCCTTGATCGCATCGACTTCGATATCGAGGGCGCTGCTGTGGCCAATGCGACGGCAAACCAGCGTCGTGCGCGAGTGATCGCAGCCCTGCAACGTGAATATGCTGCACAGGGTCGAACGGTTGAGGTGTCACTCACCCTGCCCGTCATGCCCGATGGTCTGGACGCCAATGGCGTGCGCACCATGCGGGAGTTCGCTGCAGCGGGCGTGAAGCTCGCAGCCGTGAACGTGATGGCGATGGACTACAGCCAGGGCTACACGGACATGGGCACTCATGCGATCACTGCAGCACAGGGCACGGTCGGCCAAATGAGGGCCGTCCCCACCTTCTCGACGTACTCCAATGCGAGGCTGTACTCCATGGTGGGCATCACGCCGATGATCGGCCAGAACGACGTGTCGACCGAGATGTTCAGCCTGGTCGACGCGACGAAGGTGGCGGGGTTCGTCAAGGCCAATGGGGTGGGGCAGCTGAGCTGGTGGGAGATGACGCGCGATAAGCCATGCTCGACCGGTTCGCAGGCCCTGTACTTGTGCACCTACACCAGCAATCCGCAGTGGGCCTATGCCAAGGCCTTCGTCGCCGGCGTGGGGACGTCCGCTACGACGAGCCCGACCGCGACTCCACTTGCCCCGACCGCGACCGCGACCGCACCTGCCCCGACCGCGACCGCACCTGCCCCGACCCCGACTGCCCCGGCGCCATCGTCGACGTCGGCCGGATCGGGGATCGGCGTCCGGCTGAAGGTGACCTCGGACTGGGGGAGCGGGCGCACGGTCGACCTCGTCATCACGAATCGAACGGGGGCGCCCATCAGTAGCTGGGCCGTATCCATGCCCTGGGCCGGAACGGTGAGCAGCATGTGGAATGCCAGGGGAGGCAGCGCGAACGGGATGCTGATCGCCGCCAATGAGTCCTGGAACGGCTCGCTGGCAGCTGGCGCGTCGGCAACCGCTGGCTTCAGCGAATCCGGGTCGCTGGCGATTCCAGCCACCTGCACCGCCTCAATCGCAGGCTTCAGCGTGCCCTGCACAGTCGGCTAGTGCCTCAGTCGGTCGGCACCGGCAAGACCCGTGATCGGTGCCGACCGGAAGGTGCGAGAATCTGCCCATGTCGATCCTCGCGCAGTACGTGCCGAACCCTGATCGCTACGACGGCCGCATGCCCTACCGGCGATGCGGCCGAAGTGGCCTGCTGCTGCCGGCCATATCCCTGGGCTTCTGGCACAACTTCGGCGACGACAAGCCGCTGGAGACCCAGCGGGCGATCATGCACCGGGCCTTCGACCTGGGTATCACCCACTTCGACCTCGCGAACAACTACGGCCCGCCCTTCGGCACTGCCGAGATCAATGCCGGTCGAATTCTCGCCGAGGACTTCGCCGGCCTGCGCGATGAACTGGTGATCTCTTCCAAGGCTGGCTGGGACATGTGGCCGGGGCCGTATGGAGACCTCGGCTCACGCAAGTACCTGCTCGCGAGCCTCGATCAGAGCCTGAAGCGCCTCGGCTTGGACTACGTCGACATCTTCTACCACCATCGCCCTGATCCCCAGACGCCGCTCGAGGAGTCGATGGGGGCGCTGCACTCCGCCGTGCAGCAGGGCAAGGCTCTCTATGTCGGGATCTCGTCCTACTCGCCGTCTCGAACTCTCCAGGCCGCTCGCATCCTCGCCGAGATGGGTACCCCGCTGCTGATCCACCAGCCCTCCTACTCGATGCTGAACCGCTGGATCGAGTCCGGCCTGCTGGATGCCCTGCAGGAGGTCGGTGCTGGCGCGATCACCTTCAGCCCGCTCGCGCAGGGCCTGCTGACCAATCGCTACCTCGATGGCGTCCCGACCGACTCCCGCGCGGCGCAGGATAAGTCGCTGTTCCCGTCGATGCTGTCGGACGAGAACCTCGACCGCATCCGAGCCCTGCGTGCCATCGCCGAGCGCCGAGGCCAGACTCTTGCCCAGATGGCGGTCGCCTGGACCCTGCGGGATCCGCGAGTCACCAGTACCCTGCTGGGTGCCAGCAGTGCCGAGCAACTGCAGGAGACGGCAGCAGCCGTGCAGCGACTGGACTTCACCGACGTCGAACTGGATGAGATCGACCGGTTCGCCGTAGAGGGTGACATCGATCTCTGGCGAGCGCAGTCGCAGATCCCGTAGATTCATCGGCACGACATGAGCGGTCGATTGCACGCCGACCATCAATGACGGGCACGGAACTCGCCGGCTCCTGCTCGAGCGTCGCCCCTGAAGTCGCTTGCGTCGTGCATTGATTCGGTGCCTTGCGAGTCTTGGCGAGGCCTTCATCGCGAGGTTGAGGGAGAGCAGGCACGGCCTGCATGAGTGGCCCCAGCGCGATAGTGATCGAGGCAGGAGGTGATCGAGGGTCGGACGATCGCTGGCCTGCTCCAGGATGACGCCGAGGATGCCGGAGGCGCAGCTCGACCGACCGACGTCGAGATCCGTTTCGGCTCCGTGGCGGGGTGCATCGTCCGGGTAAACAGCGATTCCACCAATGCGCAGCGAAAAGGGTCAGGCCTGGCTTAGAGCGCAGGCTGATGCTCGCCACTGTCAAGGAGCACACGAGCCGCGCGCTCCTGACCGGCGTGCAGTTGCACGCTGCGCAATTCGCGCTCGTGGGCCTCACCCCTGCTCTGCAGGGGATGCTCCGCTCCTGAGCGACATGGCTGATCTGATCGGCGTCTCGGCACCGGATCCAGGTGAACTCGGCTCGGTGGTCAGCGGATCTGGCGGACGCGACCCGCTCGGCCCCAGGCTCGATCGGCAGTGATGACCTGGGCGTCGAGTCGCTCCGCAAGGGCAAGACACAGCCGATCGCCCAGGCTGAGTCCGGTCGAGCGATCGAGCATCAGGCCGGCCCGCTGAGCGTCCTGTCGGGTGACTGGCTCGATCCGTACGCCCCAGGCATCCAGCAGGGCACTGACGACTGACCACTCGACGAGTGAGCCAGCGTAGAAGCCTGCGAGTTCGCCCACCTGGGCCGCACTCATCACCGGTTCTGCGTCCATGGCCTCCTGCACGACGGCCGAGCCTCGCTCGCCGGCCAGGAGCGCGATCATCGCCGAGGCGTCGATGACGATCGCCATTGATCCCGTTCCTCGGACTCTTGCCGGGCTGCCAGCCTTCGTTGCCTCAGGAACGCCTCCAGCCCTCCGGTTGCGCCCTTCGAGTGGAGCAGGGTGAGCGCTGCTGCCTGGCTCATCAGCACGACCGCGTCGTCGACGTCCAGCGCAATCAGTGCGGATCCTGGCTCCCAGCCATGCCGTTCTCGGATGGCAACTGGAATGACGAGGCGACCTCGATCGCCGACGGTGAGAGCATGGGATTCGATTGCGCCATTCCCACTCATCGCTGCAACGTACCACCAGTCATGCGGTTACGGCATGTCATGGGCGCTCGGACATTGATCCCGGGCGTAGCCTGAACGCACCACACACGAGATCGAGGGAGCGAGCATGGGAGTCAGGCGCACGTCAGCGATAGCCCTGACAGGGTTGATTGCTGCTGGGCTGGTGCACGTGATGGGGGCCGCTGCTGCCGGCGCTGTGCCCAAGGAGCGCATGGTCACGGTCACCCATGGTGCGGTCGCGCCGACGCTGGTCCAGGGCGAAGGGCTCGGGTCAGTGCGGTTCTTCCTGATCCCGACCACGGCCGCGGGCAAGTCCGGCCCGGCGTACTACATGACCGGCACGCTCACCACCGTTGCCGTCGGCCTGCCCGGTGACCAGGAGCTTCGATCCTCCAACCTGACCTTCATCTTCGGGGCAGAGGCCAACCAGATCGTCGTCGGCGGGGTGTCGCTGTATCCATCGTCGTCCGCGACCCTGGCCACTGGGCAGCAGACCATCCGGCCTGTCATCGGGGGCTCGGGCACCTATAACGGCGCCCGTGGCTATGTGGTCTCGACCAATCGCGGCGCTGATGGCTGGACTCACGTCTTCCACTTGCTGCGCTAGCAGATTGACCGCTGCGCGGGTCCTCGGCACTACCCTTGTTGGGTGTCGAGGAACAGGGGTCATGGCCGGCGCCCACCGCATGGACGGCCGGGGCGTCAACGTCAGCACTTGCGCGTCGTTCAGGGATCCAAACGTCAGCAGGACGATGGAGCAGATGCGGAACTGATCCGGATGATCCGGACGTCATTGCGCAGCGGGGAGCCGATCGACCTGCTCATGCTCGTGAGCGCCTTGCTCAGCGCAGCCTCACCCGATGATGCCCATCCGCTCCAAGCACGCCGCGCCGGACCGACGCTGGATGACCTGGTGGAGTCCTTCATCGGCACGAACTTCGCCGAGACGACCGCATGCCTGGCCGTCATGCGGGTGCTCATCGACGACGAGGTCACGGTCGACCGAATCGATGCCGAGCTGATCCGCCGCCGCCAGCCCATGCCGGCGTGGATCACCGGCCTGCGGGATGCCCGAGTCGCCGACGATGTCTGGCTCTTCGCGGACATCCAGGGAGACGGGGATGACTACCTCATTGAGGTTGCGCTCGGGTCCGGAGACGTCCTCACCGCTCTGGTGTATGTCGACCACAACCTCGGCACCCTGGTCAAGGATGCATTCTGGGTGCCCGGGTCGGCGTCGGCGGTCAGGCAGAGGCTGCTCGAGCTGCAGGAGGATGACGGGACGACGCTGGAGCCGACGGATCCTGCTGACGCCCGCGTCATCATCGAACAGGCCATTGCCTTGGGCGGCATTACCTACCCGCCCCTGGAGACCGAGACGTGGCCCGCGTGCAGGCCACTGCTGGAATGGGCCTTGCGCGGACTCCCGATTGGGGGGAGTGCTCCCGAGCCGCGGGAATGGACGTCCGCGGAACTCGAGCAGATCGCTGACGATTTCCTCGCCTCGTCATTCGGCACGGCCCATGATCATCCTGATGGGCGAGGGCTGCTGGAGTCCATCCTGTGGTTCGCCAGCGGCTACTCGGGCGCGGATCCCTATCGCTGGAGTCCGGTCCGGGTGGAGATCCTGCTCACCGACTGGTTCCCCCGAAAGGTGATCGCCGACCACGCCTTCCTCGCGGCGATGCCCGATGTGCTGCGAGCCTTCATCAGGTACAGCGACCATCGGGTGGGGATGCCGAGTGATCGCACGGCATCGACCCTGGCCGCCGTCGACGAGTGGGAGCCGCAGTATCAGCAGATGATCCGCGCCGAGCGGCTGCAGGGCGCCCATGCCCTGGCCGCCAGGCTCATGCCCGACTTCGGCGATGTCGATGCCTGGCAGCGGGACTTCGCATTCGACATGCTGGCGCTGCTCGAGCGCCGTGTCGGCGGCCGCGTGCAGCTGATGAACCTCGATGAGGCGCCGCTGCCAGACGAGCGCTTCATCTGGGAGGGCATTCCGGTGGACATCCGCCCGGTGGTCGAATCGATGCTCGCCGACTGCGACCGAGTCGCCGACGAGGTCGAAGACATTGAGTTCCGCACAGGGATGCGCCGACTGCTCGGCCGAGTCGCCGTCGGGGATCCTGCGTTGTTTCGCCGGCGGGCATCACCCACGCGCGGAGCCGCCGCGGTGGCCTGGATCATCCACCGCGCCAATCATGAGTCGTTCGGGCCGGAGCTGCTCGTGCAGGATCTGCTGGCCAAGTTTGGCGTGCACGGCAGTGTCTCCCAGCGGGCCGACCCCATGCTGAGGGCGATCGGGGTGGACCCGAGCATGCGATACATCTGGATCGACGTGGCGTCAGGTGACCTGCTCACCTCGAAAACCAGGGCCGCGATCATCCGTATGCGTGATCGCAACCTGAAGACGCTCGAGGCGGACGTCGATTCCGAGTAGGTCGCCTGCGGCGGGTCGCATGGATCGGCAATGAACGGTGACGACGCTACGCCCCCTCTGGCATAGACCTAGGCGGTGACTCCAGATCGCTGATCACCGAGACGATCCGCCAGGTGCCATCGATGCGTGCCAGGCTGAAGAGGTCGATGGCGGGCACGCTGCGATCGGCGAAGACCATGGTGAATGGCTGTTGGGCGACCGCCACGTCACCGAAGACCTCGATCGTGCCCTGCCCTTGATCTTCTGAGTAGCCCTGCTCCTTCAGGCCGTTGGCCATCTGGGCCTGCGCGTAGCCGGCGAGATCGAGCACGCGGACACCTGGATCCTCGGGGAACACTCGCAGGGCCAGGACTGCCCGAGCGTGGAACGCCGAGGCGAACGACGCCCAATCGGGCTCGCCACCTGGATCGAAGGCGAGGGTCTCATAGGCGCGCGCGATCGTGCGCAGGATGGCCTGCTCTTCGGCCGCGCTCGGCAGCGCCACGGTCAGGGATGCCCTGGCGTGACGGTGCTGGATTCCACGCCGATCGAGTCGAGCATGGCGTCGATATCACGCAGCAGCTCAACGGCGGCGGGGTCGTCGCGTAGGTTCGCATCGAAGTGAGCGGTTACCACTCCTCGCCAGGCAAGCTTCGCCTGATCGCCCGGGACGAGCTGATCGATCGGGGCGATGGAGCGTGCGACCCGTGGCCAGTCGCCAGGGCCGTCCGGGAAGATCGCCGCCACCTGCTGCACGAACTCGGCCATCCAGGCATGGCCCACGTCGATGTCGTCGACGAAGTGGTTGTGATCGGCGCGGGCGAGGCAGACCAGTCGCTTGTCGGTCGCCGGGATCATCCGCAGCAGGCGGAGCTGGCCGTACAGGGGCAGGAGGGAGTCCCGGTCGGCCACGAGGATGAGCGTGGCCGCATCCGACAGCCATGGTGCCTGGAGGTAGTCGCCCAGCACGCGTTCCGGTGCCAGGATGGGTGCGTCATCGTTGGCCGGGCACATGGCGGCGATGGCCCGGACCCGGGCATCGGCCGTGGGGGCGACCATTGAGGAGAAGCCACCGAAGCTGGCACCGGTGACGCCGATGCCCTCGGGCCGCACCGGCAGGGCAGCAATGGCTGATTCGATCAGGAACGGGATGTCGCGCACCCGGTTCGCCGCGATGTCCCGGGAGTGCGCAAGCAGCGCCTGGGGATCTCCAGTCGGCGACTGCGCTGACAGGAACGCGTCAACGTCCCCCCAGGTGCTGCCCGTGACGTCGGGGGAGACCACCACGTAGCCATGGCTGGCCAGGTGGGTGCCGATGAAGGTGGCCTCCCTGCGGAAGCCCGCCCAGCCGTGGATGAGCAGGATCAACGGGAATGGCCCGCCCGGACCCCAGGCCGCATCGCGAACGGCCTGCTGGGCGACCGGCTGCGCCTGGCCTGGGTCGAGCGCTGCAGCCCAGTCGGGCAGGAAGGTGTCCCAGGTCGTCTCGTCCAGGTCCTGGCCCCGATGAGCGTCATCGCCCGGATACCAGATCTCGACCTTGAGGGTGCGTGCGCGCTCAGCGTCCGTCCAGGACGCGGATGTCACGCCGACCGGGTGGGGCCCGCGGGCGAATGGGTCATAAGGCACGGATGCTCCTTTGCGGCAGCGAGGGTCGCGGGCGTGGTTCTGGGGTTGAGTGCTGGAGTTGACCGCTGAGGTCAGGAATCCGGGTTCGAGTTGCCCAGGCCCTGGTAGATCTCGGGCCGACGGGCGCGAAGGAACAGGGCGCGGAGCATGCCGGTGATGAGCGCGGCTGCGACGACGCCAACGAGGACACCGTTGATCACCGGACCCTTGGCGGTGAAGACGTCCAGCTGGCTGATGATCAGGATCGTGATGCCGATCAGTGCGATGGCGGCGACCGCGGGTGCCACGATGACCCGAAGGACGGACATCCCGCGCCGGTCACGGGCGAAGTAGGCGATGATCGCGATCGCTGCGAGGAACTCCATGGTCGGGATTGAAACGACGGCAGGAGCCGAGCCCAGGACATACAGATCCAGGTACGGGTCCGCGCCGATCAGCACGAAGACCAGCACCACGATCAGCGTGAAGGTGGAGTGCGTGAGGCTGCCCACCCACGGGGACTTCCAGCGAGGATGGACCAGCGCGAGGCGATGTGGCAGTGCGCGATCGCGTCCCAGGGCCAGGAGGTAGCGAGTGGTGGCGTTATGGAAGGCGAGGATGGACGCGAACCAGCTCGTCAGGACCAGCAGGCCCATCAGCGCCACTGCCCACTCGCCGGCGAAGGAGCCCGCCGCCGTGAAGAACATGTTGATCGGGTCGCTGTTCGCTTGATCGACCGCACCGGCATTCCCGAATGCCTGGATCACCCACCAGGTGACGAAGGCGTAGAGGACCACCATCAGGATGATGGACCCGTACGTGGCTCGGGGAATGGATCGATCGGGATTGCGCACCTCCTCGACGAAGAGCACCGTTGCCTCGAATCCGAGGAAGGCAGCCATCGTGATGGCGAGCATGGCCCCGGGATTGCCCTCGAAGATCGACGTCGGATTGAGCGCCGTCAGTGACAGTCCCTCAGCGCCTCCGCCGAGAACGACGGCCAGGCCGACGATTACCAGGATGCCCACCTCGCCGATCATGATGATGCCGAGCACGCGCGCATTGAGCTCGACCTTGAGGATGCCGAGCAGGGCCATCGCCGCGGTCGCGAGCAGCGCCCAGATGACCCAGGGGGTCTGGACGAGGAACATCTGCTGGACCAGTGTCTGCATGAGGATGGCGAAGACTCCGACGGACGCGGTCGCGGCGATCGCGTATGCGAGCGTGATGAGGAAGGCCGCACCGAGGCCGATCACCCGCCCGAGCCCCTCTGTGACGTAGAGGTACAGGCCACCGGCACGACGGACATGCTTGGCCATGGCGACATACCCGACGGCGAAGATGAGCAGGACGATCCCGGTCACGATGAACATGGCGGCCGAGCCGATGCCTCCTCGGCCGACGGCTAGCGGGATCGCCCCGATGGAGAATCCGAGGGGGGCGGCGGCCGCGATGACCAGGAAGACGATGTGCCGGGCGCCGATCGCATTGGCGTTGAGGCCGCCGGCCTGGTCGATTGACGCTTGAGGTGCCTGCTCGCTGGTAGCCATCTGCCCTCCAAGGGTGCCAAAGCGCTTTGGCGCGTGTAGCCGAACCCAACCAAATCGGTTTGGCATGGTCAAGTGGTTTCGCTAGATTGGTCGCCAGATGAACAAGGTGCCTGCTCGCCCGACGGTGGCCGACGTCGCTCGGGTGGCCGGCGTCTCCCGCACCACGGTCTCCCATGCTCTGAGCGGCAAGGGCCGCGTCGATGCCAGGACGCGCTCACACGTGCAGCAGGTCGCAGCGGAACTCGGCTATGTTCCCAGTCGCACCGCTCGCAACCTCGCCCTCGGGCGCTCGGACACCGTGGGCCTGCTCCTGCCGCAGGTCGCCCATCTCCCACTGGATGAACTCCTGCGCAGCGACTGGTACGGACGTGTGGCCGTCATCGCAAGCCAGGAGGCGTTGCGGCACCAGCGTGCACTGACGATCCTGCCAGCGGTCCACGACCCGGGCGAACTCGCCTCCTTCGGGCTCGACGCACTCGTCGTCCTGGATCCGATGGCGCATGATCCGCGTTGGCCGGTACTGCGGGCGTCCTCCGCGCGCATGGTGCTCCTGGGACGGGATCCCGCAGGCATCCTCGGACCGAGTGTGATCCCCGACCTCGACCAAGGCATCACTATCCTCATGGACCATCTGGCTGCGTGCGGGGCGCGCACCTACGGCGTCATTGCGCCGGACATCCCGTGGGCGTCCACGCCTGCATCCATCGAGTCCACCGAGCAGTGGTGCGCGCAGCGAGGGGCTGAACTGCGAATCGGGCACGTCCGTCTCGCGGACTGCCGGACACGGGAAGAGGCTGCGGCCGCCGCGCAGGATGTTGCTATGACCATGCTCAGGGCCCCGGATCGGCCGGATGCCCTGATCGGACTGCTGGAGGACTTCGGTCGGGGGGTTATTGCCGCTGCTCGATCCCTCGGCCTCTCGGTGCCCGGTGACGTGCTCGTTGCCCAGGATGTGGATGGCATTCATGCGCAGCTCAGCGATCCGCCGATCACGGCCATTGAACTGAATCTGCCCGCCCAGCTTGCGGCGGCGATGGACCTCCTGTTCGCCCAGGAACGAACTGTGCAGGCCACGTCTGGAGGGCGAGAGCTCGTGGCGGATGAGGTCATCACCGTCCCGGTCAGTCTTGCGGTCCGTGCGTCAACCGTCGGGAAGGCCTGACCCTTGCCAGCCATGTGAACAGGCCCCCGGCAGATGCCGGGGGCCTGTTCACATTCGATTCCGCGCTAGTTGCCGCCCTCGTTCAGCGTCACCGTGATCGGTGCGAATGCATCACCGGTCACGTTCAGGCCCTCGGCCTCGAGTGACTGATCAGCCGCCTCGGCGTACTGGGTGGTGTAGCTCCCATCGGCCGGCTGGGCTGTCAGCACCGTGGCGCCCTCGAGGTTCTTGGTGCCCATCGAGATCTCGACGGTCTGGGCCCACTTGTCGGGATCCATCACGCCGACACCGGCCGGTGACGGCCAGATGAGCTTGTTGACCTCGTTCATCATCCACAGCTGGTGGCTCTTGCCGAGCTTGGAGCCATTCGCGGTGACGATATCGGCGCACTCCGCGGCGTTGTCGCGGCAGTAGATCCAGCCCTTGAGCGACGCGGTCACGAAGCGCTGGGTCAGATCCTGGTAGGCCGGATCCGACAGGCGCTCCTCGGAGGCCCAGATGGCGTCCTGCAGCATGCCGACACCCTGGTCCTCATAGGAGATGACCGTGAAGTCCTCCGGCGTGTAGAGCTTGCCGGTGTCGGGGTTCTTGGCCTCGAGCAGCTGGGCATACTCGTTGTAGGTCATCGCCTCGGCGGCATCGATCTCCTTGCTGAGCAGGCCCTTCATGTCGAACTGCTGCTGCACAAGGGTGACGTCGTTCGCCGGATCCAGGCCTGCCTGGGTGATCGCGGCGAACACCTCGAACTCGTTGCCGAAGCCCCAGTTGCCGACCTTCTTGCCCTTGAAGTCCGCAGGCGTCTTGATGCCGGAATCGGCCCAGGCGACCTGCAGGGTGCCGGACTTCTGGTACACCTGGGCGACGTTCACGATGTTCGCGCCCTGCTCGCGCGAGGCCAGGGCCTTTGGCACCCAGGCGATCGCGAAGTCGGCATTGCCCTGGGCCAGTTGGGTCTGGGGCACGATGTCGACGCCACCCTCAAGGATCGTGACATCAAGGCACTGGTCCTTGTAGAAGCCCTTGTCCTTGGCCGCGTAATAGCCGGCGAACTGGGCCTGGGCGAACCACTGCAACTGCAGGTTGACCGGAGTCGGATCGGTGCACTCCGCCGCCGGAGCGGAGGCGGCAGCCGAGGATGCCGGGGCTGCCGCTGATGATGCCGGAGCCGCGGACGACTCCGTCGATGAACTACCGCCGCCGCACGCGGTGAGTGCGATGGCGCCGACGGCTACCAGGCCGACAAGCCCAGTGATCCGTCGCGATGCGAGAGAGCGCATCGGGTCTCCTTTCCTTGTGTGATGGCAGGCCGATCGGGCTCGGCCTGTCCACGTTCATTTCAGGCCGATCGGGCCCGGCCTGTCCAGGGGGTCACCAGTCGCTCGAGCAGCAGGACTGCCAGGTAGAACAGCAGACCCACCACGATGGCGGCGGTGACATATGCCCACGCGCGACCGTAGGCGGTGTTGGCGGCAGAGGATGCGATGCGGGCCCCGAGGCCCTGCTGCGGCCCGCCGAAGTACTCGGCGACGAGGGCAGCGATGACAGACAGGGGTGCGGCGACCTTCATGCCGGTCAGGAAGAACGGGAGCGCGTTCGGGATGCGCACCAGGCGCGCCACCTTGCCAGCCGATGCGTTGAGCGAGCGCATCAGCTCCAGGTGGGCCGGCTGGATCTGCGTCAGGCCGCGGGTGACGTTCACGAAGATCGGGAAGAACACGATGATGATCGTGACGAGCACCCGGGGCGTGCGGCTGGTGATGTCGAACATGTTGTTCAGGATCGGCGTGAGCGCGATGATCGGAACGGCGGCCAGGCCGGCGGCGAGCGGCGTGGCAAGCTTGTTCACCACGATGAAGCGGCTGGCCAGCAGGGCGATCAGCGTGCCGATCACGATGCCGATCATCAGGCCCAGGAATGCGGTCGTAGCGGTGTAGACCGTGGCATCGAAGACACCGCTGACGTTGTCGAACAGGCTGGTGAAGATCAGGCTCGGCGCGGGCAGGAGGTAGGGCTTGATGTCGTTGACGACGACGATGCCCTGCCAGAGGGCCAGGAAGACTGCCGCCACCACGACCGGTGGCCAGATGAGTCGGAGCCGCTGGCCCATCTAGACCTCGCCGATCCTTGAGCGGATAGCCGAGCCGCCACCGTGGTTGCCGCGCAGGGCCTCGCGCACTGCGGTGACCGCCTCGAAGAACCGCTCATCCTCGCGGGTGTCCTCATTGCGGTCGCCGAGGCTGACCTCGATGATGTCGGTTATCCGTCCCGGCCGCGGCGACATGACGACGACGCGATCCGATAGGTAGACCGCCTCCGGGATCGAGTGGGTGACGAACACGATGCTCTTACCCGTCTCCTTGCGGATACGCAGCAGTTCGTTCTGCATCCGCTCGCGGGTCATCTCGTCGAGGGCGCCGAAGGGCTCGTCCATGAGCAGCAGTGGCGGGTCGACCGCAAGCGACCGAGCGATCGCGACCCGCTGCTGCATGCCGCCGGACAGCTCCCACGGCCGATGGCCCGCGAAGTCGGCCAGTTGCACCATCTCCAGCAGCTCCATCGCCCGGGCTGCCCGGTCGGACTTGCCGACGCCCTGCAGCTCCAGCGGCAGCTCGACGTTCCTGCGCACCGTGCGCCAGTCGAACAGGGCCGCCTGCTGGAACGCCATGCCGTACTTCTGCTGCTCCCGGGCCTGCGCGGCCGTGAGACCGGCCACCTGCATGGTGCCGCGAGTGGCGTGGGTGAGATCGGCGATGACGCGCAGCAGGGTGCTCTTGCCGCATCCGGACGGCCCGATGAGCGCCACGAACTCCCCGTACCCGACCTCGAGATTGAGATCCTGCAGGGCGGTCACCTCGTTGGGCTGGCCCTCATTGAAGATCTTCCAGACGCCCTCGGCCTTGACAGCCGGGCTCGTCACTGTCGTGGTCATGCCGAGTGCTCCTTCGGGAGGTTCCGGGTAAGGGCCATGTCGAGGGCGGCGACCAGGGCGGCGGCGAGCAGGCCCACGGCGATGGCGCCGAAGACGGCGACGTAGACCTTCGCCGGGGACGCCGTCATCTCCCGGGCGTACTCGATGACCAGGCGACCGATGCCGCCGCGGACACCGGTGGAGATCTCGGCAACAACGGTGCCGACCACCGCGGCGGCCGCCGAGACCTTCATCGCGGGCACCAGGTAGGGCACCGAGGCGGGGAAGCGCAGCTTGCGCAGGGTCTGGCCGGGCGTGGCCGCGTATGAGCGCATCAGCTCGATGTGCGTCGCGGTTGGTGCCTGCAGGCCGCGCAGGGCGCCGACCGAGAGTGGAAAGAAGGCCAGGTAGGAGGCGATGAACATCACCGAGTAGGTGGTGTTCCACTGCACCGGGCCGATGGAGATGCGGTTGCCGATCCCGACGATGAGCGGTGCCAGGGCGATCAGGGGCACGGTCTGCGAGGCGATCACGAAGGGCAGCAGGCCACGCTCGAAGAACCAGAACCGCTGCATGATCACCGCGAGCAGCAGGCCGATCGCGACGCCGATCGCGAACCCGCCCATGGCAACGAGCAGCGACCGCAGGGTTGCCGACACGACCGCCTGGAGCACGGTCGTGTCGGATCCGCGAACCTCTGGCTGCATGGCCCCCTGGAGCATCGTCCATACGTGCGGCATCGCCTGGTCGCCGGTGTCCAGGGGCAGGGTGACCAGGGAGCCGATGACCTTCACCAGCTCCCACATCACCACGACCAGGAGCACCCCCGCCAGAGCCCACCCCAGTGAGGCCAGCCCGCGACGCAGCCGACCGGACTGTCGACGGACGGGCGCCTGGGTGTTCGACACCGGAGAAGTTTCGCTCACAGTTCCTTCGTTCATGGGTCAAACGTGTAACGGACGGGTATCAACTGGGCCGCCAGTCTGCCTAGCAGGCGCGCTGGGTATGGGTCAGCTCTTGGCGAGCACCGTCTCCTGGATGGCCGGGATGACCTTCTCGCCGTACTGGGCCAGGGTGTGGTCCTTGTCGTCGTGCTGCAGGTACAGGGCGAACTGGGTGACCCCGAGGGCCTTGAGCTCCTCGAGCCGGCGCACATGCTCGGCCACCGGGCCGATGATGCAGAAGCGGTCGATGATCTCGTCGGGCACGAAGTCGGTATGGGTATTGCCCGCTCGACCATGCTCGTTGTAGTCGTAGCCCTTGCGATTCTTGATGTACTCGGTCAGCGCGGTCGGGACGCCCCCGCCGCTCTCGCCGTACCGCTCGACGATATCCGCGACGTGGTTGCCGACCATGCCGCCGAACCAGCGCAGCTGGTCACGGGCATGGGCGACGTCATCGGTCACATAGGCGGGCGCGGCCACGCAGATCTGCAGGGACTCCGGGTCGCGGCCGGCTGCCTTGGCGGCCTCCTTGACGGCCGTGATGGTCCACTCCGCGATCGACGGATCCGCCAGCTGCAGGATGAATCCGTCGCCGACCTCCCCGGTCAGGGCGAGCACCTTGGGCCCGTAGGCGGCCACCCAGACCCCGGCGCGGCTGGAGGAGGCCCAGGGCAACCGGATGCTGTTGCCCTTGTACTCGACGGCCTCGCCATTGGTCAGGCCCTTGATGTCGATGACGGCCTGGCGAAGCTCGCCGACGCTGACCGGCTTGCCGTTGGTGACGCGCACCGCAGAGTCGCCGCGGCCGATGCCGATGACCGTCCGGTTGCCGTACATCTCATTGAGGGTGGCGAACACCGACGCGGTCACGGTGATGTCGCGGGTGGCCGGGTTCGTCACCATCGGCCCCACGATCACCTTGCGCGTCTGGTCGAGGATCTTGCTGTAGATGACGTACGGCTCCTCCCACAGGATGTGCGAATCGAAGGTCCATACGTACGTGAAGCCATACGCCTCGGCACGCTTGGCCAGGTCGATGACCCGCGCTGCGGGGGGAGTGCACTGCAGGACGACGCCGATGTCCACGTGGTTGCCTTCCTCGTCGTGTTCGGTCGGTGATGCGGGAGTGTGGCGGGTTCGCCTAGCGGGTCCGGGGGAAGCCCAGGTCCACGCTGGACGTCGCCGGGTCGGGCCAGCGAGAGGTGACGGTCTTGGTGCGGGTGTAGAAGTCGATGCCGGCCGGGCCGTACATGTTGCTGTCGCCGAACAGCGAGGCCTTCCAGCCGCCGAAGCTGTAGTAGGCGACCGGGACCGGGATCGGGACGTTGATGCCGACCATGCCGACGTTGATGTCGAACTGGAACTGCCGGGCCGCGCCACCGTCACGGGTGAAGATCGCGGTGCCGTTGCCGTACTGGTGATCGTTGATGAGCTGCACGGCCTCCTCGTAGGTAGCCACGCGCACGACCGATAGCACCGGCCCGAAGATCTCGTCGTCGTAGCACTTCATCCCGGGGCGCACGTTGTCGATGAGCGAGACGCCCAGGAAGTAGCCCTGGGGGGGTAGCTCGGCAGTGCGGCCATCGACCACGACGGTCGCGCCCTCGGCTGGTGCCTGCGCCAGGTACGAGGCCACCTTGTCGCGATGCTCCGCGGTGATCAGCGGGCCCATGACGGCGGAGGGCTGGGTGCCGGGGCCCACCTCGATCATCGGCAGCCGCTTGGCGATCGCATCGACCAGCGGGTCGGCGGCCGAGCCGACCGCCACGGCAACCGAGATCGCCATGCAGCGCTCGCCGGCAGAGCCGTATGCAGCGCTCACGGCGGCGTCAGCAGCCATGTCGATATCGGCGTCCGGCAGCACGATCATGTGGTTCTTCGCGCCGCCGAGGGCCTGCACCCGCTTGCCGTTTGCGGTACCCGTCGTGTAGATGTACCGGGCGATCGGGGTGGAGCCCACGAAGCTGATCGCCGCGACATCGGGGTGCTCCAGCAGGCGGTCGACCGCGACCTTGTCGCCCTGGACGATGTTGAACACCCCATCGGGCAGGCCGGCCTGCTTGAGCAGTTCGGCGATGAACAGTGTCACCGACGGGTCCTTCTCGCTGGGCTTGAGGACGAACGCATTGCCGCAGGCGATGGCATTGGCGAACATCCACATCGGCACCATTGCCGGGAAGTTGAAGGGCGTGATGCCCGCGACGACCCCGAGGGGCTGGCGGATCGAGTAGACGTCGACCCCGCCGGAGACCTGCTCGCTGTAGCCGCCCTTGAGCAGCTGCGGAATGCCGCAGGCGAACTCGATGTTCTCCAGGCCGCGGGCCAGCTCGCCAGCCGCGTCGCTGGGCACCTTGCCGTGCTCGATCGATACCAGCTCGGCAATCGTGTCGCGGTTCTCGTCGACCAGTGCCCGGAACTTGAACAGGATCTCCGACCGGCGCGACAGGGATGACGATCGCCAGGCCTTCGCGGCCCGCTTGGCGGAGGCCACCACCGCGTCGACCTCCTCCACTGAGGCCAGGGCGACCTCAGCCTGCTGCTCGCCGGTCGCCGGGTTGTAGACCGGGCCGGTTCGGCCCGAGGTCGACGGGGCGATCGCGTTGTCGATCCAGTGCTCGATCTTGCGCATGCGTGCTCCTGTTTCAGGCTCCACTGAGGGCAGTGGAGGTTGGCGTGCTTCGACGACTTCGACTGCTAGACCAGGTACTGCGACAGGCCCCGCTTGAGGTACTGGCCGTGGCCCTTGGCTCCGTGGTACTCGTGGTTGTCGACCACGACCCGGCCGCGCGAGAGCACCGTGTCGACATGGCCGTCGATCACGTATCCCTCCCAGGCGGAGTGATCCATGTTCATGTGGTGGGTCTTGTGCAGGCCGATCTCGGTACGTCCGGCCGGGTCGTAGATCACGACGTCGGCATCGAACCCGGGCCGGATATCGCCCTTGCGGCCATACAGGCCGAACATGCGGGCCGGGGTGGTGGAGCAGATCTCGACCCAGCGCTCCAGGGTGATCTCGCCGTTCACCACGCCCTGGTAGATGAGATCCATCCGGTGCTCGACGGAGCCGATGCCGTTGGGGATCTTGGCGAAGTTGCCCAGGCCGAGCTCCTTTTGCTCCTTGAAGCAGAAGGGGCAGTGATCGGTGCTCACCACCGACAGGTCGTTGGTGCGCAGGTAGCGCCACAGCTCGTCCTGATGGCCCTCGGCCCGGGCGCGAAGCGGCGTCGAGCACACCCACTTGGCGCCCTCGAAGCCAGGGGCGCTGAGCTGCTCCTCGAGCGAGAGGTACAGGTACTGCGGGCAGGTCTCGCCGAAGAGATTCCAGCCGCCGTCGCGCGCCTGCTGCAGCACGCCGACGGCCTGCTTGGCCGACATGTGCACGATATACAGGGGTGCGCCGGTCATCCGGGCCAGCATGATCGCCCGGTTGGTGGCCTCGGCCTCGGTCTCCCAGGGCCGGGTCAGGCCGTGGTAAATCGGATCGGTCTTGCCCTCGGCGAGTGCCTGGGCGACGAGCACGTCGATCGCGATGCCGTTCTCCGCGTGCATCATGATCATCGCGCCGTTGTTGGCGGCCGTCTGCATCGCGCGCAGGATCTGGCCGTCGTCCGAGTAGAAGACGCCCGGGTAGGCCATGAAGAGCTTGAAGCTGGTGATGCCCTCGCCGACAAGCTCGTCCATCGCCTTCAAGGAGTCGTCATCGACTCCGCCGATGATCTGGTGGAAGGCGTAGTCGACATGGCAGTTGCCGCGGGCCTTCTCGTGCCATGCGGCAAGGCCGTCCTGCACCCGCTCGCCGGTCTTCTGCACCGCGAAGTCGATGATGGTCGTCGTCCCGCCCCAGGCCGCTGCCCTTGTACCGGTCTCGAAGGTGTCGGAGGCGAAGGTGCCGCCGAATGGCAACTCCATGTGGGTGTGGCAGTCGACCCCGCCGGGGATGACGTACTTGCCGGTGGCGTCGATCACCCGGTCGGCGGTCGACTCCAGCGATGCCCCCAGCGAGGTGTCGCCCGGGGCGAGCACGGCGGCGATCTGCTCGCCGTCGATCAGCACGTCCGCCAGGCTGGTGCCCTGGGGTGACACGACGCTGCCGTTCTTGATGAGGATGGTCATGGCAGTCTCCTCTTTGCCGGTCTTTTGGCCTTGATCGCTTCTGATGCTGGGGTCAGGCTACGGCCGGACCAGGTCGCCGTAGGCCTCCGGGCGGCGATCGCGGTAGAAGGCCCAGCGATTGCGCACGGTGGTGATGAGGTCGAGGTCTAGGTCGCGGACGATCAACTCGGGGTTGTAGGGATCGGCCTTCTCGCCCACGTAGCTGCCCTCGGGGTCGACGAAGTAGGACTGGCCGTAGAAATCGTCCTCGCCGAGATCCTCGATGCCGACCCGGTTGATCGCGCCGACGTAGTACTCATTGGCGACGGCCGCAGCCGGCTGCTCGATGCTCCACAGGTACTGCGACAGGCCGCGTGAGGTCGCCGAGGGATTGAACACGATCTGGGCGCCGTTCAGGCCCAGGGCTCGCCAGCCCTCCGGGAAGTGCCGGTCGTAGCAGATATAGACGCCGATCTTGCCGACCGCGGTGTCGAACACCGGGTAGCCGCCGTTGCCGGGACGGAAGTAGAACTTCTCCCAGAAGCCGCCCACATGCGGGATGTGCTGCTTGCGGTACTTGCCGAGGTAGCTGCCATCGGCGTCGACCACCGCAGCAGTGTTATAGAGGAACCCGTCCTGCTCCTTCTCGTACATCGGCAGCACCATGACCATGCCCAGCTCCTTGGCCATGGCCTGGAAGCGCTCAGTCGTCGGGCCGGGGATGGCCTCGGCGTACTCGTAGAACTTCGCGTCCTGCACCTGGCAGAAGTAGGGCCCGTAGAACAGCTCCTGGAAGCAGATGACCTGGGCTCCCTGGGCGGCGGCGTCACGGGCGTACTGCTCATGGGCCTGGATCATCGACTCCTTGTCGCCGGTCCAGTTGGTCTGGACCAGTGCGGCGCGGACGATCGTCATGCTTCCTCCTGAGGTGCAGGTGGTCGGATTGTGTTATCGCTCAGCCTAGACAGTATGCATTGTGTTACAACACCCGTTGACTAAATTCGTACCGGGAATCCTGGGCTCGCCTGCCCGGGCAGCATGGTCGGAGATGGAATGAGTCAGGCCGAGCTGGGCACCCTGATGGCGGAGGTCGATGACCGGACGCCAGCCGGGATCGCGTCCGCCATCAACCGACTCATCCGAGCCGGAACGCTCACTCCCGGCAGCCGCCTGCCCACGGTCCGGGCCATTGCCGGGGAGCTCGGGGTCAGCCTGACGACGGTCAGCGACGCCTGGCGGGCCCTGATCGAGGTCGGGGCCATCCAGCCCAGAGGCCGTGCAGGCACCTTCGTCCGGGATCCGCATGATCCCATGCAGCCTGCCCGATTCATCGGTATCGGTGCCGCTCCCGGGACGGGGGATATCGACCTGTCGACCGGAACTCCGGATCCGAGCCTGCTGCCCTCACTGCAGCAGGCCCTCACCAGGGTGACCGAGCGCGAGGGCGCCTGGACGTCCTCGTACCTCGATGACCCGGTCATCCCCGAGCTGGAGCAGCTGCTGCATGCCTCGTGGCCGTTCGATCCCGGCCGCATCACCGTCGTCGATGGGGCAATGGATGCCCTCTCCCGGATCGTCGACCAGCTCGTGCGCCTCGGCGACCGCGTGGTGCTGGAGGACCCAGGCTTCCCGCCGCTCATCGACATGCTGGAGCGGACGGGGGCTGAGCTCATCGGGGTCCCGATGGACGAGTCCGGGATGCTGCCGACGGCGCTCGCCGATGCGTTGGCGTCCGAGCCGGTTGCGGTATTCCTGCAGCCGCGGGCCCAGAACCCGACCGGGACGAGCATGTCCCGGGAGCGGGCCGCCGAGCTCGCGACGGTCCTGGCGACCGCTTCCGCACTCGTCGTGGAGGACGATCACAGCGGCGATATCGCCACCGGGCCGGATGTCTCCATCGGCACGCACCTGCCCGAGCGAACCGTTCACATCCGCAGCTACTCCAAGTCCCATGGGCCCGACCTGCGCATCGCGGCCGTCGGCGGGGCCGCTGGGGTCGTCGAGGCGCTGGCTGCCCGCCGCATGCTGGGCCCGGGGTGGACGAGCCGACTGCTGCAGGCCGTCCTGGTCGAGTTGCTCACGGACCCCTCGTCGATCTCAGCGGTGTCCCGGGCTCGGGCGGTGTACGCCATGCGCGGCCTGGCCCTGCGTGCGGGCCTGGCCGAGCGCGGGGTGGTGAGCACCCCCGGCGACGGCATCAACGCCTGGGTCGAGGTGGCCGACGAGCGCTCGGCGCTGATCGCCCTGGCCGCCCAGGGGGTCAAGGTTGCGCCGGGCACCCCATTCCTGCTCGAGCGAGGCAGTCGCGACTACGTCCGGATCACGACCGGACTCCTCCATGAGGACGATGCCGACCAGTGGCAGCGAGTCCTGGAGGCCGTCGCCGTGGCCGCCCAGGCAACTTCGGCTCTCCGCGGCATCTAGCTCGCCCTGGCGATCGAAATTTGCCGCGGCGATGAGGCTCGCCGCGGCGATCAAATACGCTCAGCCTGTGACATCGCCAGCCGGGGGCGCGGCCCCGCGGCCCGCCGCCGTGATCATCCTCGCCGCGGGCGAGGGCAAGCGCATGCGATCGTCGCTGCCCAAGGTGCTCCATCAGGTGGCTGGCCGCTCCCTGTTGGTCCATGTCATCGAGGCGGCGTCCGCACTGGAGCCCGAGCACATGGTGATCGTCGTCGGCCATGGTCGCGAGCAGGTGATCGCCCACGTGCAGGAGTTCGCCCCGTGGGCGGTCACGGTCGTGCAGGAGGAGCAGCGTGGCACTGGCCATGCCCTGCGCATCGCCCTTGGCGACCTGCGCACCCGCGGGGTGTCCCTGGCGGCAGGCCCGGTCATCGTGCTGACCGGCGATACCCCGCTCCTCACCCGCGACACCCTGGGCCGACTGCTCCGCGAGCATGCCACGACTGCGTCCAAGGCCACCGTGCTGACCGCCCGAGTAGCCGACCCGACCGGCTACGGCAGGGTGATGCGCGATGACGCCGGCGGGCTGGCCCGGATCGTGGAGCACAAGGACGCGACCGTCGAGGAGCTCGTCGTCGACGAGATCAACTCCGGGATGTATGCCTTCGAGGCGGATGCGGTCGAAGGGGCCCTCGGGCGCATCACGACCGACAACGCCCAGGGCGAGGAGTACCTCACCGACGCCATCGGCCTGCTGCGCGCTGATGGGCATCCCATTGCCGTATCCGCCTGCCTGGACGCGGACGAGATCCTCGGGGTCAACGACCGGCTGCAGCTTGCCCAGGCGGCCGCATTGATGCGCGATCGCATCAATGCGCGGTGGATGCGCGATGGCGTGGCGATCCTCGACTCGTCGAGCACCTGGATTGATGTCGACGTCGACCTCGAGCCGGACGTCACCATCCTGCCGTCGTGCACCCTGCGCGGGCCGACCTCGGTCGCTGCAGGCGCGGTCATCGGCCCGGGCACGACCCTGGTCTCCTGCGAGGTTGGCCCCGGGGCCACGGTGCGCCATGCATGGGCTGAGCTGGCGGTCATCGGCGCCGATGCGTCCGTCGGCCCCTTCACCTTCCTGCGGCCGGGGACGATCCTGGGGGCGGATGCGAAGGCAGGCGCGTATGTCGAGATCAAGAACGCGACCGTTGGCGACGGCGCAAAGGTGCCACACCTGTCCTATGTCGGTGACGCCGAGATCGGCGAGGGCACGAACATCGGTGCCGCGACCGTCTTCGTGAACTACGACGGCGTCGACAAGCACCGAACGGTGATCGGCCGGCAGGTGCGCATCGGCAGCGACACCATGCTCGTGGCGCCGGTGACCGTCGGCGATGGCGCATATACGGCAGCGGGCTCGGTGATCACCGAGGACGTCCCGGCTGGGGCGATGGCCGTCGGCCGCGCTCGGCAGCGCACGATCCGCGACTGGGTGCTTCGGCGGCGCGCTGGAACCCCATCAGCCCAGGCAGCCAAGCAAGCGCAGGAGGAGTAGCGACGTGGACCTCGTCCCCAACCACAAGCGGATGGTCCTGCTGGCAGGACGATCGCACCCTGAGCTGGCGAGCGAGGTCGCGGAGTGCCTGGGGGTGCCACTGTCGAAGACCACTGCCTACGACTTCGCCAACGGGGAGATCTTCGTCCGGTTCCAGGAATCGGTGCGAGGCTGCGATGCCTTCGTGCTCCAGAGCCACACGACGCCGATCAACACGTGGATCATGGAGCAGCTCATCATGGTCGATGCGCTCAAGCGGGCATCGGCCAAGCGCATCACCGTCATCATGCCCTTCTACGGGTATGCCCGGCAGGACAAGAAGCACCGCGGTCGCGAGCCGATCTCGGCCCGCCTCATGGCAGACCTGTTCAAGACCGCGGGTGCCGATCGCCTGATGACCGTGGACCTGCACACCTCGCAGATCCAGGGCTTCTTCGACGGCCCGGTCGACCACCTGTTCTCGCTGCCGCTGCTCGCGGCCCATGTCGCCGGCCGGGTCGACCGCTCGCGGATCACGGTGGTCTCGCCGGATGCGGGCCGGGTGCGCGTGGCCGAGCGATGGACGGACGTCCTCGGGGCGCCGCTGGCGATCATCCACAAGCGACGGGATCCGGACGTGCCCAACCAGGTGCGGGTCTTCGAGGTCGTCGGCGATGTGAAGGATCGCGTCTGCGTGGTCGTCGACGACATGATCGACACCGGCGGCACCATCGTGAAGGCGGCCGAGACGCTCTTCGAGAACGGGGCCGCCGACGTGATCGTCGCGGCGACGCACGCCATCCTCAGCGATCCGGCCAAGGAGCGGCTGCAGGAGTCCGGGATCTCCGAGGTGGTCGTGACCAACACCCTGCCGGTGCCGGCTGACCGCTGCTTCCCGAAGCTGACGACCCTGTCGATCGCACCCCTGCTGGCCAAGGCCATCACCGAGGTCTTCACCGACGGATCGGTGACCAGCATGTTCGAGGATGCGCCGGTGGAGTCGTCCTCATCGCACTGACCGACGGCGCTCGACAGGGTCCCTGCTGGACCGCGCTGCATGCGTGCCTGTCGGCACAGGCTAGAGTTGGGGGACCCTCGGCGAGGGTGCGGGTGAGAGCCGCACCGTGATCGACGACGACTGCCGTTGTCTCGTGCTCGCCGGGTCGACGATCCGAGGAGAAGGCAGACGTGACACAGGTCAGCATGACGGCAGAATCCCGCTCCGACTTCGGCAAGGGCGCATCGCGCCGGCTGCGCCGCGCCGGCCGCATCCCGGCAGTCATCTACGGCGAGGGATCCGAGCTCATCCACGTGTCGCTGCCGGGCCACGACCTCGAGCTGGCCCTGCGCAAGCCGAGGGTCGTGCTCGAGGTCCAGATCCCTGGCGGCACTCGGCTCACCAAGCCCCGCGATGTGCAGCGCGATCCCGTCCGGCTTACCCTCGAGCACGTCGACCTGGTGGTGATCACCGCCGGCGAGGCCTCCGATCGGGCCGCGATGGCGCAGGCGATCCATGACGCCGAGACAGCCGCAGCCGAGGCCGGGATGGATCCAGCAGCGGCGGTCGCGGCCATGGAGGATGCCATCGCCCAGGGCGAGAATCCCAGTGACGCCGCTGAGCATGCCGTCAGCGATGCCGAGGCGAAGGCCGAGGAGTACACCGAGGCGAATCGGGCGGCCGAGGCGGCGGAGGCCGCCGAGTCCAGCGGAGCCTGAGGGGCCCGCTGACCGGTGACCTGACATGGCCTGGCTGATCGCGGGCCTGGGCAACCCGGGCCCGCAGTACGCCGCCACTCGGCACAACATCGGCTTCCTGGTGACCGATGAGCTGGCGCGGCGGACGGGGTCGCGGCTGGCCCGGCATAAGCGAGCGCATGCCCTGGCAGCCGAGGCCAAGCTGGGCCTGCCTGGGGCCAATGCGTCGGTCGTACTGGCTGAGCCGCAGTCGTTCATGAATGCCTCGGGCGGCCCAGTGAAGGCCCTGATGCAGTTCTACGGGGTCGAGGTGGCGCAGCTGATCGTCGTCCACGATGAGCTCGACATCGCCTTCGATGCGATCCGAGTCAAGCGAGGCGGTGGCGACGGCGGGCACAACGGCCTGAAGAGCATCCGGCAGGCACTGGGCACCGGCGACTTCCTGCGGGTGCGGGCCGGGATTGGCCGGCCACCGGGCCGGCAGGATCCAGCCGACTTCGTCCTGTCGCCCTTCGGGTCCGGCGAGCGGGCGCAGGTGCCGCTGCTGGTCGACCGGGCCGCAGACGCCGTCGAGTCCCTCGTCTTCAATGGCCTGGCGGCGACCCAGAACGCCTTCAATGCCGACCCGCCGGCCTGACGTGCCCGTGCGATCATCCCCGAGCCGTGAGTTCCGCAACCAGAAGGGGGCACGATGAACGACCTGTCCGATGCCGAGTTCTCCGTCGCGATCGCCACGCAGGCTGGTGCCATGCTGATGGAGCTGCGCGAGTCCTACGGCCAGATCGGCGATCGCATCGGCGATCTGCGCAACGAGGGCGATCGCCGGGCCCATCAGCTGCTGGCTGATCTCATCGCCGAGTTCCGCCCGGACGACGCATTGCTGAGCGAGGAGGGCAAGGATGACGACGCCCGGCTATCGGCGCAGCGGGTGTGGATCGTCGACCCCCTCGATGGCACGTTCGAGTACGGCCAGGGGCGAGCTGACTGGGCGGTGCACGTGGCCCTGTGGGATGCGCGCGCGCAGGCACTGTCGGCCTGCACGGTCGACCTGCCGGCCCAGCAGGTGACGCGCAGCGTCCTGGACCCGAGGCTGGACCTCGCCAGCCTGCCCGCTGATCGGCCGATTCGCATCGTCGCCTCGCGCAACCATCCGCCGCGGACCCTGCCCGCGGTCGCTGACCTCCTCGCTGCAGGGCTGGCAGCAGATGGCCTGGGCAACCACGGGGTGGAGATCGTGGAGGTCGGCTCGGTCGGCGGGAAGGTCAATGAGCTCCTGTCGGGCCGGGCCGAGGCCTACGTCCACGACACCGGATTCCATGAGTGGGACGTCGCTGCGCCCTACGGAGTCGCCCAGCACTGCGGCCTGATCGCCACGCACCTCGACGGGTCTCAGGTGACCTTCAATCACATGCCGCCGAGAGTCGGTGACCTGCTGGTCTCGCACCCGGTGCTGCTGCCGTACCTGCAGCGCGCGCGTGCGGAGGCTGCGGCCACGTGAGCCTGGAAGGCCTGCTTTCCGCTGCGGCTTCGGCACCTGCGCTGCAGCGGCTGCGCGAACACGCGCTGACCACCCTGGACGCATCGGTCATCTGCCCGGGCGCTGCCCAGCCGCTCATCGCGGCCGTGGTGGCGGCCGCGCCTGCCCTGGGTGCCGGGCGGCCGCTGCTGGTGGCCACGGCGACCGGGCGGCAGGCCGACGACCTCGCCGCCGAGCTGCGGGCGCTCGTCCCCGCCCTGGTCGTGGAGACCTTCCCGTCCTGGGAGACCCTGCCGCATGAGCGCCTGTCGCCCTCATCCGACACCGTCGGCCGTCGGGTGGACGTCCTGCATCGCCTCGTGCACCCCGATCCGCAGGATCCGCTGCGGCGGCCGATCGACGTGGTCGTCGCTCCGGCCCGTGCCATCCTGCAGCCGATCGCGGCAGGGATCGCGGACGTCGAGCCACTGCGACTACGCACCGGCGATGCGCTCGACCTCGAGGCGACGGTCGTCCGACTGGTGCACCTGGGCTATGAGCGAGTCGATCTCGTCGAGCGCCGCGGGCAGGTAGCCGTCCGCGGCGGCATCCTGGACGTCTTCCCCCCGACCTGCGAGCACCCCATCCGCGTCGAGCTGTGGGGGGACGAGGTCGAGGAGATCCGTTCCTTTGCCGTGACCGACCAGCGCAGCCTCGCCGAGCAGCCCGATGGCCTGCTGGCCCCCGCCGTCCGTGAGCTGCTGCTCACCGACGAGGTGCGCAGCCGGGCCGTCGCCCTCGGCTCCGGTATCCCGGCGCTGGCCGAGATGGCCGAGCAGCTCGCCAATGGCGTGCCGGTGGAGGGGATGGAGTCGCTCATCCCGGTGCTGGTCGATGACCTCACGACGCTGGTCGATCACCTTGCTCCCGACGCGGCGATCATCGCCATGGATCCTGAGCGCATCCGCAGCCGCGCCCATGACATGGTCCGCACCGCCGAGGAGTTCCTGGCTGCCTCCTGGCACAACGCGACCGTCGGCAATGACGTCCCGATTGACCTGTCCGGCTCCAGCTATCGCACCTTGGACGAGATCCGTGCCCGGGCGCGCGAGCGGGACCTGCCATGGATCGATGCCAGCCCACTGGGAGTCGATGCCGAGATCATCGGCATCGACGATCCGGACGTCATCGACGCCGGGATTGCCGAGCCCGATGCCTATCGGGGGGACCTGGCCAAGGCCGTGTCGGATATCCGCGGCTGGCTCGGCAGCGATCTCGCCGTCGTCCTGGTCACCGAGGGCCACGGCGCTGCCGAGCGGTTCGTGGAGTCGCTGTCGGGCGAGGACCTGCCCGCTCGCCTGGTGCCGACGCTGACCCAGGCACCCCAGGCCGGGGTGGTGACGGTGACCACCGGCGCGATCCGGCACGGGTTCACCGTCCCGGGAGCTGGACTGGTCGTGCTGACCGATCAGGACCTGCTCGGCCAGCGGACGTCCACCAAGGACATGAGCCGGATGCCCTCGCGGCGCCGGCGCGCGATCGACCCGCTCACGCTCAAGACCGGGGACTTCGTCGTCCACGAGCAGCACGGCGTCGGCCGGTACGTCGAGATGGCGCAGCGGGAGATCGGCGGCGCGACGCGGGAGTACCTCGTCATCGAGTACGCCGCGAGCAAGCGCGGTCAGCCGGCGGATCGCCTGTTCGTCCCGAGCGACCAGCTCGACTGCATCACCCGTTATGTCGGCGGCGAGGCACCCAGCGTGCACCGGCTCGGCGGGGCGGACTGGCAGAAGGCCAAGGGCCAGGCCCGCAAGGCGGTCAAGCAGATCGCGGACGAGCTGGTACGCCTGTATGCCAGGCGGCAGGCATCGAAGGGCCATGCGTTCGGGGGCGATACCCCGTGGCAGCGCGAGCTCGAGGATGCCTTCGCATACGTCGAGACCCCGGACCAGCTGTCCTGCATCGACGAGGTCAAGCGCGACATGGAGCGCACCGTGCCGATGGATCGGCTGATCTGCGGGGACGTCGGCTACGGCAAGACGGAGATCGCGGTGCGCGCGGCGTTCAAGGCGGTGCAGGACGGCAAGCAGGTCGCGGTGCTCGTCCCGACGACCTTGCTGGTCCAGCAGCACTATTCGACCTTCTCCGAGCGCTATGCCCAGTTCCCGGTCAAGGTCGCCGCCCTGTCGCGGTTCAGCACCGATGCCCAGGCCAAGGCCGTCATTGAGGGGATCACCGACGGCAGCGTCGACATCGTCATCGGCACCCATCGGCTGCTGAGCCCCCAGGTGAGGTTCAAGGACCTCGGCCTGGTGATCCTGGACGAGGAGCAGCGATTCGGGGTCGAGCACAAGGAGTACCTCAAGGCCCTGCGCACCAATGTCGACGTGCTGGCGATGTCGGCGACTCCCATTCCACGCACCCTGGAGATGGCGGTGACCGGGATCCGGGAGATGTCGGTGATCCAGACCCCTCCGGAGGAACGGCATCCGGTGCTGACCTTCGTCGGGCCATATGACGACAGGCAGATCACCGCGGCGATCCGCCGGGAGCTACTGCGCGACGGGCAGGTCTTCTTCGTCCACAACCGGGTGGAGTCGATCGACCGGGTGGCGTCCAGACTGCGCGATCTGGTGCCGGAGGCCCGAATCGCCGTCGCCCACGGGCAGATGAACGAGCACGCACTGGAGCAGGTGATCCTGGACTTCTGGGACAAGCAGGTCGACGTGCTGGTCTGCACGACGATCGTGGAGTCCGGCATCGACATCGCGAACGCCAACACGCTCATCGTCGATCGGGCGGACACCTTCGGCCTATCGCAGCTGCATCAGCTGCGCGGACGCGTCGGCCGCGGCCGAGAGCGGGCCTATGCCTACTTCCTCTACAGCCCGGATCGGCCGATGACCGAGACCGCCCACGAGCGGCTGGCCACGATCGCCCAGCACACCGACCTCGGGTCGGGGATGCACATCGCGCTGAAGGACCTCGAGATCCGAGGTGCCGGCAATCTGCTGGGGGGCGAGCAGAGCGGCCATATCGCGGACGTCGGCTTCGACCTGTACGTCCGCCTGGTCGGCGAGGCCCTCGCCGACGCCAAGGGCGAGCCCGAGCCGGCGGCCGAGCTGAAGGTCGAGCTCCCGATCGATGCCCATATCCCCCATGCGTTCGTCCCCCATGAGCGGCTGCGACTGGAGGCCTACAAGCGACTCGCGGACGCCACGACACACGAGGCGGTGGACGAAGTTGCCGCGGAACTGCTCGACCGCTACGGGCCGGTCCCGCCGCCGGTGGCATCCCTGATCGCCGTGGCACGCTTCCGGGTGCTGGCCCGCCTGGCGGGCCTGACCGAGGTCGTCGCGGTCGGGCCGGGCATCCGGCTGCATCCGGTCGAGCTGCCCGAGTCGCGGCAGCTGCGACTCACCCGGCTCTACCCCCGCACGCAGGTCAAGCCGGCCGTCCGTACGATCATCGTGCCGCGACCGACCACCGCCCTGGTGGGCGGGCAGCCGGTACGCGACACCGAACTGCTCGACTGGGCGACGGAGCTGATCAGGACGACGCTCCTGCCGGGCGATGCAGCACGAACGAGCACCAGCAGTTGACCAGCACCAGACGCTGACCAGCAGGAAACCGGAGCAGACGTGATCAAGCCAGTCCTCGCCACCCTCGCCGCGGCCGTGAGCCTGCTGGCCCTGACTGCCTGCAATCCGATGGAGCCGGGGGCCGCCGCGATCGTCGGAACGACCCGGATCTCCGAGCAGCAGCTGGCCAATGAGGTCGAGGCGATCCTGCAGGCCCAGGGCCAGTCGACCGATCGGGCCGATGCGAGCCTGACCAGCACGACGCTGGGCCGCATGGTCATCGTCGAGCTGGTGCGCCAGGCGGCGGCAAAGGCCGGAGTCGCGATCACCCAGGGCGACATCGACAGCACCATGGACGCCTACGTCAAGGAGACCGGCGGCCAGCAGCAGGTCGAGCAGCTCTTCGTCCAGCAGAACATCGCCCCCTCGCAGATCACGGACATCATCGTGCTGAACCTGCAGGCACAGGCCCTCGGCCGGATCCTGCTGCCCAATGGCGATCCCCAGGCCCAGGGCAAGGAGCTGGCACGCCAGCTCGGTACCTTCAGTGTCGAGCAGGGAACGACCATCAGTCCTCGATACGGGACCTGGGAGCCGGACAAGCTGACGATCGGCCCGCTGACCGACCCGCTGGCCGTGGCCCCAGCCGCCGGATGACCCAGCCGCCGGGGTCAACCGTCATCGACCTCGTTGCCCTGATGGACCGCCTGCGGTCCCCGGGGGGCTGCCCATGGGACGCCCGGCAGACGCATGCCTCGCTGGTGGAGTACCTCATCGAGGAGTCCTACGAGGCGGCAGATGCCATTGGGTCCGGTGACCGCGCAGGGCTGCGCGAGGAGCTCGGCGACGTCCTGCTGCAGGTCGTCTTCCATGCGCGTATCGCCCAAGAGGATGCGGATGAGCCCTGGACCATCGACGACGTGGCCCAGGGGATCATCGACAAGCTGATCCGACGGCATCCGCACGTCTTCGCCGAGCAGTCCGTAGGGTCGGAGGCCGAGCTCGAGGCGTCCTGGCATGCGCTCAAGGCGCAGGAGAAGGGCCGCACCTCGGTGACCGACGGCATTCCCTCGGCGCTGCCTGCCCTGCTGTATGCCGGCAAGGTGCTCAATCGCACGGTGGCATTCGCCGACGAGCTCGGGCCGTCCGGGCAGTACGAGGCTGCGCTGGGGGCAATGGCGGGAGTGCTCGACGAGACCGATCTCGGCAACCTGCTCTTGGCGATCGTGGGAATCGCCCGCGATCAGGGCTGGGATGCGGAGGCGGCCCTGCGGGCGGCCGTGCGCGGTCGCATGGATGCGGTCCGGGCCTTGGAGGCAGTCGCGGCGCGGCCGGGAGACGACGGGGGGCGCCGTGAACCAGGCGACGACTGACGCGCATCGCATTGCGGCTGCCGCCATCGACGACCTGCTCGCCGCCGACACGGTCGGAGCCACCTGGCTGGGCGATCACCGATTC
Organism: Actinomycetales bacterium; assembly: GCA_018970025.1. GTDB lineage: Bacteria > Actinomycetota > Actinomycetes > S36-B12 > S36-B12 > REEB460. Next base: position 26,854 of record JAGWXF010000007.1, on the reverse strand, counting down.
GATGACCAGCTCCCCGACCTCACCGAGTCCGCTCGCCGCGACCTCACCCGACGCATCGATGCCCACCTGGCGGCGTTGGACGGGATCGACGACCTCGAGCTCGTCACCGCCGATCGGGTCGACCTGGAGATCCTTCGGGCTGCCCTGACGGGTGCTGCGTTCGATGCGCAGCAGCTGCAGGCACCGTCCTGGAATCCGATGGACTGGAATCCCGGGACGGCACTGCACCTGCTCCTGGTGCGTGACTTCGCCCCGCTCGCGGACCGACTGGCCAGTGCTCGCGAGCGGCTTGCGGATGTGCCGAGGTTCATCGCTGACGCGATGCGCGAGCTCGGCGACATGCCGCAGGTGCACGTGGAGACAGCGATTGCCCAGCTGCAGGGCACCCGCCAGCTGGTCGAGCAGCACCTGGGACCACAGCTGCTCGCGCAGGGGAGGTCCGCCGGGGCCGAGACGAGCGAGGTCATCGAGGCCGGACTGCGCTCGCTGGACGACTTCACCGCGTGGCTGGGCTCACGACTGCCCGATGCCCAGCGAAGTCCGCGACTCGGGCCGAGAATGTACGCGGCCATGCTGTGGCATCGACTCGATGACCCGATCGGGGCGGACACCATCCTGCAACGAGCAGAGCAGGCACTGGACTCGACCACGGCAGCCCTGCGCGAGGCGGCGGCGGAGTACCTCGGCGTGCCGGTGACCACATCCGGCCTGGTGAGCCAGGCCCTTGGTCAGGTCGCGCAGCAGGCACCGGTCACCGATGCGACCGTCCTGCGCATCGTCAGCGAGGCCACGATGCGCACCCGGCAGTTCACCCTCGAGCACGACCTGGTGACCGTGCCGGATGTCGACACGCAGATCATCGAGATGCCCCAGATCCACCGCGGGGTGGCCGTTGCCTACTGCGATGCGCCCGGCCCGCTGGAGCAGGCGAGGGTCCCGACCTTCGTGGCGGTCTCGCCGACCCCGGCCGGATGGCCGGCCGACCGGGTGGCGTCCTTCTACCGGGAGTACAACGCCATCCAGCTCCATGACCTCACCATCCATGAGGCGTTCCCGGGGCATGTGCTGCAGCTCGCGCATGCGCAGCGCCAGTCGGCATCACTGGTGCGCAGGTTCGGCATGAGCGGGACGTTCGTCGAGGGCTGGGCCGTCGTCGCCGAGGAGCTGCTGGTCGAGCGCGGCTATGCGCCGACCGATGACGTGCGATCGGCGCTGGCGATCCGCCTGCAGCAGCTGAAGATGCAGGCACGGATGACGATCAACGCGATCCTGGACGTCCGGGTCCACTGCGGTGACCTCACCGAGCCGGAGGCCCTCGACCTGATGATGCGCCGTGGCTTCCAGGAGGAGGGGGAGGCCGTCGGCAAGTGGCGCCGGGCCCTGCTGACGGCGGGACAGCTGCCTACCTACTTCGTCGGCTATCAGGCCGTGCGCGAGATCATCGCCGACCTGCGGGTGCTGCATCCGGACTGGACGGATCGGCAGGTGCACGACCTGGTCCTGTCGTATGGATCCCCGGCACCGCGGCACCTGCGGGCGCTGATCGGTATCTAGGCGGAGCCGAGTACCCGATCCAGGTATGCGTTGCCGAAGCGGTGGGCGGGATCGACCCGCTCGCGGACGGCGATGAAGTCGTCCAGGCGCGGCACGCGCTGCCGAAGGCGGGGGTAGTCCAGCGTGTGCAGCTTTCCCCAGTGCGGTCGGCCGCCCGCCTCGCTAGCAATGGCCTCGAATGCATCGAAGTAGGCCTCGCAGGGCATCCGGTAGTACTGGTGGATGGCGATATAGGCGCTCGGTCGGTCGTACGCGGTCGACAGCCACACGTCGTCGGGGGCGGCGCAGCGGACCTCGACCGGGAAGGGGATGCGAAGGTCCGAGCTGCTCAGGAAGCCGACCAGCTCACCGAGCACATGCGCCAGGTGCTCACGCGGGATCGCGATCTCCATCTCCCGAAAGCGCACCGTGCGACTGCTGGCGAAGACCTCGTAAGACGGTGCGGTGAAGGTGCGGGCGGACAGTGCCCGGCTGCTGATGGCGTTCAGCGTGGGCACGACACCGGGGGCACGGCTGGCCAGGGCGTTCAGCGCGCCGAAGACCTGATTGGACAGGAACTCGTCGTCGAGCCAGGCCCGCCAGGATGGCAGTGGCGTGCCGGGCCCGTCGAGGGGCACGCGGTCATTGGACTTGGTCAGCACGCGATCGGTATTCGGGAACCAGTAGAACTCGAAGTGGTCGACGGAGTCGAAACGGGCATCGATATCGGCCAGGATGTCGGCAAGCCGACCGGGCTCCTCGCGCGCCTGCAGGCGGAACGCCGGGACGCACTGCAGGGTGACCTCGGTGATGATGCCGAGGGCACCCAGGCTGACCCGAGCAGCTGCGAACAGGTCGGGATCGTGATCGGCATCGCAGTCGACCACTGAGCCGTCGGCCAGCACGATGCGCAGGCCGACGATGGCCGATGCCAGCCCCTGGAAGCGGGCACCAGTGCCGTGCGTCCCAGTCGCGATAGCCCCGGCGATGGTCTGCTGGTCGATGTCGCCGAGGTTCGGCATGGCCAGGCCGAACGCCCACAGTGCCTGGTTGAGCTCGCGCAGCCGGGTGCCGGCGAAGGCCTGGACGACGCCGGTGTCGGGATCGGCGCTGATGATGCCCGACATGCGGTGCAGGTCCAGCAGGACGCCGTCGGTGACGGCGATCGGCGTGAAGGAGTGACCACTGCCGACCGCCTTGACGTGACGGATCCCGGGATCGCTGAGCAGGTCAGCGATCTCCTGCGTGGAGTTGGGCTGCAGGATCCGGGTCGGCTCGGCGCTGACGTTGCGGCCCCAGTTCTGCCAGGTCGTCGTCTGCTGGGTCATGAACCTGCCGTCCCGACAGCTCGCATGGCCCGAGTCTTCACTAGCCGAAGCACTGACCCTCCCCTCGATACGTCGGCACCATTCTCGCCGTGCCATCCTCCACCCAGGCAAGCTCGGAGAATCGCTCGCACACCTCTCCGGACTTGGCATGCCGCCACCACACCCGATCGCCGATCTGCAGGCGGGCGGCCGCATCGCCTGTCACCGGTGTCTGCACCTCGCCGGCGCCCTCGGCCCTGAGCAGTCGCAGGCCCGTTGGCCAAACCGGTGTCGGCACCCGCGAGGGACCCGTCGGCCCGGACGCGATGTAGCCGCCGCTGAAGAGCGTGCGCATGCGGGATGCTGGCGCCCGGGTCACCGGGAGGGCATAGCCGAGCGCGGGCCTGGGATCGAAGTCGTCGTAGCCATCGAACAGGGTCGGCCCGAACAGCCCGGACCCGGCCGAGAGCTCCGTGACCCCTGGAATGCCGGTCGCCCGGTGCAGGCTGCCCGTCCCGCCGCCGTTCACGAACTCCAGGTCCGCAACCTGGGTCACCTGCTTGATGACGGATGGGAGTCGGGTAGCCAGTTCGCCGATCGATCGCCGCTTCATCAGCCGGACGAGGCTGGATGAATCCGGCACGCCGGCGATCTGCGCGTCGTAGCACATCAGCCCGACGATCCGCGCGGACGATCCGCGGGCCGCCTCCTCGGCGAGTGCGCGCACCTGGCCCGGATCGGCCAGCGGTGATCGACGAACGCCCAGATGCAGCGATGCCAGCCGCAATGAGGCATCGACGTCGATGCAGGCGCGCACAGTGGCGCCGTCCGACATCTGATCGATCAGGGCCAGGTGGGCTGGGTCGTCGATCATCAGCGTGATCGCGTCGCGCAGCCGCGATGAGGACGCCAGGGTGCGCAGGGCCGGGCGGTCGACGGTGGGGTATGCGACCAGCACGTCCATGGCACCGTGGCCGGCCAGCCAGAGCGCCTCCGGCAGTGAGTACGCCAGCAGCCCGGCAAAGCCGGGACGCGCCAGCGCCCAGTCCAGGACGGCCCGGCACCGGATGCTCTTGGTGGCGATGCGAATCGGCAGCCCGCTGGCCCGTTGCACGAGGTCATCGGCGTTGGCTGCCAGCCCCGCCACATCGATGGCTGCGAGCGGTGCGGGGATGTCGCGGGTTGCCTGATCGAGTTCCGCCCAGGGAGGGTGCTCGGATCGTGCAGTCATCGGGCTCCCTATCGCGCGAAGATCGGGCGGACTCGTCCGCATGATCCTTCTCACATCGCCGCCCAGCCGGAGCGGCGGTCTGATTGTGACGCAAGCCACGGACAAACTGGGACGTTCCGGCTGCGCGTTCCGCTCATCGGAATCCCGCCTGATGGGAGCACCTCGCAAACGTCCCTACAGTCGATGCCGCGCTGTGCACGCCATGCACGGTGCGGGCCGACCGGCCCACGTATCCACCTGCCAGGAGCACTGAACTGGCACCGGACATTGAGGGTGCATGATCCGACACGCTGATCGCTCGATGGGCGCATCCGCACCGCGCAGGAACCGCGTCGTCCGCCGGTCCATCCGACCGGCCGCCGCAGCCCTTGCCCTGGCAGGGGCGATGGTCGGGATCAACCCGGCAGCCGCCCATACGGCAGGCCCGCCAAGGTCCACGTCGGAGAGCTTTCTGCAGTTCGCGATGACCTCCGAGCGGACACGGGACATGAGCGGCGTGGAGCCGAGCCTGTACCGCGGGACGTTCTACCGGCCGTCAGTCGAGGCCAAGCGCCGGTGCATCGTCCGGCGGGAGAGCAACGGCCACTACTTCTCGATCTCGCGCAGCGGGTATCGCGGCGCTTACCAGCTGTCGTCAGCGCTGGCGCGTGGGGTGACCTGGATGATGCTGCCCGAGCACCGGCGGATCCTGGGCGATGACCTCGCACGTCAGGTGCTGGGGGACCTGCGGCGAACGCCGGTGAATCGCTGGCCCCGCTACTGGCAGGATGCCGCGTTCAGCACGATCCACAACTGGGAGTACACCGGCTCTGGCGCCGCGCACTGGCGTGGTGGACGCTGGCACTGCTGAGACTGGCACTTGTGAGAACTGCACTGCCGTGCCGACACCGTGGATCTGACAGCATGGGCCAATGCCTCGAGCGAGTACTCCTGCGTCGCTGACCGTCCTGACTGCCAATGTCAACGGGGTCCGTGCGGCGCTGCGCCGAGGTGGCCTGGCCTGGCTCGCGGCAGCGGACGCTGACCTGGTCCTGCTGCAGGAAGTGCGTGCCACCCATGCCCAGTTGCATCAGGCGCTCGGGGAGGCCGGCCTGCAGGGCTATCACGTCGCCCACACGCCAGCCCCGCAGCTCGGCCGGGCCGGCGTGGCGATCCTGAGCCGGTGGCCGTTCATCCGAGCCGAGCAGCCCACCGGCGATGCGCAGCTGGACGGACTGGGCCGCTGGGTCGAGGCACAGGTCGATTCCCCGCTCGGCCGGCTCACCGCAGTCTCCGCCTACGTGCACACCGGCGAGGCAGACACCCCGCGTCAGGTGGAGAAGTTCGCCTTCCTCGACGCCATGGACGCCCGCCTGGGCGCGCTCCGGGCGCGGGCCGCGCGCCGCAAGGAGCAGGTCGTCGTGTGCGGTGACTTCAACATCGCCCATCATGAGGTCGACATCAAGAACTGGAAGGGTAATCGCGGCAAGGCGGGGTTCATGGTTGAGGAGCGCGCCTACCTGAGCCGGTGGTTCGAGCGGGACTGGGTGGACCTCGGCCGTCGGCTCGGCGGTGACGGCCCGGGCCCGTACACCTGGTGGTCCTGGCGTGGCCGCGGATTCGACACCGACGGCGGCTGGCGGATCGACTACGTCATCACCACCCCCGGCCTGGCGCAGCAGGCGTCATCAGCAGTAGTCGGCAAGGCGCCGACCTACGCCGAGCGCTGGAGCGACCATGCCCCGCTGACGGTGACCTTCACGGCATGAGCCGAGCCGTGCCTGCGCCCGTTGCCTGGATGCGCAGGATCCGGTCGGCAACCAGCCGTGCCTCGTCCACGTCATGGGTGACGTGTATCGCGCCCACCCCGCGCTCGCGCAAGCCCCGGGCAACCTCGGTGGCCAGCCTGGTGCGCAGGTCCGCATCGAGTGCGCTGAACGGCTCATCCAGCAGCAGGAGCAGCGGGTCCGCGGCCAGTGCCCGGGCCAGGGCGATGCGCTGCGCCTGACCGCCGCTGAGCTGCTGCACCGATCGGCGCGCGAGATCCTCCAGCCCTACCCAGGCCAGCAGCGACAGTGCCCGAGCGCGCGCCTCGGGTCGGCTGGCACCGTGCCGTCGCGGCCCGTAGGCCACGTTGCCGAGGACGTCGAGGTGGCCGAACAGCAGCGGCTCCTGGAAGGCCAGGCCGATTCGGCGGTCCTGGATGGGTGCCTGGGTGATGTCCCGGCCGCTGATGCTGATCCGCCCGGCCAGGGCTGGGATGATGCCGGCCAGGGTGGCCAGCAGCGTGGACTTGCCGCTGCCGCTCGGGCCCAGCACCGCGATGATCTCCCCTGGCGCGATCTGCAGGTCGATGCCCGTCGCGATCGGCGCGCCGTAACCGATGCTCAGTCCGCGCACCTCGAGCAGTGGGGCGGCGTGGAGGACGCTCATCGGGTCAGCATCCGGCGGCCCATCCCATCGACCAGCATGACCAGGCCGAGCGTGGCGATCACCAGGATCACGGCGAGCACGCCCGCTGAGCCGAGTGACTGCTCACCTGGCCGGCTCAGCAGTCGCGCGATCTGCACGGGAACCGTCGGCGCTCCCTCGCGGGCAAGGAACGAAGCGGCGCCGAACTCGCCCAGGGAGGTCGCGGCCGCCAGGCCTGCCCCGGCGAGCATGACGACGCCGAGGATCGGTCCGTAGGCCGTGAGGAAGGCGCGAGTGGGCCTGGCCCCCAGGGTTGCCGCGACATGCGCCGCGCGCCCATCGGCCAAGCGGAGGGCGGGCATGACCACGGCGACCACGAGTGGCACTGCCACGAGTGCATGGGCGATGGGAACGAGCAATCCGGTACCGCGCAGATCCCAGGGGGGCCGGCCGTAGGTCAGCAGGGTGCCGAGGCCAATGGTGGCCGCTGAGATGCCCAGCGGTGCGAGGGCGATGATCGCGAGCGCCCGACCTGTGCGGTGACTCAGCACCGCAAGTGCTGCCAGGCCACCGACAGCGGCGGCGATCACCGCGGTGACGAGCGCATAGCGAATGGAGGTCGCCAGGGCGTCGATCGGCGAGCCGATCCGGGTGGTGCCCGCATCGACGGAGCCAATCGACACCCACCACTGCAGCGACCACCCGCCCGACGTGCGCAAGGATCCGACCACCAGTGCCACGACCGGCGCCAGCACCAGCAGCGAGGCGACGACGGCGACCAGGAGCACGAGCAGCCGGGGCACCGTCCGCTGGGGGAGCGGCAGCAGTCGCGATGCCTGCAGCGAGGTCGGGCGCAGGCGTCCCATGCCGGTGCCGAGCAGCAGCACTGCACTCACCACGATCAACTGCACCAGGGCCGATGCGGCCGCCCCCGGGAAGTCGAGCAGCACGGAGGTCTGCCGCAGCACCTGCTGCTCGAGGGTGCGCGTGCTGGCGTCCCCGAGGATCAGCACGATGCCCAGCGAGGTGAAGCAGAAGGTGAACACGACCGCGGCGGCCGAGGCGATCGCCGGCCGCAGGCGAGGCAGGGTGACCGTCCAGAAGGCCTGCAATGCACCGGCTCCCAGCGTTCGCGCGATGGACTCGGCGCGGGGGTCCAGCTGATGCCACTGTGATCCCACGATGCGCACGACGACGGCAAGGTTCACGTAGGCGTGCGCGATGATCACCAGCAGCAGGCCCGGGCCCAGGCCAGGTCCGATGAGCTGCCGAAGGGCCAGTGCAACCACGACCGTGGGCAGCACGAAAGGAATGGTGACGAAGGCCATCACCAGGGAGCGACCGCGGAAGCGGTAGCGGCTGACGACGTTGGCGATCGGCAGGCCGACTGCGACGGCCAGCAGGGTGCTCGCCGTTGCCTGAGCGGCGGCCAGCAGGGCCACCGCCCAGGTTCCTCGGGCGTCCGCGACGCTCAGGCCCGCGGTGCCCCACGAGCCGACGGCATGCCGCAGGATCACCGTGACCGGCACCGCGAGGAAGGCAAGCAGGAAGCCGGCGGGCAGTACCCATGCCCAGCCGAGCCACGCGGGGCTGGTGCGGGTGGTCATCGGCCCATGACGGCGCCCCACGCCCTGAGCCAGTCGTCGAGGTTCTCGGCCACGTCACTGGCCGGCAGCTGCGCCGGATCGGGGACGACAGCGGCGAACCTGGTGAAGACCTCGGGCAGCGGCGTGCCGGTGCGCGCCGGGAAGACGAACATGGATAGCGGCACGTCAGCCTGGACTGGCTTCGATGCCAGCCAGTCGATGACCGCCCGGGCTCCCTGCGGGTTGGCGGCGCCGCGCAGCACTCCGGCGTACTCGACCTGCCGGTAGGAACCATCCGTCATCACCGAGGTCGTGGGCCGGTCGGGCTTGGGGTCGGATGCGTAGACGATCTGCGCCGGAGGGCTGGTCGCATAGGAGACGACCAGTGGCCGCTCGCCATTGCCGCCGCCCGCGGTGAAGTCACCGAGGTAGGCGTCCGACCACGAGCCCGCCACCTTGACATCGTTGGCAAGCAGTCGGGCCCAGTACTGCTGCCAGTCATCGGGCGAGCGGGCGATGGTTGACAGCAGGAAGGCAAGGCCGGGGGAGGACGTCGCGGGATCCTGCACCACGAGGAGTCCCCGGTATCGCGGGTCAGCGAGATCCTCCAGCGTCGCCGGCGGCTGCAGGCCCCTGCTGGCGAACCAGGCATCATCGATGTTCACGCATACATCCCCGTAGTCGATGGGCGTGAGCATCCCGCCAGGGGGCACCAGTGCTGGGTCGAGGCTGCCTGCCTCTGTGGATGCGTAGGGCTCGAACACGCCAGCATCGACGGCACGTGCCATGAGGGTGTTGTCGATGCCGAACATCACGTCCGCCGTGGGTTGCCCTGAGGCGAGGACGGCACCGGCAACCATGGACCCGGCATCCCCGGCTGTCACGACCTGCAGGTCGTAGCCGGTGCGCTGCCTGAACTCCGAGATGAGCGACTCGCTGACCGCGAATGAGTCATGCGTCAGGAGTCGGACGCTGCTGCCGGCCGTCGAGGCTGCATCAGGGGCCGAGCTGCGCGAGCAGCCCGCCAGCGCCAGGCTGGCGGCGATACAGGAGGCCAGCAGAAGCCCAGAGCCCTGGTACCAACAATGACGGCGCATCCGCACTCCCATCCCTCACGCTGGCATTACCCAGATCAGGTTCAGCGGGTCGATGGGAGCGCCCACCCTCTCAGCCTGCCGTTCTCGCAAGCTCCCCAGGTTGTGCCGTCATCCTAGGACGGTCCCTGCGCAGTTGCGCGCGAGCCTCGCAGGTGGCGCGCCAGGAAGGCCGCGATGACGCCGGTGGCCACGGCCCCGAACCCGAAGACGATGGCCAGCGCATCAAGGCCACCCGTGACGAGCCGGACGATGCAGGCAACCCCGAGCATGATCGACGCGGCTGCCTGCAGGAACATCGACATGCGCAGCTGGCGCGCCAGGGCCCTATCGCCAGACTCCATCGGCGCTGACAGCTCAGGCATTCCACTGGCAGATGACATGCTGCTCATGCTCGAATCCGAGGGCCGAGAGGCGAGCCGGATCCAGGGCGAACAAGCGCCCCGCCTTGGAGTCAAGGCCCAGCCATGTGGCCGTCAGGATTCGCAGGACGTGTCCGTGGGCGACCAGGACCACATCTGATCCCGCTGTCACCAGTGGCTGGCATCGATCCAGGATCCGTCGAGTACGGGCGGCGACGTCGGAGGTCTGCTCCCCGGGCGTCTGCCCGCGGGGGATCGGATTGCTCCAGATCGTCCAGTCGTGGTCCCCCAGACGGGCGCGGATCTCAGGAGTGGTCAGGCCCTCCCAGGCGCCGTAGTCCCATTCGAGGAGGTCGCTGGTGAGGCTATCCGGGCCGAGCCCGGCCAGCTCAGCAGTTCGCTGCGCTCGCTGCATCGGGCTGCACAGCACCAGGGCGACCGGATTCGCCCCTCGTGCCTCGGCCAGCCGCGACCCCGAGGCAGCCGCCTGCTGCTCGCCAAGCACGGTCAGGGGGATATCAGTTCGACCAGTGTGTCGTCCGTCCCGGCTCCACTCGGTCTCGCCGTGACGGATCAGCCAGATACGCCCGGTCACGATGCGCTCGCCTGGGCCAGGGTCTGCTGGAAGACCGCCAGAGGCTGGGCACCAGAGATGCCGTAGGCCCGGTTGAAGACGAAGAACGGCACCCCGTTCGCTCCCAGGCTCGACGCGAGCTGCTGATCCTGCTGCACCATGGTGTCGAAGGCATCGGTGGCCAGCATGGCCCGTGCCTGATCGGTATCGAGGCCGACGGCCGTAGCGAACGGCATCAGCTCCTCGACCCCGAAGATGGGCAGGCCCTCAGTGAAGTAGCCGGCATAGATCGACTCGAGCAGCGGCTGCGCGGCACCCTGCTGCTGTGCCCACAGGATCAACCGGTGTGCGTCGCGGGTGTTGCCACTGAGCGTCTGCTCGAGGTGGTACGCAAGGCCGACGGCCGCGGCAGCCGCGGTGACGTCCGCCATCATGGACGACGCCTGCTGGGGGCTCACCTGGTACGTGCGTGCCAGCACCTCGACCGTGCGTCGGCCCTCGCTCCTCGCGCTCGGGTCGAGCTGAAAGGCGCGATGCGTGATGCGGACCGAGCCGCGATGGGATGCCAGGGCCTGCTCGAGCCTGCGCTTGCCGATGTAGCACCACGGGCACACGACGTCAGACCAGACCTCGATCTCCATCTCCCTCTCCATGACCGGCATGTGCTCCTGCGGTTCACCCATGGCCGCCGGCACTCTCCGCTGAACGGCTCAGCGTGCCTTGGGTCGCCCGTGCACGCACGCGCGCGTCCTTTCGCTGATCCCACCAGTAGATGCCAAACGCCGTCAGGCCGACGAGCAACTGCGGCAGGAACCAGACTAGGCGCCAGATCAGGTCAGCTGCGATCGCGATGGAGGAGTCGGCGCCGAATGCCACCAGGAGGCCGACCAGCGCCGCATCGACCGTGCCCAGGCCGCCGGGGGTGACGGGAAAGCTCGTCAGGAGCAGGGCGATCGAATAGGCCGCGAAGATCTCGATCAGGGTCAGTGGTTGCGGATACGCCCCAAGCCCAGCCAGCGCGGCCCACAGGACCAGCAGCGGTGCGCCCTGCGCGGCAAGATTCGTGACGGTCAGCTGCCTCCACCGTGTTGCCACCATGACGGATGCGTGATGGTGGAACTCCAGCAGCTTGGCGTCGAGGTCCGGGGCCGGACGGTGGAAGCGACTCAGGACGGCTGTCACCGGTCGCTGCAGCATCCGGGCGACGCGGTGGGCGCCGTCCTCGCTGCGCAGGATGGTCGAGATGACCACGACCGAGGTGATGACGATCGCCAGGCCGATGGCTGCGGTGGTGGTGTAGGCGGCTGTGGACCGTCCCTCGACGACCAGGAGGGCGACGGCAACGGCTGGGAAGCCGAGCGTCAGCAGGTACGTCCAGACGGCGTCAGCCGAAACTGCAGCGGCAGCCAGCGAGCTGCTGACGCCGTAGCGGCCGAGGATCGCGTACTGGGTGCCGACCGCGAATGCACCACCGCCGGGAATGACATTGCTCACCAGGAAGCCTGCCTGCCGATTCACGAAGGCAGCTCGGTAGCCCAGCCGTGGAATCGCAGCGATCGCGGTGATCGGGTAGACGAGGACGTTGACTGCGCCCGTCGCGAGCAGGATCGCGATCCATGCGGGCGGCAGCTCGGCAACCTTCGAGAATGCCTGCTGGTAGTTGGCGAGCTCGGGGAACAGGAAGGCGAAGATCGCCACCATGACGACCAGGCCGATGATCGCGGTGATGACCGTTCGCCGGCGGCCCGGACGCTGCGGGGGCTGGACGGGATCCCCGTCGGCCTCAATGGTCATGGACCGGAGCCTAGGGCGTGCAAGAAGCCGCAGCGTGACGTGCGGTCATCCGTGACCTCGCAGGCCGGTGGATGGGAGCACCTGCTGGAGGAGGCTTGCCGGGGCTGGATCGTCGCCCTACGATGGTGGGGTGCCAACGGATGTTACCCGTTGACACCCCGATGCGGTCCCCGTGACCTCAGAGGGTCCGGATGAGTTCCGCGATGGCCCTGGCGAGCTCCAGCAGCGCTGTTATCGCTGCCAGCGTCGCCAGGGTCATTCGCTTTCCTCGGCTGGAAGGGATGCCCGGCGAACGTATGGACGCCGGTGCCGTGGGGGAAGGGCGAGCTCGGGCCCTGTGGATCGCTGACCAAGCGCGGTCGAGATGCCCTGGCTTCCAGGTCGTGACAGGCTGCGGGGACATGGCGTGCCGCTCGTGCGCCACCAGCGGGCGTCGTCAGGAGGAGTGCCGTGGCCAGGGTTGCGTTCACCGTGGAGCGTGATCTGGCCTTTCCTGCCGATCGGGTCTTCGAGGAGCTGGTCGACTGGAGAGGCCACGCGAGGTGGGTCCCGCTTACCCGAGTCGTGGTGGAATCGGGGGATGGCGGCGTGGGGACGGTGTTCGTCGCGACGTCTGGCGTTGGCCTGCTTGCCCTTGCCGATCGCATGCGCGTGGATGCCATGGATCCGGTGACCCGGACGGTCCTGGTCACGAAGATCGGGCCTGTTCTGACCGGCGTGGTCAGGCTCGCGGTTGCCTCGACCGGTGCGTCAACCTCGCGCTTGGACTGGGTGGAGGACATTCGGGTCCCCGTGCTCCCGCAGTTCCTCGCTCGGCCCGTCGCCGCAGCAGCAGCCAAGGGCTTTCGGATGTCTATCGATCGGCTGGCCGGGCAACTGGCCGTGAGCTGACGGCCTCCATGCGCCCGTGGGTCGCGAACCGCTCAGCGCGTGGGAGCAGGGCGCGGATGAGGAAGGGTAGGATCACGAGGAGGCCGACCGTGCCGACGCCCCACGCTCCCCCGATCAGCCAGGCGATCAGGAGCATCACTGCGTCCATGAGCAGCCGCGCCACCGGGATGCTGAGACCGAACCGGCCGGCGGACTGCACGAAGAGGTCGTAAGGACTCGCGCCGAGGCCGCTGGCGTAGAGGCAGCTGGCCGCGAGGGCGAGCAGGCAGGCTCCGACGAGCCAGAGGCAAGCGCGAGCCTGCCACGGGGCCAGCGTGATGCCGGCGCCGAATGCATCCACCAGGTGAAGTGCGGCATCAACGCAGACCCCGATACAGACGAAGCTGATCAGGGTGCCGATGCCTGGCGTCTGACCCAGGCGCCAGGATGCGACGACCAGGATGGCGCAGACCGCGATCAGCGCCGTTCCGACGCTGACGCCCGTCCGCGAGCTGATGCCCGCAACGACGGCGTCGACCGGGGTGATCCCGAAGCCGGAGCGCAGCAGGAGGGCGATTCCGACTCCTGCAGAGGTAATACCGCAGGCAAGCACGATCCATCGTCGTGGCTCGCGCAGGGGTGACTCAGGCCGGATGCGTATGACGGAACACTATCGGTAGGCCGTTGGCTCGCGATCGGGTTGGCTCGCGATCGGGTTGGCTCGCGATCGGGTTGGGCCGTGATTGAGTTGGCCCGTGATCACCGCCCGCACCCTCACCAAGGCATACGGTGAGTTCATTGCCGTTGACGGCATCGACTTCTCCGTGGCCCCCGGCGAGTCCTTCGGCGTCCTCGGCCCGAACGGTGCCGGGAAGTCCACGACCATGCGGATGATCGGCGCCACGCTCCTGCGCACCTCAGGCGAACTGAGCATCCTCGGCAAGGATCCGTCGATCGACGGCCCGGCGATCCGCGCGCACCTCGGGGTCGTCCCCCAGCAGGACAACAACGACACTGAGCTCACGGTCGCGGAGAACCTGTATATCTACGGCAAGTACTTCGGCCTGCCTCGCTCGTATCTCACGCCCAAGATTGACGAGCTCTTGGCCTTTGCGCAGCTGGAGGACAAGCGAGATGCGAAGGTCGACTCGCTCAGCGGTGGGATGAAGCGGCGACTGACCATCGCCCGGGGCCTGGTCAACGATCCTTCCATCGTGATGCTGGACGAGCCCACGACCGGGCTGGACCCGCAGGCACGGCACATCCTGTGGGACCGGCTGTTCCGACTCAAGGAGGATGGCGCCACCCTGGTCATCACGACGCACTATATGGACGAGGCAGAGCAACTGTGCGACCGGCTGGTGGTCATGGACCGCGGCCGGATCGTTGCCGAGGGATCCCCCGCCTCGCTGATCCGCCAGTATGCGTCCAGAGAGGTGGTCGAGGTCCGATTCGGATCAGGGCGGAATGGGGAGATTGCCGCGTCCATCTCGGATATCGGCGACCGAATGGAGGTCCTGCCCGATCGCATCCTCGTCTATGCCGATCAGGGTGAGGCAACCCTGCAGGCGATCGTCGCCCGGGGCCTGATGCCGTTGACCTCGCTGGTCCGTCGGTGCTCGCTGGAGGACGTCTTCCTTCGGCTGACCGGCCGGACGCTGGAGGATGCATGAGCATCGGGACGCAGCCGACAGGGCGGCTGCATGTCGATGTCCGCCGCGTCGGACGGATCGGCGCGCTGTATGTCGCGGAGTACCGACTGCGCAACATGTGGAAATGGAAGCGGGCCGTCATTACTGATGGCCTCGGCAACCCCGTCCTCTACCTCGCGTCGATCGGACTGGGGGTGGGTAGCCTGGTCAATGCCAGCCTCGGGCCGCAGGGACTCGGCGGCGTGCCGTACCTGCTGTTCCTGGCACCGGCCCTGATGGCTGCGGCGGCCATGCAAGGAGCCATGACCGAGGCGATGTTCCCGACCCTGGCAGGCTTCCTATGGGACAAGGGCTTCTTTGCCATGCGGTCAACCGCGCTCACCGGCGGGCAGATCGCCGACGGCGTGCTTATTGCAGCGGTCTGCCGTGTGACGTTCACGACGGCTGTCTACTGGCTCGTGCTGCGGGCGTTCGGTGCCGTCGAGTGGGCGTCGGCCCTCACCCTGATCCCGGTGGCCGTCTTCGCGGGTGCGTGCTGGGGCGCGCTGATGCTCGCCATCACGGCACACGCGAAGAACGATGATGCGATCATCTCGATTGCGATGCGCCTGGTGATCATGCCCATGTTCCTGTTCTCTGGGACGTTCTATCCGCTCTCGACACTGCCCATCTCCGTCCAGTGGATCGGATGGATCTCGCCGCTCTGGCATGCCACCGAGCTCGGCAGGTGGCTTTCCTACGGTATGCCGCTGCCTTCCTGGCAGGTAGCGGTCAGCTTCTGCTACCTCGTCCTCATGGGCAGCGTGGGCCTGCTGGTCGCAAGGCGGCGCTTTGAACAACGGCTCACCGCATGATCACCCAGGTCGTCGTCACGTCAGCGGCAGTGGCGATTGCCGAGCGGCGCGGCTCGTATCCCGGGGCCGGAATCTACTCGGGCAGGCCGCATGCGGTCATGCAGCGGGCCTTCACGGCATTGCGCACGAGCAACCTGCTGGCATTTCTGACGGGTTTCGTCGAGCCGGTCCTCTTCCTGCTGTCCTTCGGATTCGGCATCGGAGGGCTCGTCGGAGGCGTCGATGCCCAGGGATCGCAGATCACGTACGCGGCGTTCATCGCCCCCGCGCTGCTCGCCTCGAGCGCGATGAACGGAGCCATCTTCGACTCGACCTACAACGTCTACTTCAAGATGCACTTCTCCCGCATCTACCAGGGCATGCTCGCGACCTCCCTCGGTTCGCTGGACGTCGCGCTCGGCGAAATCGGCTGGGCAGTGCTGCGGGGAGGGATCTATGCCTGTGGGTTCATGTCCGTCACCGCGGTGTTCGGCCTGATTCCCAGCTGGTGGGCCCTGCTCACGATCCCTGCAGCGTTGCTCATCGCCTTCGCGTTCTCGGCCATCGGTATGGCGGTTACCTCGTACATGACGTCCTTCCAGCAACTGAACTGGCTGAACTTCTGGCTCCTGCCGATGTTCCTCTTCTCCGGGACCTTCTACCCCATTTCGACCTATCCGACCTGGCTTCAAGTCATCGTGGAGGTCACACCCCTGGCCCAGGCGATTGCCATGGTGCGGGGACTGTGGTTCGGGCACTTCGACGTCGGCCTTGCTGGCAGTGTCCTGTACTTCGCCGCGTTGGCGGTCATCGGCGCGGCCTTCACGACGAAGCGGCTGACGGCACTCTTCCTTCGCTGAGCGGATACGGGGCGAACGGTTGTGCGATGCGCGTTGCCCAAGGCCTTGCCGGCAGCGGACCACCGGCCTACGATCGTGGGGTGCCAACGGATGCTACCCGTTGACACCCCGATGCGGTCCCCGTGACCTCAGAGGGTCCGGATGAGTTCCGCGATGGCCCTGGCGAGCTCCAGCAGCGCTGTTATCGCTGCCAGCGTCGCCAGGGTCATTCGCTTTCCTCGGCCGCCGTCGTGCGGGTGGCCCACCGCATCACCTCCCTTCGTGCCGGGGTCGCGCACCGGTTTGCGCGGCCTCGGCTGGAAGGGATGCCCGGCGAACGTATGGACGCCGGTGCCGTGGGGGAAGTCCCCGAAGGGACCCTGTGGATGGCAGTCGCTGAGGTGCGGCCGCAGTACATTTTCGCCATCCGCGCGAGGGAGGTGCGATGCGGTTCCTGATGGCCGTCATTGACGATGCAACCGGCGAGGCGACGTCCGATGAGATGGCTGCAATCACGGCCTACAACGGGCGTTTGCGGGCAGCAGGACACTGGGTGATGGCGGCTGGGCTGGCGCATCCGTCGGCGTCCGCGGTCATCGATAGCCGTCGTGACCCTGACGGAGGGCAGGGGGAGTCGACCATCACCGAAGGGCCGTTTCTGGAGTCGCGCGACTACATGTCCGGCTTTTGGATCATCGATGCTCCCGACCAGCAGGCTGCGCTGGCCCTCGCCTCTGAGGCGTCGAGGCACTGCAATCGCAGGGTTGAGCTGCGGCCCTTCCTTGCCTGATACGCCCGGCCTCGGTGCCGGCCGGTGATCAGGCGTCGAGTTCGGGGAACTCCTCTTCGTCCACCTCGGCGGTCGGCTGCCCCGGCGAGCGTCCGATCCATCCGGCGAGCAACAGCCCGAAGCCCACGGCGGGGCCGATGAGCAGCGCGAAGGCGACCGTCCCCAGTCCCACCGTGCCGCCGAGCAGCCATCCGATCGCCAGCACCACGACCTCGATCGCCAGCCGAACCCGCGCGACGGGCCATCCGGTGCGATGGTGAATGCCGGTCATCCAGCCATCGCGGGGTCCCGGACCGAGGTTGCACGTGAGGTACAGACCGCTGCCGAGGCCGATGAGCGCGATCGCCACGAGGACCAGCGCGAAGGAGAACCAGCCGTGCGGCTGCGGCACCACCCGGACGGTGGCCTCTAGGGCGGCCGCGATCAGGATGATGTTCGCGATGGTCCCGAGTCCGGGACGCTGCCGAAGCGGGATCCACAGCAGGAGTACGAGGCTGCTGACGACGAAGGTAGCCACGCCGATCGTGATCGGCAGCCGCAGGGCCAGGCCCTCCGCCAGGACGGTCCACGGACTCACCCCGTGCCCGGCAACGACCAGCAGGCCATCGCCGGTGCCGAACAGGACCAGGCCCGTGATCAGGATCGCCAGGGTCCTCGGTCGCGACGTCCAGCGGGAGGCGGACCGCCATGTGGTGATGGGGACCGTCCGCGATGGCCGCAGCCAGGCACGAGCCTGCACGAGGTCCCTTCCTGCTGCCGTCGCTGCTCAGCGAGGCTGATCCTTGCCTACGCGCGGCTGCCAACTTCCGGCAGGTCCTGCGGTCGGTCCACGTCCTCGCCACTGGCAACGTCCCCGACCTCGACGAGCACGACATCATCCCGATCTCGCAGGTAGGCGCGTGCCCCGGCGTCGCCGATGGCCTGGTCCGCGACCGGCCCCCAGTGCTCGCGGGCGAACTTGACCGGGTGGCCTCGACTGCCGTCGAAGCTGGCCGCAGCCAGCGAGGACGGGTGGAGCATGAGGCGGCGAACCGCTGCGCAGGTGAGGCCGGGCAGGTCGACCAGGGTCACCACGACGCCGTCGACGTCGGCGTACGCCTCCACGTTCAGCAGTTCGGTGAGCCCGGCGCGAAGGGAGGAGCCCATGCCTGATCCCCAGTCTGGATTCAGGACGACGGTCGCGTCGGGGACGTCCCCCTGCCAGGCGCCGAGCACGACGAGAACAGGATCCGCCCCTGCTTCGCGGATGATGCGCACGGCCCGATCGACCAGGCGCTCACCACCGACGACGACTGGCGCCTTCGGCTGGCCGAACCGGGACCCGGCTCCTGCGGCGAGGACCAGGCCGGCAATTCGCATCCGGGCTCCCTTCTGGTCGCAGATGGTGCCGTGAACCCCAATAATGTCGTGATGAGCGTGACCCGGCTGGTCGAGGTAGTCGATCGCCCCCTGGACCGAGCACTCGTGGAGGCCCTGGTCGCCGACCCCCGGGCTGGTGCGGTCGTCACGTTCTGCGGTGATGTCCGCAATGTGGACCATGGCCGGGCGGTGGCATCGCTGCACTATGAGGGGCATCCGACTGCCGGGCGCGTGCTCGCTGACGTTGCTGCGGAGATCGAGGGACGGTTCGACATCATCGCGCTGGCGGTGGCGCATCGGGTCGGCAGCATCCCGATCGGCGAGTCGGCGCTGATCGCAGCTGTCTCGAGCATGCATCGCGACACGGCCTTCATGGCCTGCTCGGCCCTGGTCGACCTGACCAAGGAGCGGCTGCCGGTGTGGAAGCACCAGGTGTTCGCGGACGGCACGGATGAGTGGGTGAACTGCGCATGAGCATGCTCGTCGACGCCTTCGGCCGCCAGCACCGTGACCTGCGGGTCTCGCTGACCGATCGATGCAACCTGCGCTGCACCTACTGCATGCCCCATGACTTCTCCGAGTGGATTCCGGGCGACCACCTGCTGACTGCCGACGAGCTGCTCACGGTCATCTCGGTCGCGGCCGAGCACGGGATCACCGGCGTGCGGCTCACCGGTGGCGAGCCGCTGCTTCGACCTGATGTCGTCGACATCGTGAGCCGGATCGCTGCGCTGCCGAGCCCGCCCAGGATCGCGTTGACCACCAATGGCCTGCGGCTGCCGGCGATGGCCCAGGCGCTGCGGGAGGCCGGCCTGGAGCGGGTGAACATCAGCCTGGACACGTTGGATCCGGTGCGCTTCAAGCGGCTGACCTACCGGGATCGCCATGCGGACGTGCTCGCCGGGATCGCTGCCGCCCAGGAGGCTGGGCTGCTCCCGGTCAAGGTGAATGCGGTGCTGATGCGCGGGATCAACGACGATGAGGCGGTGCCGATGCTGCGGCATGCCATTGCCGAGGGCTGGAGCCTTCGCTTCATCGAGCAGATGCCGCTGGACGCCCAGGGAGCATGGGACCGGGCGGCGATGGTGACGGCGGACGACATCTTCGCCCTGCTCTCCGCCGAGTTCGACCTGGTGGCACTGCCTACCCGGGGATCGGCGCCAGCCGAGGAGTTCGTCGTCGACGGCGGGCCGGCGACGGTGGGCATCATCGCGAGTGTCTCCAAGCCGTTCTGCGCTGCGTGTGACCGGCTGCGGCTGACCGCCGACGGCCAGGTCCGCAACTGCCTGTTCGCCCAGGACGAGACCGATGTGCGGGCCGTGCTGCGCGACCCGAGCCTGGACCAGGCAGCGGTGCGTACTCAGGTGGCCGAGCGGCTAGGCCTGTCGGTGCGCGCCAAGCTTCCCGGTCACGGGATCAACGACCCCGGCTTCCTGCAGCCGGCGCGGCCGATGAGCGCGATCGGGGGCTAGGGGCTGCCGACGGCACCCATCCGCCGACTTCGACTCCCAGCGTCGCTCCCGGGGCGCCTTGTGGCGGTAGCGGTCGAAGTCGGCGCACGGTGGGGCGCGTCAGCCACCGGCAAAGGGAGGCAGGACGTCGACCCGTGCGCCGGAGGGGACCTCGGCGGACATGTCATGCGCAGCGACCTCATTCACCAGGAAGCTGCAGCGGGGCAGGACGTCGCCCAGGCCCGGACATCTCGCCACGGCCTGATCGAGCACCGCGAGAAGGGTGCCCGGCTGCACCTCCACCACCGAGCATCCGGCGGCAGCCCGTGCCGCTGCGAACAGGTGCACGGCAACGGCCGGCGTGGTCTCCTGGTCGGCGGCCGGGGGAGTCACGCGCTGAGCGTATCCGCGCGGGCACCCCTGAGGGCCGCTCAGGCGCGTGGGTCCTGGGGTAGGTGCACGGGATCGGGCAGGTCGAGTGGCCCGGGCGCGCCCGATGGCCGCGGGTAGAAGAACTCGGTGAGCCCGGCTCCGATAGCCGCCCCGATGACCTGGAATCCGATGAACGGCAGCACCGAGGCAGGTGCGATGCCCGCGAAGGTGTCGGTGAGGGATCTGCCGATCGTGACGGCCGGGTTCGCGAACGACGTGGAAGAGGTGAAGAAGTAGGCGGCCCCGATCCAGGCGGGCACGAGGAGCGCTCCGAGGTGACCGCGCCCGGTGCGCGTGAGCGCGCCGATGACCAGCAGCAGTCCTGCGCTGGCAACGACCTCGCCCAGCCAGATGCCCCAGCCGCTGCGGATCGTGCTCGAGGGCTCGACTGCCGGGAGCGCGAACATCAGGTTCGCCAGGATCGCGCCGGCGACACCGCCGGTGACCTGGACGACGAGGTAGCCACCAGCTTCCGTCGGCCGCATCTCTCGCCGGGCGGCGGCCACGCCGGTCACGAGCGGGTTGAAGTGGGCCCCGGAGATCGGGCCGATAGCCCAGATGAGGACGCCGAGGACGGCCACGGTCGCCGCGGCGTTGATCAGCAGGGTCACGGCGAGGTCATCGGTCAGCTGGGTGCCCATGATGCCGGAGCCGACGACCGTCGCGACCAGGATCGCGGTACCGAGGAACTCGGCGGCCAGGCGCTTGGGGAGCATGGAGTTGCCTTCCTTCGTGCACGTCGCCGGCGGACGGTCGTCCGACCGGTCTTGACGGCCGATACTAATTCAATAAGATTTGAATCAATGAACATTGATCAAAATTCCACGTCTGATCCGCCGCCTGCGGAACGTGACCGTGCTGATGCACTGCCGATGAGCGGTGTCGAGGATCGCCAGCGTTGGGCACGGGGCTTCGCTGCCCTGGCTGACCCGACGCGGCTGGGCGTGCTCGAACTGCTGCGACTGCAGGACCTGTCACCGGATGCGCTCGCCAGCCGCCTTGGGATCTCCGGCAACCTGCTCGCCCATCATCTGAAGGCCCTGCAGGAGGCGGGCCTCGTGCGACGGCAGCACTCCCAGCACGATCGGCGCCGTTCCTACGTCCAGTTGACTCCCGAGTCGCTCGCCGGGCTCGGTGACGTCCTCAATGGCGGGCCGGAAGGGCTATCCGGGCCCCGGCTCGCGGCCTCGCGCGTGGTCTTCGTCTGCACCCACAACTCGGCCCGATCCATCCTCGCCAATGCCCTGTGGCGGGAGGCCAGCGAGGTGCCGTCCGCATCAGCCGGGACGTCTCCGGCTGCGCGCATCAATCCGGGGGCCCGTCGGGCCGCGAAGGCACTCGGCCTGCGCATCGCCCAGGACCTCCCGCGTTCGATCGACGAGGTGCTCCGCCCCGATGACCTCGTCGTGTCGGTCTGCGACGCCGTCAATGAGGAGTTGCCGGGCCTGCCGAACCCCCGGCTGCACTGGTCAATTGCCGATCCATCCGCCGTCGGCACCGACGACGCCTTCGTCGCTGCCGCTGCCCAACTGCGCCAGCGAGTCGAGCGACTTGCCCGCCGAGCGCACGCCCGACCACATCACAAGCCAAGGAGGCACCGATGAGCCAGACCCCGCAGTCCGCAGCCGATCCAGGCATCCCGCTGGAGCATCAGGTCATCCTGCGATCGACTGCTGCGATCCTGCAGAAGGAATTCGAGGGCATCTTCGCAGCACAGACGATCGAGAGCTTCCTGCTCAGTTCCTATGACGAGTTCGCCGGACGCCTGGCAGTGACGAAGTATCTGCCGACCTTCGCCGAGCGATTCGCCCGTGAGCGACTGAGGGCGCTAGCCCTCGTCGAGGGAAAGGTGAGTGACGATCGGCCAGTCGTGCTGTTCCTGTGCACGCACAATGCCGGGCGTTCGCAGATGGCCCTGGGCTTCCTGCGGGCCCTCGGCGGCGATCGGGTAGTCGGGTGGTCCGGCGGCTCGGAGCCGGGCAGTGAGGTGAATCCGGCGGCCATTGCTGCGATGGCCGAGGTCGGGATCGACATTTCCGGTGAGTTCCCCAAGCCGTGGACGGACGAGGTCGTGCGCGCGGCGGATGTCGTCGTCACGATGGGCTGCGGTGATGCATGCCCCGTGTTCCCTGGCAAGCGCTATCTCGACTGGACGCTGGAGGATCCGCACGGCCAGGGGGTCGAGCAGGTGCGCGTGATCCGCGATCAGGTGAGGGCCCGGGTCGTCGGCCTGCTCGAGGAGCTGCACGTCACCGTCGCGTGAGGACGTGCGAGGGCTGCCCGAGCGGTCGAGTGTCGAAATCCCCTGCAGCCCCATAGGCTCCCGGGGTGCTGACCGTTGACCAGTACCGGGCGCAGGTCCTCAAGGGGATCGAGCCGCTGGCGCCGATTGAGGTGCCATTGATCGACTCAGTTGGGTGCGTCCTGGCGGAGGACGTCCGGGCGCCCTGGCCCTTGCCCTCCTTCGACAACTCCTCGATGGACGGCTACGCGATCCAGGCACGCGATGTCGCCGGGGCGTCGCCGGCGAGCCCGGTGCGGCTGCGCGTCATCGACGACGTGCCGGCCGGCTACCGGGCGTCCGAGGCCGTTCAGCCCGGAACGGCCGTGCGCATCATGACCGGCGCTCCGATCCCTGATGGCGCGGATGCCATCGTGCCCGTCGAGTTGACGGACGGGAGCACGGACATCGTCTCCGTCAGCGACTCGGTACCGGTTGGCGCCTGCATCCGACGCGCTGGCGCCGACGTCATGGCAGGGACCGTCGTCGTTCGCCAGGGCACTGAGCTCACCAGCCGGCAGGTGGCCGTCCTGGCTGCCGTCGGCCAGGCGGAGGTGCGCGTCCACCCTCGCCCCCGTGTCATCGTGATATCCACGGGTAGTGAGCTGGTCGAGCCCGGCACCCCGCTGACCAAGGGACTGATCACCGACAGCAACAGCTACATGCTGGTCAGTGCCGTGCAGGAGGCCGGAGCGATCGCCTATCGTGTCGGCCCCATCGTCGACGATGACGCCGCATTCATGGAGGCCATCGAAGGGCAGCTGCATCGCGCGGACCTGATCGTGACCAGCGGCGGCGTCAGCATGGGCGCCTACGACACGGTGAAGGCGGTGCTCAGCACGCTGGGAACCGTGGAGTTCACGAAGGTGCTCATGCATCCGGGGATGCCCCAGGGCCATGGCCACGTCGGCGAGCGCGGCACGCCCATCATCACCTTGCCCGGCAACCCGGTGAGCTCCTATGTGTCCTTCGAGGTGTACGTCCGTCCGGTGATCCGCGCCCTGCGGGGCCTGGCCGAGGTCGAGCGGCCCATCATGCACGCTGCCTGCCTGACCGGATTCGACTCCCCTGCCAACAAGACCCAGTTCATGCGCGGGCGCCTGACTGGATATGAATACGCAACCGTCGAGCCGGTCGGGATCGCGGGCTCGCATGCCATCGGCGGGCTGGCCCAGGCGAACTGCCTCATCGTCGTCCCGACCGATCAAGGACGCGTGCAGGCGGGCGAACGCGTCCAGGTGATCGACCTTCGCCACGGATGAGCCCTGAGCCAGTGATGACACATGAGCCATGGACGATCGGATATTGGCATGACTGACCCTCGATTCACCCACCTCGATGAGCACGGCGACGCCCGGATGGTCGACGTGACGGCCAAAGAGGTCACTGTCCGCCAGGCGACCGCGACCGGTCGGGTGCGCATGTCGCCGTCCGTCATCGCGAGCATCCGCGGCGGGGACATGCCCAAGGGCGACGTCCTTGCCGTGGCACGCATCGCCGGAATCCAGGCGGCCAAGCGCACGGCCGACCTGATCCCGCTCTGCCATCCGATCGCCATCCACGGGGTCGACGTGACCCTCGACGTCCAGGACGACCACGTCGGCATCAGCGCGACCGTCCGAACTGCCGATCGCACGGGCGTGGAGATGGAGGCCCTGACCTGCGTCGCGGTCGCCGCACTGGCCCTGATCGACATGGTGAAGGGGGTTGACCGAACTGCGTCCATCGGATCGATCGAGCTGCAGGAGAAGCGAGGCGGCCGCTCGGGCCACTGGGTGCGCGAGCCGTGACCGAGCTCAGCGCGGCCAGGCGAGCACTGGTCGTGACCGTGTCGACGCGGGCAGCCGCTGGCGTCTGGGACGACGGATCCGGGCCGGTGCTGGTCGACGGGCTGCTGCGTCTGGGCCTGTCGGTGACCGGACCCTGGGTGGTTGCGGATGGCGATCCAGTCGCGCAGGCGCTGCGCGAGGCGGTGGCGCAGGAGTTCGACCTGGTGATCACGACCGGTGGGACGGGCCTCACGCCAAGTGACCGGACCCCGGAGATGACCCGTGCGGTGGTCGACCGAGTAGTCCCCGGGATCGCCGAGGCCCTGCGAGCGCATGGGGTTGCGCAGGGCATCCCGACGGCGATCCTCTCCCGGGGCATTGCCGGGCTTGCCGGTCAGACCCTGGTCATCAACGTGCCCGGCTCGCCCGGGGGAGCGCGTGATGCCCTTGCCGTCCTCGCCCCAATCCTGGCCCACGCGCTGGAGCAGATCCCGGGATCCGATCACCCGCGCACGTAGCCGACGGCGGGCACGTTCACCTGCCGTTCACCATTCATTCCCGGATTCGTCGCCCTCAGCGCATGCCGGGGCAACCCGGAGGCGCCACAGTTCTGGCATGGCGCAACCTGAGGTCATGCGCGACCTCGCATCAGCGGCGACCTCCCACCGCGGTGACAGGATCTTCAATCGCACGATCACGGCGGCGGCGTTCACGGCCCTGTTCGTGCTAGCGGGGATCACCATCTTCCTCGGCCTGAAGATGATCCCCGTCCTGCAGACCCAGGGCCTGTCCTTCCTGACGACCTCAGCATGGGATTCCTTCAGCGATCCGCCGATCTACGGCATCTTCGGGATGCTCTACGGCTCGATCCTGCTGTCGGTCATCGCGCTGGTCGTGGCCGTTCCGGTTTCGCTCCTGCTATCGGTCTTCATGGTCTTCCTGGCGCCTCGCGGCGTCAAGCGAGCCCTGACGAACCTGGTCGACCTGATGGCGGCCATCCCCAGCGTGATCCTGGGCCTGTGGGCCTTCTACGTCCTGCAGCCCACCGCCGTCGAATGGCAGCAGCTCCTGCACCAGTACCTGGGCTGGATCCCGATCTTCCAGAACGACTCGGGCAACTACATCGGCACCCCATTCGTCGCCGGGCTTGTACTGGCGGTGATGATGATCCCGATCATCACCTCGGTCACCCGGGAAGTGCTCGATCGCACGCCACCGGAGCTCATCAACGCCGCCGAGTCCCTCGGCTGCTCCATGTGGTCGATGCTGCGGTACGTCGCGCTGCCGTACGGTCGTGGGGGCATCGTCGGCGGGGTGATGCTCGGCCTCGGTCGGGCCCTTGGGGAGACGATCGCGGTCTTCTTTGTGCTCAAGATCGTCTTCGACGTCAACTTCTTCCGCATCATCGAATCCGGCGGCGGCTCGATCGCCACGCTCATCGTGTCGAAGTTCGGCGAGGCCTCTGGGCCCGAGGAGATCGACATGCTGCTGGCAGCCGGGTTCGTGCTGTTCATGGGCACGCTCATCGTCAATGTCATCGCCAACCTCATCGTGAGCAGGACGGGCAAGTTGCGATCATGAGCACCTCAACCACAGATCCAGGACAGGAAGGCCAGGCCCACGGATCCTCCGGGACCATGGTCTTCGACTCCGCCGAGCTGCCGCGGCTCTCCCAGCAGGAGCCCCTGCATCCCTGGGGGAGGCGGACGGCCAACTTCCGCCTCGTGGTCTTCCTGGCGGTGCTGATCCCGGCGGCGATCGTCGTGGGCCTGTGGTGGTTCACCGACATCCCCAAGCCAGTGATCATGATCGCCGGCTACCTGCCGCTGCAGCTGATCGCGTCAATCGTGGCATCCGTGGTGCTGCGCGGAACGAAGTCGGCCGGTGATGCGGTTATCATCGTGCTCGCCATCGGCGCGACCATCCTCAGCCTCGTGGTGCTCGCCTCCGTCATCTGGTCGATCGTCAGCCTGGGCGTGAAGGCCCTGTATGTCGACCAGCAGGTCAACTGGTCATTCCTCTACCAGAACAATGAGTACATCAGCCCGAGCACGCCACTCGGCTATGGCGGCATCGGCCACGCTGTGCTCGGTACCGTGCTGATCGTGGCGATCGCGACCATCGTGGCCGTCCCGATCGGCATCGCGACGGCGATCTACATCACCGAGGTTCGCGGCCGTGCGGTGCCCTATGTGCGGTTCTTCGTGCAGGCGATGAGCGGCGTGCCGTCAGTCGTCGCTGGCCTGTTCATCCTGACGGTCTTCATCCTGACCGGCGTCCTGCAGACGAGCGCCTTCGCTGCCGGCCTGGCCTACGCGATCCTCATGCTGCCGACCGTTGCCCGGACGGCAGAGGAAGTCCTGCGCCTGGTCCCCGAGGACCTGCGAACGGGTGCGCTGGCGCTGGGCTCGACGCGGGCGCGAGTGGTGCTGCAGGTCGTCATCCCGGCCGCCAAGACGGGCATCATCACGGCCACGATCCTGGGGATCGCCCGGGTCGTGGGAGAGACTGCGCCCCTGCTGCTCACGGCATTGAAGAATGACAAGACCGTGCTGGTGCCCTTCCTCGACCCGATCAGCGCCCTGCCCACCTACATCTTCAGCAATGTCGCCCAGCCGTACCCGGACTCGGTGACCAGGGCATGGGGTGCAGCCCTGACGCTCATGGTCCTCGTCGCCATTCTTTTTACCCTCACCCGACTGCTTT
>JAGWXF010000002.1 GCA_018970025.1 Actinomycetales bacterium | reverse complement strand
GGCAGCCCGACCACCGGCCGGGCTTGAGGCATCGGTGATGCCGTGCTCGGTCGCGGTGCTGCTCGTTGCTGAAATGGGCCTAGATCATCGCGCTGAGCTCAGCGCAGGCTCGATGGACCGTCGATCCGATGAGGACCATCTCCCGTGCGTTCATCCGCGATGTCGGCGCGGTGACGCTGATCGCTGCCAGTGCATGGCCCGAGACATCGGTGATGGCCGCGCCGACGCAGCGCGAGCCCACCTCGTTCTCCTCGTCGTCGACTGAATACCCCTGCGAGCGGATCTGCTGGATCTGCTTCATCAGCTCGTCGACTGACGTCACGGTTCCAGGCGTGAGCTGCGGGCGATCTGCCGCCTCGAGCAGCTGGCGCGCCTCGTCATCGGGCAGGCAGGCCAGGATCGCCTTGCCGAGCGCAGTCGAGTGCAGGTGCTCCTTCGTTGCCACCTGGACGGTCGCCTTCAGTCGCTGGGCGCTCTCGATCGAGTCCAGGTAGATGACGTTCAGGTTGTTCAGGACGCCGATATTCACCGTCTCGCCCAGCGACTCGTTGAGCTCCTGCATGATCGGCCGGGCCAGCTGCAGCAGGCCGTGCTCGGATCGAAGTGCCCGGCTCATCCCGTACAGCGCCGGGCCGATCCGGTACTCGCGTCGCGCGTCATCGCGGATGACGTAGCCCCCCACCTCGAAGGTCTTCAGGATCCGGTAGGCCGTGGGCTTGGTGACGCCGGTGAACTCGCAGATGCGCACGACGGTGGACGGACCCTCGGCCGCCAGGCTGGTCAGGATGGCCATCGCCTTCGTCAGGACCGCCACTTCGTCGGTGCGCCGATCATCATTCCTAGGGTTCACGATGCGTCCAACTCAATCTCAGGCAAGGGTCTCAACCTCGAGCGAGGTCTCAGCAGGTCCGCATCCTGCCATGGATAGCCGTTCCCCGTACCCCGGGAACGACATCGCCGTACCTGGTGGACAGGCCATTCCTCATGTACTAGGTTCCTGCGATGTGAACGAGCATTCCGTAATGCGGATCAACGGCGTGTGCGGTGGCTGGCGCTGGAAGACAGGGGCCGACCGGCCATGACCGAACTCAGCGACTTCGACCTGACCGGCAAGCGTGCCCTCGTGACGGGCGGCGGCGACGGGCTGGGCCTGCAGATGACCGAGGCACTGGTGGACGCGGGTGCGACCGTGGTCATCTGCGGTCGGCGGGCCGAACCGCTGCATGAGGCCGCCAGGGCGCTCGGCGAGCGCGTGGTGCCGATCGCGGCGGACGTCACGAGCCAGGACGACGTGCAACGCCTGGTCGATGCGGCCGGATCGATCGACATCCTCGTCAACAACGCGGGCCTGGCCCACCGCGCGCCCTGGGACGAGGTGACATCGCAGGACTGGCGATGGATCATGTCGCTGAATGTCGAATCGCCGTTCTGGCTCATCCAGGCCCTTGCCCCCGGGATGATCGAGCGCGGGTGGGGGCGCATCATCAACGTCTCGTCTATCTACGGCCTCGTCGGCGGCGACCACTCCCGGTACCCGGGTTCGACATCGACTCCGGTGCTGCTGGCGAGCCGATCCTGGCCCTGCCCGATGGCTCGCGCTTCGCGACCAACCTGCTGAGCAAGGATCCGTTCTTCCAGGGGCTGATCGAGCGGGAGCCGGTGATCGGCCTGGTGCGAAGCCTCATGCCCGACCCGCGCCTGAGCTCGCTCAATGCGCTCGAGCCGGTGGCAGGCTCCGGTCATCAGACCCTCCATCGGGACGAGGGCCCGATCGGCGCTGATGGCGTCGTCACGGTGAACTCCCTGTGGGTGTTCGACGACATGGACGCAGGCAACGGGGCCACGCGCTACCTGCCCGGCACCCAGGGGTCGGCCGTACTCGCCGGAGACGATGACCCAGGGGTTCGGTATGCCGCCGCTCGGGCGGGCAGCGTC
This sequence comes from Actinomycetales bacterium, assembly GCA_018970025.1. Lineage (GTDB taxonomy): Bacteria > Actinomycetota > Actinomycetes > S36-B12 > S36-B12 > REEB460. The sequence continues at coordinate 205,655 of JAGWXF010000002.1, read as the reverse complement.
ATCATCATGAACGCCCACCTGCTGCACGGTGCCAGCACCAATCACGACGGCCGGCGCCGGCGCGTGGTGCATGTGTACTTCACCCGGCAGGGCAGGACGACCCAGACACCCTGGGATACGTACGTGCCCGCGGACGTCCGCTCGCAGCTGACGGCATCCCAGCGTCACCTGCTGGGACCGTCGCCGCATTAGCGCGCTGCCGCGTGAGTTCATTGGGCCGTGGCGACGCGCTTGACCCGCCACTGCCTCAGGCAGTGGCGACGAGCCGAAACGCCTCGGCCAATCTCCCCTCGGGCAGGCCGGCCTGGCCTGCTGCCATCCCCATCCACTGGCGCACCCGATCGGGGAACTCCGGGGTATGGGCGACCTGGCTGTCATGCGCCCATAGGGCGGTGATCTTGCGCTCGAACTGCTCGGTGACATCGAGCCAGTGATTGGGGTCGGGGCTGCCCATCACCCACACCTCGGGGACGGTCCAGGCGTCGAGGCCCTCGTCCTGCAGCAGTGATGGATGCGCGAATGGATTGCGGGCATCGGGGTAGACGGCGAAGATCGCGGCCTGGCCGGCGGCAAGGTGATCGGGGTGGGAGGCGTAGATGCGATCCCAGTTGCGGTCGGGCGACTGGATGAGCATGCGCTGCGGGCGCACCTGCCGGATCACCCGGCTGATATCCCGGCGCAACTCGTGGGTGACGGTCAGCTCCCCGTCGACGTAGTCCAGGAAGCGCACGTCGGTCACGCCGAGGACTGCACCGGCTGCCCGCTGCTCGGCCTGGCGGATCCGGGGGATCTCGCTGCGCGGGACGGCCGGGTCAGCCCCGCCGGCATCGCCGTTGGTGATGATGCAGTACGTCACGGTGATGCCCGCGTCGGTCCACGAGGCGATCGTGCCGCCGGCGCCGAAGTCGACATCGTCCGGATGGGCCGTGACGACCAGGATTCGCTCGATCTCGTGGTCGTCCAGCATTGTTTCTCCCGCACTTGTCATTTCACTCGCGTCACTTTCGCCCCACGAGTCATAGCCATGTCACCATAGGGGCGTGCGCCCCCTGGCTGACCGGCATTCTGCCCTGCTCAAGGCGGGTCGCATCATCGGGCGGGCAGCAGCCAGCGTGGTCGCCGGCATGTCCGCCCTGGTGGCCCTGGGCATGGCACTGGGCATGGCACTGGGCATGGCCCTCGCCCCATCGGCAGCGGCCGAGGACGCGCCGTCGGGCTGGGTCTCCAGCACCTGGACCGGCGTCGTCGCGGGAGCGCCGGCCCCGGGCACTGGCCTGCCACTGGCCGCCGTCCCGGTTGCTCCGGTCGCGCTGCCGGCCGCCTACGACGTCGCACCGAGCTACGAGGGCCAGGCCCAGTGCGACACCACCATCAAGCCGGGTACCCAGCGGCTGGCCGACCTGATCCACGCGACCTATGGCGCGAGCCAGGTCATCGGCATCCTGCGCAACTGCAGTATCGGCGGCCAGAGCGAGCATAAGGAGGGGCGGGCCCTCGACTGGATGGTCAGCGTCCGCAAGGCCCAGGAGCGGGCCAATGCCGAGGCCTTACTCAACTGGCTCCTCGGGCCTGATCAGTACGGCACGCCCTACGGCAACGCCATCCGGATGGGGGTGATGTACATCGGGTGGAACGACCGAATCTGGCGCGGCTATGACGTGGCCAAGGGCTGGGCCGAGCTCAAGGGATGCTTCGCCCGGCCAGCGCCTGCATCGGATAGTGACTGCCACCGTAACCACATCCATATCTCCCTCACCTGGGATGGCGCGGCCGGGACGACCTCGATGTGGGACGGCACCCCGCAGGACGCGCCGTACTGCCCCCGGGTGAGCTCGGCCGCCACCCCAGTCGTCGGGCAGGTGCGCGGTGCGCTGGTCGGTGTCGACCCCGTTCGCGTCCTCGACACCCGCGCTGCCATCGGCGTAGCCAGCCGATGCCGGCTGCTGCAGGGAACCTGGTCCAGGACGCTGACGCGGATGCTGGTCCCCGTCCTCGGCCAGGGGGGAGTCCCGGCCAGCGGGGTCGACGCGGTCCGGGTCCGCGTCAGTGCCCTGGGCTCGAATGCCCCCGCAACCGTCCGAATCTGGACCCCGGGTCAGGAGGCGCCGACCCCGGTTGCTGGCGTCGGCATGGGCGCCGATGCCGCAGGTGAGATCAGCCTGCCGGTGTCCACCTCGGGCACCATCGCGCTCGCGACCACGGCAGGTGCGACCGACCTCGTGGTCGAGGTGCTGGGCTACTACCCGGCAGGCTCCACCGGCGATGCGGTTGCCATGCAGGCGACCCCGGCCACCCCGACGCAGTCTGTCGGCGCTGTCGCAGTGCCGCCGCCGGCACCTCCGGCGGGTCCGCCGAATCCTCCCTCCGCACCCGCTTCCGCGGTGCCGGTCCCCTCCGCACCCGCCTCGTCAGTTCCGAACCCTGAGGGGGCACCCGACTTCTCCGGCGAGCAGCTGGCGATGACGGCCCCGCCGCAGCCCGCCGGGCCGTTCATGGCCGTGGGCTCGATCGTCGGCTACGAGTCGACTGCCCAGGGGCCGCTGCAGCCCGGTGAGGCGCGCACCGTGCCGCTCGCCGGGGTCCCGGGGGATGCGACGTCGGCGGTGCTCTTCGTGACCGCGAAGGACGGCAGCAAGGCGGGTGTCGTCCGGATGGGCCAGCCCGGGCGAATGGCGACCCGGCTCGCCTTCCCCAAGAAGCGCATGAGCAAGGCGGTCGTCGTCGTCCCGGTATCGGGCGGCTCGATCATGCTCAAGGGCAAGAAGGCCAGCGTCTCCGTGCGCATCGAGGTCCTGGCCTACGGCAGCGCGGCCACGGAGCAGGCGTACGTAGCCCTACCGGCTGCTAAGGCCTTCAGCGGCAGTCTCGAGCCAGGTCAGGCCAGGACCGTGCAGGTCACCGGGGCTTTCGGCCTGCCGAAGAAGGCTAAGCGGGTCACGGCAGTCGTGCTGCGGGTGCAGACGCGCAAGGCAGCGCAGGACGGCACGGTCGCGGTCTACGCATCCGGGGGCACTGCACCCGAGACCCGGTCGGCTCCGGTGCTCGCCGGCAAGCAGTACGCCGCCATGGTCCTGGCACCCGTGGGCGCTGACGGCAGCATCTCCTTCACCTCGAACGTGGGGGCGAGGGTCCGGGCCACCGTCGTGGGTTACGTGCGCTGACCCAGCCCTGCCCACCCTTGCGCCGAGTTCGACTCCCAGCGTCGCAAGGCGACGGCCTTGCGACGCTGGGAGTCGAACTCGGCGCGATCGGGCGGGGCGGGGGCTTGGCGGGCGGCGGGGCGGCGGTGTCCGGGATTGCGCCTACGATGCCCCGGGTGGAAGGGGCAACGCCGTGAGCCAGCCCGGTGGAGGCCGAGCGCGCGCACTCGTCGACGATCTCAACGACGCCCAGCGCCAGGCGGTCGAGCATCGCGGTGCCCCGCTGCTCATCGTGGCCGGCGCCGGATCAGGCAAGACCCGGGTGCTCACCCGACGCGTCGCTCACCTCCTGGCGACGGCGGATGCCGAGCCCGGCCAGATCCTGGCCATCACCTTCACCAACAAGGCCGCCGGCGAGATGAAGGAGCGGGTGGCCGAGCTGATCGGGGCCCGGGCGCGGGTGATGTGGGTGTCGACCTTCCACAGCGCCTGCGTGCGCATCCTGCGCAGCGAGTCCAAGCGGCTCGGGGTGTCGAGCGCGTTCACCATCTACGACCAGGCCGATGCCACCCGGCTGATGACGATGGTGCTGCGCGACCTCGACCTCGACCCCAAGCGCTACAACCCCAGGGGCTTCCTGGCCCAGGTGTCGAACCTGAAGAACGAGCTCATCGATCACGAGACCTACCGCGCCCGCGCCGCCAACCATGCCGAGCAGACGCTGGCCGAGGCCTACGGCGACTACCAGCGCCGGCTGCTGGCCGCCAACGCCTTCGACTTCGACGACCTCATCAGCGGGGCCGTTGCCGTCCTGCAACTGTTCCCGGATGTCGCAGAGCACTATCGACGGAGATTCCGGCACATCCTGGTCGACGAGTACCAGGACACCAATCACGCCCAGTACCAGCTGGTCAAGGAGCTCGTCGGCCCGTCCGATGCCGACCTGCCGCCCGGGCAGCTGTGCGTCGTCGGCGATGCCGATCAGTCGATCTACGCCTTCCGCGGCGCGACGATCCGCAACATCGAGGAGTTCGAGCGGGATTACCCCGACGCCCGCACGATCGTCCTGGAGCAGAACTACCGGTCGACCCAGACCATCCTGACGGCGGCCAATGCGATCATCAGCCGCAATGCCGGGCGCCGGGACAAGAACCTCTGGACGGACGCCGGCCAGGGGGTACCGATCATCGGCTATGTCGCCGACGACGAGCATGACGAGGCCTCGTTCGTCGCGAACGAGATCGATCGGCTCACCGACGAGGAGTCCGTGCAGCCTGGCGACGTGGCGGTGTTCTACCGGACCAATGCCCAGTCCAGATCCGTCGAGGACGTCTTCATCCGCGTCGGCATGCCGTACCGCGTCGTCGGCGGGGTCCGCTTCTACGAGCGCAAGGAGGTTCGCGATGCCATCGCGTACCTGCGCGCCCTGGCGAACCCCGATGACGAGGTCTCGCTGCGCCGCATCCTGAACGTCCCCAAGCGCGGGATCGGCGATCGAGCCGAGGCGATGGTCGAGTCCTTCGCCCAGCGCGAGCGCACCTCCTTCGCCGAGGCACTCGGCCGGGCTGACCAGGCACCGGGCCTTGCCACCCGGTCGCTGACCTGCATCCGCGGGTTCAACGAGCTGATGGCGGGCCTGCGCACCCTGGTGGAGTCCGGTGCCGACCCCGGGACGGTGCTGCGAGCAGTGCTCGAGCAGAGCGGATACGTGGCCGAGCTGCGGGCATCGGCGGACCCGCAGGACGAGACCAGGCTGGAGAACCTGGCCGAGCTGGAGTCGGTCGCCTCGGAGTTCGCGGGGGAGTTCCCGGAGGGAACCCTGACCGACTTCCTGGAGCGGGTGTCGCTGGTCGCCGATGCCGACGAGATCCCCGATGCGGACGCATCCGGCGGCGTCGTCACCCTGATGACCCTGCACACGGCCAAGGGCCTGGAGTTCCCGGTGGTCTTCCTGACCGGCATGGAGGACGGCGTCTTCCCGCACGTGCGATCCCTGGGCGACCCGCGCGAGCTGGAGGAGGAGCGCCGCCTGGCCTATGTGGGTATCACCCGAGCCCGGCAGCGCCTCTACCTGAGCCGGTCGATCGTCCGCTCCGCCTGGGGTGCCCCGTCGTTCAACCCGCCCTCCCGCTTCCTGGACGAGATCCCGGCCGAGGTCATCGACTGGCGCCGCGAGGAGCCGCTCACGCGGCCGCCGGCTGCCGGCGGATTCGGCTCCTCGCCCAGCAGCACGGGGGCAGCCCTGCGGCTGGGGGACCGGATCGTGGGCACCGGCCCGGTCATCTCGCTCAAGGCCGGCGATCGGGTGACCCATCAGAAGTTCGGCCTCGGCACGGTCGTGGCGACCTCCGGGGTCGGCGACAAGTCCGATGCCACCATTGACTTCGGCACTGCCGGCGTGAAACGGCTGCTGCTTCGCTACGCACCGGTGGACAAGCTCTCCTGAGCCTGAGGCCTCGTAGGCCCAGGGCACGGCCGGCGCAGGTTCGCAAGAAAATGCTTATGGTGATCGTTATTTTTTACTAGACTACACGGGTGGCCCTCCATCCCCGCTGGGCTGACGCGCGACTGCAGCAGGTCATGGCGGCCTTCCCTGCGGCCTTGATCACCGGCGCACGTGCCGTCGGCAAGACAACGACGGCCGCGAGGCTCGCGGCGGAGACCGTGCGACTCGACGCGCCCAGGGAGCGGGCGGTGTTCGTCGCCGACCCGGATGCAGCCCTTGCCGGCCTGGCGACACCGGTGCTCCTGGACGAGTGGCAGGCCGTGCCGGAGGTCCTCGGCGCCGTGAAGCGGGCCGTCGACCAGGCCGGCGGAAGCGGCAGGTACATCCTCACGGGAAGCGCGTACCCGAAGGCCGGCGCGACTGCCTGGGCCGGCACCGGTCGAGTCATCACCGTCCCGATGGCACCGATGACCCAGGCGGAGATCCGGGCGAGCAGTTCGGCGGGCCTGGCTGCCGCCCATGGCAATCCGCTGATGGCGATGCTTGCCGATGAGCCGGTTCCCGGGAGCGTCCCGTCAGGCGGAGCCGATCTCCTCGAGGTGCTGGCCTGCGCCCTCCGGTCGGGATTCCCCGGAGCGCTCGCCCTCGGCGACGCGGACCGCCGCCTGTGGATCGACGCGTACCTGAGCGACATCGTCCACCGCGACCCGATCGATATCGGCGAGCGGGTGGATGGTGTCCTGCTGCGCCGGTACCTCGACGCGGTGCTCGCGGTCTCCGGGATGACGGCGACCGATCAGTCGCTGCGAACTGCCGCAGGGATTGCGACCGACACCGGCCGCAGGTACCACGACCTGCTCACCCGCATGCACCTCATCGTCGATGTTCCGTCCTGGTCCAGCAATCGCCTCACGAGCATTGCCAAGGCACCGAAGCGGATGGTGTGCGATGCCGCATTCCTTGCGCCGGCACTGCCAGCGGTTCGTCGCGATGGTCCCCTCCTTGGCCGGGTGCTGGAGACCTTCGTCCATCAGCAGATCTCCCCGCTCGCCAGTCTCGGCCCCGTCACCTTCCGCATCTTCCACGCGCGGTCGACCAGCGGGCACCGGGAGATCGACTTCGTCCTCGAGCGCGGGGATGGAAGGGTCGTCGCAGTCGAGGTGAAGGCGTCCGCCGCCCCGTCGGCAACGGATGCCGCGCACCTGGCGTGGCTTGCTGACAGGATCGGGGATCGGTTCCTCGGCGGGCTCGTCCTGCATACCGGCCCGTCCACCTTCGAACTGCTCGATCGGGTCTGGGCAACCCCGATCGCCAGCCTGTGGAGTGCGAGCCGGTAGGTCGGTGCGCGATCGTTCCAGCAGGCCGATGCCCGGGAAGGGCGAGGTGGGTGCGGGGTATCGTTCCCGCGTGTCGACTCCCGCCCCGCGGCCCATCCGCGTGATCGTCGCCAAGCCCGGCCTGGACGGCCATGACCGGGGTGCCAAGGTCGTGGCCCGGGCCCTGCGGGACGCGGGCATCGAGGTGATCTACACCGGCCTGCATCAGACCCCGGCCCAGATCGTCGACACGGCGATCCAGGAGGACGCCGACCTCATCGGGCTATCGATCCTCTCCGGAGCCCACCTGACCCTGTTCGCCGAGGTGATGAATCTGCTCCGGCAGCGCGACGCCGGCGACATCATCGTCTTCGGCGGGGGGATCATCCCCGAGGACGACATCGCCGAGCTCGAGGGGATGGGAGTCGCCCGGATCTTCACTCCCGGGACCCCAACTCAGCAGATCGTTGAGTGGGTCCAAGATCACACCCCGGTCGGCTAGGCGCCGGTCACCTCCTCAGTAGGCTCACCCCATCTCGGCCCGGGCGAAGTTTGGTTCACGGCCGGGCCTGAGGCAGCAGGGGCGTCGACGAGCCAAGAGGAGTCCCGGGTGGACCTGTACGAGTACCAGGCCAAGCACCTGTTCGGCAAGCACCACGTCCCGGTGACCGCGGGCGAGGTCTGCTACTCCCCGGATGCGGTGCACGAGGCAACGCGAAAGATCGGGTCGGCCGTGGTGGTCAAGGCCCAGGTCAAGACCGGCGGGCGCGGCAAGGCCGGCGGCGTGAAGCTCGCCCAGACCCCCGACGAGGCGACCGAGAAGTCGCGCGCGATCTTCGGCCTCGACATCAAGGGGCATGTCGTGCGTCGGATCCTGGTCACCCCGGCGAGCGATATCGCCGAGGAGTACTACGTGTCCTTCCTGCTCGACCGAGCCAATCGGGCCTTCCTGGCCATGGCCAGCGTCGAGGGCGGCATGGACATCGAGGAGGTCGCCGCGACCAAGCCCGAGGCACTGGCCCGGATTCGCGTGGATGCCCTGCGCGGGGTGACGCCGGACAAGGCCCGGGAGATCGTCGAGGCGGCGAAGTTCCCGGCCAAGGTCGCCGATCAGGTGGCTGACATCCTGGTCAACCTGTGGACCGTGATGGTGGACGAGGACGCCACCCTGGTCGAGGTCAACCCGCTGGTGCTCACCCCGGACGGCCAGGTCCTGGCCCTCGACGGCAAGGTGACGCTGGACGACAACGCCCACTATCGCCATGCGTCGCATGCGGACTTCATCGACCGCGAGGGCACCGACCCGATCGAGCTGCGGGCCAAGGACCTCGACCTCAACTACGTCAAGCTGGACGGCGAGGTCGGGATCATCGGCAATGGCGCCGGCCTGGTGATGAGCACCCTGGACGTCGTCGCGTATGCCGGGGAGGAGTTCGGCGGCGTCAAGCCGGCCAACTTCCTGGACATCGGCGGCGGGGCGAGCGCCGAGGTGATGGCCAACGGCCTGGATATCGTCCTCAATGACCCGCAGGTCGAGGCCGTGTTCGTGAATGTCTTCGGCGGCATCACCGCCTGCGATGCGGTCGCCAACGGCGTGCTGCAGGCCCTGGAGATGCTCCAGTCGAAGGGCGCGCCGCTGACCAAGCCGATCGTGGCCCGCATCGACGGCAACAACGCCGTCGAGGGCCGGGCCATCCTCACGGCCGCGGACCACCCCCTGATCGAACTCGTCGACACCATGGATGACGCCGCGCGTCGGGTGGCCCAGCTGGCCGCTGAGCGCAAGGCGCGGAAGTAGAGGGCGCGCAATGGCTATCTGGCTCGATGAGGGCAGCAGGATCTGCGTCCAGGGCATGACCGGCTCGGAGGGCACCAAGCACACCCGCCGCATGGTCGCCTCCGGCGCATCGGTCGTCGCTGGGGTGACCCCGGGCAAGGCGGGCCAGCAGGTCGACGGCATCCCGGTGTTCGACAGCGTCGGCGATGCGATGGCGGCGACCGGGGCGAACGTGTCGGTGGTGTTCGTGCCCCCGCGCTTCGCCAAGGCGGCCGTGATCGAGGCAGTCGATGCGCGGATCCCGCTGGCCGTGGTCATCACCGAGGGCATCCCGGTGCACGACACGGCTCAGTTCTTCCAGCATGCGCACAACAGCGGCGCCACCCGGCTGATCGGCCCGAACTGCCCCGGCATCATCAGCCCTGGGAAGTCCAATGCCGGGATCATCCCCTCGGACATCACCAAGGCCGGGCGGATCGGGCTCGTCTCCAAGTCCGGCACGCTGACCTACCAGATGATGTACGAACTGCGCGACATCGGCTTCTCCACCTGCGTCGGCATCGGCGGCGATCCGATCATCGGCACGACGCATATCGACTGCCTCGCGGCATTCCAGGACGATCCCGAGACCGATGCCATCGTGATGATCGGCGAGATCGGCGGCGATGCCGAGGAGCGCGCTGCGGCCTACATCGCCGAGCACGTGACCAAGCCGGTGGTCGGCTACGTCGCAGGCTTCACCGCCCCCGAGGGCAAGACCATGGGCCATGCCGGTGCCATCGTCTCCGGCTCCGCTGGCACGGCCGCCGCCAAGCAGGAGGCCCTCGAGGCCGTTGGGGTACGGGTCGGAAAGACCCCATCCGAGACGGCTCGGCTGATGCGCGCGATCATGTCCCGGTAGGCCCGCTTGAAGCTCATTTCAACCAGATTTCTGGTTGAAATGAGCTTCAAGCGGGGATATGGTCGGGTCATGCTCTCTTCTGCCAAGTCCGACACGGTCCTCATTGGGCTGTTCGAGGCCAAGACCCATCTCTCGGAACTGGTCACCCGCGCGGAGGCTGGTGAGTCGATCACAATCACCCGGCATGGTCGAGCAGTTGCCTGTCTCGTCCCAGCGATGCGCCGATCAAGCGCACAGGAAGTGCGAAGTCGTGGTGACCGCGTGCGAGCGATCCTCGCTGATGCCGGCTTCACGACGACGCACGAGGAGATCGACGAACTCAAGCGCATGGGCCGATCGTGAACAGCGTGGTGGTCGACGCATCGGTTGCACTCGATTGGTTTCTCACTGAGCCTGGCAGCTGCCCGGCCTGGGACATCATCGACGTGCTCGACGAGCTCGTGCCAGTGGTGCCGACCATCTGGCGGCTGGAGGTCACCAATGTGTTGTCGATGCAGGTGCAGCAGCGAGGGATGCCCATCGAAGCTGCTCGCACCACACTGGCGGAGGTGCTCGCCCTGCCAGTGGCCGTCATCGAAGAGGCGGCTGCGCCTGCGATCATGCAGCTGTCCGTCGATCGAAGGCTCACGTCCTACGACGCGGCGTACCTCGAGGTCGCCATGCGAGGCGGATGGCCCCTCGCGACGGTGGATCGTCAGCTGCGCACGGCTGCGAGCGAGGTGGGAGTGTCGCTCGCCTGAGTCACGGTGAGCCGGATGGCCCGGTCGGCACCGCGTGGCGAAGCAGACCGGCTCGGTGCTCGCCTGAGAGCCTTGGCAGGTGTCTGCGTCGACGGCCAATCGGGAGCGAGGGGCCAAGGTCCCGTTGCCGGACGACGAGGCCATCGATGTCGGGTTCTCGGACGAGCCTGCGGGCGCTAGTCCATCCATCCGGTCGCTGTGGTACCTATGCCCGCTGATCGTCACCTGGGCCGCGGTCGTCGGGGCCGTCGCCGTCGCCGCGCCGGTCTTCGCTGCCTGGCTGGCGTCCTCCGCCTGGGAGCAGGGGGTGGCCGGCCCGCTTCGGCTGTCGGTGCTGGGCTGGGTGGTCATCCATGACGTGCCGGTGCGCGTCGACGGGGCGTCCTACTCCCTGATGCCGTGGGGGCTCGCCATCGTGCCATTCGCCCTGCTGTGGATGGGTGGTCGATGGGCGGGCCGGGTCAGCCAGATCACCGATGCGCGGGCGACCCTGGCCCTGGTCGGGTGGACGGCGGCGCTCTACGCGGCCGCTATCGGCGTCGCCGCCTGGGTGGTCTCGGCGCCCGACCTGCGGCTCTCCGCACCGCGTGCCTTCTGCACGGCCTTCGTGCTGGCGTTCGCGGCGATCGCCCTCGGGGTCTACCGCGGCACGGTGGCGGGGGAGCACCTGCGCCACGAGGTGCCGGCCGCAGCGCGCGTCGTGGCGGGTGCGGCGACCTGTGCCGTCGTCGCCCTGCTCGCCCTGGGCAGCATGCTCGCCGCCGCCAGCCTGGTGATCAGCTTCTCCGGCGCCCTGTCGGTCAGCGAATCCCTGCAGGCCGGGCCGGTCGGCGGGCTGGCCCTGCTGGTGCTCGGGCTTGGGTACGTGCCGGTGGTCGCCACCTGGGCGGTCGCCTATGCCCTCGGTTCCGGCGTGTCGCTGGGCCCTGACGTGCTGGCCGCGCCCTTCAACGCCATTTCATCCACGACCATGCTGCCGCCATTCCCGCTGCTGGCCGCGATCCCGTCCCGCTCGCTGGAGTGGCCGATGCTGCCGATGGCGATCGGGCCGGTGGCCGGGCTCCTCGTGGGGTGGTACGTGGCGCGGTCGGCGCGACGGCCGGTCGCCTATCGGATGGCCATGGCGGTCGCCGCCTGCGCACTGGCCGGGGTCGGCATGGCGGTGATGTCGGTGCTCGCCCGCGGATCCCTGGGCCAGGAACGGATGACGGACCTCGGGCCGAACCCGCCTGCGGTGGCAATGGCGGTGATGGGGCTGCTGCTGGTCGGCGCGATTCCGGCCGCCCTTATCCTGCGTCCGCGCCGGGAGCGAGTCCTGGCCGCGGCTTCGCAGCAGGCGACCGAAGGGAGCAGGTCATGAGCATGCCCGGGGAGGGCGGCCCAGCGAGCATGCCTCCGGGCCGGCCGAGCGTCGGGGCAGCGATCAGCTGGTCGTTCGCGACGTTTCGGCGGTATCCGGTGCCCTTCATCGCACTTGCCGCCGTTGTGGCCGTGATCCAGATGATCCAGCAGGTCGCAACCGGGCCGATCCAGAACATCATGATCGACTGCACCAACCCGCAGTCGCCCGGCCAGCAGGCGGCCTGCGAGGCTGCGCTCGGAGCCGGCTCCCTGCTCGCCATCACGACTGCCGTCGGCGTCGGGCTGCTGGCGACCGTCGCAACGATCGGGGTCTACCAGGCAGCGCTGCGCGCGACCACGGGCCAGGCCCCGGCATTCTCGGATCTGCACACCTCGCAGTACATCGCGCAGTATGTGCTGGTCACCCTGGCCACCCTGGGCCTGACGGTCGTGGGACTGCTGCTGTGCTGCGTGCCGGGGCTGCTGGTGGTGTTCTTCCTGCAACTGGCCCCCTTCTATGTCCTGGACCGCGGCCCAGGCGTGCGGGCGTCGATCACGGCAAGCGCACGGGCCATCCGGGCCAATGTCGGCCCGGCCCTGGTGCTGCTGCTGTTCACCTTCCTGGTGACCGCGCTGGGCGGGACCCTCTACGGCGTGCTGACCCTGCTGACCCTGCCCTTCGCCGCCCTGGTCACCGCGCATATGTACCGGCAGTTCAACGGGCAGGCAGTCGTCTCCAGCTGACGACCAATAGGCTCACCTGAGTGACGGCACGGCTGGTGGTCCTGGCATCGGGATCCGGGACGACCCTGCAGGCCCTGCTCGACTCCCCGCTTCGAGCACGTGTCGTCGGCGTCGTCAGCGACGTCCCGGGCTGCGGGGCGCTGCTGCGGGCACGCGAGGCCCGGATTGCGACCGCATGCATCGATCCGGCCGACTTTCCGGCCCGGCCGGCCTGGGATGACGCACTCCTGGCAGCCGTGCGTGGCTATGAGCCATCCTGGGTCGTCGCGGCCGGCTTCATGCGCATCCTCGGGCCTGCCTTCGTCCAGGGCTACGAATACCGGATCATCAACGTGCATCCCTCGCTGCTGCCGGCATTCCCGGGCGCGCATGCGGTGCGCGATGCACTCCACGCAGGTGTGACGGTCACCGGCTGTACCGTCCACTTCATCGACGAGGGAGTCGATACCGGCCCGATCATCGCCCAGCGGGTGGTGGACGTCCGGCCCGGGGATACCGTCGACACCCTGCACGGACGGATCAAGGCAGCGGAGCGGACATTGCTCGTTGAGGTGCTGACGCAGCTGAGCGATGACGGCGGGCCAGGGTGAGGAAGGGAGCGGCAGTGGCGGACGAGGGACGCACGGTCATTCGACGTGCCCTGGTGTCGGTCTATGCCAAGGAGGGGCTGGTCGACCTGGCACGCGAGCTTGCCGCGGCAGGTGTCGAGATCGTCTCCACCGGCTCCACCGCCGCGGTGATCGCCGATGCCGGGCTTTCGGTCACCGCGGTCGGCGAGGTGACCGGCTTCCCCGAGTGCCTGGACGGCCGGGTCAAGACCCTGCATCCGGGGGTCCATGCCGGACTGCTGGCCGACCTGCGCAAGCCTGAGCACGTGCAGCAGCTCGCCGAGCTGGGCATCGCCCCCTTCGAGCTGGTCGTGGTGAACCTCTACCCCTTCCAGGACACCGTCGCCGCAGGGGCCGATATCGATGGCTGTGTCGAGCAGATCGACATCGGCGGGCCGGCGATGGTCCGGGCCTCGGCGAAGAACTACGCCAATGTCGCCGTCGTCACCAGCCCGTCCCAGTACCCGCAGGTCATCGAGGCGCTCGGGAGCGGGGGCTTCACCCACGCCCAGCGGGCCCGGCTCGCCGCCGATGCCTTCGTCCATACCGCCACCTACGACATCGCCGTTGCGTCCTGGATGGGCAATGTCGTCGCGCCTGACGAGGAGGGCGGCGGATTCCCGGCCTGGGTCGGCGCCGCCTGGGTGCGCGGCGACGTGCTGCGCTATGGCGAGAACCCGCATCAGCAGGCTGCCGTCTACCGATCGGCCCACTACCCGGGCGGGCTCGCTGCGGCAACGCACCTGCAGGGCAAGCAGATGTCGTACAACAACACCATCGATGCGGACGCCGCCCGGCGCGCGGCCTATGACCATGCCGATCCTGCGGTCGCCATCATCAAGCATGCCAACCCATGCGGGATCGCGGTGGGCGCGGATATCGCGGACGCCTACCGCAAGGCCTTCGACACCGATCCGATCTCGGCCTTCGGCGGCGTGGTGGCAGCCAATCGCGAGGTGACCGCCGAGATGGCTGCGGCCGTGGCCGAGGTGTTCACCGAGGTGGTCGTGGCTCCCGCGTACGAGCCGCAGGCCCTGGCGATCCTCGCTGCGAAGCCGAATCTACGAGTGCTGCAGGTCGCCAGCCCGAGCCCGGGCTTCCAGCTCGACCTGCGGCCGATCACCGGCGGGATGATGCTGCAGGGCGCGGATCGCCTGGACGCCCCAGGCGATGACCCGGCGACCTGGACCCTTGCCTGCGGCGATGCGGCGGACGACTCGACGATGCGCGACCTCGCCTTCGCCTGGCGTGCGGTGCGCGCGGTGAAGTCCAATGCCATCCTGCTGGCCACCGGCCAGGCCGCAGTCGGGGTGGGCATGGGCCAGGTGAACCGCGTCGATGCCGCGCGCCTGGCGGTGGAGCGCGCAGGCGATCGCGCACGCGGGAGCGTGGCCGCATCGGATGCCTTCTTCCCCTTCCCGGACGGCCTGGAGGTGCTCACCGAGGCGGGTGTTCGTGCCGTGGTCCAGCCGGGCGGATCCGTGCGCGACGAGGAGGTCATCGCCGCTGCGAGGGCCGCCGGGATCACCATGTACCTCACCGGGACGCGACATTTCCTCCACTAGCCGATCGCCCTGGCTGACCCGCCGGGTGCCGCTCATCGGCGCCTATGTCTTCGGGGTGCTGACGGCGACCCAGTCGCGGGTCAACGGCGAGCTCAGCAGCTATCTCGGCAATGGCATCGAGGCTGCTGCCTATAGCTTCAGCCTCGGCCTGGTACTCAGCCTCGCCTTCCTGCTGCTGCCGAAGACCCGCGAGGCGGTGCGCGGCCTGCCCGCTGCCCTGCGCCGCGGCGAGCTGGCCTGGTGGCAGCTGCTGGGCGGGATCGTCGGCGGCCTGTTCGTCGGCGCCCAGGCGGTCACCGTGCCCATGCTCGGCGTGGCGGTCTTCACGGTGGCGGTGGTCGCCGGGCAGAGCGCCAACTCGATCATCGTCGACCGCATTGGCCTGGGCCCGGCGGGCAGGCAGCCGGTGACCCTGCGGCGGGTGCTGTCGGCGGCGCTCGCCTTCACCGCGGTGATGATCGCGGTCTCGGATCGCTTCGGGGCGGCGAGCTTCTCGCTGCTCGCCGTTGCCACGTGCTTCCTGGTCGGAGCGGGCACCTCGGTGCAGCAGGCCTTCAACGGTCGCATCACCCGGGCCACGGGCCAGCCGACCCCTGGGACGATGCTGAACTTCCTCACCGGGACCGTCGTGCTGCTTGCGATCTTCGCCGGGACCTGGGTGACCGGGCATCACCCGTCCGCGCTGGGCGGTGCGCCGTGGTGGGCCTACCTCGGCGGCCTGGTCGGGGTGATCTTCATCGTGATCGCCGCCTGGGTGGTGCCGATCATCGGGGTGCTGGTGTTCGCGGTGCTGTCCATCGCGGGGCAGCTGTCCTGCGCCCTGCTGCTCGATGTCGTCGCGCCGACCAGCGGCACGAGCCTGGGCTGGCATCTGGTGGCGGGGGTGGGCCTGGCCTTCGTCGCGGTCGGCCTGGCGGCGGCCAGGCGTGCCGCCTGACTCTGCGAGGATCAGCGCATGACCGCGACCATCCTGGACGGCAAGGCAACGGCGGCGAGGGTGAGGGCCGGGCTGGCGGCTCGGGTGACGGCACTCCGGCAGCAGGGCATCGTCCCAGGCCTAGGCACCGTCCTGGTCGGGGACGATCCGGGCAGCCACGCCTACGTTGCGGGCAAGCATCGCGACTGCCAGGAGGTCGGTATCGCGTCGATCCGCGTCGACCTGCCCGCCTCGGCGACCCAGGCCGAGGTCGATCAGCAGGTGCGCCGCCTGAACGACGACCCCGGGGTGACCGGCTACATCGTGCAGTTGCCGCTCCCGCGGGGCCTGGATGCCAGTCGCGTGCTGGAGATCATGGATCCGGGCAAGGATGCCGATGGCCTGCACCCGATGAACCTCGGCCGGCTCGTGCTCGGCATCGATGCGCCGCTGCCCTGCACTCCCCGCGGCATCATCGAGCTGCTGCGGGCATACGGCGTGCCGATCGACGGGGCGCAGGTCTGCGTGGTCGGCCGTGGTGTCACGGTCGGGCGCCCGCTCGGCCTGCTGCTGACCCGGCGCACCGAGAACGCGACCGTCACCCTGTGCCATACCGGCACGCGCGACCTGGCCGATCACCTGCGCCGCGCGGATATCGTCGTCGCCGCAGCGGGAGTCCCGCACCTGGTCACCCCCGACCTCGTCAGGCCTGGCGCGGCGCTGGTCGACGTCGGCATCACGCGAACCGATGCGGGCCTTGTGGGCGACATCCATCCTGGCTGCGCCGAGGTGGCCGGGTTCATCGCCCCCATGCCCGGCGGCACCGGGCCGATGACCCGCGCGATGCTGCTGGCCAATGTGGTCGAGCGGGCGGAGGCATCCGAGCGCGACCACGCGTAGGTTCACGGCAGCGGTGCCCGATCGGGGCAGTGGGCTATGCCTGGTGCAGTGGTGCGCCGGTGGCGGCCTGGACCTCATCGGCGGTGACGCCGGGAGCTGTCTCGACCAGGAGCAAGCCATCGGGGGCGATGTCGATGACGGCGAGGTCGGTGATGATGCGGTCGACGACACCGGTGCCGGTCAGGGGCAGGGTGCAGTGCCGGACGATCTTGTGGGTGCCGTCCTTGGCGACATGCTCCATCATGACGATGACGCGCTTGGCGCCGTGGACCAGGTCCATCGCGCCGCCCATGCCCTTGACCATCTTGCCGGGGATCATCCAGTTGGCGATGTCGCCACCGGCGGAGACCTGCATGGCACCGAGGACGGCGACGTCGATGTGGCCGCCGCGGATCATCGCGAAGCTGGTGGCGGAGTCGAAGAACGCGGCGCCGGGGGCGATGGTGACGGTCTCCTTGCCGGCATTGATCAGGTCGGCGTCGACCTCATCGTCGGCTGGGTAGGGGCCGGTGCCCAGGATCCCGTTCTCGGACTGCAGCACGACGTGAACTCCATCGGGCAGGTGGTTGGGGATCAGGGTCGGCAGGCCGATGCCGAGGTTGACGTACTGCCCGTCGCGCAGCTCCTGGCCGACGCGGGCTGCGAGCTGCTCCCTGCTCAGTGCCATGTCATCCCTCCTGACGGCGGACGGTCCGCCGCTCGATCCGCTTGTCGGCGGCCTGCTCGGCCGTCAGCGCCACCACCCGCTGCACGAACACGCCGGGCAGGTGCACCTGGTCGGGATCCAGGCCGCCCGGCTCGACCAGCTCCTCCACCTCCGCGATCGTCACCCGGCCGGCCGCCGCAGCCAGCGGGTTGAAGTTCCGGGTCGACTTGTCGAACACCAGATTGCCGTGCCGGTCGCCGCGGCTGGCCCGCACGAGCGCGAAGTCCGTGGTGATGCCGCGCTCCAGCACGAACGGCCGGCCGTCGAACTCCGCGGTCGGCTTGGGCTGCGACGCCACCGCGACCGACCCGTCCGCCGCGTACCGCAGCGGCATTCCGCCGTCCGCGACCGGCGTGCCGACCCCGGCCGGGGTGTAGAACGCCGGGATCCCGGCGCCGCCCGCCCGGAGCCGCTCCGCGAGGGTGCCCTGCGGGATCAGCTCCACCTCCAGCTCACCCGACAGGTACTGCCGCTCGAACTCCCGGTTCTCACCCACGTACGACGCCGTCACCCGTGAGATTCGGCCCGCCCCCAGCAGCAGGCCTAGCCCCCACTCGTCCACCCCGCAGTTGTTCGACACCACCCGCAGGTCGCCGACCCCGCGCTCGGCGAGCGCCGCGATCAGCACGCTGGGAATCCCGCACAGCCCGAACCCCCCGACCGCGAGGGACGCCCCCTGCGGGATGTCCGAAACAGCCACCGCCGCGCTCGCGACGACCTTGTCCACCGCATCCACCTCGCATGTGAGACCGGCCCGGCGCTGGCCGGTGCCGGGTGTCGGCCCTGGGCAATCCCGCGAAGCATAGGAGACATCGCTGCCGGGCGCGGGCATTCCGAGGGATTCACTCCCACCTTTCAGGACAAATCTCCCGCAATACGGGAGAACTGCTTGACGCCGATGGGGCGGCGGTCGTACCTTCCGCCCATGAGCGCACGAGATGACGCCGCTGGTTCAGCCACGCACCATGACCCGCTGGCGCGCTTTCGCATCGCGGGCAAGTCGATCGTGATCACTGGGGCATCCGGCGCGATGGGGCGGGAGGCCGCCCTTGGCCTGGGGGCCGCAGGCGCGAACCTGACCCTTGCCGGCGGGAACCGCCAGGCGCTCGAGGAGCTTGCGGCCAGCCCCCAGCTCGCCGGGCATGCGGTGGTCGCGGCGATCCGGCCCGACTCTCCCGACGAGGCGTCCGCCATCGTCTCCGCCGCCGTCGACGCCTTCGGCGGGCTCGACGGGATGCTCGTCGCATCCGGCATGAACATCGTCAAGCCGACGATCGACATGCCGATGGAGGACTGGGAGCAGGTCATGGACGCCAATGTCCGTGGCTCCTGGCTGATGTCGCAGGCCGCCGGGCGAGTCCTGCTGGAGCAGGGCCGAGGCGGATCGATCGTGCTGGTCTCCTCCACGCGCGGCAAGCTCGGCCACCCGGCTGGCTACGCCGCCTACTGCCCGTCCAAGGCCGCGGTCGACCTGCTGGGCAAGACGCTGGCTGCCGAGTGGGGGCCGCAGCAGGTCCGGGTGAACGTCCTGGCCCCGACGGTCTTCCGCTCCGAGCTCACGGCATGGATGTATGCGGACGATGACAAGGGCCGGGCGACCCGGGAGGCGATGTTCGCGCGCATCCCGCTGAAGCGCTTCGCCGAGCCCGAGGACTTCGTCGGTGCCCTGATCTACCTGCTCAGCGATGCATCGAGCTTCATGACCGGGCAGGTGCTCTACCTCGACGGTGGCTACACCTCGTGCTAGGCGACCTCGACGCTGACTCGATGGTTGCCGTGATCGGCGGCGGGCTGATGGGCCGGCGGATCGCGGGGCTGGTCGCCCGGGCGGGCGTTCCGGTCCGACTGCTCGACACCGATCCGCAGGTGCTGCAGGCGGGCCTCGCCGAGGCCCGGCAGATGGCACCGGGTGGAGTGATCGAGGCTGCTGCCGGCATCGAGGACGCCGTCTCCGGTGCAGACCTGGTCATCGAGGCCGTGGTGGAGAGCCTGCCGGTGAAGCAGGAGCTCTTCGCGGCCATGTCACGGGTGAATCCAGTCGCGATCCTGGCGTCCAACTCATCGGTCATCCCGATCAGCGCCATTGCCGAGCAGGCCATCAACCCGGAGCGCTGCGTGGGCACGCACTTCTGGAATCCGCCCGACCTCATCCCGATCGTCGAGGTCGTGCGCGGGGCCGCGACCGGTGATCAGGTCATGGATCGGACGTATGGCTTCATGCAGCGCATCGGCAAGCTGCCGGTGCGGGTTGAGCGCGATGTCCCCGGCTTCGTCGGCAACCGGCTGCAGCATGCCCTCTGGCGGGAGGCCATCGACCTGGTCGCCACCGGGGTGTGCGATGCGGCCACGGTCGACCTGGTGGTGCGCAACACCATCGGGCTCCGGCTCGGCGAGATGGGCCCGATCGAGAACGCCGACTACGTCGGCCTGGACCTCACCGTCGCCATCCATGAGCAGGTGCTCCCGAGCATCAATGCCGACCCGTATCCCAGCCCGTACCTGCGCGAGCTGATCGCGGCGGGGCACCTCGGCGCGAAGTCCGGCCGGGGGTTCCTGGACTGGCCGCCGGGGTCACGGCAGGCCGCCGGCGACCGGCTTGCCGCCCACGTGCGCGAGCAGCTCGATAGGCCCGAGTCGTCCGGATCAGCGTCCCGCTGAGCCGAGCAATCACGAACCGAACCAACCGACGGAAGGAACGCATCATGACCTACACCTGGCCCTGCGGCGACGCCGAGGCATCGCTTGAGTTCGTCGAGCTGTCCCACTCCTGGGGCCTGGGCCAGCCGTGTTGGCCCTACTTCGAGGACGTGAAGATCGAGCGGCTGCACGGGATGGCCAAGAGCCGCGTGCTCACCCAGAAGATCACCACGGTGATGCACTCGGGCACCCACATCGATGCCCCCGGCCATGTCGTCGAGGGCACCCCGCTGCTTGACGAGATCCCGCTGAGCGCCTTCTTCGGCACCGGCGTCGTGCTCGACGTGCCGATGGGCAAATGGGAGAAGATCATGCCCGAGCACCTGGAGAAGGCAGCGGAGAAGACGCCCGTCCGCCCCGGCGACATCGTCATCGTCAACACCGGCTGGCATCACAAGTACGCCGACAGCGCGGAGTACTACGCCTACTCGCCAGGCTTCTACAAGGAGGCCGGGGAGTGGTTCGTGTCGAAGGGCGTCAAGGCGGTCGGCACCGACACCCAGGCACTGGACCATCCGCTGGCCACGGCCATCGGGCCGCATGGCCCGGCTGAGGCTGCCGGTGGCCTGCTGCCCTGGGCATGCAAGGAGTACGAGGAGGAGACCGGCAAGAAGGTCGCCGATGAGTTCGCGCTATGGGAGCCGTGCCATCGGGAGATCCTCACCCACGGCATCTACGGCTTCGAGAATGTCGGCGGCGACGTCGACAAGGTGACCGGCAAGCGGGTGACCTTCGCGGCCTTCCCCTGGCGCTGGCGTGGCGGCGATGGCTGCATCGTCCGCCTGGTCGCCATCACCGACCCCAGCGGGAACTACCGCATCGAGACCGGGAACAACTGAGATGCACCTGACGCGACATGCCGACGCGGTGCCGTACCAGGCACCCCTGCACGACAACGTGGACACCCGGCGCATGCAGGGGCTCGAGGCCGGGCCGTCGGACGCATTCTGGGTCGGGATCTCGCAGTACCCGCCCGGGAGCAGTGCCGGCCCGGGCGAGGTGATGGCGGAGACGGTGTACGTCATCCTCGACGGCGAGCTGACCCTGGAATGCGAGGGCACGCATGTGCTGCGCACCCATGACTCGGTGCGGTTCGTGGCTGGCGAGCATCGCCGGCTGGTGAATGCCAGCGATGCAAACGCCACGCTGCTGGTGTGCATCGCGAAGCCGCAGGCCTAGCCATGAGCGTCGTCCTCACCGTCGCCCCGACCGGGCCAATCGCGATGAAGTCCGACAACCAGTACCTGCCGACGCAGCCGGATGAGATCGCCGATGCGGTCTATGCGGCCTACCTCGAAGGGGCCTCGGTTGCCCATCTGCACCTGCGCGATGAGCGTGACCTGCCCACGGCAGACCTCGGCATCGCGCGCCGCACGATGGACCTCATCGAGGAGAAGTGCCCGATCCATATCCAGCTGTCGACCGGTGTGGGGCTGTCGGTGCCGTTCGAGGATCGCGAGCAGCTGGTCGAGCTGCGGCCCCGGATGGCCACGCTCAACCCGTGCACGATGAGCTTCGGCAAGGGCGAGTTCCGCAATCCCCCGGACGGCGTGCGGCGCCTGGCGGCCCGGATGCGCGAGCTCGACGTCAAGCCCGAGCTCGAGGTCTATGACACCGGGCATCTCGATGCCGTGATGCGGCTCTACGACGAGGGGCTGCTGGCCGAGCCGCTGCAGTTCTCGATCGTGCTCGGCGTCGTGGGCGGTGCGGCGGCCACGCCGGCGAACCTGGTCATGATGGTGGAGCGACTGCCCAAGGACTGCGTCTGGCAGATCATCGCCATCGGCCGGGCCAACCTGCAGCTGACCGGCATCGGCCTGGCCCTGGGCGGCAATGCGCGGGCCGGCATGGAGGACACCCTGAACCTGCGCAAGGGCGAGCTCGCACCGGGCAACACCCCGCTCGTCAGGCGCGCGGCCGACCTCGCCCGTGCGCTCGACCTGCCCATCGCCTCGGTGGAGGAAGCCGAGCGCCTGCTCAAGCTGCCGGCGCGCTGATGGGCACGAGGAGAACGGGCACGCCTTGGGAACTACACAGGCGTTGGCAGGACTGCCGAGGTGACGGTGGGTGGCAGGCGGGTCGATTGGACGGAAACGGTCGCCTTAGGGCCGGCTGAGTGACACGAGTCGTCGGTGGATATCGCCGATGTAGGTGCTGCTCTCCGGCTTCATCACCGTGCTGCGGATGATGCGGGCAGTCGTCGCATCCGCTGTGATCCGGTGGCCCCGCGCGGCAAGGGCGGCCGCGGTCACCGCATAGGTCGCCAGGTGAATCTGCTCGGCAGGAGGCAGTTCGGAGGCGGCATGGAAGAGGGCCTGGCTGGCCTGGTCGACATCGCTCATCGACCCGCGCGCGGGGAAGTACGTGACGATGTCCAGCTCGGGGGCCTGATACGCGACCAGGTCATCGGATGTTGCCAGCAGCCCAGCCCACTCCAGGGCCCCCCGGCGATTGGCGCGGAGCACCTGGCCCAGCCCGGCGTCAGTGAGCGGAATGACCTCCAGGGTCAACCACAGGGCCGCTGCCGCTGCGCCAGCCCGGCTGCACTCCAGTGAGATCTCGCCGAGGTGCACCTCATCGGAGGAGAAGTACGTGTAGGGGGAGTCGTGGACGTAGAAGCGGCCCACGGACGGATCAGCGAAGAGGACGGCACCGCAGCCGTAGGGCTGCAGGCCGTGCTTATGCGGATCCACGACGATGCTGTCGACATCGGCAAGCGCGGCGAAGGGCGCCCGGGCGACGCCGTCGGCGGAGTCGTCCGCGATGAGGGCGAAGAAGCCGCCGTAGGCGGTATCGACATGCACCCGGGTACCGTGCGCACGCGCGAGTGCGACGATCGAGGGCAGAGGATCCAGGGCGCCGAGGCCGGTGGTGCCCAGGGTCGCGACGACCGTGCCGATGCGGCCGGTCGACAGGTGGCGCTCGAGGTCGGCGAGGTCCATCCGGCCCGCGTCGTCGGCGGCGATCGCAATGCCGTCGACGCCGATGACCTGGCACATTCGGCTGTGGGTGTAGTGCGCATCGGCGCTGTAGGCGATGGCCTTGCCGGGATGCGACTGCCTGGCGACCCACAGGGCCTCGAGGTTGGCGATGGTGCCGCTGGAGGTGAGGTGGCCGAGGTGCTCGGCCATGCCGAACATGCCGGCCAGCCGGGCCATGATCTCCTTCTCCATCTGCGCCGTGGCCGGGCCGCCGTCGAGGGCGTGATTGTTCGGGTTGATGAGCATGGCGCTGACGTATCCCAGCACCGCTGCCGGATGCGGCGGCTTGAGCATCTGGCCCACGTAGCGCGGATGACCGAAGGGGTAGTTGTCGGTGAGCCGCTCGGCCAGCCGATTGAAGGCGCTGGCGAGGATCTCGTCATCCACCGCCAGGGACGGGTGCTGCTGAAACGCCCCGAATGGGGCCATCCAGCGGAGGTTGGCCTCGACCGCGCGCGGCAGCCAGGCAGCGAGGTCGGTCATCCGCCCTCCTGGCCGATGTCGGGAGTCTTCGACTCGTTGTCCTTCACGATGGGACTGAAGTGTCCGAGCTGTCCATGTCGCGGAGCCAGCCTAGGGTCCGTCCTCAGCGACCTCCGATCAGGCATTCGGTCACCGTCCCGGCAGACATTGACCCTGCCCCTCGATAGGTCAGCGAGCACTCGCGTGCCTGCTGAAAGGATGTCGCCATGTCACGTCCAAGGCTTCGCGCTGCGCTCGATGGGATCCCCGCGTATAAGGCAGGGCAGAAGGCCACCATCGTGGAGGGATTGTCCTCGTACAAGCTGTCCAGCAATGAGAACCACCACGACCCGCTGCCCACGGTCATCGCCGCGATCGAGGCATCCCTGCGAGAGGTGCACCGGTACCCCGACTACGGCTCGCAGGGCCTGCTCGAGGCGATCTCGGCCCGATTCAACGTGCCCGTCGAGCACGTGAGCGTCGGTACCGGCAGCGTGGGCATGCTGCAGCAGCTGGTGCAGATCACCGGCGGCCCCGGCGACGGCGTGCTCTTCGCGTGGCGGTCCTTCGAGGCCTACCCGATCATGACCCAGATCGCCGGGGCGAATGCGCAGCGGGTGCCCCTCGACGCCGACGATCGCCATGACCTCGCTGCGATGGCTGCGGCGGTCGACGACTCCACCCGGCTGATCCTGGTCTGCAATCCGAACAACCCCACCAGCACGGCCGTCGGCCGCGAGGCCATCGCTGCGCTCATCGAGCAGGTGCCATCGGACGTCCTCATCGTCATCGACGAGGCCTACCGGGAGTTCGTCGACCCTGCTGAGGTCCCCGATGGACTGGACTTCTACCGGCAGCACGAGAACGTGGCGGTCCTGCGGACCTTCTCCAAGGCCTACGGCCTGGCCGGACTGCGGGTCGGCTTCTGCATCGCCCACGGGCCGGTCACCGACGCCATGCGCAAGGTGCAGGTTCCCTTCGGGGTCTCGACCATGGCGCAGGTTGCCGCAGTCGCGTCCCTGGAGAACGAGGGCGAGCTGATGGATCGCGTGCACGCGATCGTGGCGGAGCGTGCCCGGATGGAAGCCGGGCTGCGATCGGCCGGCCTGCATCCGGCGACATCCGAGGCGAACTTCCTGTGGCTTCGACTCGGCGAGGAGACGATGTCGTTCGCGGCTGCCTGCGATACGGCCGGCCTGTCGGTGCGCCCCTTCGAGGGCGAGGGCGTGCGCATCACCATCGGCGAGCCGG
This sequence comes from Actinomycetales bacterium, assembly GCA_018970025.1. GTDB lineage: Bacteria > Actinomycetota > Actinomycetes > S36-B12 > S36-B12 > REEB460. The sequence continues at coordinate 181,164 of JAGWXF010000002.1, read as the reverse complement.
AGGCCAATGAGCGCCTCGTCCAGACCGCGGCTGCCTGGGCAGCCGGTCGCTGACGGAGGGCGGTCGCGAGCGCGTGGGAGTCGCGCACTGGTGAGACTGTCGGTCGATCCTCACGATGTGGCAAAGTTGTGCGGCCTCAGAGGAATTTCGTAGAGCCCCTGCAGGCACGAGGGTACCGAGCAACGTCAGGGGTGACGCAGATGGCCGCGGCCAGTAGGAGCGACGTGACACGGCCGGAACGATGACGACCGTCCCGACAGGAGATGCACGTTCCGGGATCCAGGTCCTGGCCCGGGCAGCAGAGATCCTCCGGCTCCTGCATGGCCACCAGGCAGGCCTCAGCCAGGCCGAGATCGGCGAGCAGCTCGGCCTGGCGCGCTCCACCGCGAGCCGGCTGCTGCTGGCGCTGGAGGCCGAGGGCCTGGTCATGTCGATGGGCCCGCGCGGCCGGTACCGCCTCGGGCCGGAGATCTCGCGCCTGGCCAGCTCGGCTCGGCGCAATGCCTGGGCCGACTGGCATCCGATGCTGGTGGAGTTCTCCTATGCGATCGGCGAGACGGTCGACCTGTCGATCCTGGAAGGCGATCGGGCCCTGTTCGTCGATCAGGTGGTGGCAGACAACCGGCTGCAGGCGGTCTCCGGGGTCGGCAAGTCATTCCCGCTGCATGCCTGCGCGAATGGCAAGGCCCTGCTGGCGAGCCTGCCGGAGGCGGAGCGACGGCGACTGCTGAGCGGCCGGCTGGAGCGCTTCACCGACCGGACCATCACCTCCACTGCGGCGCTGCGCCGGGAGATCGAGCAGGTACGGCAGGACGGCATCGCCACCGACCGCGAGGAGATGACCGAGGGGGTGTGCGCCATCGGGACGAGCCTGGGGGAGTCCGGCGGCGAGCGCCTGGCAGTCTCCGTGCCCATCCCCACCCAGCGCTTCGCCGAGCGCGAGGGTGAGCTGCGCTCTGCCCTGCTGGAGTTCGCGGAGCGCTTTCGGGCCTGACGAGCCCCTCGCGCGCCTTCCCCAGCCGACGGCGAGGAGCGTCTCGGGCCAGCGTGTCGGACGCAGGTGACCCGTGATGCCCGGCGATGAGCACGCGACCGTTCGGGCGCTAGGCTCTGTGCGGCATACGGACGAGTGTTCGTCATTCGAACACCACCCCAGGCGGGGCTCATCCCCCGAGTCCGCCGCGAGCGCCAGGGAGGCTGCGTGTTCACGTCCATCCGCGATGCGCGAGAGCAGCTCGCACGCACCGGCTACCTCGTCGATGACGAGCTCGCCACGGTCGTCTTCCTCGGGGCGGCCCTGGGCAAGCCCATCCTGCTCGAGGGCCCTGCCGGCACCGGCAAGACGGAGCTGGCCAAGGCGGTCGCCGAGGCCACCGGCTCGGCGCTCGTGCGGCTGCAGTGCTACGAGGGCCTCGACGAGGCCAGGGCACTGTACGAGTGGAACTACCGCAAGCAGCTGCTGCGCATCCAGGCCCGCCAGGCCGGGCAGGACGACCAGGCCTGGGATGACGTGCACGACGACATCTTCAGCGAGGAGTTCCTGCTCGCCCGGCCGCTGCTGAAGGCCATTCGCCAGCAGGGCCCGACCGTGCTGCTGGTCGACGAGACCGACAAGGCCGACGTCGAGGTCGAGGGCCTGCTGCTGGAGGTCCTCTCGGAGTTCCAGGTGACCATCCCCGAGCTCGGGACGATCTCCGCGACCTCGCCGCCGTTCGTGGTGCTCACCTCGAATGCGACGCGCGAGCTGTCCGAGGCCCTCAAGCGACGGTGCCTGTATGCGCATGTGGACTATCCCGATGCGGTGCGCGAGCGGGCGATCGTGATGTCGCGCGTGCCGGAGACGACGGACGACCTTGCCGCGGCGCTGGTCCGTGCCGTCCGCGCGATGCGCACGATGGAACTTCGCAAGGCGCCCAGCATCGCCGAGACGATCGACTGGGCCCGCACCATGCAGGTCCTCGGCGTTACCGAGCTCACCGACGAGGTGATGGAGCAGACCCTGGGCGTGGTGCTCAAGCACCAGACCGATCGAGCGCGCGTTGCCGAGCAGTTGGGACTTCGATGATGAGCCCGGTCTTCCTCGTTGGCGGTGCCCGTACCCCGGTGGGCAAGTACGGCGGTGCCCTCGCGGGCATCCGGCCTGATGACCTGGCTGCCCTGGTCGTCGGGGAGGTGGTGCAGCGCAGTGGCGTCCCGGCCGATCGCATCGATGACATCGTCCTCGGAGCCGCGAACCAGGCGGGGGAGGACAACCGCAATGTCGCCCGGATGGCCGCGCTGCTCGCCGGCCTGCCGGATCACGTGCCCGGCTACACCGTGAACCGACTGTGCGCATCCGGCCTGCAGGCGATCGCATCAGCAGGCCAGGGCATCGCATGCGGTGACGCGGACCTCATGGTGGCCGGCGGTGTCGAATCCATGACCCGCGCTCCCTGGATCATGGCCAAGCCTGCCGCTGCCTGGGCCAAGCCCGGCGAGGTCAGCGACACGGCCCTGGGCTGGCGCCTGGTGAACCCGCGGATGCGCGCACTCGATGACGGCGATGCCACGATGAGCCTGGGGGAGTGCACCGAGAAGCTCGCCCGGCTGCATGGCATCACCCGCGAGGCGACGGATGCGTATGCCGCCCGGTCGCAGGCACTCGCGGCTGCCCTGTGGGAGGCCGGCGCCTTCGATGCCGAGATCGTCGCCGTGCCGACGAAGGCAGGCGATGTGGTGGCCGACGAGACTGTCCGGCCGGGGACGACGACGGACTCCCTGTCGACCCTCAAGCCGGTCTTCGCCTCGGACGGGGTCTCGACCGCCGGCAACTCCTCGCCGCTGTCGGATGGTGCGAGCGCGATCGTGGTGGCCGGCGAGGCCGCGGTGAGCGCCCATGGCCTGCAGCCGCGGGGCCGCATCGTCAGCTACGCCGTCGCCGGCGTCGCCCCGAGCATGTTCGGCATCGGCCCGGTGCCCGCGATCCGGGCAGCCCTGTCCAAGGCGGGCCTGGCCCTGTCGGACATGGACACGATCGAGATCAACGAGGCGTTCGGCGCGCAGGTGCTCGCCTGCGAGCAGCAGCTCGGCCTCGATCGGGAGTTCCTCAATCCGGCGGGCGGTGCGATCGCCCTGGGCCATCCACTCGGCTCGAGTGGATGCCGCATCGTGCTCTCCGTCCTCGGCCACCTGGAGCGGACGGGCGGACGCTATGGCGTAGCGTCGTTGTGCATAGGCGTGGGGCAAGGCGCCGCGATGGTCATCGCGCGGGTGTAGGTGCGCGCCGCGATGGTCATCGCGCGGGTGTAGGTGCGCGCCGCGATGGTCATCGCGCGGGTGTAGGTGCGCGCCGCGATGGCCGGTCTGGTTAGACGATCTGCGTGACGGCGGAGATGAGCTGCCGGATGGTCGACACCTCGAAGGAGTCGGTGCAGTGCAGGCCGTACTCCGATGCGCATGAGTCCAGGGTGTCCCAGTCGTGGCGCGGCTCGGGATTGAGCCAGTACAGGCGCCGGGCCCGATGCTGCAGCTCGGCGAGCTCGCGCGCGGCTGATGCCCGGCGGTGCGATCGGGTGTCGCCGGCGACGATGACGGTGGTCTTGGCGGTGACGGCATCGCCCCAGGTCTGCAGGAAGGTCGCGAGCACGCGCTGGTAGTCGCTTCGGCCGTCCTGGGCGATGAGGCCGCGTCGGCCGAGCAGCAGGGTCGGCTCCAGCACGCCGGGCGAGCCCGCCAGGATGTCGGTGATCTCGACGATGCCGTCGACGAAGACGAAGGAGCGAACGCGGCGGAACTCCTGGTGCACCGCGTGCAGCAGGGTCAGGGTGAACGGGGCGAACTCAGCGGTCGAGCCGGAGACATCGCACAGGACGATGAGGTCTGGCTTGGTGGGCCGCTTGCGTCGCAGCACGGGAGTGACGGGCACGCCCCCGGTGCCCATCGATGCGCGGATGGTTCGTCGCATGTCCAGGCCGGACGTCCCGCGCCGCCTGCGGTTGCCGAGGCGGGTCGCCAGCCGGCGGGCCAGGGGGCGCATGGCCTGTCGCATCGCGGCGAGCTCGTCCGGGCCGGCCAGGAGCAGCGGGCGGTCCTCTGGGTCCTCCAGGCTCTGCCGGGCATCGATCGTGGTGTCGCGCAGTCGGCCCGCGACGAGGGTCTCCATGCGCAGCCGCATCGACTCGACCATGGCCGAAGCCTCGGCCGCGTCGATGCCCCGCTCAGCGGGCGTCCGCGCGTCACCCTGGTCGAGGTAGCGGCGGTAGAGGGCAGGGACGTTCATCCGGCGCAGGGCGCGCTGCGTGTGGTGGCCGACACTGGATGCCTGCTTGTCCGTCCCGGCATAGCGATCGACGGCTTCGTCCAGCAGGCTGTCGATCTGATCGAGGTCACCTTCGCGCATGGCCCGCACCAGGTCATCCATCAGCTGCTCGTCGCCGGCCGCGGCGGAAGCGGCCCCGGATGCATCCTGGCTGTGGTCGCGCAGCATCATCGGGAAGACCGCGTCGAAGGATCGTGCGAACAGCACCTCATGGGAGGTGTCCTTCACGAGCGTGGCCTTCAGTGCCGTGCGCAGGTCCGTCCGGGACGACAGGCCCACCGTGGACAGGGCAGCGATGGCGTCGAGGGCCTCGCTTGTCGATACCGCGAGGCCACCAGCGCGAAGTCGGTGGACGATGGCGACGACCGCGGCCGGCAGGCCCTCGATGGGCGGGATGGTTGCGGCGACCACGTGATGACCCTAGCCTTGTGTGCGATCAACGAACAACCGTTCGTCATGCGAACGAACCTGACGGCATGCCCGGAGGAGCCGGGCCGGACGCGGCAGATGGGATGCACGGTGCCAGACCAGCTGATGGACCTCGCCCTCATGCTCCACCCCGATCATGATGTCCAGCGGCGCGCGCATATCGCGATGCTCGCCTCTCGGCTGGGCTATATCGCCGTGCACGTGCCGGTCGCGCCCGGCGCGTCGATCACCTCCGAGGAGATCGAGGCGTTGATCGAGGCCGCCCAGCCCGCGATGGTCGTCGTCGACGACGGGACGCTCAGCGCCGGTGTCGTCCGCCGCAACGACCCCGAGCTGGTTCGGCAGGCGCGCGAGCACATCGACGCTGGCGAGGATCAGCGACCGCTGATCGTCGCGGTGCCGATCTCCATCGGACGAACCCTGAACGAGGCCGTTGCCCGCGCCCACCGCGACCCTCGCTTCGTCGGCGACCGGCACCCGCGCGAGTGCGGGATCTTCGGCACTTTCGAGCAGGCCCAGGTGCAGGTCCTCGACCTCGCGCGTGCCGGTGCCGAGGTCCTGCTCGTCGACATCCCGGACGATCTCGACGTGGCCGACGTGCTGGCGCAGGTGCGCGCCCTGGTGGTGGGAGCGACCCCGGTACTGCTGCAGCGCTAGTGGCGCCGGCCGGCGAGATCCTGGTCGATGCGCTGGCCGCAGGTGCGCAGGGCCGGCAGGAACACGGTGCGCAGGGTGTCGAGCGTGACGCGGGCGGCATGCGCGGAGGTATTGATCGCCGCGACGACCCGGCCGCTGCCGTCGTGCACGGGAGCGGCCACGGAGCGGACTCCGTCCTCGAGCTCCTGGTCGATGAGGCACCAGCCCTGCGTGCGGACGACATCGATCTCGGCCCGGAGCCGACCTCGGTCGGTGATGGTCCGATCGGTGCGGGCCTGCAGGTCTGCTGTCTGCAGGTAGTGGTCCAGCTCGGGCTCATCGAGGCCGGCCAGCAGCACCCTTCCCATGGAGGTGCAGTAGGCAGGCAGGCGCGCCCCGACGGACAGGCCGATCGTCATGATGCGGTTCGTCGACGAGCGAGCGACGTACACGACGTCCTCGCCATCGAGGACGGAGGCCGAGCACGACTCGTGCAGCTCGTCGGCGAGTGCCTCGAGGTGATCCTGGGCGACCTCCGCGACGGAGAACGACGACAGGTAGGCGTAGCCGAGCTGCAGCACGCTCGGCCGAAGGGCGAAGGTCTTGCCGTCGGTCGAGACGTAGCCGAGGGCCTGCAGGGTGAGCAGGAATCGCCTGGCCGTGGCCCTGGTCATGTCGGTATGCCGGGCGACCTCGGAGAGGGTCTGGCGTGGATTCTCGGCGGAGAATGCCCGGATCACGGCGAGCCCGCGCTCGAGGGACTGGACGAACTCTGCCGGGCGTTCCTGTGACATGACCCTGATCTTATAAAACGTGCGCTATGCGTACGTTCATTCGTTCAGCGAACAACGATTCGATAACGGCGCGCGAATCCCTTGACGCCGCGCCTGCCACGTTCCACACTACGTTCATCAAACGAACAATCGTTCGCTCTGCGAACATCCGCCTGTGGGCGCTCGGTCCAGCGCACAGACGTGGAGACCGCAGCCGGACGGAGCATGAGCACCGCACAACTGGAGGACGCGTGACGACAGGCAAGCCCTCGGCCGGCGGCGGCGTGGAGCGGAGCTCCTACGTGACCCGCTTCGCCTCCCTCGATGACTATGAGAAGGGCCGGGTCGAGCTCATCAACGACGACCCACGGCACTACGCATTCTCGAACATCTTCGACGTGGCGAGCAGGAGCAAGCCATGGGAGAAGGTGGCCGTCGGCAAGAACATGGAATACGTCCTCGAGGCGGTCCGCGCCGAGGGCACGTCCGAGTGGCGGACCTGCGCGCATGACGAGTTCGCCGTCTGCCTCGACGGCGAGGTCACTGTCGAACTGGTCAAGCTCGACAGCTCGCCGCTGCCGGCGGATGCCGAGGGGTCGGTCGCCCTCGCTGGGGAGCCCCAGGGCCCGCGGATGGGGCGGATCTTCCTCAAGCGCGGCCACCAGGCGCTGCTGCCTGCCGGCAGTGCCTACCGCTTCATCGCGACCCAGACGGGGGTGCTGATGATGCAGACCATCGCCGGCCCGGATACCCAGTTCCGCTGGGCCGAGATCTGCCAGACCGTCTGAGCGACGCCGGTCACGGCCCTTCGTACCGACGTCCCGCAGTTCAACGACGACTCACACTTCAACGACGACCCGCAGTTCAACGAGGAGACGAGCAAGCAAATGACGATCGCAGATATCGACGTGGTCAAGTCCGCGGACGTGAACGGCGAGGGCTATCACGAGTTCCGCCTCGGCGAGTTCACCTTCCGGCGCGATGAGTTCTTCGTCTACATCGGCTGGCCCACGGGCAACCACATCATGAGCGCCGATGCCTTCCTGCGCGCGCTGCAGCGCGACGTGGCCTGGGACTTCTTCTACGGCACCGTGAACTTCGACGGCGTCTTCGGCACCGTGAACCATTACGGCACCGTCGATATCTTCGCCGGCCGATTCAATGACTCGTACCGCAAGGCCGAACTCGACTACAGCGAGAACGTCGAGACCCCGCGGATCCGGGAGACCTTCAAGTCGATCCTGGAGGACTGGACCAACCAGACGTTCGACCCCTTCGCATCGCCGCATGAGACCGGCTCGGCCTTCGGGCTGAAGAACGGGGCGAACGTGGCGGCGATCACCCGTCGGCGAGTCGCCGCTCGTCGCATGGTCGCGGTACCGGGCGACGAGGAGATCCGCACCGATGCCAGCGGCTTCCCGGTCAACCGGATGTTCTCGGACGTCGACCAGACCGAGCCGGTGGTCGAGGCGGAGCCGGGGTTCGAGTCGGAGGTTGCGGCGTTCAACCTGTTCGCGTACCTGTCCCGCTCCGACGTGACGTGGAATCCGTCGGTGGTCAGCGCATGCAAGGACTCGCTGTTCTGCCCGACCACGGAGGAGTACATCCTGCCGATCATCCACGGCAATGATCGAGTGGAGTGGTTCGTGCAGCTGAGCGATGAGATCACCTGGGAGGTCGAGGACCGCGACACCGGCGCCGTGCGCTCCCGCGTGGTCATGAAGGCCGGAGACGTCTGCGCGATGCCGGCGGATATCCGGCATCAGGGCTACTCGCCCAAGCGCTCGATGCTGCTGGTGTGGGAGAACGGGGCGGGCAATCTGCCCGAGCTGATCGCCAGCGGCAAGACACCCACGTATCCGGTCGAGTTCTGACGAGCTCGATCGCCCGACCGCCTGTCGCCTCGCTGGTCCCGCAGCGCCCCTCCGGCCGGCCCATCGTGGTGGGCCGGCGGGGTGCGTGCGTCCGCAGGCGGCTCACGATGCGCGCTGAGAGGCACTGATGCAGACCAAGCTGTTCATCGGCGGGGAGTTCGTCGATGCCCTCGATGGCGACACCATCGACGTCATCGACCCGCATGACGGTTCGCTCATCGCGGCGGTGGCACAGGCCAAGGAGGCGGACGTCGATCGCGCGGTGCAGGCGGCAGCGCAGGCGGCGCCGGCATGGGCGCGCATGGCGGCTGCCGATCGCGGGCGGCTCCTGCTGCGCCTGGCCGACGCCATCGAGGCAGAGGCCGAGAGCCTGGCCCTGCTGGAGACTCGCGACACCGGGCATCCGATCCGTGACACCCGCAATCTGGACGTGCCGCGAACGGCCGCGACCTTCCGCTACTTCGGCGGCATGGCCGACAAGTTCCAGGGATCCGTCGTCCCGGTTGAGGCCGGCTTCCTCGACTACGTGCTGCCGACACCCCTGGGCGTCGTCGGCCAGATCGTGCCCTGGAACTTCCCGGTCATGTTCTGCAGCTGGAAGATGGGCCCGGCGCTTGCCGCTGGGAACACCGTCGTGCTCAAGCCGGCTGAGCTCACCCCGATGAGCGCCCTGCGCATCGGAGAGCTCATCGCCGAGGTTGGCTTCCCTGCTGGGGTCGTGAACATCGTCCCCGGCTACGGAGCCACCGCCGGCCAGCGCATCGTCGACCATCCCGGCATCGCGAAGGTCTCCTTCACCGGCAGCACGGCCGTCGGGATGTCGGTTGCCCGCGGTGCGGCGGCGACCCTGAAGCAGGTGCACCTCGAGCTCGGCGGCAAGGGTGCCAACATCGTCTTCGAGGACGCGAACCTCGCCGCTGCCGTGGGCGGCACCGCCTTCGGCATCTTCCATAACCAGGGGCAGGCCTGCATCGCCGCGTCCCGCCTGATCGTCCATGAGGCGATTGCCGAGGAGTTCCTCGCCCGTTTCACCGCGCTCGCCGCGAGCATCAGGGTCGGCGATCCCAAGGACGCGTCGACCGAGATGGGCCCGCTGACATCCACGATGCACCGCGACCGGGTGCTGTCCTACGTGGAGGTCGCCCGCGCCGAGGGCGGTGAGGTCCTCGTGGGAGGCGGCCCGCCGAGCGACCCGGCACTGGCGGGCGGCTGCTATGTCGAGCCGACCGTGGTGCGGATCGACCCATCGACGCGGGTGGCCTGCGAGGAGGTCTTCGGTCCCTTCATGACCGTGCACACCTTCCGCACCGACGAGGAGGCCCTGCAGATCGCCAACTCGGTCGAGTACGGCCTCGGCGGAGGACTGTGGACGAGCAACCTCAGCCGCGCGCATCGGGTTGCCCGCGACCTGCATGCGGGCATGGTCTGGATCAACTCCTACAAGCGGGTCAACCCCGGCTCGCCGTTCGGCGGGATCGGCCGCTCGGGCTACGGCCGCGAGATGGGCTTCGAGGCCATGCGCGAGTACACCGAGTCGAAGGCCGTCTGGGTCAACGTCGATGCCCAGATCCCGCCCTTCTACCCGAGGGGCTGAGATGGCGGCATTCACCGGGCTCGCGGAGGCCATCGCGGGGAACGTCCGTGACGGCGACGTCGTCGCGCTTGAGGGCTTCACGCATCTCATTCCCTATGCGGCCGGCCACGAGATCATCCGCCAGGGCCGACGGGACCTGACCCTGGTGCGGATGACCCCGGATGTGCTGTACGACCAGATGATCGGCGCGGGCTGTGCGCGCCGGCTCGTCTTCTCCTGGGGAGGCAACCCGGGCGTCGGATCCCTGCACCGCTTCCGGGAGGCGGTCGAGCATCAATGGCCGGTCCCGCTGGAGCTCGAGGAGCACAGCCATGCCGGCATGGCCGCCCGCTATGTCGCGGGCGCCAGCGGCCTGCCCTTCGGCGTGCTGCGCGGCTATGTCGGCACCGACCTGCCCGCGCACACCTCGACCATCGCCCCGATTACCTGCCCGTTCACCGGGGAGGTGCTCACGGCTGTCCCCGCGTTGCGGCCGGATGTCGGGATCATCCACGCCCAGCAGGCCGACCGCGAGGGCAATGTCGGGCTGTGGGGGATCCAGGGGGTCCAGAAGGAGGTCGTACTGGCCTCGGCGCGCTCGATCGTGACCGTCGAGGAGATCGTGGACACGCTCGACCCGCGGGTCACCGTCACCCTGCCATCGTGGGTGGTCACCGACATCGTCCACGTGCCGCGCGGCGCGCGTCCCAGCTATGCGCACGGCTACTACGAGCGCGACAACGACTTCTACCAGTCCTGGGAGGCGATCAGCCGGGACCGCGATGCCTGCACGGAATGGCTTGCCCTGCACGTCCTGCAGGCAGCCGACTTCGCCGAGCACCTTGCCCTGGTCGATCAGGAGGCACCGGCATGACGCAGATCATCGAGGCGACGCAGGTGCCGCTGGACGGAGTCACGACGGACGAGATCATGACGGTCGTCGCCGCCCGTGAGCTGCGCGATGGGGTCGTGTGCTTCGTCGGCATCGGCCTGCCGAGCACGGCGGCGAACCTCGCCCGCCTGACGCATGCGCCTGCAGCGGTGCTGATCTACGAGTCGGGCACCATCGGGGCCAAGCCCACCCGGCCCCCGCTGTCGATCGGCGACGGGGAGCTGGCCGAGACCGCCGATGCCGTGGTCTCGGTGCCGGAGATCTTCAGCTACTGGCTGCAGGCCGGCCGGGTCGACGTGGGATTCCTCGGCGCAGCCCAGGTCGATCGCTTCGGCAACATCAACACCACGGTGGTGGGCGACTACGAGCATCCCAGGGTGCGCCTGCCGGGGGCGGGGGGCGCCCCCGAGATCGCCGCGAGCGCCAAGCGCACCTTCATCATGCTGCGCCAGACGCCGCGGACCTTCGTCGAGCACCTCGACTTCCGCACCTCGGTCGGCCACGCTGAGGGAGGCGATTCGCGGGCCCGGCTGGGGATGACCGGTGCCGGGCCGCAGGTCGTCATCACCGACATCGGCGTCATGCGCCCGGATGCCACCGGCGAGCTCGTCCTGTCGGCCCTGCATCCAGGGCGCACGGTGGCCGAGGCCATTGCCGCCACCGGCTGGCCGCTGCGCGTCGCCGATGACCTTGCCGTCACCGAGCCCCCGAGCCAGGCCGAGCTGCTCGTCCTGCGTGCCCTGACGAGCCGGCCATGAGCGCGCCCCCGTCATTCGTCCATGACGTGCCAGCCTCGCGGGTGGTCTTCGCCCTCGGGGCGATCGAACAGGTCGGGGCGGAGGCATCCCGGCTCGGCGGCGCTCGGGTGATGCTCATCGCGGGCGGCCCGGAAGCTGCCCTGGCCGCCTCGATCGAGTCGCAGCTCGGTGATCGCATCGTGACCCGATTCACCGACGTCACCATGCACGTGCCGGTCGAGATCGCGCAGGCCGCCGTGCAGCAGGCCCAGGCTCACGAGGTCGACCTGCTGCTCAGCCTCGGCGGCGGCTCCTCGACGGGCACGGCCAAGGCGGTTGCCCTGCAGACGGGCCTGCCGATGCTGGCCGTCCCTACGACCTATGCCGGCTCAGAGATGACCTCGATCTGGGGCCTGACCGAGAACCAGCGCAAGACGACCGGTCGCGACCCGCGCGTCCTGCCGCGCACGGTGGTCTACGACCCGGTGCTGACGGTGGGCCTGCCGGCCGACCTCTCGGCTGCCAGCGGGATGAATGCGATGGCGCACCTGGTCGAGGCGCTCTACGCGCCGGGCATCTCACCGATCAGCTTCCTGCAGGCCAAGGAGGGCATCCGGGCGCTGGCCGCCTCGCTGCCCCGGGTGATGGCGGCTCCGGAGGATCTCGATGCCAGATCCGAGGCCCTCTACGGCGCCTGGCTGGCCGGCTGGGCGCTGGGCACGACGGGCATGGGCGTGCACCACAAGATCTGCCACGTCCTCGGCGGCGCCTACAACCTGCCGCATGCCCCGATGCACTCCGCCGTGCTCCCCTTTGCCACGGCCTACAACGAGCAGGCTGCACCGGCCGCGATGGCGGCGGTCGTCGAGGCACTGCAGCAGGCAGGCCAGCCCGCGGCCTCGGCAGCAAGCGGGCTGTTCGACCTGCAGCGGCGGATCGGCGCACCGACCTGCCTGGCCGACGTCGGTTTCGACCCCGCGTCCATCGAGGAGGCGGCGGCGCTGGTGGTTGCCGGCGCACCGGTGAACCCGCGCGCCGTGGATGCCGACGGGATCCACACGCTGCTCTCGGATGCGGTCGCCGGGGGGCGACCCCAATGAACTCCCACGATGCGGGATTCACCTCTCTACTAGTGGGAGAAAGTGATTGACGGGGACCTGTTGCAGGTCTAGGTTCCCGAGGAAACGGATCCGCACCCGCGGGACCGCTGGAGTGGCTGCTCCCCGTAGCCACGGTTGACCGAAGGAGAACGCATGAAGATCGCGCGGTCGTTGCAGGCCATCGCTGCTGTGGCAGCGGTCGGCCTGCTCGCCTCGGCGTGCGGCAACAGCCTGGATGCAGAGTCATCAGGCGGCGCTGCATCGTCGGCCCCGAGCGCAGCCGGCTCAGCTGCGGCCAGTGCCGCGCCGGCGGCGGCGGAGACCATCAAGGTCGGCTTCGTCTCGCCCCTGACCGGCCCGCTGGCCGGCTTCGGCGAGCCGGACACCTACATCGTCGATCAGATGGGTGCCTGGTTCGCGGCCAACCCGATCGACGTGAACGGCACGAAGTACAACGTGGAGATCATCCAGAAGGACTCCCAGTCCGACGCCAAGCGGGCCGGCGAGGTCGCGGGCGAGCTCATCAACCAGGATGGCGTCGACGTCGTGCTGGCCCATGGCACGCCGGACACGACCAACCCGGTCGCCGATCAGTGCGAGGCCAACGCCACGCCGTGCATCACCTCAGATGCCCCGTGGCAGCCGTACTTCTTCGGCCGTGGCGGCAAGCCCGAGGCGCCGTTCAAGTACACGTACCACTTCTTCTGGGGCCTTGAGGACGTCGCAGCGGTCTTCCAGGACATGTGGGGCCAGCTCGATACCAATAAGAAGGTGGCGGGCCTGTTCCCGAACGACCCGGACGGCCAGGCATGGAGCGGGGCATTCCCCGACCTGCTGAAGGGCAACGGCTACACGGTCAACGACCCGGGCCTGTACGAGAACGGCACCCAGGACTTCTCGGCGCAGATCTCGGCCTACAAGAAGGATGGCGACCAGATCCTGACGGGCGTTCCGATCCCGCCGGACTTCACCAACTTCTGGAAGCAGGCCAAGCAGCAGGGCTTCACCCCGAAGATCGCCTCGGTTGGCAAGGCGCTGCTGTTCCCGTCCTCGCTCGAGGCTCTCGGTGATCTCGGCAATGGGCTGACCAGTGAGGTCTGGTGGACGCCGACCTATCCGTTCTCGTCCAGCCTGACCGGCCAGTCGGCCGCCGAGCTGGCCCAGGGCTACACGGATGCCACCGGCAAGCAGTGGACCCAGCCGATCGGATTCTCCGAGGCGCTGTTCGAGGTCATGGCCGCTGCGCTGCAGAAGGCCGGCAGCGCCGACAAGGAGGCCATCGCGGCTGCCCTGTCCGGGCTGAAGGTCCCGACGGTCGTGGGCAACCTCGACTGGTCTGCCGGCCCGGTGCCGAACGTGGCGAAGACCCCGCTGACGGGTGGCCAGTGGCGGCTGACCGACGGCGGGCAGTTCCCCTACGAGATCGTCATCGTGTCGAACTCCCTGGCACCTGAGATCCCGACGGACGGCAAGGTGGAGCCGCTCAGCTAGTGCGCGTGCTGGTGGGACGAGGCAGGGCCGCCTCGTCCCACCAGCCCACCAGCCCACCAGCCCATCAGCCCATCAGCCCATCAGCGACCCGAACCAGACGACGCCGCCGTGGAAGGGAGGCACATGAGCCGGATCCTGCAGGTCCGAGACCTGTCCAAGCGCTTCGGCAAGGTCGTCACCGCCGAGGACGTCACCTTCTCGGTGGCCCAGGGCACGGCCCTGGGCATCGTCGGCCCGAACGGCGCCGGCAAGTCCACCTTGCTCTCCCTGATCACCGGGGTGCTCAAGTCCGACGCCGGATCGATCGAGTTCAATGGTCGCGACGTCACCGGCCTGAGCGCTGCCGAGCGAACGAAGGCCGGGATCGCGCGCACCTTCCAGATCCCGCGCCCCTTCATCGACATGACCGTCTTCGAGAACGTCTACGTCGGCGCCACCTTCGGCGGCGGCCAGCACGGCCAGCAGGGCTATGACGCGGCAGCGCGAGCCCTGGACGTCACCGGGCTGTCGCACGTCGCCGAGCGGCCGGCCGGCCAGCTGCGCCTACTCGACCGCAAGCGGCTCGAGCTCGCCCGGGCCCTGGCAACCAACCCCTCCCTGATCCTGCTCGATGAGATCGCCGGCGGCCTGACCGAGAAGGAGCTCCCGCCCCTGGTCGAGCTCATCCGCGGCCTGCGCGACTCGGGCGTCACCGTCGTCTGGATCGAGCACATCGTCCACGCGCTGACGGCGGTCGTCGACGAGCTGATGTGCCTGGCATTCGGACGCGTCCTGGCGATCGGCGAGCCGCGCGAGGTGATGCGAAGCCCTGAGGTCATCGAGGTCTACCTCGGCTCGACCTTCGACATGGGGGAGGCCGTATGACACTGCTGCACGTCGATGCCGTCGACGTCCACTACGGGGACTTCCAGGCCCTGTTCACCCTGTCGCTATCCCTGGAGGAGGGCCAGACCCTGGCCGTCATCGGGGCGAACGGCGCCGGCAAGTCGACCCTGATGAAGACCATCGCCGGCTTGATGGTGCCCTCGCAGGGATCCGTGACCTTCGATGGACGGGATGTCACCCGGCTGCCGAGCCACCGACGGGTGCCGCTGGGGATCGCCCTGACACCTGAAGGGCGCCGCATCTTCCCGAGCCTGACCGTCGAGGAGAACCTGATGGTCGGTGCGCACGTCAAGCGCAAGGGGCCGTGGAACCTGGAGGCCGTCTACGAGGCATTCCCGCTCGTGGCCGACCGCCGTGACCGCCTCGGCTTCAACCTGTCCGGCGGCGAGCAGCAGGCCGTGGCGATCGGACGGGCCCTGATGAGCAATCCGCGGGTGCTGCTGCTGGACGAGGTCTCACTGGGCCTGGCTCCTGTCGTCATCGAGGACATCTACGCCGCCCTGCCCCGGATCATGGAGCAGGGCACGACGGTGCTGCTGGTCGAGCAGGACGTCAACCACGCGCTCAAGGTCGCCAGCCGGGTGCAGTGCCTCCTTGAGGGCCGCACCGTGCTCGAGGGTCCCGCAGATGCCCTCACCCGCGATCAGATCGCGTCCGCCTACTTCGGAATCTAGGAGGGATGAGCCGATGGAATGGCTGAATGCCATCCTGCAGGGAACCCTGCTCGGCGGCCTGTATGCGCTGCTCGCGGCGGGCCTGTCGCTGATGTTCGGCGTGATGCGCATCGTGAACCTGGCGCACGGTGTGCTGGCGGTGCTGGCCGCCTATCTCGGGGTCATCCTCACCACCGCCTTCCATATCCCGGCCTTCGCCACCCTGGTGATCGTCGTCCCGCTGATGTTCGGCGTCGGCTGGCTGATCCAGATGGGCCTGCTGAACCTGTCGATCGTCCGCGGCGGGCTGGCCCCGATCCTGGTGACCTTCGGGCTTGCCGTGGTGCTGACGAACCTGCTGCAGGAGGTCTTCACCGCAGACTTCCGCTCGATCCAGGCCGGGTCGATCGCCACCGACAGCATCCAGATCAACGACCAGATCTCCATCGGCGTCTTCCCGCTGCTCACCTTCGTGGTCGGCGTCCTGGTGATCATCGCCCTGCAGGTCTTCCTCTCGCGCACCCGCTCCGGCCGCGCGATGCGAGCCTCGAGCGATGACAAGGACGCCGCCCAGCTGATGGGCATCGACAACCGGCGGATCTACGCCCTGGCGACGGGGATTGCGATCGCGACCGTTGGCCTGGCCGGAGTCTTCCTCGGCATCCGCACCCAGTTCAGTCCCACCTATGGGGACGTCACCCTGATCTTCGCCTTCGAGGCGGTCATCATCGGCGGACTGGGATCCCTCTGGGGGACCCTCCTCGGCGGAGTCGTCCTCGGGATCGCCCAGGCCGTCGGTGCCCAGGTGAACCCGGCCTATGGCGTGCTGTTCGGTCACCTGGTGTTCCTCGCGATCCTGGCCTTCCGACCGACCGGCCTGCTGCCGAAGGCGGTGAACGCATGACCACCGACATCCAGTCGCACGAGTCGATCAAGGTCACCCGGGCCACCAGGTCGTCCTGGGCGGCATTGGGGGTGGCCGTCCCGCTGCTGGTAGTGCTGGCGATGCTCCCGTACTACGCCAGCCGCGGGACCCAGCAGAACCTGGTGATCCTGTTCTCCCTCATCCTGCTCGGCACGATGTGGAACCTGCTCGCCGGCTACGGCGGCATGGTCTCCATCGGCCAGCAGGCATACATCGGAATCGGGGCGTTCGGCCTGGTCTACATCGCCGACGAGATCGGCCTGGATCCGTTCATCGCGGTCCCCATTGCCGTCGTGATCGCCGGGGTGATCTCGCTGCCCATCTCCTTCCTCGCCTTCCGGCTGTCCGGCGGCTACTTCGCCATCGGCACCTGGGTGATCGCCGAGGTGATCCGACTGCTCACCATGCAGGTGGACGTCCTCGGCGGGGGAACGGGCGTCACCCTGCAAGCCATGAGCCAGGCGCTATCACCGGGCCGTCGCATCGCTTACGTCTACTGGCTCTCGCTCGTCGGCGTGGTGCTCGCCATCGTCATCACCTACCTGGTCATGCGCTCCCGGCTGGGCCTGGGCTTCACCGCCATCCGGGACGATGCGGTGGCGGCCGGCTCACTGGGCGTACGGGTGGTTCGCAGCCGCCGGATCGTCTTCGTGATCGCGGCCATGGGCAGTGCCCTGGCCGGGACGATGATCGCAGCAAACACTCTTCGAGTGGTCCCTGACTCGATCTACTCGGTGGAGTGGTCGGCTTTCATGATCTTCATCGTGGTCATCGGCGGCATCGGGACGATCGAAGGGCCCATCGTCGGCGCGATCATCTTCTTCGCCCTGCAGCAGTGGCTCTCGGATCTGGGCACGTGGTACCTGGTGATCCTGGGCCTGACCGCCATCGTCATCACCCTGTTCCTGCCTCGCGGAGTGTGGGGGCTCATCTCCGGCAATGGCCGCATCAGGCTCTTCCCGGTGGGCTACGTCGTGGCCAGTCCGTTGGAGAAGTTCTCCCTTGTCGGACGCAAGACTGACGCATAGGAAATGGCCGACGCACAGGAAGGGGCAGGGCAATGAGCCAAATCAAGAGCGCTCCGGTCGAGCATGGCTTCGGCGTGACCGACGAGGTGGTCGCCCGGCTTGAGGCCACCCCTGACCCGCGGCTGCGCGAGATCATGCAGGCCGCGGTCCGGCACCTGCACGCCTTCGCCACCGAGGTCCGGCTGACCGACGAGGAGTGGTTCGCCGGGATCATGTTCCTGACCGCCACCGGCCAGATGTGCGACGACGTGCGGCAGGAGTTCATCCTGCTGAGCGACACCCTGGGTCTGTCGACCCTGGTCGATGCGATGAATCACTCCCACGTGGAGGACCTCGCCACTGACTCCACCATCCTGGGCCCGTTCTACGTGCCCGAGTCGCCCTGGCGCGAGTTCGGCGAGTCGATGGTCGAGTTCGACTGCGGTGGAGAGCCATCGATCCTGCGCGGCCGGGTGCTCGATCAGCAGGGCGCGCCGATTGCCGGGGCCGTGCTCGATGCCTGGCAGAACGCGGCCAACCGCTTCTATGCCGTCCAGCAGCCGGACGTGCAGCCGCCGACCAACCTTCGCGGGCGCTATCGCACCGATGCCGATGGCCGGTACGAGATTCGCGCCGTTCGGCCGACCGACTATCCGATCCCATCGGACGGCCCAGTCGGCAAGCTCATCAAGGAGACCGGTCGGCATGAGTGGCGGGCCGCCCATATGCACCTGAAGGTATCCGCCGATGGGTATGAGCCCCTCACGACCCATGTCTTCGACAGCGGCAGCGCCTTTCTGGACTCCGACACCGTCTTCGGGGTCAAGCGCTCCCTGGTGGGCGACTTCGCAATGGATTCCGAGGGCCTGCGCGTGTGCGAGTTCGACTTCGTCCTGGCACGCCAGGAGACCTCGGACGCCTGACAGGGTCGCGCGGCGCGGGAATGTCAGTGACTGCGCCTAGCATGCTCGGGTGAGTCGGATGCCGCAGGAGCCCGGTCCAGGCCAATCAGGTGATTCCCAGGGTGCCCAGGTGCCTCGTCGTGCCTGGCTGCTGGCTGAGTGGCCGATCACCGTCGTGCTGATCGGTATCACGGTCGCGTTGCTGATGATCGCCATGGATCACTTCCGCCGGGGCAGCATCGTGCTGTCGGCGAGCGTGATGCTCGCGGCCTTCCTGCGACTGTTCCTGCCTGGCCAGGAGGCGGGGATGCTCGCAGTGCGGTCGCGCCGCATCGATATCGCGGTGCTCGGCGGGCTTGCGATCGGGCTGTCGATCTTCACCTACTGGGTTCCGCCGCCCAACTGAGCATCGCAGCCACGCTGGCCTAGCCGGCCGAAAGGCTGATGTGACGGTGCTCTCACCTACCTATGCGGGGCCTCGCTCCGGTGCATGGCAGCCCCGTGGTGAGGTATCTTGACGTCAAGATTCCTGTGGGAGGTTCATCGCCATGTCCGGCACGCCTGTCAATGTCACTGTCACCGGCGCTGCCGGCCAGATCGGCTACGCCCTGCTGTTCCGCATCGCCTCCGGGCAGATGCTCGGCCCCGACACCCAGGTGCGCCTGCGCCTGCTGGAGGTGCCGCAGGCGGTGAAGGCGGCTGAGGGCACCGCCATGGAGCTCGATGACTGCGCCTTCCCGCTGCTGGCCGGCATTGACATCACTGACGACCCGAGCGTCGCCTTCGATGGCGCCAACGTGGCGCTGCTGGTGGGGGCTCGACCCCGGACGGCAGGCATGGAGCGCGGTGACCTGCTGTCGGCCAATGGCGGCATCTTCAAGCCCCAGGGCGAGGCGCTGAATGCCGGAGCGGCATCCGACATCAGGGTCCTGGTGGTCGGCAACCCGGCGAACACCAATGCGCTCATCGCCCAGTCCCATGCGCCCGACATCCCGGCGGAGCGGTTCACGGCGATGACCCGGCTCGACCACAACCGGGCTATCAGCCAGCTCGCCGCGAAGACGGGCGTCCCCGTCTCGCAGATCAGCCGGCTGACGATCTGGGGCAACCACTCGGCGACGCAGTACCCGGATATCTTCCACGCCCAGGTGGCCGGCCGGTCCGCGACCGAGGTCGTCGACGACCAGGCCTGGCTGGAGCAGGTGTTCATTCCCACCGTCGCCAAGCGCGGTGCTGCCATCATCGAGGCACGAGGTGCGTCCTCCGCGGCGTCCGCGGCGAACGCTGCGATCGATCACGTCCGCTCGTGGGTGCTCGGCACCCCGGAGGGTGACTGGACCTCCGCGGCCATCTGGTCGGATGGCTCCTACGGCGTTGCCGAGGGGATCATCACCTCGTTCCCGGTGCGGTCCGCCGGCGGCGCCTGGGAGATCGTCCAGGGCCTGGACATCAACGACTTCTCGCGGGCCCGTATCGATGCGTCCGTTGCCGAACTGCTCGAGGAGCGCGATGCCGTGCGCGCCCTCGGCCTGATCTAGAAGGGTTCCACCGTGGCGAAGATCAAGGTCGTCAACCCCGTCGTCGAGCTCGACGGCGACGAGATGACGCGGATCATCTGGCAGTTCATCAAGGACGAGCTCATCTGCAAGTACCTCGATGTCGACTTGAAGTACTACGACCTCGGCATCGAGTACCGCGATGCGACCGACGACCAGGTCACCATCGACTCCGCGCACGCCATCCAGAAGTACGGAGTGGGCGTGAAGTGCGCGACCATCACTCCCGATGAGGCGCGGGTCGAGGAGTTCGGCCTGAAGAAGATGTGGAAGTCGCCGAACGGCACCATCCGCAACATCCTCGGCGGTGTCATCTTCCGCGAGCCGATCATCATCTCGAATATCCCTCGGCTGGTCCCCGGGTGGACCAAGCCGATCGTGGTCGGCCGCCATGCCTTCGGCGACCAGTACCGGGCAACCGACTTCAAGGTCCCCTCAGCGGGCACCCTGACCATGACCTTCGCCCCGGCTGACGGCTCCGAGCCGATGGAGTTCAACGTCTTCGACTTCCCCGGCGGCGGTGTCGCCATGGGCATGTACAACCTCGACGACTCGATCCGCGACTTTGCCCGCGCTTCGATGCGCTACGGCCTGAACCGCGGCTATCCGGTCTACCTGTCGACGAAGAACACCATCCTGAAGGCCTATGACGGCCGCTTCAAGGACATCTTCGCCGAGGTCTACGAGGCGGAGTTCAAGCAGGAGTTCGAGCAGGCAGGCATCACCTACGAGCACCGGCTCATCGACGACATGGTCGCGGCCGCGCTGAAGTGGGAGGGCGGCTACGTCTGGGCCTGCAAGAACTACGACGGCGACGTGCAGTCCGACACCGTGGCCCAGGGCTTCGGCTCGCTTGGCCTGATGACCTCGGTGCTGATGACCCCGGACGGCCGGACGGTCGAGGCCGAGGCAGCCCACGGCACCGTGACCCGGCACTACCGCCAGCACCAGCAGGGCAAGCCGACGTCGACCAACCCGATCGCCTCGATCTTCGCCTGGACCAGGGGTCTGGAGCACCGCGGCAAGCTCGACAGCACGCCGGAGGTCACCGCCTTCGCGCAGACCCTGGAGCGCGTGTGCGTCGAGACCGTGGAGGAGGGCAAGATGACCAAGGACCTTGCCATCCTCATCGGGCCGGATCAGCCCTGGCAGACCACGCAGGACTTCCTGGCATCCATCGACGAGAACCTGCAGCGCGCCATGCAGGCCCGATGACCGACGCACAGGCGAGGGGCGGCCCGCATGCGGGCCGCCCCTCGCCTTTGTCATCGCGGTCGCAACGCCTGCTGCTCACCCGCAGCCGTCCAGGGGTCGTCAGTGCTTCGGCGCGAGTCGCTGACGCGGGGCTAGGGTCGGGGCATGGGTGATATCTGGGCTGACCTGCTGATCATCCTCGTGCTGATCCTGGTCGGCGGATGCTTCGTGGCGGCGGAACTTGCCATCGTCTCCCTGCGCGACAGCCAGGTGACCCGCCTGGCGGAGGAGGGCGGTCGTCGGGGGAGGCGGTTGAAGTCGCTGGCTGCCTTCCCCAATCGATTCCTGGCCGCGGGCCAGATCGGCGTCACCCTCACCGGGTTCCTGTCGGCGGCCTTCGGCGAGTCCCGCATCTCCCCGCAGATCGTCCCGATCCTGGTCGGCTGGGGCGTGAGCGACGGCCTGGCCGAGGTCCTCGTCCTGCTGCTGGTCACCTCGGTGGTCGCGTACTTCTCGCTCGTGCTCGGCGAGCTCGTCCCCAAGCGCATCGCGCTGCAGCGGGCCGAGCGGCTGGCCCTGTTCGCGGCCGGGCCCCTGGATGCGTTCGCGACGATGCTGCGCCCGGTGATCGCCCTGCTGTCGGTGTCGACCGACTTCGTTGTCCGCCTCTTCGGAGTCGATCCCAAGGCCAGGCGGGAGCAGATCAGCGGCGAGGAGCTCCGTGACCTGGTCGCCGCCCATGAGGACCTCACGGTCGAGGAGCGCGAGCTCATCGACGACGTCTTCGAGGCCGGCGATCGGGAGCTGCGCGAGGTGATGATCCCGCGCACCGAGGTCGACTTCCTCGATGCGTCCATGCCCGTGTTCAAGGCCGCCGGCTTCGTGGCCGACCGACCGCACTCGCGGTATCCGGTCATCAGGGACTCGGCAGATGACGTCATCGGATTCGTCCACATCCGCGACATCCTGGCCCCGGGACTGGCCGAGCGCTCGATCCGCGTCGGCGAGCTGGCACGCGAGGCCGCGGCATTCCCCGGGACCAATGGCGTGCTGAGCACGCTGACCGAGATGCGCCGCCGGGGCGTGCACCTGGCGATCGTGGTCGACGAGTATGGCGGCACGGCGGGCATCGTCACGATGGAGGATCTCGTCGAGGAGCTCATCGGCGACATCAAGGACGAGTACGACGAGGTGCGCAAGCCCGCTGCCGCCCGGACCTACGGGGTCACGGTGGTCGACGGGCTGATGAACCTGGAGGACTTCGCCGAGGAGGCCGGGTTCGAGCTGCCCGATGGCCCCTACGAGACGGTGGCCGGATTCGTCGTCGCCCGACTCGGCCACCTGCCCGAGGTGGGCGAGTCAGTGAGCGAGGACGGCCATCGCATCGAGGTGACCGAGCTCGATGGCCGGCGCATCGCCCGGGTCCGGGTGACCCCGCTGCCGCCTTTGCCAGAATAGGCCCATGCCCCCCGCTCCCCGGCCCCCGCGCGTGCTGTCCGGCATTCAGCCGACCGCCGATGCCTTCCACATCGGCAACTACCTCGGGGCCCTGCGCGAGTGGGTCCGCATGCAGGACGGCAACGACGCCTACTACGTGGTCGTCGACCAGCATGCGATCACCGTCGACCATGATCCGGCGCTGCTGCGCCGGCGGACCCTGGTGTCCTTCGCCCAGCTGCTCGCCGTGGGCCTGGATCCCGACCGGTGCACGGTCTTCGTGCAGAGTCATGTCCCCGAGCACAGCCAGCTGGCGTGGGTGCTGGAGTGCCAGACCGGGTTCGGCGAGGCGAGCCGGATGACCCAGTTCAAGGACAAGACGCAGAAGGAGGGGGCGTCTCGGGCCACCGTCGGGCTGTTCACCTACCCGATCCTGCAGGCCGCTGACATCCTCATCTACCAGGCAGATGCCGTCCCGGTGGGGGAGGACCAGCGCCAGCATCTCGAGCTCACCCGTGATCTCGCGCAGCGCTTCAATGGGACCTTCGGCCAGACGCTCACCGTGCCCGAGGCGATGATCGTCAAGGAGACGGCCAAGATCGTCGACCTGCAGGATCCATCCTCGAAGATGAGCAAGTCCAGCCCGGCCGGCTGCGCCTTCCTGCTCGACGACGATGCGACCATCGCCAGGAAGCTCAAGACCGCCGTCACCGACTCTGGCCGGGAGATCGCCTTCGATCCCGCTGGCAAGCCCGGGGTGTCGAACCTGCTGTCGATCCAGCAGGCACTCACCGGGACGTCGATGGAGTCCCTCGTCGCCGGCTACGCCGGTCGCGGCTACGGCGACCTGAAGAAGGACACCGCCGAGGTCCTGGTCGAGTTCATCCGGCCGATCCGGGCCCGGGTCGCCGAGATGATGGACGATCCCGCCGAGCTGCAGGCGCAGATGGCCATCGGTGCGCGCAAGGCCAGGGTCACCGCCCGTCAGACGCTGGCGGCGGTCTATGAAGCGATCGGATTCGTCGCGCTCCCATCCGCGTAGGCCGATCCGCGTAGGCCCATCCGCGTAGGCCCATCCGTTGAAGCCCGGTCAGCGGCTGGCGCGCCGCCGACTTCGGATCCGCAGGAGCACGATCACCGGAATCGACAGCAGCAGGACGGCGAATCCGGCCAGGCCCGCGCTTGGACCAGCCATCCCGATGGGGACGATGAGGCCCGCCTGCGCAAGCTGCCGGTCGCTGTCCGCCTGCAGCTGTGCCTGCTGCGCTGCCGACAGGGCAGTGGCTGATGCGGAGGGATCCGGGCTCGGGGTGGCGGTGACCGGCTCAACGAGCACGCCGACCGGGGACAGCTGGTCTCGGTTCTTGAATCCCCAGGTGAGGGCCTTGGCCGCCGCGTCGGCACTCGCCTCGTGGATCCCCATGCCGACGAAGATCAGCGTGGTGCCCTTGCGGGTCGCAGCGGCGATCAGGGTGCGTCCGGCGTTCGTGGTGAATCCTGTCTTGACCCCGATCGCCCCCTTGTAGCCGCCCATCATCAGCCGGTTCTGGTTGTAGATCGTGTACGTCGAGCTGCCGCGGCCGGGGAAGTCATACGACTTGGTGCTGCAGAAGGTTGCGAAGGCCGGGATCCGAAGCCCGGCCCGGGCGATCAGTGCCAGGTCGTAGGCGCTGGAGACCTGGCCGGGCCGATCCAGGCCGCTGGGGGTCTTGGCGACCGTGTCGTAGGCCTGCAGCTGCTGGGCCATGTCGTTCATCTGCGAGACGGTCTGCGTGACGCTGCCGTTGGCCCTGGCCAGGGCCTCGGCGGTGTCATTGCCGCTGCGCAGGAACATGCCGTAGAACAGCTGCTCGATCGAGTACGCCTTGCCGTCGACCAGCCCGACCCGCGAGCCCTCGGCCCGGCTGTCCTTCCAGGTCACGGTGTACGCCTGGTCTAGTGGAAGCCGCGGCAGCAGGGTGACGGCCGTGAGGGTCTTCAGGGTGCTCGCCGGAGGGCGCTGCTTGTGGGCATCCTTGGCGGCGAGGACCTCGCCGGTCGTGGCATCCGCCAGGATCCACGTCTCCGCCCAGATCTCAGGCACCGGGTCCGCGCCTGGCCCGAGATTGGCCTGCCGACCGCTCAGGCCCAGCTGCTCCCCGCCGACGATGTCGGCCATCGCCGCGGTGCCGGCCACGACACAGAGCACCCCCGAAGAGGCCAGCGCGACCGCAGCGCACAGGGCACGGGCCGCTGACGCACGCATGGTCGATACCTTAGGCGCGAGCGTTATGGAGCAGCGTTCGGGCAGTAGGCTCACCAGGGCGTGTCCGGGGCTGGCGCGGGTCCAGGCCCTCCGTGACGCACGCACCCGCACCCAAGGAGGGCCCATGTCGAGTGTCCCAGCGCCTACGGGCCTGCTGATCGGCGGCGAGTGGTTGCGTCCGGCTGACAGCCTGCAGGTGCTGAACCCGGCGAATCTGGAGGTGCTCGCCGAGATCGGCGATGCCTCGGTGGAGGACGGCCTGGCGGCGGTGCAGGCAGCCCATGACGCATTCGCGAGCTGGTCGGTGACGCCGGCTCGGCTGCGAGCCGAGGTGCTGCGCAGGGCCTTCGAGATCATGTCGGCGGAGGTGGAGACCTGCGCCCGGCTGATCGCGCTGGAGAACGGCAAGGCCTGGCGCGATGCCCTGGGCGAGGCGACGTACGCGGCCGAGTTCTTCCGCTGGTTCTCCGAGGAGGCCTGCCGGATCGAGGGCGACTTCCGGTACTCGCCGAGCCGCGACAAGACGATCATCACCGATCATCGGCCGATGGGCGTGGCCTTCATGATCACCCCGTGGAACTTCCCGGCGGCGATGGCAACGCGCAAGCTGGCACCTGCCCTGGCCGCGGGCTGCACGGCGGTGCTCAAGCCCGCCGGCGAGACGCCGCTCACCGCGCTGTGGGTCGCCGAGGTGCTGCAGCGGGCGGGCGCGCCGGCCGGCGTGGTGAACGTGATCACGACGTCTAAGACCAATGCCGTGTCCAGCGCGATCCTGGCCGATCCGCGGGTGGCAACGCTGTCGTTCACCGGCTCGACGTATGTGGGCAAGCTGCTGCTGCGCCAGACGGCCGAGCGGGTGCTGCCGTCCAGCATGGAGCTCGGCGGCAATGCTCCCTTCCTGGTGCTCGAGGGCGCCGATGTCGAGGCCGCGGTGGCCGGGGCGATGATCGCCAAGATGCGCAACGGAGGTGCGGCCTGCACCGCTGCGAATCGCTTCTACGTCCACGCATCGCTCGCCGGCGAGTTCGCGACCAGGCTTGAGGCTGCGTTCGCCGCCCTCAAGGTCGGCCCGGGCATCGATCAGGGCAGTGACCTCGGTGCCATGGTGTCGGTCAAGGAGCGGGACAAGATCCTCGACCTGCTCAACCAGGCAGCGGCAGAGGGAGCCGAGATCAGGTCGTCATCCGACGCCCCGGGCGAGGGTGCCTTCATCGCTCCCTACGTCGTCCGCGACGTGGCCCACGGCTCGACCCTGACCCGCAATGAGGTCTTCGGCCCGGTCGCTCCCATCGTGGTGTTCGAGGACGAGGCTGAGGCGATCCGGATGGCCAATGACACCGAGTACGGGCTGATCTCGTACGTCTTCGCAAGCGATGCTGGCGCCGGGATCAAGGTGGCCCGGCAGATGGAGTCGGGCATGGTCGCGGTCAATCGCGGCCTGGCCTCCGATCCGGCCGCCCCCTTCGGCGGGATGAAGGAGTCCGGACTGGGCCGCGAGGGTGGCTTTGCCGGCATCCATGAGTTCCTCGAGACCCAGTACTTCGCGGTCGACCTGTAGTCGTGGTGCCGCGTCACCTGCTGACGACGCCCATCAGCCGGGAGCTGTGGCATGCCCTGCAGCAGCGATCCCGGTCCAGCGGGCAGAGCATCGCCGACATCGTGCAGCGCACGCTGGCCGAGGCCCTCGACCTCGACCATGACGCGGTGTTCCAGGTGTCGACGTCGGGTGCGATCTTCGACGGGGTATTCGAGGGCTTCGTCACGATCGGCGACCTGCGCCGACATGGAGACTTCGGCATCGGCACCTTCGATGCGATCGACGGCGAGCTCATCATGCTGGACGGCCACTGCTATCAGGCTCGTTCCGATGGCAGTGTCCGCCAGGCACCCGATGATGCCCTGACCCCGTTCGCCTCGGTCTGCTGGCACCAGGCCGATCTGCGCGTCGAGGTGCGCGAGCCGATCTCCTGGCCCGAGCTCGAGCGCCTCCTCGATCAGCACCGGCCCACCGAGAACGCGACCGTCGGGATTCGCTGCGACGGCCGCTTCGATCGCCTCCACCTGCGCGCTGCCTGCCGGGCGGAGTCCGGTACCGACCTGGCGACCGCGACCCGCGGGCAGGCGGAGTTCGTCCATGGGCGCATCTCCGGCACGCTGGTGGGCTTCTGGACGCCGGCCTTCGCGCGGTCGATCGGCATCCCCGGCTACCACGTCCACTTCATCAGCGATGACCGAGCGATCGGCGGTCACGTCCTGGACCTGCAGGCCGCGAACCTGACGATCGAGTGCAACTGGACCAACGACCTGCGCATCGCGATGCCATCGCAAGGTGCCTTCCTGAGCGCTGACCTGCATGGCCCGGACGATGCGACGGTGCGGGCTGTCGAGGGGCAGGCAGCGGCCTTCCGCGATTCCAGGACCTAGCGTCCGGCTGGTCCGCCACCGGAAACGTCTCCCATGACTCGCGGTCGATCCGGGCGACCTGGCGGGCATCGCGGGTGAACTGCTACACCGGCCCTGGTACGGCGGGGCCCGCCCATGGCCGTGCCCGTTCCACCTTGAGCGAGTGCGAATGTGAAGATTGTCCAGCGGAGGATGTGAATTATTGTCAATCGATCGCGTGTTCAATCCTCAATCCCACTGTCTCGTGCGTCAGGGACCTATGCGCATGCCCGGGACAGTGGCGGTCAGTCACTGACCAGGCAGCCGATCCAAGCTCGAGGTGCGGACCGTATGCCTGCCGACCCCGCATGTTCGGCTAGCCGAAGACGCGGCTCGGCTGGCCTGCGGGTCGCTGGCTCCTGTGATCCTGGTCTCTTGGGGACCGCCGCCGGTGCGCCTGCGGCATGCTGGCGATAGCCTGTCGCCACACAGGCACCCATGGAAAGGCCGATCACGTGAGCGCGCCCACCACCGCCGGCATCCCAGCCGGTACGAAGGCCAAGATTCCCGCCCGTACCCTGCGCACGGATCGATGGTGGCTGCAGCCCCTGGTGACGGTCGTCGCCCTGGTCGCCTTCATCATCTACTCGACCTGGCGGGCCTTCGAGAACGCGTACTACTTCTCCGAGCCCCTGATCTCACCTTTTTATTCACCGTGCCTGTCGACCCAGTGCCCGCCCCAGGCGACCCTGTTCAACTGGACGCCATTCGGCGACTGGTACGCCTTCTCCCCGGCCCTGCTCATCCTGATCTTCCCGCTCGGTTTCCGGCTGACGTGCTACTACTACCGCAAGGCCTACTACCGGTCCTTCTGGCTGTCGCCGCCGGCCTGCGCGGTCTCCGAGCCGCACAAGAAGTACACCGGCGAGACCCGCTTCCCGCTGATCTTCCAGAACAGCCACCGCTACTTCTTCTACGCGGGCGTGATCTTCAACGTGATCCTCACCTACGACGCCATCATCGCCTTCCGCAATGCCGAGGGCGCCTGGGGGCATGTGAGCATCGGCACGCTCATCCTGGTAGCCAATGCGACCCTGCTGTGGCTGTACTCCCTGTCCTGCCATTCCTGCCGCCACGCCTTCGGTGGCCGGCTCAAGCACTTCTCCGCTCATCCAGTCCGCTACAAGATGTGGACGTGGATCTCCAAGCTCAACAATCACCACATGAAGTTCGCCTGGGTCTCGCTCGTCGGGGTCGCGCTGACCGACCTGTACGTGCGCCAGGTGGCCAGCGGTGCCATCCCGAATCTCTACCTGTTCTGAGCCGGACCCCTACCTGAAGCCAACGCAACTGCATCAAGGACGGAACTCATGTCGGACATGGAGCGCTACGCCTTCGACGTCGTGGTCATCGGTGCCGGCGGCGCTGGGCTGCGGGCAGCGATCGCGGCCCGCGAGGCCGGCAAGTCGGTCGCGATCCTGAGCAAGTCCCTCTTCGGCAAGGCCCATACGGTCATGGCCGAGGGCGGGATCGCCGCCTCGATGGCCAACGTCAATCCCAATGACGGCTGGAAGGTCCACTTCTGCGACACCATGCGCGGCGGCAAGTTCCTCAACCAGTACCGGATGGCCGAGCTGCACGCCAGGGAGGCGCCGGATCGGGTCTGGGAGCTGGAGTCCTGGGGTGCGCTGTTCGACCGCACGAAGGACGGCAAGATCAGCCAGCGCAACTTCGGCGGACATGAGTATCCGCGCCTGGCTCATGTCGGCGACCGCACCGGCCTGGAGATGATCCGCACCCTGCAGCAGCGCATCGTCGCGCTGCAGCAGGAGGACAAGCGCATCCACGGCGACTACGAGGCACGGGTACGGGTCTTCGCCGAGTGCTCGGCGACCGACCTGTTCACCACCGGCGAGGGCGATGAGCAGCGGGTGTCCGGGGTGCTCGCCTACTGGCGGCCGAGCGGCACCTTCGTGCTCTTCTCCGCCAAGGCCGTGGTCATCGCCACCGGCGGCATCGGCAAGTCGTTCAAGGTGACGTCCAACTCATGGGAGTACACCGGCGACGGTCACGCCCTTGCCATGCTGGCCGGTGGCTCGCTGGTGAACATGGAGTTCGTGCAGTTCCATCCCACGGGCATGGTCTGGCCGCCGTCGGTCAAGGGCATCCTGGTGACGGAGTCGGTGCGCGGCGACGGTGGTGTCCTGACCAACTCCGAGGGCCGGCGCTTCATGTTCGACTACATCCCGGATGTCTTCCGCGACAAGTACGCCACCACCGAGGAGGAGGCGGATCGGTGGTACACCGATCCGGACAACAACAAGCGGCCGCCGGAGCTGCTGCCCCGTGACGAGGTGGCCCGGGCGATCAACACCGAGGTGAAGGCCGGGCGAGGCTCGCCGCATGGCGGTGTCTTCCTGGACGTCTCCAAGCGCCTGCCGGCCGAGACCATCAAGGCCAAGCTGCCGTCGATGTGGCATCAGTTCAAGGAGCTCGCGGACGTCGACATCACTCTGGAGCCGATGGAGGTCGGCCCGACCTGTCATTACGTGATGGGCGGGGTCGAGGTCGACCCGGACTCCCAGGCCGTGGTGGGGGTGCGCGGCCTGTTCTGCGCGGGCGAGGCTGCCGGCGGGCTGCATGGCTCCAACCGGCTGGGTGGCAACTCCCTGTCGGACCTGCTGGTCTTCGGCCGGCGCGCCGGGGATGCCGCCGCCGAGTACGTCGCCGGCACGCCTGAGGGCACCCTGGACGAAGCGCAGGTGCAGCGCGCCATCGATACCGCCCTCGAGCCGTTCAGCCGCGCGACCGGGGAGAACCCCTACGAGATCCAGTCCGAGCTGCAGCAGGTGATGAACGACTACGTCGGCATCATCCGCACCAAGCACGAGATGGAGCAGGCCCTCAAGCTCATCGACGACCTGAAGCTGCGGGCCCGGGAGCTGTCGGTCGTGGGCGGCCGGGAGTACAACCCGGGCTGGCACCTGGCACTGGACCTGCCCAAGCAGCTGCTGGTGTCGGAGGCCATCGCGCGCTCGGCCCTGACCCGCGAGGAGTCCCGCGGCGGTCATACCCGCGACGACTACCCGGCCATGGAGCCCGAGTGGCGGAAGGTCAATCTCATCTGCCGGATCGACGGCGATGGGGTGGACGTGGTCAGCCAGCCGCTGCCGCTGATGCCGGCCGAACTCGCGGCCCTCTTCGACGGCAAGGAGCTGTCGAAGTACCTGACAGAAGACGAACTATCCGCCCTCGGCAAGGAAAAGGCGTAGCGATGGGATACCTGGCGAAGTTCCGGCTCTGGCGCGGCGATCACGGGACGGGCTCGCTCGTCGACTACGAGGTCGAGGTGAACGAGGGCGAGGTCGTCCTCGACGTCCTGCATCGCATCCAGGCGACCCAGGCCAATGACCTGGCGATCCGCTGGAACTGCAAGGCCGGCAAGTGCGGCTCGTGCAGCGCGGAGGTCAACGGCAGGCCGCGACTGATGTGCCTGACGCGGATGAACACCTTCGAGGAGGACGAGGTCGTCACGGTCACCCCGCTGCGTGCCTTCCCGGTCATCCGCGACCTGGTGACCGACGTCTCCTACAACTATGCCAAGGCACGGGAGGTACCGGCCTTCCAGCCGCCGGAGGGCCTGCAGCCCGGTGAGTACCGCATGGCGCAGGAGGACGTGCAGCGCTCCCAGGAGTTCCGCAAGTGCATCGAGTGCTTCCTGTGCCAGAACACCTGCCACGCCATTCGCGATCACGAGGAGAACAAGCGCGCCTTCGCCGGCCCGAGGGTGCTCATGCGCGTGGCCGAGCTGGACATGCACCCACTGGACACCCTGGACCGCAAGCGCATGGCGCAGGACGATCTCGGCCTGGGCTACTGCAACATCACCAAGTGCTGCACGGAGGTGTGCCCGGAGCACATCCACATCACCGACAATGCGCTCATCCCGCTGAAGGAGCGGGTGGCCGACCAGAAGTACGACCCGATCCGCTGGCTCGGCAGCAAGATCCGCGTGCGCTCGAAGAGCGAGTAGGGGATGGGGCGGACGGAGTCCGGCCTGCCGCTCGAGGCCGTCTACGGGCCTGATGCGCTGGCCGGCTGGGATCCGGCCGCCCAGCTGGGATCACCGGGGCAGTACCCCTTCACCAGGGGCGTCTACCCGACGATGTACACGGGCCGGCCGTGGACGATGCGGCAGTACGCCGGCTTCGGCACGGCCCAGGAGTCCAATGAGCGGTACCGGCAGCTGCTGGCCGCTGGCACGACCGGGCTGTCGGTGGCCTTCGACCTGCCGACCCAGATGGGCTACGACTCCGATCACCCGCTGGCGCACGGCGAGGTGGGCAAGGTCGGGGTCGCGATCGACTCCATCGAGGACATGCGGGTGCTCTTTGAGGGGATCCCCCTGGACCAGGTCTCCACCTCGATGACGATCAACGCGCCAGCCGCCCTGCTGCTGCTGCTCTACCAGCTGGTCGCCGAGGAGCAGGGCGTTGCGGCAACGCAGCTGAACGGCACGATCCAGAACGACGTGCTCAAGGAGTACATCGCCCGGGGCACGTACATCTACCCGCCGGCCCAGTCCATCCGGCTCATCACCGACATCTTCACCTACTGCCGTGCCGAGATCCCGAAGTGGAACACCATATCCATCTCCGGGTACCACATGGCAGAGGCGGGCGCCACGCCCGTCCAGGAGATCGCCTTCACCCTGGCTGACGGCATCGCGTACGTGCAAGCGGCCGTCGATGCCGGCCAGGACGTCGATGAGTTCGCCCCCCGGCTTGCCTTCTTCTTCGTCTCCCGCACCACCATCCTGGAGGAGGTGGCCAAGTTCCGGGCGGCGCGGCGGCTGTGGGCGAGGATCATGCGCGACCGCTTCGGCGCGAAGGACCCGAAGTCCTGGATGCTGCGCTTCCATACCCAGACGGCCGGCGTGCAGCTCACCGCGCAGCAGCCGGAGGTCAACCTCGTCCGGGTGGCGGTGCAGGGGCTGGCCGCCGTGCTCGGCGGAACCCAGTCGCTGCACACGAACTCATTCGACGAGGCGATCGCCCTGCCGACCGCGAAGGCTGCCCGCCTGGCCCTGCGCACCCAGCAGGTGCTCGCCTACGAGACCGACGTGTGCGGCACGGTCGACCCGTTCGCCGGCTCGTATGTGATCGAGTCGCTGACCGATGAGATCGAGCAAGCCGCGACGGCGCTCATCGACCGGATCGACCAGATGGGGGGTGCCGTCGCGGCGATCGAGGAGGGCTTCCAGAAGGCGGAGATCGAGCGCTCGGCCTACGAGGTTACCCGGCAGATCGACGGCGGCGAGCGAACGGTCGTCGGCGTCAATGCGTTCACCACCGATGAGCATGAGCACTACGAGCCGCTGCGCGTCGACCCGGCGATCGAGGCCGAGCAGGTCGCTCGCCTGCAGGCGCTGCGGGCCGCTCGCGACAGCACGGAGGTCAAGCGCCTGCTGGAGGAGATCCGGCAGGCCGCTCGCGGGGATGACAACCTGCTCTACCCGATGCGGGATGCCCTCAGGGCCCGGGCAACGATCGGCGAGGTCTGCGATGCCCTGCGCGATGCCTGGGGCCAGTACCAGCCGGTCGATGCGTTCTAGTGTCCCGGCCGGTTGAGGAGTCGAGCATGTCGGTGCAGTCGGTGGCATGGCAGCCGGATCGGCAGGCCCTGCGCCTGATCGACCAGACCCGGCTGCCGGGCGAGCTCGTCCTCATCGACTGCACGACGGTCGACGCCGTGGTCGATGCGATCATGCGCCTGGTGGTGCGAGGGGCACCGGCACTGGGCGCGGTCGGTGCCTACGGCGTCGCGGTTGCGATGCTGCAAGGGCAGCGCGAGGGCTGGTCGGAGGATGAGCTGCAGTCGCAGGTCGAGCGGATTCGCCTGGCGCGACCGACGGCGGTGAACCTCGCCTGGGGTGTGGAGCGAGTGCACCCGCACATGGCCGGGGGAGTGGCGGCAGTGCTCGCCGAGGCTGACCTGGTGATGGACGAGGACGAGCGTGCCAATCGAGCCCTGTCGGCACGTGGCGCATCCTGGATCCGTGAGCGGGTTGCCGGGCAGGCTCCGGTACGCGTGCTGACCCACTGCAATGCCGGCTCGCTGGCGACAACTGCCTGGGGCACGGCCCTGGGCATCGTCCGCGAGCTGCGCGATCGCGGCCAGCTCGGCCTGGTGTACGTGGACGAGACCCGGCCCCTGCTGCAGGGCTCACGGCTGACCGCCTGGGAGCTGGGGCAGGAGGGCATCGAGTATGTCGTGCAGGCGGACGTCGCTGCCGCGAGCACCATCCTTCGCGGGCTGGTCGATGTGGCGATCATCGGTGCCGATCGCATCGCCCGCAATGGAGACACGGCCAACAAGATCGGATCGGTCGGCGTGGCGCTGGCCTGCCAGGCGGCCGGCATCCCATTCGTGGTTGCGGCCCCCTCATCCACCGTCGACCTTGCCACTGCCACCGGGGATGCGATTCATATCGAGCTGCGCGACGGCGATGAGGTCACCCACGTCGCCGGTGCTCGCCTGGCGCCGGCCGGCGCCACTGGCTTCAACCCCGCCTTCGATGTCACGCCCTGGAACCTGATCAGCCTCATCGTGACGGAGGCAGGAGCCCTGGAGCCCGATGGATCGCCCATCGACCGACTCATCCCGGAGGCTGGCACATGACCGAGCCCCTCAGGCAGCTCGTCGAGCGGTCCAATCGCATCGGCGATGACGACACGCTCGTGGTCTACGGGGGTGGCAATACCTCGGCCAAGGGGGTGCTGATCGACCACCTCGGACGCGAGCAGCAGGTGATGTGGGTGAAGGGATCCGGGGCGGATATGCGCGGCTCGACGGCCGGCGACTACCCGGCCCTGCGGATGGACGACCTGCTGCCATTGCGTGATCGCGACCAGATGTCCGACGAGGAGATGACCGACCTGGTCGCCCGGGCACTGCTGGATCCGGGTGCCCGACGGCCCTCGATCGAGACCCTGCTGCACGCCTTCCTGCCGTTCGCGCATATCGACCACGTCCATGCGGATGCCATCTGCGCGCTGACCAACCACGCCGAGGGCGCCCGGGTGACCCGCGAGGCACTGGGCGAGGGCTTCGCCTATGTCGACTGGATCCGCCCCGGCTTCCAGCTGAGCCGAATGGTGGGAGAGCTCGCCCACTACGACGGTGTCGTCCTGGCCCACCATGGGCTGATCACCTGGGCGGAGGACTCCGACGCCTGCCTGGCCCGAACGCTTGCCGTGGTCGACCAGGCCCGGGCGTTCGTGCGCGCCAATGCCATCGCCGCTGGTCCGGCTCCCCGGCATGACGACATCCCCGAGGAGGAGCTGGAGCGGCTGCTGCTGGAGCTGCGCGGCGCGGTCAGCCAGGCCGGCCGCCGGGTGCTCCGGGTTGACGAGCGGCTGCGCGCCATCGCCGATCGCGCCGACCTGCCGGTCATCGTGGCCGGTGGCGTATCGAGCGCCGACCACATGCTGCGCATCAAGCCGTTCTCCCTGGCGATCCAGGACCTCGGTGCGGCCCGGGGTGCGGTCGATTCCTATGCGCAGGACTACCTCGCCTACGTCGAGCGCCAGCGCGCGTTGATGCCGGACGGATTCGGGCCGCATGACCCGATGCCGAAGGTCATGCTCGTCCCGGGGCTGGGCGCCATCACCACGGGCTCGTCCAGTGCCGAGGCAGCCATGGTCGCCGACATCGCCTGCCATACCCACCTCGTGGCCGCCACGATCGCTGATGCCTTCGGCGCCCCGCAAGCCTTACCCGAGGCGGAGATCTTCGGCTTCGACTACTGGCCGATGGAGCTGTACAAGCTCACCCTGCGGCCGGCACCGCCCCGCTTCGCTGGCCATGTCTTCGTCGTCACCGGCGCAGCGTCCGGGATCGGCCTGGGGATCAGCCGCTATCTCGCTGGCCTTGGCGCCTCGCTCGTCCTGGCAGATCTCGATGGCGATGGCCTGGAGCGCCTCGGCAGCGAGCTGACCGATGCCGGCTGCGCACGGCCGCAGCTGGCCGTCGGCGATCAGTCGGATGAGGCCGTCGTGCGCGCCACCATCCGGGCCGGCATCCGCGCATTCGGCGGGATCGACGGCATCGTCGCCAACGCCGGGATCGGCGTCGGCGGCACCCTCGATGAGCTGCCGGTCGAGAAGTGGGAGGCGGGCCTGCGCATCAACCTCACCAGCGCCTTCCTGCTCACCCAGCAGGCGATCCGGGCCATGAAGGCCCAGGGGATCGGCGGCTCCCTGGTCTACATCGCCAGCAAGAACGCCTTCGGCCCGGGTGCCGGATTCGGCGGCTACTCGGTCTCCAAGGCCGGGATGATCCAGCTGATGCGCATCGCGGCAATCGAGGGCGGCAAGTCCGGCATCCGGGCCAATGCCGTCAACCCCGATGCGGTCTTCGACAACTCGCTGCTGTGGGCCGGCGGCATCCGCGAGGAGCGAGCGGCGGCCCACGGCATCCAGCCCGAGGAGCTCGAGGACTTCTACGCCAGCCGCAACCTGCTTAACGCCCGGGTGCGCAGCCTGGACGTCGCCCAGACGGTCGCGTACCTGCTGTCGGCCGACTCCTCCCGCACGTCCGGTGCGGTGATCCCGGTCGACGGCGGCGTGGCAGCCGCCTTCCCCCGCTAGGGTGCGCAGCATGCCCCCTGAGATGGCCGAGGTCGACTGGCCGGCCCTGCGGCAGGCGGCCATGCAGGCCCGCGATCACGCCTATGCTCCCTACTCGCGGCATCCGGTGGGTGCTGCTGCGCTGACCGAGGCGGGTCGGATCGTGACCGGCTGCAATGTCGAGAATGCCTCCCTTGGCGTGACCCTGTGCGCCGAGTGCGGCCTGGTGAGCGAGCTGGTGCGCACCAGTCCGCCTGGCAGCAAGGAGCGCATCATCGCCTTCGCCTGCGTCGGGCCGCGCCCCGGGCCGCTGCTGCCATGCGGCCGCTGCCGGCAGCTGCTGCATGAGCACGGTGGCCGCACCCTGCTCATCGACCATGCTGATGGCCCGGTGGCGCTCGAGCGGCTGATCCCGGAGGCCTTCGGCCCAGCGGATCTCCCGTGAGCGGATCTCCCGTGATCGGGTCTCCCGTGAGCGGAGCCTCCCTGGCGGCTGACCTCCCGCCGCTGGGGGTCATCGCCGGCACCGGCTTCTACGCCCTCGATGACCTGCTCGAGGCACACGACATCGAGCTGAGGACGTCCTACGGCTCGGCGAGCGCAACCATCGGACGGCTCCACGGCCGGCGCACGATCTTCGTCTCCCGCCATGGCAGCGACCACCGGGTGCCGCCGCATCGCATCAATGCGCGCGCCATCATCCAGGCCCTCTCCGAGGCGGGGGTCCGTCAGATCCTGGCGGTCAACGTCGTCGGCGGCATCGGCCACCAGGCGGGGGAGCTCGTCGTGGTCGATGACTTCCTGGACTTCACCAGGCAGCGGCCGCTCACCTTCTTCGACGGCGACAGCACCTCGGCCGGCGTCGTCCACGCTGACATGGGCGAGCCCTACGATGCGTCGCTGCGTTCGGCCCTGATCGAAGCGGCAGGGCAGTTGGGCATCGCCGTCGTCCCGCACGGGATCTACGCCTGCTTCGAGGGCCCGCGCTTCGAGACCAGGGCCGAGATCAGGATGGCCCAGGCAGCCGGGGCAACGGTGGTGGGCATGACGGGGGTGCCTGAGGTCGTCCTCGCGGTGGAGCGTGGCATCGCCTATGCGTCCATCTGCCTGGTGGCCAACCCTGCGGCTGGCCTGGGCACGGTGCCGATCACGATCGAGGACGTCAACGCAGTGGTCGCGCAGGGCGCAGCGCAGGTGACGGCGATCCTGGGGCGGGCCGCTGCGGACCTGGCCCGTCGCGGATGACGGGCACCATGCAGGCCGACCTGCTGATCCGCGGGGCTCGCCATGCGCTCATGCTCGACGCAGAGCTGCGCGCCGGCACCGGCCTGGATGTCGCGATTGCGGGAGATCGCATCGTGGCAGTCGGCGCAGCACTGGACGTCGCTGCCGATCGCGTGATCGACGCACAGGATCACCTCGTCATGCCGGGCCTGGTGAACCTGCATACGCACCTGCCGATGACGCTGCTGCGCGGCATCGCCGAGGACGTTGACCTGCAGGGCTTCCTGGAGCGCGTCTGGGCGGAGGAGGCCCGGGTGATGGACCAGCAGGGCGTGCGGATCGGGGCGCGGCTGGGTGCCCTGGAGGCCCTGCTGAGCGGTACCACCACGGCCCTGGACATGTACTTCCACCCGGTGCAGGCGCATGAAGGGGCGGTGGAGGTCGGGCTGCGGCACGTGACCGGCCCGGTCTTCTTCTCCTTCCCGGGGCCGGACGGGCTGTCCTGGGAGCAGCGCATGGAACTGGCTCGCGCGTGGCCGGCGCACCTCGCCCGCATCGGCGGTCCTTCGGTTCCCCCGGCCCTGATGCCGCATGCTGCCTTCACGGTCGGCACTGCCCACCTGCGCGAGATCGCGGCCCTGGCGCAGGAGCAGGGCGCGATCATCCATACGCATGCGTCGGAGAACCTGCGGGAGAACGACGACACCGTGACCGCCACGGGCATGCGACCGGTCGCCGCCCTGCAGGCGTCGGGGATCCTCGGGCGACGAGCCATCCTCGGCCATGGGGTGCAGCTCCATCAGGACGAGGTGTCTGAGCTCGCGACTGCGCAGGCGGCGGTGGCGCACTGCCCCGGATCGAACCTCAAGCTGGCCAGCGGTGCCGCCGACATCGTGGGGTACCGAGCGGCCGGCATGTGCGTCGGCCTGGGCACCGATGGCTGCTCGAGCTCCAATGACCTCGACATGTTCGCCGTGATGCGGCTGGCGGCCAATCTGGCCAGGCTCGTCCGCGATGATCCAGCCGCCATCGCTGCGCGAGAGGTCGTCGCGATGGCGACCCTCGAGGGTGCGCGGGCACTGGGCATGGCGGATCAGATCGGGACGCTCGAGGTCGGCAAGCAGGCTGATCTGATCCTGCTGGATACGTCCGCCCCGCACCTGGTGCCCATGCGCGACCCGTACACCTCGGTGGTCTTCAGCGCCGGTCGCGGGGATGTCGCCCATGTCGTGGTGGCCGGTGAGGTCGTCGTGGCTGACGGTTCGCCGACCCGGGTCCGAGCCAGGGAGGTCATCGAAGCCGCATTGGCTCAGGTGCGCACGAACGCCGGGTGACCTGTGTGACGGGAGTGAAGTGATGTCCGCCGGATATCAGCGCATGCGCCGTCCGCAGGTCACAAGTTCATTGCACCTGCGCTCCTCGCACCGGTGCCTGCGCGGGTACGTCTGCCTCGGCAGTACGCTCGCCCAATCGGCTCGCGGACGTCGTGCGCGATCCTGAGCCGATCACATCGGTCAGCGCCCGGTTCCTCGGGGACCCGCGCGCCAACAGAAGGGCAACGCATGCATCGAAAGATCCTGGTCGCTGGCCTGGGCGCCACCGCCCTGTTCCTTGCGGCCTGCGGGGGCGGCAGCAGCACGTCGACCGCATCCAGTGCTGCTCCGGCAGCGTCCAGTGCCGCAGCTGCGGCGTCGCCCGCTGCGCCTGCCGCGCCGACGGACGACTCCAACTGCGCCGACCCGACGGTCATCTGCGTGGGTCTGGTGACTGACACGGGCAAGGTCGACGACAAGTCGTTCAACCAGTCGGCATGGGAAGGCGCCCAGGCCGGTGCAGCAGCCATCAACGGCTTCTCGAAGTACATCGAGACGACCGATCCGAAGGACTACGCGGCCAACATCCAGCAGTTCGTCGACAAGGGCTACGACACCGTCGTGACCGTCGGCTTCCTGATGGGCGAGGCGACGGCGGCTGCGGCC
The DNA here is from genome assembly GCA_018970025.1 of Actinomycetales bacterium. Taxonomy (GTDB): domain Bacteria; phylum Actinomycetota; class Actinomycetes; order S36-B12; family S36-B12; genus REEB460. Next base: position 142,343 of record JAGWXF010000002.1, on the reverse strand, counting down.
AAGGCCAACCCGAATGTCAACTTCATCGGCGTCGACCAGTTCAATGCCGTTGACGCGGCCACGCAGCCGAACCTGACCGGCCTGGTCTTCCCGGAGGACCAGGCGGGCTACGCGGCCGGGTACCTCGCTGGCCTGACGACCAAGACAGGCAAGATCGGGGCCGTGCTCGGCACGGACACCGTCCCGCCGGTGAAGCGCTTCGGCGAGGGCTACCAGGCTGGTGCCAAGGCTGCCAACCCCAATGTCGAGGTCACCCTCGTCTACCACGCTCCTGATAACGCCTTCAACGATCCCGAGTGGGGAGCGGCCGAGGCGCAGAAGCAGCTGGCCCAGGGTGCTGACATCATCTTCGGCGCGGGCGGCAACACCGGCAACGGCGCGCTGATCGAGATTGCCAAGGCCAAGGGTGCCGGTGACACGGTGTTCTGCATCGGCGTCGACACCGATCAGTACAACACCGTGCCGCAGGCACAGAAGTGCCTGCTCACCTCGGCCATGAAGCTGCTTGCCGAGGGCACCAGTGACCTGGTCGGGATGGCTGCCAACGGCTCCTTCCCCGCCGGCAACTACGTCGGCAAGGCGGCCCTGGCCGACTACCACGACACCGCATCGAAGGTGCCCGCGGATGTCCAGCAGAAGGTCAAGGACATCATCGCCGGCCTGACGGACGGAAGCGTCACCACCGGCGTTCAGTAGCCGACAGCACCACGCAGCAGGGGCGGGCCGGATACCGGTCCGCCCCTGCTGCGTTCACCGCCTGATGGCCGTCCCGGATTCGCCCCGCCACCGCCCGCACCTGTGACACAATCGCGGGCATGTCGGCAGATGCCGCCCAGACCGATCTCGGGATCTCCGGCCCAGACCCCAGGCGCGAGCTGCGGACCCGAGCCCAGGCCGTCATCGTCCCGCTCGTCTCGGTCCTGATCGCCTTCGCAATCGGCGGCATCCTGATCTGGCTCCAGGGGGTCAACCCGCTGGTCGCCTACAAGGTGCTCTTCACGGCGGCGCTGGGCAATGAGCAGGGCCTGACCCGGGTCATGGAGAAGTCCACGCCGTTGATCCTCACCGGCCTCGCCGTGGTCGTCGGCCTGCGGGCGGGCCTGTTCAATATCGGGGCCCAGGGCCAGCTGCTGGTCGCAGCCATCGGCGCCGCCTGGGCCGGCTATGCGTTTCAGCTCCCGGCGATCATCCACCTGCCCTTCGCGCTGGTCTTCGGCATGCTGTGCGGTGCGGCCTGGGCATCGATCGCCGGGGTGCTGCGTGCCTATCGGAGCGTCTCCGAGGTCATCACCACGATCATGCTCAATGCGATCGCGATCGCCCTGGTGGACTACCTTGCCTCAGAGCCGCTGAAGGAGGCCGACCAGCCGCTGACGCGGACCCCGGCGATCCAGTCCACGGCGGCACTGCCGGATCTGGGCATCATCCCGATGGGGTTCGTCATCGCCCTGGCCGTCGCGATCCTGCTCGGGTGGTTCCTGTCGCGCACCACCGGCGGCTTCCGCTTCAATACCGTGGGCCTGAACCCCAATGCGGCCCGCTATGCCGGCATCAGCGTGCGCGGGACGATCGTGCTGGCGATGGCGGTCAGCGGTGCCCTGGCCGGCCTGGGCGGGGCGATCGAGACGGTCGGCATCACCGGCCGCTTCGAGCCGGCCTTCAATGCCGGGCTCGGCTTCGACGGCATCACCATCGCCCTGCTGGCTCGAGCGAACCCGATCGCCACGATCCCGGCCGCGATCCTGGTCGGCATCCTGCGCACCGGCGCCGCCTCCCTGCAGTTCGAGACGGGTATCCAGCCGGAGGTCGTCGACGTGATCCTGGCGCTGACGCTGCTGATGGTCGCGGCCCCGATCGTCGGCCGACTGCTCTTCCGCAACCGCGCGCTCAAGGCGACCCGGGTGACCTCGGGATGGGGTTCATGAGCCGCCGGTGGGCACTGGCCCTGACGATCGTGATCGGGATCGCCATCGCCGTCGCCTTCGTGATGGACCAGACCAAGACGGTGTCCGTCCTGAACTTCTCCCTGCGCTATGCCGTCCCGCTCATCCTCGCGGCCATGGTGGGCATCATCTGCGAGCGAACCGGCGTCATCAATATCGGCATCGAGGGCCAGATGCTGATGAGTGCCTTCGCCGGCTTCTTCGGGGCGGCCCTGTCGGGCAGCATGCTGCTGGGCGTGCTCTTCGGCGTCGGCACGGGCATGCTGATGGGCGCGTTCCTGGCGACCGGTGCAGTGACCTGGAAGATGGACCAGATCATCGCCGGGACGGTCATCAACATCGTGGCAGTTGGCCTGACCTCATTCTTCTACGCCCAGGGCAAGGTGCTGCCGGATATCTTCCCGACCTTCGCGGTGCCCGGGCTGTCGAGCGTGCCGCTCGTCGGCCCGGTGCTGTTCGACAACAACTTCTTCACCTACGGCGCGCTCATCATCGTGGTGCTGCTGCAGGTCCTGCTCTTCCGCACTCGATGGGGCCTGCGCACCCGGGCGGTCGGCGAGAAGCCCAGTGCGGCCGATACCTCCGGGATCGCGGTGCAGCGGATGCGCTTCATGAACGTCACCATCGCCGGTGCCCTCGCCGGGCTGGCCGGTGCCTACCTCTCACTCGAGGCGGCAGGCACCTTCGAGCGGGGGTTCACGGCCGGGCGCGGATTCACCGCACTGGCGATCATGATCTTCGGCGCCTGGAATCCGATCGGTGCCCTCGGTGCCGCGTTCTTCTTCGGCCTCGCCGAGGGCGTGGCCAGCCAGCTCCAGGCGGATGAGGTGGTGGCGATCCCTCAGCAGTTCATCAACATGCTGCCGTACGTGCTCACCATCGTCCTGCTCGCCATCGTCTCCGGCCGGGTGAAGCCGCCTGCTGCCGTCGGCAGGCCATATGAGAAGGACTGACGTGAGCCAGGCCGACAGCGATCGCACCCTGCCAGTGGATGTTCCCGCCCTGCAGGCGGTCGGGCTGACCAAGCGCTTTCCCGGAGTCGTCGCCAACGACGATGTCTCGCTGAGCGTCCATGCGGGCCAGGTCGTCGCCCTGCTAGGGGAGAACGGCGCAGGCAAGAGCACGCTCGTGAAGATGATCTACGGCCTCTATCAGCCGGATGAGGGCCAGATCCGCATCCGGGGAGAGGCCGTCCGGCTGAGCGGGCCCCGCGATGCGATCCGCCGCGGGATCGGCATGGTGCACCAGCACTTCCAGCTCGTCCCGGTCTTCACGGTCGCCGAGAATGTCATCCTCGGCGATGAGCCGCATCGGGGCCCGATGGTAAGCATGGCCGAGGCGACCGAACGCGTCCGCCGGCTCTCCGAGGAGTACGGCCTGCAGGTCGATGTCAATGCGCGGGTCGAGGATCTCCCGGTCGGCGCCCAGCAGCGGGTGGAGATCCTCAAGGCCCTCTACCGCAAGGCGGACATCCTGATCCTGGACGAGCCGACGGCCGTGCTGACCCCCCAGGAGACGGACGAGCTGCTGAAGGTCATGCGGAGGTTCGCGGCCTCAGGGGTTGCGGTCATCTTCATCACCCACAAGCTGCGCGAGGTGCTCGAGGTCGCCGACACGATCGAGGTGCTCCGAGGCGGCAAGGTCGTGGGGACGACCACCCCCTCACAGACCGATCAGGCCGACCTCGCCGAGATGATGGTCGGCCGCAGCGTGCTCCTGCGCGTCGACAAGGCGCCAGCGCAGCCGGGCGAGACCGTCCTGGATGTCGCCGGACTGCGAGCGCTGGATGATCTCGGCCTGCCGGCGCTGACCGACGTGAGCCTGCAGGTGCGCTCGGGGGAGATCGTGGGCATCGCCGGTGTCGAGGGCAATGGGCAGCGCGAGCTGGTGGAGTGCCTGACGGGGCTGCGGCGCTGCTCGGCCCAGCGGCTGCTAATCGGGGGCGCGGACGCCCATGGGGCGACTCCGCATGCGATCCACGCGATGGGTGTCGGGCACGTCCCGGAGGACAGGGAGAAGGACGGGCTGGTGGGTCCGTACTCCGTCGCGGACAACCTGGTGCTCAATCGCTTCGACGAGCCGCAGTTCGCCACCCGGGGCGTGCGCAACCGCAGGTCGATCAGGGAACTCGCCTCGGGCCTCATCGCCAGGTTCGACGTGCGCACGCCGTCTGCGGCAACCCCGGCCGAGGCGCTCTCCGGCGGGAACAAGCAGAAGGTCGTCATCGCCCGCGAGCTCGCCGCTCGGCCGCGACTGCTCATCGCCGCGCAGCCGACCCGCGGTGTCGATGTCGGCTCGATCGAGTTCATCCATGCGCAGATCGTCGCGGCGCGGGACGCGGGTGCCGGCGTGCTCCTGGTGTCGGCCGAGCTCGATGAGGTGATGGGGCTGTCGGACCGGATCGCGGTGATGTACCGCGGTCAGCTGGTTGCCGAGCTGCCGGCCGAGGGCGCGGACCGCAGTCGGATCGGGCGCCTGATGGCCGGGGGCTCCGAGGATCCCTCGCCCGCTGCGCCGTCGGATGATGCATGACCGAGCCATTCGCGGCCGTCGATGTCATCGCCGCCAAGCGGGATCGGCGGGAGCTCACCGATGAGCAGATCGACTGGGTGATCGACGCGTACGTGCGCGGTGTCGTGGCCGATGAGCAGATGGCAGCCCTGGCCATGGCGATCCTGCTCAATGACATGGGCGAGCGGGAGACCGTGCGATGGACGGAGGCGATGATCGCCTCGGGCGAGCGGATGGACTTCAGCGGCCTTGGCCTGCCGACGGTCGACAAGCACTCCACCGGCGGTGTCGGCGACAAGATCACCCTGCCCCTGGCACCCCTGGTGGCTGCCTGCGGAGCGGCCGTGCCACAGCTCAGTGGCCGCGGACTGGGGCATACCGGGGGGACCCTGGACAAGCTCGAGGCGATTCCCGGCTGGCAGGCCCGGCTGACGAATGCCCAGATGCTGGAGGTCCTGCGCGCAGCCGGCTGCGTGATCTGCGCGGCCGGCGATGGACTGGCACCCGCTGATCGCAAGCTGTACGCCCTGCGGGACGTCACCGCGACGGTCGAGGCGATCCCGCTGATCGCCAGCAGCATCATGAGCAAGAAGATCGCCGAGGGAGCCGCCGGGCTGGTCCTGGACGTCAAGACCGGATCGGGCGCGTTCATGAGCGATCCACTGCAGGCTCGCCGCCTGGCCGAGACCATGGTGCGGATCGGCAACGACTCCGGGGTGCGCACCCGTGCCCTCATCACCGCGATGGACGTTCCCCTCGGGCTGATGGTCGGCAATGCCCTGGAGGTACAGGAGTCGGTCGAGGTGCTGGCCGGTGGCGGCCCCTCGGATGTCGTCGATCTCACCGTCGCCCTGGCCCGCGAGATGCTCGACCTCGCCGGGCTCGGGCACAAGGATCCTGCTGATGCCCTGGCCGATGGCACGGCCATGGATCACTGGCGCCGGATGATCCGGGCGCAGCACGGCGACCCGGATGCCCCGCTGCCGACGGCGGCTCACGCCCACGTCCTTGTCGCACCGGCCAGCGGCGTGCTGACCAGGCTGGATGCCCGGGCGATCGGCGTTGCCGCCTGGCGCCTGGGGGCGGGTCGCGCTCGCAAGGAGGACGCTGTCTCTGCGGGCGCGGGCATCGAGCTGCATGCCAAGCCCGGTGCCACCGTTTTCGCCGGGCAGCCGCTGCTGACCATGTACGCGGACGATGAGGCTCGATTCGCCGGCGCACTGGCAGCGGCCGAGGAGGGAATCACGGTCGCAGCCGCCGGGACCGTGGTCGATCGCCTGCCGTTGATCATCAGTCGCATCACCTGAGGAGCCAGCCATGCCGACCCTGATTACCGAGCCCACCCTGATCCCGGTGCCCGGTGGCAAGCGCATCGAGGAGTTCGCCGGCCGGGTCGCCAGCGGCGATGCATCAGTCTCGGTCGCGATCATGACCGCGCCCGCCGGCTGGCAGGAGCCGGCCCAGGCCCCGGCCTTCGACGAGGTCACCGTCGTGCTCGAGGGCGAGGTGGTGGTGCATACCGATGCCGGGCCGGTCACGGTGGCTGCCGGTCAGGCGATCGTCACCCGCGCCGGGGAGCGCATCAGATATGACTGCCCGACCGGTGCCCGGTACATTGCCGTATGCGCGCCGGCCTTCTCGCCGGACACCGTGAACCGAGAGGACGACTGACGTGAGCGCCGAGCAGGCCCCCGAGAAGACCCATCCCGTCGCCGGCTACGTCTTCGGCGTCATCCTGGCCGGCGTGCTGGTGGCCCTGATGGGCATGTTCAACGGCAACGACAAGGCGAGCCTGCTGGTGCCCTTCCTGGTGGGCTGGGCGGTGGTGTCGCTGGTGATCTATGGCCGGCTCCAGGGTGTTCACGCCGCTGGCGAGGCCCACGCTGCCGACCAGGCATCCGGCCACTGAGGGTGGCGGTCAACGGCGGGCACATCGCACCCGTCCCGCATGACCTGATCCTGCGTGCGCCCAAGGCGCTGCTGCACGATCACCTCGATGGCGGCCTTCGTCCGCAGACGATCATCGACCTGGCCGAGGATGCCGGCTATCCGGATCTTCCGGCGAGCGACGCAGCCTCGCTCGCCCGGTGGTTCACCGAGGCCGCCTACTCCGGATCCCTGGAGCGCTACCTGGAGACCTTCCGCCACACCGTCGGGGTCACCCAGACGGCAGCCGCCCTGCACCGGGTGGCGCATGAGTGCGCACTCGACCTGGCCGCTGACGGGGTGGTGTACGCCGAGATCCGCTATGCGCCCGAGTTGCATGTCCAGCAGGGCCTGTCCCTGGAGGAGATCGTTGAGGCCGTGCTCGCCGGCTTCGCGCAGGGGGAGCGAGAGGTGTCTGCGGCGGGGCAGCGGATCCGCATCGGGGTGCTGCTGACGGCCATGCGCACGGCGATGCACTCCCGGCAGATCGCCGAGCTGGCGGTGCGCTACCGCGACATGGGCGTGGTCGGCTTCGATATCGCCGGAGCCGAGGCTGGCTTCCCGCCGACCCGGCACCTTGATGCCTTCGAGTACCTGCGTCGCGAGAACGCCCACTTCACGATCCATGCCGGCGAGGGCTTCGGCCTGCCGTCGATCTGGGAGGCTATCCAGTGGTGCGGGGCCGACCGGCTCGGCCATGGCGTGCGGATCGTCGACGACCTCACCGTCCACCCCGATGGTCGCGTCGAGCTCGGACGGCTGGCCGCCTACATCCGGGACCGTCGCATCCCGCTGGAGATGTGCCCGTCATCCAACGTCCAGACCGGCGCAGCCCGGTCCATAGCCGAGCACCCCCTGGGCCTGCTGCGCCGGCTTGGCTTCCGGGTGACGGTGAACACCGACAATCGACTCATGTCCGGCACGTCGATGACCCGCGAGATGGAGCTGCTGAGCGAGGCCTTCGGCTACGGCCTGGCCGATCTCGAGTGGCTCACCGTCAACGCGATGAAGAGCGCCTTCATCCCGTTCGACGAGCGGCTGGTCATCATCAACGAGCAGATCAAGCCGCAGTACGCGGCACTGAAGGCGGTCCTGGCGGACCGCGTCACCGGGAGGGAGTAGGCCATGGCATTGCTTGACGTCGTCCAGACCGGCGAGGAGCAGGTCAGCGACCTGCGTGAGGAGCTCGATCGCTTCCGCCGGGCGCTGGATCGCACGGATGCGGTCCTGAGCTTCGCCGACGAGTCCCTGGAGAGGGCCGAGGTGGTCATCGCGAGCAGCCGCAGGTGGGTGCCGATCGTCATCGGCGTCTTCGGGGTCGCCGCTGTCGGCGCCACGGTGTACCTCGTCATGCGCAAGCGTCGTCGCTCCACGGACGACCCTGACTGACGCCCCGAGACGCCACTAGTCAAGCAGCACGACCCGACACCCGGTCTCGGGGACGCCCACCAGGCGCTCGTCGAGGGTGAGCAGGTCCGCCGACAGCAACTCGGCAAGCGCAAGGTACAGGGCATCCTGAATCGTGACGTTCGACGCCATGTCGACAGCTCGGTCGAGCAGTGCGGGGATTGGGACCCGGGTCACCGGCAGGCGGGGAATGGCACGGACTGCTGACTCCATCTCCGCCCGATCGAGCAGTCCCCGCAGCCAGTACCTGCGTACTGCGGACGCGCACTCGACATCGAAGTGCACCGGAGCGAAGACTTCGACGTAATGGGACAGGGATTCGACGATTCCCCCGGCGGAGCTGGCGGCCACCAGTTCGGCTCCAGCGCTGGCGTCCAGCACGCATCTCACGGTGATCAGTCCCCTGCCGGGGATCCGTCCCGCACCTCAGCAATGGCATCAAGCGTCTCGCGTCTTGGGATTTCGACGCGGGGAGTCGACTCGAGAACTGCCGCCCAGCGGGCTTCGATGGCTGACCGTTCCGCAATGGCCGTCAGCTCACGCAGGAGGAAGGACTGCAGGGACTGGCCTCTGGCCTGCGCGTGAACCTTCAACTCGGAGGCCAGGTCGTCAGGGACATTCCGGATCGTGATGACGGTCATGCATGCATTATGACTGCACGCGGGCGGCCATTCAACCGCCGTCAATGGCCCTGCGCTTACACGCCTTGCGGATGCCAGACGGTCTTGGTCTCCAGGAAGGCCCGCATGGCCCCCAGGCCCGGCTCGGCCAGCCAGTCGCTACCGGCGTCGGCCTGACGGCCGGCGACCCACTTCGGGCGACGCACGCGCTTCACCGTTCCGGCAGCCTGCTGCTCCAGCAGCGTCGCCAGGGCCGCATCCTCGACCCCGGAGAGGTCGAGGGCATTGACGTCCGCATGGCTGGCCAGCCACGGCATCACCTCGGCCGGATCCCCGGTGAGGATGTTCACCACCCCGGCCGAAACGTCGGAGGTCGCGATCGCCTCGGCCAGGGTGATCGCGGGTATCGGACGCCCCTGGCTGGCCATCACGATGCAGGTGTTGCCGGAGACGATGATCGGCGCGATCACGCTGACCAGGCCGAGCAGGCTGCAGGCCCTCGGCGCCACGGCGGCCACGACCCCGGTGGGCTCGGGCGTGGAGAAGTTGAAGTAGGGGCCGGCGACCGGATTCGAGCTGCCCAGCACCGCGGCGAGCTTGTCCGACCAGCCGGCGTACCAGACCCAGCGGTCGATGGCCTCGGATACCAGGTTCCGTGCCTGATCGGCGGTGCAGCCCTGGCCCTGCTGGATCTCGTCCTCGAGCTGCCGGCGCCGGCCCTCCATCACCTCGGCGATCCGGTACAGCACCTGTCCGCGGTTGTAGGCCGTCGCCCCGCTCCAGCCGCTGAACGCGGTGCGGGCTGCCAGGACGGCATCGCGGGCGTCCTTGCGGCTGGCCTTGGCGACGTTGGCCCAGAAGACGCCCTGTGCGTCGAATGCCTCGTAGGTGCGGCCGGACTCGCTGCGCGGGAAGGCTCCCCCGATGTAGAGCTTGTAGGTCTTGCGGACGTCCACGCGAGTGGAGAACGGTCCATGCGTGGACGATGCCTGGGTAGACGATGCCTGGGTAGACACGGCCTGGGTAGACACTGCCTGCGAGGCCTCCGCGTGAGATGGCTCGTGCTCGGACATCAGCGATCGTCCTCCTGCAGGTAGGCCGCCAGGCCCGCGATGCCGCCCTCGCGGCCGAAGCCGGACTCTCGATACCCGCCGAACGGGCTGGCCGGGTCGAATCGGTTGAAGGTGTTGGCCCACACCACGCCCGCGCGCAGCCGGCTGGCCATCCACAGGATGCGGCTGCCCTTCTCGCTCCACACCCCGGCGGAGAGCCCATAGGGAGTGTTGTTGGCCTTCTCCACCGCCTCATGGGGCGTGCGGAAGGTGAGCACCGACAGCACCGGCCCGAAGATCTCCTCCCGGGCGATGCGGTGGGCCTGCGTCACGCCGGTGAACACCGTCGGCGGGAACCAGAAGCCCCGATCGGGCAGGGAGCAGGGGGCGCTCCAGCGCTCGGCCCCCTCGGCATCGCCACTGGCGGCCAGCTCGGTGATGCGGGCCAGCTGCGCTGCCGAGTTGATGGCCCCGATATCGGTGTTCTTGTCCAGCGGGTCGCCAAGGCGCAGGGTGGTCAGCCGGCGCCGCAGCCGATCGAGCACCTCCTCGGCAATCGACTCCTGCACGAGCAGGCGCGAGCCGGCGCAGCAGACATGGCCCTGGTTGAAGGTGATGCCGTTCACGATGCCCTCGACGGCCTCGTCCAGCGGGGCATCGTCGAAGACGATGTTCGCGGACTTGCCGCCGAGCTCGAGCGTGAGCCGCTTCCTCGTGCCGGCCACCGAGCGCTGGATCTGCTTGCCGACCTCCGTCGATCCGGTGAAGGCGACCTTGTCGACCCCATCCGACTCGACGAGCAGGCGGCCGGTCTCGCCGGCACCGGTGATGATGTTGACCACGCCCGGCGGGAGCTCGGCCTGGCGGCAGATGTCGGCGAAGGCCAGGGCGGTCAGCGGGGTGGTCTCCGCGGGCTTGAGCACCACCGTGTTCCCGGTCGCCAGGGCGGGGGCGACCTTCCAGGCGAGCATGAGCAGCGGGAAGTTCCACGGGATCACCTGCGCTGCGACACCCAGGCTGCGCGGGCTCGGGCCCAGGCCCGCGTAGGCCAGCTTGTCGGCCCACCCGGCGTGGGAGAAGAAGTGCGCGGCAGCCAGGGGCAGGTCGACATCACGGGACTCGCGGATCGGCTTGCCGTTATCGAGGCTCTCCAGCACCGCGAGCTCGCGGGAGCGCTCCTGCAGCAGTCGGGCAATGCGGAAGACGTACTTGCCCCGCTCCCGGCCCGGCATGGCCGACCACACCTCGTCGTAGGCGCGTCGCGCCGCCGCAACGGCGGCAGCGACATCCTGCGGGCCGGCAGTGCTGACCTCGGCAAGGACCTCCTCCGTGGCCGGGTTGATCGTCTTGATGCGATCGCCGTCGATCGGATTGACGAACTGCCCGTCGATGAACAGCCCGTAGGACGCATCGATGTCGACCACGGAGCGCGACTCGGGCGCCGGTGCGTACTCGAAGGTCATCTGCCCGTCCTCAGTCGATCGTCACGTAGTCGGGGCCGGAGTAGTGGCCGGTGGTCATCCGCTGGCGCTGCAGCAGCAGGTCGTTGAGCAGGGTGGAGGCACCGAAGCGGAACAGGTCCGGGGTGAGCCAGCCATCGCCGACTGTCTCGTTGACCAGCACGAGGTACTTGATCGCATCCTTGCTGGTGCGGATGCCGCCCGCGGCCTTCACGCCGACCCGGCGCCCATGGCTGGCCGCGAAGTCGCGGACGGCCTCGAGCATCACCAGGGTGACCGGCGGTGTCGCCGCCGGGGTTACCTTGCCGGTGGAGGTCTTGATGAAGTCGGCACCAGCAAGCATGGCCAGCCAGCTGGCCCGCCGCACGTTGTCCAGGGTCCGCAGCTCGCCGGTCTCCAGGATCACCTTCAGGTGCGCCGGCCCGCAGGCCGCCTTGACGGCCGTGATCTCCTCGAAGACCCTCGCGTAGTCGCCGGCGAGGAAGGCACCCCGGTCGATGACCATGTCGATCTCATCTGCGCCGGCGTCAACGGCTTGCGCGGTGTCCAGCAGCTTGACCTCCAGGCTGGCCCGGCCGCTGGGGAAGGCGGTCGCGACCGCCGCGACGTGCACGGAATCCCCGACGACCGCACGGGCGTCCGCGACGAGGTCGCCGTAGACGCAGACGGCCGCGACGGCAGGCGCCGTCGGATCGCTCGGGTCCGGCCGCATGGCCTTGGCGCACATGGCGCGTACCTTGCCGGGGGTATCCATGCCCTCCAGGGTGGTCAGGTCGACCATCGAGATGGCCAGGTCGATGGCCCAGGCCTTCGATGCGGCCTTGATCGATCGCGTGCCCAGCATGGCGGCGCGTCCGGCCGCGCCGACCTCGTCGACCCCCGGCAGGCCGTGCAGGAATGCGCGCAGGTCGGCGCTCGAAGCAGCCGCACCGATCGCCTTCGGGCTGATCGCCGTCACCCCTGCACCCTAATGCCAGCGCACGAGTCAGCGGTGTCGTCGGGCTGACACCGTCGGGCAGTCACGGCGTCAGATACTCGCGCATGGCATCGCGCAGGGCCTGAAGTCGGGCGGCAGCCCGGTCGCGGGCACCTGCGAGGTCGTCGGATGCCGGCTCGATGACCTGCAGGTAGCACTTGAGCTTGGGCTCAGTCCCGCTCGGCCGGACGATGACGCGTCCGCCGCCGGCAAGGGTCAGCCGCAGCCCGTCCGTCGGCGGGAGTGCGTCGGCGCCCAGCGACAGGTCATCGACGCGCTCGACCGCCGACCCGGCGACGAGTGCCGGCGGCTGCGCCCGCAGTCGGTCGATCACGGCGGCGATCCCGCTGAGGTCGGCGAATCGAATCGAGAGCTGCTCGGTCGCATGCACGCCATGGCGACGGTCGAGCTCGTCGAGGGCATCCTGCACGGTGCGGCCCTGCTCGCGGAGGGCGTCGGCCATCTCGATGAGCACGAGGGCTGCCGTGATCCCGTCCTTGTCGCGCACATGCGCCGGATCGACGCAGTAGCCGAGGGCCTCCTCATAGCCGAACAGCAGGCCCGGTACGCGGCTGATCCACTTGAAGCCGGTGAGGGTCTGGGCATACCCGACCCCGGCATCCCCGGCAATCGAGGCCAGCATCGTGCCGGAGACGATCGACTGGGCGAGCACGCCTCGGTCGTCGTCAGGCTCCCGCGACGATGAGCCCGTGCGCGGCTGCGACACCAGCCACCAGGCCAGCAGGGATCCGACCTCGTCCCCGTGCAGCACGCGCCAGCCGCCGGCCTGGCCGGGAGCGGGGATCGCGGCCGCGCAACGGTCGGCGTCCGGGTCGTGGGCGATGACGAGGCAGGCGTCACTGCGCCGGGCCGTGGCGATCGCCAGGTCCATGGCACCGGGCTCCTCGGGATTGGGGAAGGCAACGGTCGGGAAGTCGGCATCCGGCGCGAACTGCTCCTCGACGCGGATCACCGCCGGCAGGCCCGCGGCCTGGAGCACTGCCTCGAAGACCTCGCCGCCGACGCCGTGCAAGGGCGTGTACGCAACTCGGGAATGGCGGGCCGAGCGTCGGCGGGAGAGCGTCGCTGCCTGGGCGATGTAGTCGGCGAGCACGTCATCGCCCAGGGTCTGCCACTGGTCGCCCAGCGGGATCTGCGACAGCGGCCGGCTCGCGCACTCCTCGATGCGCGCACTGATCTGGGCATCGGCCGGCGGCACGATCTGCGAGCCGTCGCCGAGGTAGACCTTGTAGCCGTTGTCCTGCGGCGGATTGTGGCTGGCCGTCACCATCACCCCGGCGTCGCATCCGAGGTGCCGCACGGCGAAGGCGAGCACGGGCGTCGGCAATGCCCGGGGCAGCATGAGAGCCCGCAGCCCGGCCCCGGCGAACACGGCCGCGGACTCGACCGCGAATGCATCCGACTGATGGCGGGCATCGAAGCCGATGACGACCGTGTGCCCGCCCTGCTCGCGAAGGGTGGCCGCCAGTCCGGCGGCCGCCTGCCGCACCACCATCCGGTTCATGCGATTGGGCCCAGGCCCCATGGCACCGCGCAGGCCAGCCGTGCCGAACTGCAGGCGGCCGCTGAAGCAGGAGCGCAGCTCGCGAATCGCCTCCTCGACGTTAGCAGTGCCAGTGCCAGTGCCCGGCCAAGTCCCATGACCGGTGCCCGGTCCCTCGGCGCGCCCGATCAGCTCGGCCAGCGTCACCCGGGTGACCGGGTCGGGATCTTCGTCCATCCATGCGCGGGCGACCGCACGCAGGTCGGCCAGCTCGCGCTCGCCATCAGCATTCATCAGGCCGCCCGCCCTTGACGTTCATCGAGTCGGCCGCCTAGGCCTGGCGCAGGACCTGCGCGAGCAGCCCGCCCATCCGCGCGGCCGCCTGCCGCCCCGCCTGCAGGACCTCCTCGTGGTTGAGGGCCTTGCCGCTCATCCCGGCCGCCAGGTTCGTCACCAGCGAGATGCCGAGGATCTCCATGCCCAGCGACCGGGCGACGATCGCCTCCATGGCCGTGCTCATGCCGACCAGGGTGCCGCCGATGGCGCGGACCATCTCGATCTCGGCCGGTGTCTCGTACATCGGGCCGCGGAACTGGGCGTACACCCCCTCCGGCAGTCCCGGGTCCACCTGGCGGCACAGGGCCCGCAGCCGCGGGGAGTACAGGTCGGTGAGGTCGACGAAGTGCGCTCCGTGCAGCGGCGACATGCCGGTCAGGTTGATGTGGTCGGCGATGAGCACCGGGGTGCCCGGCGACCAGCTGGCATCGAGCCCGCCGCAGCCATTGGTCAGGACGATCACCCGGCAGCCGGCCGCCGCTGCGGTGCGCACCGCGTGGGTGACGGCGTCCACCCCGCGCTCCTCGTACAGATGGGTTCGGCCGAGGAAGGCGAGCACCGGGGTGCCGTCGGCATCGATACTGCGCACCTGGCCGGCATGCCCGGCGACCGCCGGCGGGGCGAAGTGCGGCAGGTCCGTCACGGTCAGCGCGGCCCGCGTCGTGCCGAGCAGGTCGGTGGCTGGCTCCCAGCCGGAGCCCAGCACCACGGCGATGGCATGGGATGCCACGCCTGTCTGCTCGGCGAGCGCTGCGGCCGCCTCCTGCGCCCTGGCCTGGGCCTCCACCGTCGCGGGATGCTGGGTCACCACCCGACCGTACTCCGCCCTGCTCGTGCAGGACGGCCGAATGCCGGCGCGTGCTACTCCGGGCTCAGGTGCAAGCGGCGAGCCGCCTCGGCGATGGAGCCGGACAGGCTCGGGTAGACGGTGTAGGTCAGCGCGAGCTCGTCGACCGTCAGCTTGCGGTCGACGGCCAGGGTCAGGGCGTGGATCAGCTCGCTGGCATGGGCGCCGACGATGACCGCGCCCGCGATGATGCGGGAGCCGCGCCGGCACAGGATCTTCACGAACCCGTCATGCTGATCCTGCATCTTGGCCCGTGCATTGGTGGCCAGCGGCAGCAGCACCACGTCGCCGCGGAAGCGGCCCTCGTCCAGGTCGCGCTGGGTCAGCCCGACCGTGGCAATCTCCGGATCGGTGAACACCGTGCTGGAGACCTGGGCCCGGTCCAGCGGGGCCACCGCATCGCCGAGGGCATGCCACATCGCGATCCGCCCCTGCATGGCCGCGACCGAGGCCAGCATCAGCACGCCGGTGCAGTCGCCGGCCGCATAGACGCCGGGGCAGGTAGTGCGCGATACCCGGTCTACGGTGATGAAGCCAGCGTCATCCACGGCGACTCCAGCCTCGGCCAGGCCGAGTTGCTCGGTGTTCGGCAGCGAGCCGACGGCCATCAGCACATGGGAGCCCTCGACGACCGTGCCATCCTGCAGGCGGACGATCACCCCGCTCGCGGTCCGCTCCGCGGCCACGGCCCGTGACCGTGGCAGCACCTGCACGCCGCGCCGAGCGAAGACGTCTTCCAGCACCCGCGCGGCATCCGGATCCTCGCCGGGCAGCACCCGGTCGCGGCTGGAGACGAGCACCACCTCGCTGCCCAGGGCGTGATAGGCGCTGGCGAACTCCGCCCCGGTGACGCCGGAGCCGACCACGATCAGCCGCTGGGGCAGCTCTGGCAGGTCGTACAGCTGCTCCCAGGTGAGGATCCGATCGCCATCGGGCATCGCGTCGGCGAGCAGTCGGGGCCGGGCACCGGTGGCGATCAGGATCGTGTCGGCGTGATGCTCGCTGCGCTCACCGCCCGGCCCGGTTGCCTCGACCAGGCCCGGCCCGGCCAGTCGGCCCACGCCGGGCAGCAGGCGCACGCCCTCGCGCTGGAGCCGGTCCCGGATATCGCTGCTCTGGGCACGGGCGAGGTCCCGGACCCGGGCGTTAACCACGGCCAGGTCGACGGCGAGCGCCCCGTGGGCTGCCATGGGCCTGTGCGCATCAGGCCCGTGCGCATCAGGCCCGTGCGCATCGATGTCGATACGCACGCCGAGGGGGCGCGAACGCGCGGCAATCGCCATGACGTCAGCCGTCGCGATCAAGGTCTTGCTCGGGACGCAGTCGGTGAGCACGGCCGAGCCGCCGAGGCCGTCCCGATCGATGAGGGTCACCTCCGCGCCCAGCTGCCGCGCGACCAGGGCCGCCTCGTAGCCGCCCGGGCCACCGCCGATGATCACCACCCCGCCCACGCGGGCATTCTCGCGTATCGAATATGCCCGTCGATGGAATGTCCCCGCCGATCGAATGTCCCCGCCGATCGATCGCCCCCGCCGGTTGAACGCCCCCGCCGATTGAACGCCCCTGGATCGCCGCGACGCGACAGGCCCTACGGTGACCCCATGATCGCGCGCCGAGCACTGTCCGCCGTCCTCCTCGGAGCCATCACGCTGATGGCCGGGTCTGCCGTGGCACTGGCCGGAGGGTCGGCCGCCCGGGCCTCCGACGCCGTGGACGCCGCGGCCCTCGCCCTGCGGGGCGGGGTAGCCGTCTACAGCGATCCGTCCGCGGAGATGGCGCTGAGCTCCGATGACCTGGACTCCCTCAACGCGCAGGCGATCGCCACCAACCTGCCCCTGTTCATCGCCGTGCTGCCCGACTCGGCCAAGGCCGGCGGCAGCGCAGAGGATGTCCGCGATCGGCTGCAGGAGGCCGTCGGGATGAACGGCATCTACGGCGTCGTCGTCGGCAAGCAGTTCCGGGCCGGGACGACCGACCCGGGCAAGCAGGCCGGCGACCTGGCCACCCAGGCCTTCCGCGAGGAGAAGGCCAATGGGCTGACAGCCGTGCTGTCCCGCTTCATCGCCCTGACCGATGAGCGATTCAACGGCAACCCGGCCGGGCCGGCGTCATCGGACGCCGGTGGCGGGCTGTTCGGCACCCTCATCGGCCTGATGTTCGGCC
Source organism: Actinomycetales bacterium (assembly GCA_018970025.1). GTDB lineage: Bacteria > Actinomycetota > Actinomycetes > S36-B12 > S36-B12 > REEB460. The sequence goes on along the minus strand of JAGWXF010000002.1, from coordinate 125,598 downwards.
TGCTGTGCCTGCTGATCTTCATCGGCCTGCCGGCCTTCTTCATCATCCGCGGGATGCGAGCCTCCAAGCGACGCCTCGCCGAGGTCCGCACGGCCATCGACGAGGATGTCACTGCCTTCGGCGAGCGGGTGGCCGGCCTGGACACCAGCAACCCGGCGCTCCCGGCGGAGTCCCGCCAGGAGGTGCAGCAGGCCCTGGACGCCTATGACCACGCGAAGATGGCAGCCATGCGCATGCGCTCCCCGCAGGACGCCGCCGAGGTGACCTCCGCCCTCGATGACGGCCGCTACTTCCTGGCCTGTGCGGATGCCCGCGAGCACGGCAAGCCGATGCCCCAGCGCCGGCCGCCCTGCTTCGTCGACCCGCGGCATGGTCCGAGCGTGGCGGACGTCTCCTGGCAGCCGCCGGGCCTGCCAGCCCGCGATGTGCCGATGTGCGCGGCCTGCCAGACCGATGTCGCCGCTGGCCGCAACCCGCTCGTCCGCGAGGTGCAGGACAGCGGCCGGATGGTGCCGTACTGGCAGGCCGGCTCGCACTACCGGGGGTACGGGGGCGGCTACTACTCCACCTTCGGCGACTCGATGAGCGGGGCGCTGATCGGCACCTCGCTCGGCAGCGTGATGTGGGGCGGGCCGTCCTCCTCGTCGACGGTGACCCAGCACGAGTCGTCCGGCTTCGGCTCCTGGGGCTCCTCCGGCGGAGGAGGGGACTTCGGCGGCAGCGACTTCGGCGGGGGCGGCGACAGCAGCAGCGACAGCGGGGGAGGTGACTTCTAGCCCCTTGCGATCAGGCGTCCTTCAGCTCGCATAGGACCGTCCCGGTCGACACGGTCGCACCCTTCTCGGCTGCGAGGCCGGTGACCGTGCCGGCCTTGTGTGCGGTCAGCGGCTGCTCCATCTTCATGGCCTCGAGCACCACGATCAGGTCGCCTGCCTGCACCTGCTGGCCCTCGGCCACCTCGACCTTCACGATGGTGCCCTGCATCGGGGCGGTCACCGCATCGCCGGAGGCCGTGGCTGCGGCCTTCTTGGCGGCTCGCTTCCTCGGCGCGGCCGCCCCTGACCCGCCCGTGCCACCGGATGTCGCGAGGGCGAATCCGCCGGGCAGGGAGACCTCGATGCGCTTGCCGCCGACCTCCACGACAACGGCCTGGCGGGCCGCCGGATCATCGACCTCCCCAGGTACGCCGGAGTAGGCGGGGATCCGATTGTCGAACTCGGTCTCGATCCAGCGCGTGTGGACGCTGAAGGCCTGGTCGGGGTCTGCCGGGGCAAAGGCAGGGTCGCGGACGACCACCCGGTGGAAGGTCAGGGCCGTCGCGATGCCGTCGATCTCGAACTCGTCCAGGGCCCTTCGTGATCGCTCCAGGGCCTCGGTGCGGTCGCGCCCGGTCACGATCAGCTTCGCCAGCAGCGAGTCGAAGTTGCCGCCGATGACGTCCCCGGCCTGGAAGCCCGCATCGACGCGGATGCCGGGGCCGCTGGGCGGCCGCCAGACAGCCAGGGAGCCGGGGGCGGGCAGGAAGTTGCGGCCCGGGTCCTCGCCGTTGATGCGGAACTCGATGGAGTGGCCGCGCAGGGTCGGGTCTGGGTAGTCGATCACCCCGCCCTCCGCGATGCGGAACTGCTCGCGCACCAGGTCGATGCCGGCCACCTCCTCGGTGACCGGGTGCTCCACCTGCAGCCGGGTATTGACCTCCAGGAAGGAGATGACGCCGTCGGCGCCGACGAGGAACTCGCAGGTGCCGGCATTGACGTAGCCGGCCTCGCGCAGGATCGCCTTGGAGGACGCATACAGCTGATCGAGCTGGTCAGCGCTCAGGAAGGGCGCGGGGGCCTCCTCGACCAGCTTCTGGTGCCGGCGCTGCAGGGAGCAGTCGCGGGTCGAGACCACCACCACATGGCCGTGCTGGTCGGCCAGGCACTGGGTCTCCACATGCCGCGGGTTGTCCAGGTAGCGCTCCACGAAGCACTCGCCCCGGCCGAAGGCAGCGACCGCCTCGCGGACCGCCGACTCGTACAGCTCGGGGATCTCCTCCAGGGTGCGGGCCACCTTCAGGCCGCGGCCGCCGCCGCCGAAGGCTGCCTTGATGGCGACCGGCAGGCCGTGCTCGCGGGCGAAGGCGACGACCTCGTCGGCCCCGCTCACCGGATCCGGGGTGCCGGGCACCTGCGGGGCACCGGCCCGCTGCGCGATATGCCGCGCCGAGACCTTGTCGCCGAGGGAGCGGATGGCCGCCGGGGGCGGGCCGATCCAGGTCAGGCCGGCGTCGATGACCGCCTGGGCGAAGTCGGCGTTCTCGGACAGGAAGCCGTAGCCGGGGTGCACGGCATCGGCGCCGGACTGCTGGGCCGCGGCGATGATCTTGTCGATGACCAGGTAGGACTCCGCTGCGGTGCTCCCGCCGAGGGCGTACGCCTCGTCGGCCAGGCGCACGTGCAGGGCGTCACGATCCGGGTCGGCGTAGACGGCAACCGAGGCGTAGCCGGCATCCCGGCAGGCCCGGATGACCCGGATGGCGATTTCCCCGCGGTTGGCAATGAGCACCTTCTGCACCCGCGGAGCCTAGCGCGGGTGCGCATGCTCAGCCGGTCGCTGCTCCGGTGGCTGCTCCCCACAGCGCCGGCCACGGCACGCCGAGCGTCTCGACGAGGTCGCGCATCGTCGGCAGCGAGATGCCCAGCACATTGCTGGGATCGCCGATGATCCGGCGCACGTACGGCGCTGCCCGGCCGTCGAGGGTGAACGATCCGGCGACCTGCAGCGGCTCGCCCGTTGCGACGTAGGCCGCGATCTCCGCTGTTCGCATGGGCGCGAACTCCACCGTCGTCGTCGCCGTGCGCCCGACCTCGCGGCCGTCGAGCACGACCCAGTGGCCGGTATGCAGCAGCCCGGTGCGGCCGGCCATGGCGGTGATCCGCTCAATGGCCACCTCGGAGGTGAGCGGCTTGCCGTAGGCGATGCCATCGAGCTCGAATACCGAGTCGCACCCGACGACGAGGCGGCGGGGCTGCTCGGCGACGTGCCGTGCGACGTCCTGGGCCTTCGCCTGGGCCAGGGCGAGGGCAAGGTCCGCAGGGGCGATGGCACCGCGCTCGGCGATCAGCGCCGCGGTGAGCGCCTCCTCGTCCACCCCGCTCACCTGCACGATCGGATTGATGCCGGCGTCCGCCAGCACCCGCCGTCGCGCCGGCGAAGCGGAGGCCAGCACGAATGAGTAATCCACACCCGACGCGGGTACGTCACCGGGCGCCAGCTCGCGCCCATCGGTCTGCGACATGGCTGCCTGCTAGCGGGGCATCATGGAGGCCCGCCAGGCCCCCGGGCCCGCCGCAGGCAGGTACGCGGGCAGCCGGCTGAGCATCCGCTCCCGATCGGCCCACAGCGATCCTGGCCCGTCATCGCGGCCGCGCGACGCCGTCACTCCGGCAGCGTGCGCCGAGCCGGCCGCGACGAGCGCCAGGATGGCGGCGATCTCCTCCGGCGTCGGATTGCCACTGATGACCCGCAGCACGGGACGATCGCTGCTGAGAGCAGCGCTAGCACCCTGACCGACCTGCTGCCCGCTCACAGCGGGATGTTCCCGTGCTTGCGCGGGGCCCGGGTGGCGCGCTTATTGCGCAGGGCCCGCAGCGCCCGGGTCACCATGGTCCGCGTCTCATGCGGGAAGATCACCCGGTCGATATAGCCGCGCTCGGCCGCGAGGTAGGGGTTGGCCAGGGTGTCCTGGTAGTCGTCGATGAGCCGCTTGCGCTCGGCCTCGGGATCTGCGGCGTCCGCGAGCTCCTTGCGATACAGGATGTTCACGGCCCCCTGGGCGCCCATCACCGCGATCTCGGCCGTCGGCCAGGCCAGGTTGATGTCGGCGCCGAGGTGCTTGGACCCCATGACGTCGTATGCGCCGCCATAGGCCTTGCGGGTGATCACCGTGACGAGCGGGACGGTTGCCTCGGCGTACGCATAGATCAGCTTCGCCCCTCGCCGGATGATGCCGTCCCACTCCTGATCCGTCCCGGGCAGGAAGCCGGGGACGTCCACCAGGGTCAGCACCGGGATATTGAACGCATCGCAGGTGCGCACGAAGCGAGCGGCCTTCTCCGAGGCCGCGATGTCCAGGGTGCCGGCGAACTGCATCGGCTGGTTGGCCACGACCCCGACCGAGTGGCCCTCGACCCGGCCGAACCCGCAGATGATGTTCGGCGCGAACAGCGCCTGGGTCTCGAGGAACTCCCCGTCGTCGAGGAGGTGCTCGATGATCCGGTGCATGTCATAGGGCTGGTTGGGGGAGTCCGGCACGAGGGTGTCGAGCTCGTAGTCGGCATCGGTGAGGGCGAGATCCTCCTCGCCGCCGAGCACCGGGGCCTGGGCGAGGTTGTTGCTGGGCAGGTAGCTGAGCAGCGCGCGCAGGTAGTCCAGGGCATCGGACTCATCGGTCGCCATGTAGTGGGCGACTCCGGACTTCTGGTTGTGGGCCAGCGCCCCGCCGAGCTCGTCGAAGCCGACGTCCTCGCCCGTGACGGTCTTGATGACGTCCGGGCCGGTGATGAACATGTGCGAGGTCTTGTCGACCATGATGGTGAAGTCGGTGATGGCGGGGGAGTAGACCGCGCCCCCGGCGCATGGCCCCATGATCACCGAGACCTGCGGGACGACCCCGGAGGCCTCGACGTTGCGGCGGAAGATCTCCCCGTACAGCCCCAGCGAGACCACGCCCTCCTGGATGCGGGCGCCCCCCGAGTCGTTCAGCCCGATGACCGGGCAGCCCGTTCGCAGGGCGAAGTCCATCACCTTGACGATCTTCTCCCCGAACACCTCCCCGAGGGAGCCACCGAACACGGTGAAGTCCTGGGCGAAGACGGCGACGGGGCGGCCATCGACAGTGCCGTAGCCGGTGATGACGCCGTCGCCGTACGGCCGGGTCTTGTCCTGGCCGAAATTGTGCGAGCGATGACGGGCCAGGCCGTCGAGCTGCTGGAAGGAATCCGGGTCCAGGAGCGCCTCGATGCGCTCCATCGCGGTCATCTTGCCCTTGGCATGCTGCTTGTCGATGGACGACTGCCGCCGGCCGACCGCCTCGGCCCGGCGCTCGGCCAGGGTCGCCGCCTTCCCGGCGGTGGTGCGCCGATCGACCTGGCTCGTAGCCGTATCACTGCTCGGAAGACTGCCTGCCGCGCCCATGCCCTCACCCTTCGACAGTCGTACCTTAGCCAGCATGACCGACGGCATCCCGCGCGCCGAACCCGCAGCATCCCGCCTGCCCGGGCACGGCTGGCCGATCGAGCGGCAGTCGCTGGACCCCGTCCGCATCGCCGCCCTGCTGGCCGGGGCCGGGTGGCCCGGACCCGAGCCAGTCGTGCTCGCCACGACCGAGTCCACCAATGCGGACGCTGCCCGGATGGCTGCCGCGGGGGCCCCGGAGGGTGCCTGCGTGGTGGCCGATGCCCAGACGGCTGGCCGGGGCCGCCTCGGGCGCACCTGGGCCAGCCCCCCGCATGCCGGCCTATGGATGTCGGTCATCGTGCGCGCTGGCGATCAGGCCTCGACGCGGCTGAGCTGGCTGCCGCTGGCCGCCGGGCTGGCGGCCCGCGACGGCATCAGGGCCCTGGGCCGCGTCCCGATCGCGCTGAAGTGGCCCAATGACCTGGTGGTGCCCAATGCTGCCTGCGGGGGCTCATCCGGCCTGGGCAAGCTCGGCGGGGTGCTGTGCGAGATGCAGCCGGACGGGGCCGTGGTGGTCGGGATCGGCATCAACGTGACCCTGACCTCCTCGGAGCTGCCGGTCCCGACGGCCACCTCGCTGCTGCTCGAGGCCGGGCCGGTGGATCGGGAGGCCCTGCTGGTCGGCATCCTGGGAGCCCTGCGGGGGCGCCTGGCCCAATGGCGTGCGGGGGATCCGGCCCTCGCGGCCGACTATCGAGCGGCCTGCGTCACCATCGGCCGGCTGATCGATGTCGACCTGCCGGGCGAGCGACGCGTGCACGGCACTGTGACCGGAGTGGACGATGACGGCCATCTGCTGGTCGACACGCACGGGAATTCGGTGACTGTCACCGCTGGCGACGTCATCCATGCCACCATCTGACCATGGGATACCCACAGAAGCTCCTGTCCGATGGCGAGGTCATCAAGTTCGAGATGAAGCCCCACTGGCGGGCGCTCATCTGGCCGATCCTGCTGCTCATCATCGTGGCGGGCCTGTCAGCCTTCCTGACCACGATCACGGCCGCCTGGGCGCCGTTCAACCTCATCTTCGCGGCCATCGGCCTGATCATCATCATCATCTGGGCCTTCATCCCGTTCCTGCGCTGGGTCACCACGCAGTACGTCTTCACGAACCGGCGCATCATCATCCGCCGCGGCCTGCTCACCAAGCAGGGCCGCGATATGCCGCTGTCCAAGGTCAACAACGTGACCTTCGAGGTCTCCTTCCTCGGCCGGATCCTGAACTTCGGCCGGCTCATCATCCAGTCGGCCGGCGAGGACTCGGGCCTGGACATCGATGACGTGCCCAATGTCGAGGTCATCCAGCGCGATGTGTACCAGCTGTACGAAGAGGACGATGCCCGCCGCCGTGGCGTCTCTGGCGACACCGGTCACACCCAGGTGCTGCCCAGCGACGGCACCTGAGGTCACGCTGCTTCGGGCAGCGCCCCTGCCTCGGGTAACGCATCCGCTTCGGGCAGGGCATCCGCTGCCGGTACGCCATCACCCGCGTCGTCGACGACCGCGGCCGGGAAGACCCATCGGCGGTAGCTCCACCAGCGGAACAGGGTGCCCAACGCCAGGCCGACGACGTTGGCGCTGATGTTGTCGGCCGCGGGGGTGTCCAGCCCGAGCCCGTAGTGGCTGGCCCATAGGCACCCGATGGCGATGCCGCTGGCAATGCCGTTGAGCACGAAGAACAGGGAGTACTCCCGCAGCAGCCCGGCGCCGCCGCGATCGCGGAAGGTCCACCAGCGGTTGGCCGCGTAAGCGAAGGTGGTAGCCAGGATGGCGCTCATCACCTTCGCCGTGATCGGCCGGTCGTCGAGCACCCCCTGGCCCGACGGCCCGAGATAGCGCAGGGCGTTGAAGGCACCGACGTCGATGACCAGCGCAGCCAGGCCCACGATGCCGAACTTCACGAACTGCCGCGCGGCCACCGCGGTGCGCTCGCGGAGCCAGGATGCTCGTTCGCTGATAGCCCCGGTCATTGAGCGACGGTACGTCGGCACCGGCCCGCGTTGCAGGCGCAGCGGAGCGCCTGGCCGTCCAGCCAATCCTGGCCGATGGTCATGCGCCGGTCATCGCAAGCCACTGGCCTGCGACATGGGGCCGGCCCGCGACATGGGGCCGGCCCGCGCTCGCTGGGGGGGTGCGAGGCGGGCCGACCAGGGTGGGATGACTACTTGCGGTAGGTGACGGTCACCTGGACCCGGCGCGCCGTCGCGCCCGGCTCCGGTGCGATGCCGTCCCCGCGGATGACGAACCGACCCGTGACGCCCTGGCTGCGCAGGTATGCCGCGACCGCCCGGGCCCGGCTGGTGCTCAGGGCCAGGTCGTTGGCCGTCGAGTTCGTGCCCTGGACGTAGCCAAGGACGACCGATGAGGTGGCCTTGGCGCGGACCTTGGCAGCGACCTTGTCCAGCGCTGCCCTGCCGGCCGGGGTCAGGTCGTCCGACAGCGGAGCGAAGTAGACCTTGGCTCGCGTCTGCATCGTGGCAGCCGGCTTGCCCTTCTTCAGGATGACGCCCACCGAGACCGAGCGCACCTTGCCGTCGGGGGTAAACCCGTTGCTCTGCAGGGTGTGGCGGCCCGGCGGGATGTCAGCAGGCAGCAGGACGGTGCCCGAGAAGCTGCCGTCCGCCTTCGTCATGACCGTGCCCAGGAACCTCGGCGTGCTCATCAGGTAGATCTGGACGGGCCCATTGGACTGGAATCCGGTGCCCTCGGTCTGCGCCAGGTTGCTGGTCTGCAGGACGAGCGCGCCATCCTCGGACAGCGGCAGGCCGCTGCCGTTGGCGTTCAGGCCTGCGATGCGCATGGTGAAGCCGGTGCCGCTGACCACCAGGCCGTCGCGGTTGCTACGCCGGTTCGGGTTGACCGTGACCGGGATCTCCTGGCCACCGACGAGGACCTGCCCCGCCCCTGCCGGTACGCCGCCCGTGGGAACGCGGGTATCGCGCGTATTCTCGATCGGGTCGAGCGTCGAAGTCACCGGCGTGCTGCTCGCGGTCGGCCGCCCCGAGCCCCCGCCGCTGCCGCCGGTGCCCGCACCGCCGGAGCCGCCTGGACCACCGCCCGTGCCGGTAGTGCCGGTACCGCCCGTTCCGCCCGAGCCGGCGGAGCCGGTTCCACCGGCGCCACCGGTGCCCGTCGAGCCACTGCCACCCGACGTGCCGGAGCTGTCATCGGCTGAGCCACCGCCTGAGCTCCCGCCACCGCCCCCGGAGCCGCCGCCACCGCCACCCCCACCGCCACCGCCACCGCCGCCACCCCCGCCTGCCACTGGCGTAACGGCCGTTGATGCGGAGGATGAGCTCGAGGTACCGCTCGTGTTGGTCGCGGTCGCGGTGAAGGTATACGACGTGCCGTTCGTCAGCCCGGTGACCACGCAGCTGGTCGCCGGAACGGTCACCGTGCACGTCTTGCTCGGATCCTCGACTGATGTGACCGTGTAGGACGTGGGGGTGCCCCCACTGCCCGGGGTCACGCTCACCGTCGCCTGCCCGCTACCGGCCACGGCGGTCGGGGTTCCTGGGGTTCCCGGCGGTCCCGGGATAACGGCGGTGGAGGCGCTGGATGAGCCGGAGGTTCCATTGCCATTGGTGGCCGTCGCGGTGAATGTGTACGACGTTCCGTTCGTCAGGCTGCTGACGACGCAACTGGTGGCAGGCACGGTGACGGTGCACGTGGCCCCACCGGGCGCAGCGGTCACTGTGTACGAGGTCGGTGCAGTCCCGCTCCCGGCGGTCACGCTGACCGTGGCATCTCCGTTGCCGGGAACCGCGGTCGGGGTCCCCGGAGTACCCGGCGGTGGCCCTGCCGCTGGAGTGACCGAGCTTGAGGCGCTCGAGTAGCTGCCTGTGCCTATCGCGTTCTTGGCTGCCACCTTGAAGTAGTAGGCCGTGCCGTTCGTCAAGCCCGTGACGGTGCAGGACGTCGAAGTGGATGTGGGCGCGGAGGTGCAGGTTCCGGCAATGACGTTGATGTAGGTGCCACCCGCACTGGTGGCGAACTGCACCTGATACCCGGTGATGGCAGATCCGCCGTTCGCGGCGGGAGCCGTCCAGCTGACCGTGGCCTGGGCGTTGCCGGAAGTCCCGCTCACCGCAGTAGGCGCACCTGGAGCGGTGACCGTGTATCGGATGATGATGACGCCATCGGCTCCAGGAACGCCGTCGACTCCAGTGCCGGAGTTGACCCGTGGGCCGCCGCCGCCACCACCACCACCGGAGTTTGCCGTCGGCAGGTTGCTACCCGAGATGGTTGCGTTGCAGGCACCCTTGCCGCCGCCGCCCTTGCCGCCGGTGCCCATCGCCGACCACGTCGTGTCGCTGCCCATGTTGCAGAAGCCGGCTCCGCCACCGCCGCCGCCTCCGTAATAGGTGGTGTTGCCGGAGAACAGTCCAGCCGTCGGCTGGTAGCCGTCGCCGCCGCATCCCGGATAGGCGTTCGGCGAGGTCTCCACCGATGTCCAACTGCCGGTGTACGTGCCGACCTGGGCGTTATTGGAACGTCCGCACAGTCCCGTCGAGGACGCTGGGCTGGCGCAGGTGACGGTCGTCCCAGCAGCACCGGCCCCTCCGCCCCCCGCGACCACCTTGTAGTTCTGTCCGGATTGGTCCGCTGGGTCGTAGGTGCGCGCGTAGACCGCCGAACCGCCGCTTGCGACAGCTACGAAGCCACCACTGAGGATGTCCCTCCCGGATCCGCCCCCCACTCCGGTCGGGCTTGTGCTGTCGTTGTTGCCCGTTCCCCCGGAGCCGCCGGCCGCCGTGAGCGAGCCGAAGCTGGAGGTGCCACCGTTCGAGCCAGCGCCCGAGGTCCCGCTGCTGCTCAGCCTGGTGCCTCCGGCTCCTCCTGTGCCGACGGTGACGCTGATCGTCCCGCTGATGGCGTGGCCGGTTCGAAAGACGACATTCCCGCCGCCACCGCCGGTGCCGCCAACGTAGAACTGCGGCGACGTGGAGGTGATGACGACCGGGCCTCCGCCGCCGCCACCCCCACCCACGACGAGGACATCGGCCGAGGTGATGCCCGATGGCACGGTCCAATCGCACGCCGTCGTGTTGGTGAAGGTCAGGATCGTCGTGCTTCCCGAAGTTGAACTTGCCGGCGAGCAGGCGACTGCCCATGCAGGCGTCGGCCCAAGGAGGCCTATCGCGCCCATCGCTGCGGTCACGAGGGTCCCTGTCGCGAGCAGGCTGACCAGATTCCTACCGGAGCGACGGGGGGACACGTCATTTGGGCGATGGGCGCTGGCGGTGGCCGCCTGGGAGCAGGTGACGGGGCCCGCACTGGAATCCGCGCTCCAGGAACTCCTTGACTCCGTCGGTCTCCGTCCCCTAACCGGCAATGCGTCGGACGTACCGTCGAAGCAGGAGTTGGCTGCTCGGACGACCACGGTCGGAGCCCTCAGTCCCGGACTTCGCGATCGGCTTGCCGCTGCCCTTGCCGCCGCAGGGCTGCCCGACGGTGTCCTCGAATCTGGCTCGTCGTCCCCGGGCGGGCCTTCAGACAGCCGACCGCTCGTCGCCCTGAGCGCCGACCCGGTGGACGAGATGCGCCAGGCGCTCGACCGGGCCCTGGAGGCGGCCGCACGGGCCGACCACCTCGCGGTGCGGGCGGCCGGCCCGTCCCCGGCATGGCTTGCCCGGGCCCTGGAGTCCTTCCTGCGCCCCGACCCTGTGCTGCGGGCCGCGACGGAGATCCTGGTGATGTCGCAGTTCGACGAGGGGCTGTCTGCCGCCATCGGTACGACGCTGGGCGACTCGGTCTCGCAGTGGTGCTCCCCGTCCCGGCGGGACGCCACGGATGCGGCCCGGTGCGCCTACCTGGTCTCCACCGCCTTCGGCCTGCTCCTGGCACGAACGCGAGCCGGCGTGGCCGAGCTCAGGCTGATGGGCGAGGCCGAGCTGCTCTTCGCTGCCCTGACGTCGGACGCGACCCCTTCGTTGCTCCCGCAGGAAGCGGCCGAGCACCTCGGCCGCTTCCTCGACTTCGACACGGGGGATCCGGCCCTGGATGCCCTGCTGCGGGCCACGCTGGAGGAGGTGGGCCGAGCGGGCTTCGACGCAGCAACGACCGCTGGCATCGGCCGGGCCTCGGGCTACAGCGAGGGCCTGCTGTTCGCACGGTATCCGTCGAAGGTCGAGGTCTTCGTCGATGCGACCCGGCGCCAGCATGCCCAGAACTGGCGGCTGAATGAGGCCTTCCAGAGAGGTGTCATCGCAGCCCACGGGGAGGGCATCGCGGAGGCGGTCGTGATCCGCGAGTTCCAGCGGCCGCACCTGAGCCTCGCGCGCGCGATCCACCTCGAGCAGGTCCGCCTCGCCCTGCATGACGAGCGGCTGCGGCAGGTGCAGTGGGGGGAGCTCGACGCCCTGGTCGCCGAGTCCACCGCCAGTGACCCCACCTGGCACCCGGCCGCCTCGCCGGCCCACCTCCACCTGAGCGTGGCCATCGGCCTGGGGGCGGCCTGCCTGCCGATGCTCGTACCGGATGCCTGGCAGCTGCCCTACGACGTCGTGACCGTCCCCTTCAATGAGCCTGGCGGCCCGGCGGCGGCCCCCAGCAGCTGACCGCTCGATCGAGGGGCTGGCCGTAGGCCCGACCCCAGTAGGTTGAAGCCATGCCTGCTGCCACCGGCGTCGACGGTGCGCCTGTCGTCGGGATGATCGGCGGCGGGCAGCTCTCCCGGATGACGGCCGCTGCGGCCACCGCCCTCGGGGTCGGCTTTCGAGTCCTGGCCGCTCACCCGGATGAGCCGGCCGCCCAGGTCGTGCGCGATACCCGCCTGGGCTCCCATGACTCGGTTGCCGACGTCCTGGCCTTCGCGGACGGATGCGACGTGGTGACCTTCGATCACGAGCACGTGCCCGCGCCCGTCCTGGAGGCCCTGGAGGCATCCGGGGTTGCCGTGCGCCCCGGGCCTGGTGCCCTCTTCCATGCCCAGGACAAGCTCCACATGCGCCGCACCCTGACCGACCTCGGCCAGCCCTGCCCGGCCTGGGCCCTGGTCGATGGCCCCGCTGACGTTGTCCTGTTCGCTGCCACCCATGGCTGGCCCGTCGTGCTGAAGGTCTCGCGGGGCGGCTATGACGGCCGTGGCGTCTGGGTGGTGCGCAGTCCCGATGATGTCCACGCGGTGATGGCGACCGAGGTGCCCAGCGCAGTGGAGTGGCTGGCCGAGCAGCACGTTCCATTCATCCGCGAGCTGTCGGCGCAGGTCGCGCGCTCGCCCCATGGGCAGGCTGTCGCGTACCCCGTCGTTCAGACGACCCAGGTCGACGGCATCTGCGCCGAGGTCATCGCACCAGCCCCCGGCCTGGACGCCGACCGCACCGTGCAGGCCCAGCGGATGGCGCTGCAGATTGCCGGTGACCTCGGCGTGGTCGGCATGCTCGCCGTCGAGATGTTCGATACCGGCTCCGACCTACTTGTCAATGAGCTTGCGATGCGTCCGCACAACTCCGGGCATTGGACGATCGAGGGGGCAGTCACCAGCCAGTTCGAGAATCACCTGCGTGCCGTGCTCGACCTGCCGCTCGGCGACCCGCGTGCTCGCGCCCCCTATGCGGTTATGGTCAATGTCCTCGGCGGCGATGTCGGCCAGCTCACCGGTGCCTACCGGCACGTGCTGGCACGGGACCCTGCACTGAAGGTGCACCTGTATGGCAAGCAGGCGCGGCCCGGCCGCAAGCTCGGCCATGTGACAGCACTGGGCGATGACCCGGCCGAGTTGCTGGCCCGGGGGCGGCATGCGGCCGACTACTTCGCGGGAAGGATCGACGAATGAGCGACGTGGCCCTGGTGGGGATCTGCATGGGCAGCGACTCCGACTGGCCGACCATGCAGGCCGCCGCCGCAGCCCTCGATGACTTCGGCATCCCGTACGACGTCGAGGTCATCTCCGCCCACCGCATGCCCCGCGAGATGGTCGCGTACGGATCGACCGCCGAGGAGCGAGGTCTGCGGGTGCTCATCGCCGGCGCTGGAGGAGCCGCGCACCTGCCCGGGATGCTCGCCTCGCTGACCCCGTTGCCGGTCATCGGCGTTCCGGTGCCCCTGGCCAACCTCGATGGCCTGGACTCCCTGCTCTCCATCGTGCAGATGCCTGCCGGGGTGCCCGTTGCGACGGTTGCCATCGGCAATGCCCGCAATGCCGGACTCCTCGCGGCCCGCATCCTTGGGATCGCCGACCCGGACCTGCGCACGGCGATGGTCGCCTTCCAGGACGACCTGAACCGGCAGGCCGCGGCCAAGGCCCAGCGTGTTCGGGATGCCTCAGGCAAGCCGTGAGCTAACGCCGCACCGCGCCCGCGCTGGCCCGTCAGAACGGAGGCGCATCGTCGGGGGGCGGGTGGTCGGGCCGCGGGTGGTCGGGCCGCGGGTGGTCGGGCCGCGGGTGGTCGGGCCGCGGGTGGTCGGGCCGCGTGCCAGCTGGGGCAGTTCTCAGGGTCGGAGGCGGACTGAACGGTGCTTCCAGGGTGGGTCGAGGTTCGTGCTCATAGCGTCGACCCATCGGCGACTGCCAGGTGCAGGCACCGCTTGGCATCGATCGCTCGATCCGCCAGCCGCCGTGCGTCTTCACCAGGTGGTGCCGGGTGCATAGTGCCCCGAGATTGGCAACCTCGGTTGCACCGCCGTCGTCCCAGGCGACGGCATGGTCGATCTCGCAGTTCGTTGCCCGTCGGTTGCATCCGGGGAATCGGCAGGTACGGTCGCGCGCCTCGATGAACTCGCGCAGTGCCTGGGGCACTCGGTAGGTGCGCCTGCCGAGGTCAAGGAGTTGCCCGCTCAGCGGATCGGTGACCAGCCGGCGCATGGTGGCATCCTCGAGGAGGCAGCGAACGACGTCGGCAGGAATGGACTCGCCGCCGGGCAGTTGTGCCGGCTGTGCGGTGAGACCGAGGAGGGCCTCGAGGCTGATGACCACGTCGATGTGGACCCGTGGGTGCGGGCCCAGGCCACCGATGTTGCCTCGTCCAGGATCTGACTCCCCCGACGGCGATGCCGCTGCGGTCGACTGCTGGCCGGTGCCGAGGATGAGCGTGGCAAGGGCATGTGCGCGCCGCTGCCCGGCCCTTGCATCACATGGCACGTCGAGTCGACGATCCTGAGCAAGGGCCGTCACGGCCGCGAAGCACGCGTAGGCATGCTCGACTGGCATGCGGGCAAGGAGGGTGGCGCTGCCATCTCCGTCGTCGAAGAGCGAGACGTCGGCAATGGTGCGGCCCCGCCTGCCTCGTTCGACCTCCTTGGCGTCCAGAACTGTTGCGACCGCAAGGTTCACCGCACGTCGCGTGCGCGCAACGGTGGACGCCTCTGCCGTGACCAGGGCCCGGCCTTCCAGGACCGAGCATCCGTAGGCGAACTGCGCCTGCTCAGCCGGATCGTCGCTGGCGAAGCCTGGCAGTCGTCGGGCACCGTCAGTGATGACCGCGGCGTGCGCCTGGGAGATCCGGCCCGCGACCAGTGCCTGGTATGTGTGCCGCAGGTGGCTCGACATGAGCCGGGCAGCATCGATCCGCGCCTGCGCATAGCCTCCCGACCAGCGCAGGGCTGCCGAGATCTCCTCGCGGACGATGTCTTCGAGGCAGATCTCGACGAGGACGCGCGCGCTCTCGGGTGCGCTGCCGGTTGGCCGGTGGTTCGCGTTGTCTTCTGCCGTACCGAGGTCTCCTGAGTCGGGTGCCGTGCGAGCGGGGGATGTCTCACGCACGATCGTGACGTCGGTGCGCGTTGGCTGCGCGCCGGCGATCGCGACCAGCGCGTCGGCCTGCACCGCGTGCAGCCAGGCGAGGTGCCGATCGAGTTGCTCGAGGAAGGAGAGGGCATCCGCAGCCGTGAGGTCAGCCGGGGCCAGTTCGAGCAACTCCGCCAAACTCCTCGCTCCTGGGGTGAGGGTGCCCAGGTAAGCCAGGATCTCAGCGGCGCCCAGCGATGAAGCGCCGAGACCGGAGCCCTCTGCTTTGTCGAACATGTGTTCGAATGTATTCCAGGGGTCTGACAGGCAGGGGTCTGACAGGCAGGGGTCTAACAGGCAGGGTGCCGGGGCCAATGGCGAATATGGGAGCGGGCTGCGTGGGGGTGGGCTGCGTGGGGGTGGGCTGCGTGGGGGTGGGCTGCGTGGGGGTGGGCTGCGTGGGGGTGGGCTGCGTGGGGGTGGGCTGCGTGGGGTGGGCTGCGTGGGGGCACAGCCGACTAGGGGCGCAGGCGGCGCAGCTCGATGGCCGGGCAGCGATCCATGATGACGGTCAGCCCGGCCGAGGCGGCCCGTTGCGCAGCCGCCTCGTCGATGACGTCCAGCTGCAGCCAGACCGCGCCGGCACCCGCCTCGATGGCCTCGTCCACGAATGCTCCGACCCGATCGGCGCGGACGAAGCAATCGACGACGTCCGGCGCCCCGAGATCTGCTGCGGCCTCGGCAATCGAGGGGTAGCCAGCCTGGCCATGGACGACCTCCGCACGCGGATGGATCGGGACGATCCGCTTCCCGTGTCGCTGCAGGGTCAGAGCCACCCCGTAGGCGGCCCGGTCAGGCGAGTTGCCGAGCCCGACGATGAACCACAGGCTCGTATCGCGCAGGAGGCGATCGGCGTCCGCGTCCGTGCCGTAGAGCAGCGGATCCCTCATGCTCGCCCGCCGGCGCTAGGCATTCGGCCGGCCGAGGGCGCGGTAGGTCCAGCCGGCGTTGCGCCAGGTGGCCGGGTCGAGGGTGTTGCGGGCATCGATGACATGACGCCCGCGCGCGACCTCGGCAACGGCATGCGGATCAAGGTCGCGGTACTCCGCCCACTCGGTGGCATGGATGACCAGGTCAGTGCCCGTGAAGGCGGTCATGACGTCGGGCTGGTAGTCCAGGTTCGGGTAGACGCGAGCGGCGTTCGCCAGGCCCTTGGGATCGTGGACGACCACCCGCGCGCCGGCGTTATGGATCGCCACGGCGACGTCGAGGGCCGGCGAGTCGCGGACATCGTCGCTGTTCGGCTTGAACGCGGCCCCCAGGACGGTGACCGCGCGGCCGGCGAAGGATCCGTCCAGCGCCTTGCGAGCCAGGTCGACCGTATGGGCGCGGCGGCGCAGGTTGATCTGGTCGACCTCGCGCAGGAAGGTCAGGGCCTCCTCCGCGCCGAGCTCCCCGGCACGCGCCATGAACGCGCGGATGTCCTTGGGCAGGCAGCCACCGCCGAATCCCAGGCCCGCGGACAGGAATCGGCTGCCGATGCGGGGGTCGTAGCCGATCGCCTCGGCCAGCTCGGTGACATCCGCTCCGGCTGCCTCGCAGACCTCGGCCATGGCGTTGATGAACGAGATCTTGGTGGCCAGGAAGGAGTTCGCCGCGACCTTGACCAGCTCGGCGGTGGCGTAGTCGGTGACCAGGAACGGGGTGCCCTGCGCCAGGAGCGGGGCGTAGACCTCGCGGAGCAGGTCCTCCGCCCGCTGGCTGCGGACCCCGACGACCAGCCGGTCCGGGTGCAGGGTGTCAGCGACGGCGAAGCCCTCGCGCAGGAACTCCGGGTTCCAGGCCACCTCCACGCCGGGCGCGGCGACGCCCTTCAGTCGCTCGGCCAGTCCGGCTGCCGTCCCGACCGGCACGGTCGACTTGCCGACGACGAGGGCGTCAGCACGCAGGTGCGGCGCGAGGGCCTCGATGGACCCGAGGACCTGGGACATGTCGGCCCGCTGGGCGCCCGCGGCCTGGGGGGTGCCGACGCAGATGAAGTGGACGTCGGCGTCGGTCGCGGCGTCCTCGACGGACGCGGTGAAGCGCAGGCGCCCGGCGGCGAGATTGCGCTCGAGCACCTCGTCCAGGCCAGGCTCGAAGAACGGCACCCGGCCCTCATTGAGCGTGGCGACCTTGGCCTGGTCGACGTCGACGCCGACGACCTCGAACCCGAGCTCGGCCATGCAGGCCGCATGCGTCGCGCCGAGGTATCCCGTCCCGATCACGGACAAGCGCAGCGGCATGGGGCAAGGGTAGCCGGGCGGGCCTGATGCGGGCTCCGGCCCGGGCCCGCGTCCCGATGGGTCGATGCTGCGGGCTCCGGCCCGGGCCCGCGTCCCGATGGGTCGATGCTGCGGCTCCGGCCCGGGCCCGCGTCCCGATGGATCGATATGGTTGGGCTTCCGATTATCTGACCTAGGAGGACGACATGGCGCGGGCTGGCGGATCAGGCACTGGTGCCAGCGGCCTGGCCGGGAACGGCGACTTCGACCTGTATTCCCCGGCGCCGGAGCATGTGGAGCTGCGCGCCGCGGTGCGGGGACTGGTCGAGGACAAGATCGCGCCGATGGCGGCAGAGGTCGACCAGTCCGGCGAGTTCCCGCAGGCTGCATACGACGCCCTGCGGCTCAGCGGATTCCACGCCATCCACATCCCGACCGAGTACGGCGGCGAGGGGGGCGATGCCCTTGCGGCCTGCATCGTGATCGAGGAGGTGGCCCGCGGCTGCGCGTCGTCCTCGCTTATCCCTGCGGTGAACAAGCTCGGCACCATGCCCCTGCTCATCGCCGGGAGCCAGGAGCTCAAGCAGCGCTACCTGCCCGAGGTGGCGTCCGGCGAGGCGATGTTCTCCTACGGCCTGAGCGAGCGGGAGGCGGGCAGCGACGCAGCGGGCATGAAGACCCGTGCGATCGCCGACGGCGACGACTGGGTGCTGAACGGCCAGAAGAGCTGGATCACGAATGCGGGGGAGTCCTCCTACTACACCGTCATGGCGGTGACCGACCCCGACAAGGGCCCCAAGGGCATCTCCGCGTTCGTCGTCCATGCACACGACGAGGGCTTCTCCGTCGGCACCAAGGAGCGCAAGCTCGGCATCCACGGCTCTCCCACTCGGGAGATCATCTTCGACAACTGCCATATCCCGGGCGATCGCATCATCGGCGAGCCGGGCACCGGCTTCGCCACGGCGATGGCGACCCTTGATCACACCCGCATCACCATCGGCGCCCAGGCGGTGGGCATCGCCCAGGCGGCACTGGACGTCGCCACGTCATATGCGCGCCAGCGCGAGCAGTTCGGCAAGCCGATCGCGGCATTCCAGGGCCTGCAGTTCATGCTCGCCGACATGGCCATGAAGCTGGAGGCAGCCCGTCAGCTCGTGTACGTCGCGGCGGCCAAGAGCGAGCGCTGCGACCCGGACCTCACCTTCTTCGGTGCTGCGGCGAAGTGCTTCGCATCGGACGCGGCCATGGAGATCACGACCGATGCGGTGCAGGTCCTCGGCGGTGCCGGCTACACCGAGGACTGGCCGGTCGAGCGCTACATGCGTGACGCGAAGATCACCCAGATCTACGAGGGGACCAACCAGGTCCAGCGCATCGTCATGGCCAGACAGCTGCTCGCGGGCCTGACCTAGCGGGAAGGCGCGGCCAACTACGCTGCATCATGTGGAGCGCGATTCCCATTCCTCTGAGGCGATCGGCTCCATCCGCAGACGCGGTGATGCATTGCTTGTGCGCGTGCCCATGATCCACTCCCTGCAGCAGGCTGCCGTGACATCGGTCGGATCCCGTCCGGTGCGCCGCATCCGCGTCCGCGTTGATCGCGAACGACCCCCTCGGGGCTGGTTCGGCCCCCATGGCCTGCGGGGCCTGACGAAGGTGGAAGCTCGGTTACGCGGCCGCTCGGGTTGCGAGGTCAGCCTGGAATCGCTCGAGCCTATGGACGCCGGACTGCTACTCATGGCAGCGGCACGGGTGCTGAGCCCGGCCGTGTGCTCCATTGGACCTTCCGTCGCGCTGCTGCCCGGGCTGCCAGCAGCCGCGGCGTGGCTTGCCTTGCATGCCCGGGACGTGGTTACCGCAGACGACAAGCCCAATCGGCACCTGCGTCGATCCGATGTCGTCGTGCAGCCCCGCGCCGGCATCGACGAGTTCCCCGACCGGGACCGTACCGTGGTCATCGAGCCGAGTGGGCGCTGGCTGGTGAATGGAGTCGCGCAGGAGGTCCTTGTCGACCCGTCCGTTCATCGGCCGATCGGTCGGCGCTCAGTCGTCGGCGGGGTCGTCGGCGCGGCCAGGGTGGAGATGGGCTCGGCTCCCGTGCTGGTCGTCGACGCTCCGGGGATCAGGCTGCGCACCTCTGCAGACCTTGGCGCCGGTGACGTGCGAGCGTTGCGGCAGCTCAGCGGCCTGACGGCCCCTGCTGACCTGCCGCTCCGCTGGCGAGCGCAGCTGCAGGCTGCGGGCGTCGTCCTGGCTCCCCCTGGCACGCCGTTCCCCGACGATGACCTCGGCTGGCAGGTTGCCTCGGTGCGAGCACGGCGTCGGGCACTGCGTGAGTACGGCCCGCACCAGGCGCTGACGGAATGGCCATCCGTCTCTGCCGTGATGCTCACGCATCGCGCGGAGTTCCTCGATCATGCGATCGAGCAGCTGGCCAGGCTCGACTACCCGAATCTGCAGGTGGTGATCGCCCTACACGGATTCGAACTGCCCTTCGGCCGTCTCACCGACCTGGCGAAGCGGCACGCGGTCGACCTCGTCTTCCTCCCGCGGGATCTCGAGTTCGGCGCGGCGATGCAGGCCGCAAGCGAGCGGGCTGATGGCGAACTGCTGACCAAGGTGGACGACGACGACCACTATGCCGCTGAGCACATCTGGGATCTGGTCCTGGCCCGCGCGTACTCCGGCGCTCCCTTGGTCGGCAAGGCGCTGGACTGGATCATGGTCCAGCCCGACGATGTAACGGTATTCCGTCCTGAGTACGCAGCGGAGCAGTACGCGACGTTCGTCGCCGGAGGCACGATGCTCATTTCGCAGGCGGACCTGAGGTCGGTAGGCGGCTGGCGCCCTGTCCCCCGCTCGATCGACCGCGCGCTTATCCGACGGGTGCAGATGTCCGGCGGCCTCGTTTATCGCACGCACGGACTGGGCTACATCTATGTGCGGCGAGGTGCTGGCCACACGGCAAGCGCTCCGAGCGATCACTTTCTGACGAGCACAGTCGCCCGCTGGCCCGGACTTCTCCGCCATGAGGTCTTCGGAACAGATCGCACGACCTCGGCCGGGGTGGCACCATGACAGGGCAGTCGCCGCCGGTGACGGTCATCATGCCGGTCCTCAACGAGGAGCGTCATCTGCCGCATGCCGTCCAGCAGGTCCTGGAACAGGATTACCGCGGTCGGATCGAGCTCGTCATCGCTGTCGGACCGTCGACTGATCGCACCCGCGCGGTCGCCGAGTCGCTGGCATCGGAGCACGGCGGCGTGCGCGTCGTCGACAATCCGTCTGGCCGGACGCCCATCGGCCTCAACGCGGCTATCGCCGCATCCACCGGAGACGTCATCATCCGGGTCGACGGCCATGCCATCATCCCGAAGGACTACGTGGCGACGGCGGTTGCGACGCTTTCCGATACTGGGGCCGACAACGTCGGCGGGATCATGGACGCCGAGGGAATCACGCCCTTCGAGCAGGCGGTCGCCAGGGCCATGACCTCGAGGTTCGGTGTCGGAGGTGCCGCCTTCCATGTGGGCGGGGACGAGGGCCCCGCGCTGACGGTCTACCTCGGCTGCTTTCGCCGATCGGTCTTCACGCGAGTCGGCGGATTCGATGAGTCGATGGAGCGTGCGCAGGACTGGGAGCTGAACTTGCGGATTCGCCAGTCCGGTGGGCTGGTGTGGTTCACGCCCGCGCTTCGCGTCACCTATCGGCCGAGGTCGAGCGCGGTAGCCCTTGCCCGTCAGTACCTGGACTATGGACGTTGGAGGCGGGAGGTGGCCCGACGGCACCCTCGGACGGTCTCGGCCCGATACCTGGCGGCACCGATGACCGTCGTCGGCATGGCAATGGGCGTGCTGCTCGCGATCGCCGGTGCCCTCAACGGTCATGGGTGGCTGGTCGGACTCGGGCTGGCCGCTCCGCTGGCCTACGTGCTCGCCAACCTGCTCGCGAGCGTCATGACCGCCCGGACACCGGCCCGACTGCCGTGGTCGACTGCGATGCGACTGCCCCTGGTCTACGCCGTTATGCACCTCTCGTGGGGCGTTGGCTTCTTGCGCGGGGTCAGGCCTCGATGAGACCTCGCGCGGGGTGGCTGCGGCGCCTGTCCGGTCCAGCCAATGCCCTGCGGTGGTCGATCGTGATCGCCGCGCCCGGCGGCCCTGCGAAGGAGCAGTGGGGGGACACCTGGTTTGCGCGCGACCTCGTGGCCGCGTTGCGGCGGCTCGGCCAGGTAGCGCGGGTCGTACCTCGGTCGGCGGCCCAGGCGCCAGCCCGCGATGAGGACGACGTGGTCGTGGTCTTGCGAGGCCTGCACCGGGTGCAGCCGCGCCCGCGCGGAGCGTGCTGGATGCTCTGGGTGATCTCTCACCCCGACCTCGTGGACGCCGAGGAAGCCGCGGCCTACGACGCAGTCTTCGCAGCCAGCCGACATTGGTCCAGGGCCGCGGAGCTGGGGGCGGAGCCGCTGCTGCAGGCGACCGAGCCGCGACGCTTCTCGCCGTCCGCGGCCGCTGCGGACACAGGAGTGCCGTTGCTGTTCGTGGGCTCAACCAGGGGCGCCATCCGGCCCATCGTCCGGGACGCCATTGCGGCCGGAGGTCGACCGGCGGTGTTTGGAGTCGGATGGGACGGCCTGATCGACCAGGGCCTCATCAGGGGCGAGTTCCTGCCGAATCCGCAGCTGCCCGCGGCATACGCGTCAGCAGGGGTCGTGCTGAACGATCACTGGTCCGATATGGCGAAAGAGGGATTCCTCTCGAATCGGCTGTTCGACGCCTCGGCGACTGGGGCCCGCGTGCTCAGCGACGAGGCGACCGGCCTCGGCGAGGTCTTCGGCGACGTCGTCCGAACGTACCGGGCGCCTGCCGACCTCGCTGCCCTGATTGGCACCCCGGATGCGTTCGCTGAACGAGCGACCCGGCTCGAGCTCGCGGACGAGGTGTCCAGGCGCCATTCCTTCGATGACCGCGCCAAGGTCCTGCTCGACCGTGCCCTCGAGCTCGGGAGCCGTGGGTGAGCGGCGAGTCGGCGCCGGTGAGCCGGCCTGACGTCACCATCGTTGTCGTGACCGCCGGGAGGGGCCAGCGGGCCACCCTGGAAGAGGATGTCCTTCGTACCGTCGATTCGGCGCGCATGCAGACGCTTTACAACTTGGAGATCCTCCTGGTGATGGGGCGGGAGGCGGATCCGGATTCGGCATCTGCGTCGGGCTCGCAGGGATTGGTCGGACGACGTCTCGCCGCCCTCGACGATCAGCGACTACGGCTCGTGCAGCACGAGACGACGGACCTCGGCGCGCTCCTGAGTCGAGGCCTCGCCGAGGCGGCCGGAACCTGGATCATGTTCTGCCAGTCAGGTGACCGGCTGCGGCGTCATGCGGCGAAGAGTCTCCTGCTGGCCGTCGAGCACTCTGGAGCCGACATTGGCTGCGCCCTCACCGAGGTGCTGGACGCCGACGGCATCCGGCGACACTGGCGGGCGCAGGGTCATCATCGGGGCGACCTGGATTCGGTCGCTGAGCGTCCCGAGCTGCTCGCCGACGTGCAGGTGGCGGGCAAGCTCTTCCGCAGGGACTGGGTCGCGGAGCACGGCCCGGGGTTTGCCGAGGGACTGCCCTTCCCCGAGGAGGATTTCGTCCTCGGCGCCTACCTGTCAGCCCGCGGCATCAGCGTCATTCCCCAGCGGGCCTGCGTGCGTGAGGAGATGCCCCCGAGCGGACCAGGCGACTGGGACTGGGTCCGGCTCTCCAGGGATCGGGTACAGGCATTGGTTCGCACTGATGTGCAGCTTGATCGAGGCGGGACGTCGTCCCTGGTATCCGAGCGCATCCGCAGCGTCCTGGCGGACGAGCTGCCCGTCTACCTCGGCGCCATGCTGGAGGTCGATGATGCGTCCGCGCAGGCCATCGCGCAGGCGTGGCAGGCCTATGCGCTGACATGCGATCTCGCGCAGGCAGCCTGCCTGGCACCGGCACTGCGCATTGCCCTGTACCACCTACTCATTGGCGACCTCGAGGGCATCCGCAGCGCGATGCGCTGCGATCGCTGGTCGGCTGTGATCGAGGCGCCGATTCGCAACCAGGACGGGCGTCAGGTCTGGGCGTGCGAACACCTGCGCACCGGCCCCTCCGTCCAAGGACTCGAAGCGGCCTGGTGGCTCGACGTGACCGCGATGGCAATCATCGGCGCGCCAGTCGACGAATCTCGCCCTTGCCACCTGCTGCTGGACGCTCGCACAGTCGGACGGACCTTCATCGCGACCGGGACCACGGAAGACACGTTCAGCCTGCTTGCCCGCGCGAGCCATGCCAGCCTCGCAATTGTCTGCGAAGAGGGCCGAACGCTCTGCTCGATCCCGCTCCAGGTGGTCCTCGGGGAGCCGGTCGCCTGGAAAGCGGATGCGCCGTGGATATGGGAGTCGGATGCGGTCGTCGATCCGGGCGCGAGCGGGACGCTGCAGCTCGTGCTGAGGGTCGACGGGCGCCTCAACCGCATGCCCGTGCGCACGCCCGCCTCGCGCGCACCGCGGATGCCGGTGCGCCTGGGTCGCGGGGTGGTGGTCAGCCTGGGTCCAGGCCGGGACGGCTCGGCTGCCTGGACCGTCGTGCGATCGGGCTGGGGCTGGCGGACGTGGCGGCTCTCCTCCGGAGTCATGGCTGGATTGGCCAGTTTGTTGCACCGACAGGCGCTGATGCTCGCCTCTCGACTGGCGACCGCCCTTCCTGCTCGCTCCGTCATTGCATTCGAGGCCTTCGAGGGTCGGGCGTTCACAGGTCATCCACGGGCCCTCAGCGAGGTCCTGTCGCAAGAGCGACCCGATATCCGCCAGGTGTGGTCATATGTCGATAGAGCGGAGCACATTCCTGCCTGGGCCAGGGCCGTCCGGCAGGGCACCCTGCGCCATCGCCTTGCCCTTTCGAGTGCTCGCTGGTGGGTGAGTGACGGCACCCCACCGCAAGTAATACGCAAGCATGCACGCAACCGATGGTTGCAGACCTGGCGAGGGCAGCCCATCGCCTGCCTGGGCAGCGCTGAGCTCGACGCCCCCATGACGCGGCGCGTAGAGCGCCGGCCCCCGGCGTGGCAGGTGCGTCGATGGGACCTGCTCCTCAGCCCGTCGCAGTACTTTTCCGATGACGTGGTCCCCGCACTTGGCTTCACTGGTGATCTCGTCGGGCAAGCTTCGCCCTTCGGCGCCGCCGTGCTGGCCGCGGCCGATGATCCCAGGCTTCGAGAGCGACTCGGGCTGCCGCCGGATCGCCGGATCGTCTTGCTTGCGACGAGTGGCGAGCCTCCGGGAGACATTCCTGGCCTGGTGGCGACCATCGGCTCTCGCGCCTTCCTGCTCGTTGCACGCGATAGCGGCATCAGTCGCGCACCCGACCCATCCTGCGGATTCGCTGTCCGCGATGTCACTGCCTCTGATGACTGGCTCGGCTACCTTGCGTGCGCGGATGCAATGGTGACGGACGGCTCCGTCTGGACGCTGGACTACGCGCGCCTGTGTCGTCCGATCATGCTCTGGGAGCCTGGTTACCAGTCGTTGCGCCGGGTGCATGGCACCTTCCTGAGCCTGCCGGACTTAGTTCCGGGCCCGACGGTACGCACCCCGGCCGAGCTGATCGTGGCCCTTGAGCGCTGGCTCGAGGGCGAGCCCAACTGGCCCTCCGATCTCCCCCAGCGGGCCGCCAGCCTCGCTCGCATCGCAGGCCCGGCGGAGCCGTCCAGTGCACGTCGCTGCGCGCAGGTCCTCATCACCGGCCGGGTTGACGGTCGAGGCAGCTCATGAGCCAGCCTGGCGTGGCCGGGCGTGGCCGGCGCGTAGTGATCCTGGCCAACAACGTGGACGAGGTCGGCGGCGTGCAGCGAGTGGTGCATGCCGTCGCGGGGGGGCTGGCCGGACGCGGATACGCGGTGACGGTAGCGGGAATTTTCCCTCACGAAGACCGGCACCCGTATCCGGTAGCGGGCGCGTACGAAGTTGAGCGTCTGCTGAGCCGCCGAATGCCTCCGGTGGTGGACGCGACGCGGATTCGACATAAGCTCGACCCATCAGTTCGTCGACAGCTCCGGGACTGGCGCGGGGCGAAGAGGCAGGCTGCTGGGCGGCTGCAGAGTCTCTTTGACGCCGGGCCATCCGGGATCGTGATCGCGACCCAGCTGGGCACGATGGAGCTGCTCGGAATGTGCGACCTCGGGGACCCGCGCAGCGATGAGCGCTGGAGGGTCGTTGCCCAGTACCACTCATCCCTGGAGGCGGCAGTGCGCAGCGGCGACCTCGCACGAGCGCAGGCTGCCTGCCGAGACGCGGATGCGTTCGCCCTGCTCACCGCAGAGGATGCCGACGCATTCATGGCGCGTGGCTTGGACAATGCCACCTGGATGGAGAACCCCCTGCAGGCCTGGCCGGAGAAGGGCGCCGAGCCTGAGTCGAGGATCGTCACATTCCTCGGCCGCTACACCCCGCTCAAGGGCCCCGATGTCCTGATCAACGCTTGGCGCATCCTCCTGGAGGATTTCCCGGACGTGGCGCAGGGGTGGTCCCTGGTCATGCACGGGTCCGGACCGGACGAGGATCGCATCCGCGAGGCGGTGCGCGGATGTGACCGTATCGAGGTTCGTGGGGTGACGGCCGATCCGCTCGGCGTCCTGGCCGAGGGCTCGGTGCTGGCGATGCCCTCCCTGGAGGAGGGAATGCCTCTGGTGCTCGCGGAGGCGATGTCGCTCGGGCTTGCCTGCGTGGCCACAAACTGCTCATCCGGCGTCAGGGCACTCGTGGAGGACGGGGTGACAGGCGTACTCGTCGAGCGAGGCGATCCGGCCAGCCTGGCTGCGGGCCTGGCTCGGGTGATGGCTTCCACGGAACTCAGGTCTGACCTTGGGGCGGCTGCCCGGCTTCGCGTCGATCGCATGCGCCAGGCTCGGATCCTGGATCGATGGGAGCAACTTCTCGCGGCTGTCATGCGCTAGGCAGGCCCTCAGATGTGCGTATTTGCTCTCGTGAGGTCCTCCTCGAAATCGACTTCGACTGCGTAGAGGTCGGTGATGTCCAGTGGAAGCATCCGCATCGCGTCACGCTCGATGGCGATCTCGATCCCCCGCTCGAAGTAGTCGCCGTCTGCGCAGGATCGCAGCCCCTGGATCAGTCCGGGACGGTCGCTGGCCGACACGTAGTTAATGCCGACGGCCTCCCCGAGGGGCTGGGGAACCGACTTGGACAGCAGGCAGATCGCCCCCGAGTCGTCAACTGCATACTTCACCTCCTCCTCGGCGACGGCCGACGTATTCACGCAGACGAATGACGTTTCTGCGTCCATCAGCGGCGCAGCGCGCCGCAGCACGGCTGGGTCGAAGACCACGTCCCCGTTCATCCACAGGACACCGCCTGGCGGGGCGAGAATGAGGGACTTCAGCAGCGACCGATTAGTATTGGTCTGGTCGTACATCTCGTTATAGACGTATACCACGTCCGGGAAGGCCTCGAGAATAAGCTCGAGCTTGAATCCGACGACCGTCATGATGGGAGCACTCGGGCCGAACGCGGCCCTGATGTTGTCGACTTGCTGTGCCATGATTGACCGCCCATCGGCAAGCTCAGTGAGCGGCTTTGGCCACGGCCGTCCCAGTCGCGTTCCCATGCCGGCGGCAAGGATCACGGTCTGCGCATGCTGCATGTGCGGAACTCCAGGTCGAAGACGGCTCATCCTTCGGTGCCGTATGGTACCGAGGTGCCAGTCTGGCGATATCGGTCGTCGCTTCGAATGCTCGTCAGCCGAGATCTGCACCACAAGTACCGCAAGTTCCGCCTGGGGTACCTCTGGGCGATTCTCGAGCCTCTCGGCATGAGCGTCACGATGTGGTTCGTCTTCCAGGTGCTGCTCGGCGGCCGGCGTCTCGGCGATCAGCCCTACTACCTGTTCCTGACAGTAGCCATTCTGCCGTGGTGGTGGTTCACCAGTGGCATCGCGTCGTCCACCCGCGTCTTCCTGGGTCCGAATCGAACTCTGAAGGTCAGCTTGCTGCCAACGCAGTTCATGGTTGCTCGCGTCATGGTCGCCAGGTTTGCGGATTTCGTGCTGTCGACACCACTGGTGATCTTCGCAATGCTGGTCACCTGGACATTCCCCGGACCGCTCATCGTGCTGTACCCGGTGGCGATGGTGGTGCAGTTCGCCCTCATGTTCGGCCTGGCACTCATGGTCTCGTCCATCTCCGCGGTCGTGCCTGACTTCGCGCGGATCGTCCGCATCATTTTGCGCGCCGGCTTCTACCTGACGCCAGTGCTGTACTCGTTGGCGAATATCCCCGCTGGCGCCCGCCTTGCATCGCACGCGAATCCCCTGGTAGGCATCCTGGGCCTTTACCGGATGGGGTGGTGGGGCCAGGAGCATCTGTCACTGCCTGGCTATGCCATCTCAGCGCTGGTGATCGCGGTCGTCGTCATAGCCGGATTCATCGTCTTTGGGCGCCTCGAGCACCGCATCCTGAAGGAGGCGTGATGGCGAGAATCCACGTGAATGAGGCACTCGAGTCGGCGATTCGCCTGCACGAGGTGTCCATGTCGATGAACCGCGTCAGTCGGCGCGGCGGGCGAACGGCCAGGCAGCGGCTCCGAAGGCTGGCCGGTGACGAGTCACGCCGCCGTCTGCAGGTCTACACCGGCCTGAGCCTTGAGATTCCCGTGGGCGCGGCGGTTGCCGTGGTGCCCGGCAGCAAGGAGGCATCTGTCGGCGAGTTCATGAGGCTCTGCTCCGGAACCCTGCTGCCCGATCGCGGTCGAGTAGAGGTCCGTGACCCAGTGGTGCCCATGCTGCCGAAATCGGGGCTGCTGAACGAGAGCCTGACCGTTCGGCAGAACATCTATGTCGCTGGGATCCTGCTGGGAATGTCTCCGCAGCAAGTTGCCGACAGCCTCGCCTGGATCGTCTCCTTCGCTGGGCTCGAGCGATCGCTGGACGTGTATGCTCGTAAGGCTCCGCCGAGACTGCGCCAGCGCATCGTGTGGACGGTCACGATGGCGACCAGGTCGCGATCCTTTGCCATCCAGGGCGCGCTGGCGGTAGGCGACGAGGCCTTCCGCCGGCAGTGCTGGGAGTATCTGCTCGCCCGAAGGCAGGACGGCGTGACATTCCTGGTCGATGACTCCGACGCGAATCTGATCCGATTCTGCGACCGCGCTCTGCTCCTGCTCGAGGGTCGGGTGGAGCCGATCGAATCAGTTGCCGAAGCACTGGCGCGGCGAGTAGAGGTCCACGAAGATCGCGTGCAGTCCCGACAGGATGAGGCAGACGACGAGTGGCAGGACGAGTGAGTCGGTCTTCCAATCAGGACTCCAGGGGTATCTGCACCCCGTCACGCTCGAGTGAGGCGACCAGCCTGGCATAGTGCTGGTCGATACGAAGGCGGGTCGATTCGTCGAACTGCGAGCGCCAGCGACCGATGTGTGCGCGCTCCTCACTCACGTTCTCGTCAAACCATTGGAGCATTTTCGGATCAGCGGAGATGCCCAGGAAACCGCACACCTGCTCCAGGGTCTGGCGACGTCGGCACCGCACAAGATCGAGGAGGTCAATCGTCAGGATTCGACCCGGCTGGCAGCGATCCACCGCCGTCTTCATTCGTCGCGACCGCTCTGCCCAGGTGTCGAGGGCCTCAAACACCTCCTTGGGGCCGAACTTCTGCTCAACGAAGGAGGCAGCCACATCGCGTCCGTCTCGGACAATGGACACGACCTGGCAGCGAGGGTAGATCGGCTCGATGAGGTCCGTCACGCGTGCGTTTGCCGGGGTGCCGTCGACCCACCTGCGTCCCGGGGCACTTGCGGCGACCTTCGCCATGATCGCGTGAGTGAAGTCGGTGGTCGCGCGCAGTGGGTCGACTCGGATGGCCTTCATGTATCGAGCCCCGAGCTCGTCGAGCTCGTCCATCGTGATCGTCAGCTGCAGCCCGCTTGGTCCAGGGCGGTCGAACCAAATGGTCTTGCACTTGCGCACGGTGCGCGCCGATTCGCGCCCTGCCAGCCATCGCTTCGGCCACCAGGCTTGCGCCGTGGCAAGGGTCGCGGCGGCACCACCCGGATTGGCGATGAAGCGAACCTCCTCCGGGTTTGTCAGGAAAAGGGCTGGATGCCTGCCGAGAACGCGGCCGAGGATCGTCGATCCGCTGCGGCCCGTTCCTCCGATGAGGACTGGATCATGGCACTCAGCATTCACCGCCATAGGCTATCGGCACGGTATCGGGGCACGGGTAGGCTCCGTCGGCGTGCCGCTTTTTTCGGTTGTCGTTCCTGCCTACGGCGTGCAGGCCTTCATTCGCGAGGCCATCGAGTCTGTGCTGAACCAGGACTTCGTCGACTTCGAGGTGATCGCCGTTGATGACAAGTCCCCTGATCGCAGCGGCGACATCATCGATGAGCTCGCCGAGCGCGATCCCCGAGTCACGGCATTGCACCTGCCGGTCAACGTGGGGCTGGGCGGGGCGCGGAACGCGGGAATGGATGCAGCACGGGGCGACTACCTGATATTCCTCGACGGGGATGACACACTGACCCCGGGATCCCTGTCGTCCATCGCCGATCGACTGGCCGCTCAGCACCTTCCTGACCTGTGCCTGTACAACTACGCCCGCACTTGGTGGGATGGGCGGGTTGCCGTGAGCTCGGGGGATGAGCTTCTTGCCTCCTTGTCCGTTGGTACCTTCGCTCCGCGAGACCACTACCGCACCTTCAATCTGCTTCCGATCGCGTGCAACAAGGCGTATCGGCGGGCGTTCGTGAACTCGCTTGAGGCGCGATTCGGAGAAGGCTTCTACGAGGACATCCCGTTCACGTACCGCCTGCTGCTGCAGGCAAAGTCAGCGGTGGCGTTGAACCAGGTGGTCCTGGACTACCGACAGCGTCATGCCGGGAGCATCCTGAGAACTCCGAGCCCGAGGCACTTCGACGTCTTCATGCAGTACGACCGAGTGTTCGAGGAGTTCGAGCGGGCGAATGCGCCTACGGGCCTTCGACGCCACGTGTACGACATCATGATCAACCACTTCGTGACCATTGTTCGCAGGCCGGATCGAGTGGCGGCGTCGGATCGTCGGCGATTCTTCGAGCAGGCAGCTCAGACTGCCCGACGTCACCAGCAGCAGGCGCCGGGCAGCAACCGGGCCAGCGCCATACGCGGCCGCCTTCTTCGCGATCATTCGTACACCGTCTTCGCGGCCTATGATCGGTCCGACCGAATGCGCACGCGGGCCCGAAGGCTCGCTGGCATGGCCTACTGGCCCACGCGCCGCACCGTTCGCAGGGTGCGCAGCGCTGGGCGCCTGCTGTACCGCCTCGCCAGGGCGGCGCCGATCGACCAGGGGCTCGTGGTGTTCTCGGAGTACTGGGGCACTGGGTTCGGCTGCAACCCTCGTGCGATCTTCGAGCGACTCCCCGAGGTGGCGCCGGAACTGAAGGCAGTCTGGATCATCAGCAAGGAGCGGGCGGCGCTGCTGCCTCCCGGTACGCCATGGGTGGCGCCCCAGTCCTTGCGACAGTGGATTGTCTTCGCCCGCGGCCACTACTTCGTCAACAACGTCAACTTCCCCGGCGGGTACGTGAAGCGACCGGGGCAGGTGCACTTGCAGACGATGCACGGCACCCCGCTCAAGCTCTGCGGCCTTGACGTCCTCTCCAGTGCAGTGGCCAGCGGAGCCGTCGATCCCATGCGCCAGCCATCTCGAAGCGGCGGCCGCGTGGTGACGCCGGGTCGCACCCAGGTCGTTCGGGAGTTCGCCGACCTATTGCGCCGCAGCGATCGCTGGGACTTCGCGGTGAGCTCCAATGCCTACTCGACTGAGATGTGGTCGCATGCCTATCCGTGCTCCTATCAATGGCTGGAAATGGGCTACCCGAGGAATGACGCCCTTGTGAACGCGACTGCTGCGGATGTCTTCTCGGCGCGCGAGCGGCTCGGCATAGTCCCGTCGGCAGTCGCAATGCTCTATGCGCCGACCTTCCGGGAGGCTCCGGGTGACGTCTCCCTTCGCATCGGGCTTCGCAGGGTGCTGGACCGGCTCCCGCCTGAGGTCGTGCTCATCGTTCGCGCCCATCACACGGTCGCCTCCAGCAAGGAGATGAGCGAGCTGATCGACGAAGGCCGCATCGTGGACGGATCCGGTCCGTCCTCGATCGTCCCGTGTTACCTGGCTGCCGACGCGCTCATTACCGACTACTCGTCGGTCATGTTCGACTACGCCTTGCTTGACCGTCCCATTGTCATCTACGCGGACGACTGGCGAACCTATCGCCAGACTCGCGGGACCTACTTCGACCTCCTGGAGCAGCCGCCAGGTCATGTGGCAGTGAACGAGGACCAGCTGGTCTCGCTCATCGTCACCGGTGCTTATCGATCCGCTGAGTCGACGCGCCTTCGCGCGCAATTTCGGGCACGCTTCTGCACCCTCGATGACGGTCGTGCCGCCGAGTCCATCATCCGGAGGGTCCTGGTGCCTGACTAGCGGACGGCTGCGACGATGAGCCGGTCGAGGAGGGACTCGGCGACATCCCTGGAACCGCGTCGACAGATGGAGCGGGCGTGGGCGCCGGTACCGATGGGCCGGGTGCGGGGGGAACCGGCATGGAGTCGGCCACCCTGCACGTGGCACCAGCGCAATCGGTAAGCGCCCGAAGCTGGCGCTGAAGCATGCGAACCGTTCGCTGCGGCGTGGCGTCGTAGACGTTCGTCATCTCGTACGGATCCTCGCGCAGGTTATAGAGGGCATCGGCCTGCTGGTAGTGGACGAGGAGCCAGTCCTTTGTGCGAAGGGTGCGATACGGGGGAGCCTCCGCTTCCGAGTAGTCGGGGTCTCCCGGCTCGGCGCCATTGAAGTGCTCAGTCAGGACGCCAGTCCGCCATGGCATACCGGGGTTGCCGATCAGTGGCAGCAGATCTCGGCCATCCGCGTACGACGGGACTGAGGCTCCGAGCCACGCTGCGAACGTCGGAGCCAGGTCGATCATCGAGGTCATGGCATCGATAGTCGTGCCCGGCTGGGCTCCGGAGCCGATGACGACGGCCGGGACGACGGTGTCCTCGCGAAACGGGCTCTGCTTGCCGGTCTCCATCCGATGCGTTCCGACGTGGTACCCGTTATCCGATGCGATGACGACCAGGGTGCTGTCCAGGACCCCCTTCTGGCGGAGTGCGTCGATGATGGCCGTGACCGATCGGGCAAAGGACCGCGCTGAATCCATGCGCCGGGCCCAGGCGCGATCGAGCACAGCCTGCCGCGCGGGCTTGATCGCCGGCAGCCTGCTGAGCCAGGGAACGTCATTGCGATTGAGGGCATTGAATGAGGGTGGGCGAGGTGCCTTCGCGCCGGCATTGTGCCCGACGTCGGCGGGGGATGCCGGAGAAGGCGTGTGCGGCAGGAAGGAACTGAATTGAAGGTAGAAGGGCCCGTGCGTCCGGGAGATCCAGTCCAGCGCGTCAGCCGTCAGTCGATCGTTCAGGAAGTCTGGCGGGCGGGTGAGCTGGCCGTTGGTCGAAAGCTCGTAGCCGTACCCCTTGTAGGCGATCGCCCCGTTGACCGTCGTGACGAAGTGGTCCCACCCCGGCGGCACGTACGTCGACGGCTGATCTCCCGGGAAGCCGTTCAGGTACTTGCCGACGAGCGCGGTGGAGATGCCGGATGCTGAGAGCCATGTGGGCAGGCAGCTGCGCTGGCGGTTCAGCCGGTAGAAGGTCTCCCATCCCCCCTTGGTGCGCGGGACGTTCGACTTGACCCGGTGGTTGTGCACGTACTGGCTCCGCAGGAGCGATGTGCGCGATGGGCAGCACAGGGAGTCGGTGACCACGAAGTTGCTCAACGTGGTCCCCTGGGCGCGCAGTCCTTGCAGCTCGGGCGTCGCCTCGAACAGCGGCCAGTCGAGGTCGTCGGCCAGGAGCAGGACGACGTTGCGGGGCCCCGCCGGAGAGGTTTCCGCTGGCGTCTGGGCGGGGTCGGGGTCGGCGCTGGACGATTGGGCTGGTGCGGCACTTGCCTCAGCCGCCCTGGTCGCCGCGAAGATGCCCGGCAGCAGCGCGGCCAGGCACAGGGTGGCAATCACCGTCGTGACGGCGGAGGCGCCGACGAGGACCCTGCGTGCCTTGTCAGGTAACGGGGTCAGCATGCAGGTCTCCGAGGGGCGGTTGGGGGTGGCGGGCGTCACGACACGTTCTTTGAGCATAAGTCATGCCGCTACCATCGAACCGTGACCGTCGGCAGCGAGCCAGTGTCGTGGGAGCTGGCAAGCGACGCCATCGCCCTGCACATCGGGGTGCACAAGACAGGCACCACGGCTATCCAGACAGCATTGGCACGAAGCCGTGAGGAGCTGCTCGGTCACGGGGTCCGCTATCCCGGCCCGAGCATGGCGCATCGTGCCATCGCATCCTCCGCCCTGGACCGCCCGCTCGGCTGGCGCACGGACGGCGCCCGCCGCCCCGATCCGCGCCTGTGGTCTCGAACCGTCAGGAAAGCCCGAGCCTGGCCCCAGCGAACCGTCATCTCCAGTGAGTTCCTCGCGGAAGCCGATGACCAGACGACCCGCCGAATCGTCGACGACGTGGGGACCGACCGCCTCGAGGTCATCATCACGCTGCGAAACTTCGCCCGCATCCTGCCCTCGGCGTGGCAGCAGAACCTGAAGTCCGGATTTCAGACGACGTACGCTGACTGGGTGCGTCGGATGCTGTTCGATGACGATCCACAGACTGCTCGCTCGGTCTTCTGGAGGCGGCACCGGCACGATCAGCTTGTCGAGCGATGGGCGAGGTTCGCATCTGCGGAGCGCGTGACCGTGGTGGTGATCGACGAGTCGGACCGCTCTGGCATATTCGCCAGTTTCGAGGGCCTGCTCGGACTCCCGCGCGGAACCCTGGGGCAGTACTCGGGCGCGGTGACGAACCGCTCGCTGACGCTGGCAGAGGCCGAGTTTCTTCGCCGGCTGAATCTCGCTGTAGGCGGGGCACCGGGGTGGGCCGCCTACCGCGACGCAGTGCATGACGGCATGGAGAAGGGGCTGGTGGAGGGTTGGACCCCTCCGCGTGACGAGCCTCGGCTCCAGACCCCGCAATGGGCCCTGGACCGAGCCGGTGAGTTTGCCGGGCAGTTCGCCGATGCCATCGAGGCAAGCGGCGTGAGAGTGATCGGCGACCTGAGCGTGCTGCGTGCCCGGCTGACCGGCCCGACGGAGCCACAGGATCCGCCCGACGCCCTCCCATTCGACGCGGCGATCGCCGCATTGCTCGGCGCCATGGCCGCCGGCAGCAGGACCACTGGACTGCACACCTGGCGCAGCCGAGTCGTACGCGGTATCAGGAACGCGATTCGCCGTCCGTGAGTGGCCTCTCCTACCGTCCTGCGATCGATGGCCTGCGAGCGATCGCCGTCATGCTCGTGGTGCTCTTCCATTCCGGCATGCCGGGGCTGCAGAACGGCTACGTCGGAGTGGACATCTTCTTCGCCATCTCCGGCTACCTCATTACCTCGATCCTGCTGCGCGAGAGAATGAGCACGGGGCGGCTGTCATTCCGTTCGTTCTACGCCCGTCGAGTCAGGAGACTGCTCCCCGCATCCCTGCTCGTCCTGGCCGTCACGGCCGTCGCCTATCGGCTGACCGCGCCGCCGATCGACATCCTGGACAACCGGGCCGGCTTCGGGTACTCAAGTGTCTACGTTGCCAACTGGTACTTCCTGGCCCGATCCCAGGACTACTTCACGGCGGGGGCGGCGCCCAGCCCAGTACTGCACTTCTGGTCGCTGGGCGTAGAAGAGCAGTTCTACCTCGTCTGGCCGATGGCACTGATGGCGATCCTTGCCATCGCCGTGATCCGAGAGCGATGGATTGCGGCGGTCCTCACCGCCCTGACTGCCGTCGCGCTGCTGGTATCCCGGCAGATGGACGCGATCGACGCGACGGCGGCCTACTTCAACACCGGCGCACGGGCCTATCAGCTTCTTGCCGGAGCCTGCCTCGCTGCCTGGCTGCTTCGCCGGAGTCCCGACGATCGGCGCGCGCCCCTGCACCCATCAGCAGGCACGTTCCTCGTTGTTGCCGCAGCACTGATGCTTCTGGCAGCCATTGCCGGCGGCGAGCGGCTATCGCCCTGGGCGGTGGGACTGGCTGGCGTGGTCGCCGCCCTTGCGTTCCTCGCCGGGCTGGAGCTCAAGCCGGCTCCGCTCGTGATGGTACCCATGCAGTCCGCGACGGCCGTCCGCCTCGGCCGATGGTCCTACTCCACCTACCTGTGGCACTGGCCGGTCCTGGTCATCGGCGCCATGCTGACGCCGGCGCTGACGCCCCAGGCTCCCTGGCTCGGGCGCGTGACGACCGCTGTCACGGTGTCGCTCGTTCTGGCCTGGGCGACCTTTCGCTGGGTCGAGCAGCCTGGCCACCGCATCAGCATGGCGACGGCCGCGCGGTCATATCGGCTGATCGGCATCGGGCTGCTGGCCTCCGTTGCCTGCGCCGGAGTCGTCCTGGCCCTCCTGCAGGTCCCGGCCTCCGCCCAGCGCCTTGCTGAGGTCGTGGCGCAGGGACAGGGCGACCAGGAGGACGGGGTTGCATCATTCGACATCGCCATCGCACCGTCAGCGCAGCCCACGTCGGGCGGGCTCGTCCCCGAAGCACCGCGTGAACAGTCCGCCCGGCCACTGCACCGTGGGTCGCCCGACACGTCTGTTCAGGGATCCGCGAGGCATGAGGCGGCCGACGAACTGTCCGACCGGCCCTCGACCGTCATGCTCATCGGCGACTCTCACGCTGAAATGTGGCGCGATGGGTTCATGGCCGCGGCCCGCAGGCTCGGATTCACCGGCATCGTCATCACGGAGTCGGGCTGCCCCTGGATGGACATCCCCGCCCTCAGTGATCGCACCGGCGAGCTGCACGGATGCCAGGAGGCGCTCTGGAAGCCGGCCCTGGAGGCGGCCCGCACCTATCACCCCGACGTGGTTATCCTGGCATCACGATCGGTGCTCAGTCGGCGGCTGGTGAAGGACGGGGAGATCATCAAGGCGCAAGACCCAGGCTGGGAGACGCTCGTTGCCGATGGCGTCAACGCATCCCTGCCGCAGATCGCGAGGCTGAGTGGCTCAGTCGCACTTCTTGAGCCGTACCCCATGACGAGCAAGCCGATGGTGAGTTGCCTGTCGACCGGCGCGAAGCCATCCGACTGCGACCTGCCGGCGACGTCGCTGCCCGGGACCGCATTCGTGGAGGCTCTCTATCGCCGTCAGCCCGATCGCCTGCCGAATGTCCATTCCGTGAGCCTCGACGAGATCATCTGCCCCGGGGGAACATGCCCGGCGCTGGCCACGGGGGTCGTCACCTTTGCCGATGACAACCACCTGACGGTTGACTATGCCTCCAGGCTGGTTCCGGCACTGCTTGACGAGCTCGACCGGGCAGGCATGTCGGTGCGAGGGAAGGGCGGACGACCAGTGGCGAAGGCAGCTGGCTCGTGAGCGTCGGGGGAACGGATGGCGCCTGCGTCGATGATCGGCCCGAGCGGCCGACCGTCGCCCAGATTCGCCGCGTGTGCCAGCCGGAGGCCATCCGCGGCCGCAAGAATTCCGAGCACTGGGTAGCCGACGTCTACCTACGCGATATCTCGCCGTACCTGACGCGACTGCTCCTGCGCACGCCGGTGACCGCCAATCAGGTCACCTGGCTGATGATCGCCACGGGTGCCAGCGCCGGGCTGGTGCTGCTGATTCCCGGCCTGCCGGGTGCCCTGCTGGCCGCGGTCCTGGGCCAGCTGCAGATGCTGTGGGACTGCTGCGACGGGGAGGTCGCGCGGTGGCGGCAGACGTCGTCCCCCCAGGGGGTCTTCCTCGATCGCGTCGGCCACTACACGACCGAAGGGCTCATCCCGGTGGCCCTGGGCCTGCGTGCGGCTGGCTTCCCGGATCCTGGCTGGCTGGGCACGCCCTGGCCGTTCCTGGGAGCCCTGCTTGCGGTCTTGGTCCTGTACAACAAGGCCCTCAATGACATGGTCCATGTCTCCCGCGCGTATAACGACCTGCCCAAGCTGGCCGATCGGGCGGATGTCGGCGTGCCGCGCGCCGGCGGCCTGGCCCGGCTGCGCTCCCTGGCCCGATTCGTGCCGTTCCATCGGTCCTATCACTCGGTCGAGCTGACCCTGCTCATCCTGGTGGCTGCGATCGTCGATGCCTTCCTCGGCGACCTGGCCGCGACCCGGGTCCTGCTCGCGGCGCTGCTGGCCTTCGGCGCGGTGACCATCGTCGGCCACCTTGCGGCGATCCTGTCGTCGAGCAAGCTGCGATGAACCAGGCTGCCGCCGATACCGAGCCCTCGCGGGTGATCGGCGTGGTCATCCTGACCATGGGCCAGCGGCCGCAGGAACTGGCCCGGGCCGTGCAGTCGGTCCTGGGCCAGCGGCAGGTCACCACCGAGGTGGTGGTGGTCGGCAATGGATGGCAGCCCACGGGGCTGCCGCATGGGGTGCGCACCCTGGGCCTTGCGGAGAACCTCGGCATCCCGGCCGGCCGCAATGCCGGGGTGCCGCTGGTGGGCGGTGACCTGCTGTTCTTCCTCGATGACGACGCGTGCCTGGCCGACGAGGGATTCCTGGCGGGCATGCAGGCGCGGTTCGATGCCGACCCGGAACTCGGCCTGGTCCAGCCGCGGGTCGTCGACCCGACCGGCCGCCCGTCGCCGGGCCGGTGGGTCCCGCGGCTGCGCGTGGGCGACCCCGGTCGGCCGGGCCCAGCAACCGCCCTGTGGGAGGGGGCCGTGGTCATGCGTCGGTCGGTCTTCGATCAGGTGGACGGCTGGCCCGCCTGCTTCTTCTACGCGCATGAGGGCATCGAGCTGGTGTGGCGCACCTGGGATGCCGGCTACCTGCCCTGGTACGCGGGGGATGTGATCGTCCACCACCCGGTCATCGACCCGGCCCGACACGACGTCTACTACCGCCTGAATGCCCGCAATCGGGTCTGGCTTGCACGGCGCAACCTGCCGATGGTCCTCGAGCCGCTGTATGTCGGCACCTGGATCGCGCTCACCCTGCTGCGAGTGCGTCAGGGCCCGGCGCTGCGTGCCTGGTTCGCCGGCCTGCGCGAGGGCATCCGGGTCAACCCGCACGGCCGGCGTCGGATGCGCTGGCGAACCGTGTGGGCGATGACCAGGGCGGGACGACCGCCGGTCATCTAGCCTGCGCTGCCTCCTGGTCGACGCAGTCCTGGCAGGTGCCGAAGATATCGAGGGTGTGCTGCGCATCGGTGAAGCCATGGTCGACGGCGACCGTCGATGCCCAGCGCTCGACCGCGGGCGCGCTGATCTCGATGGTCAGCCCGCACCCGCGGCATACGAGGTGATGGTGGTGGCCGGCCCCCTGCCCGCATCGGCGGTAGAGCGACTCGCCGTCGGCGGTGACCAGGATGTCGATGTCGCCCGCGTCGGCCATGGCCCGCAGCGACCGGTACACCGTCGCCAGCCCCACCCGCTCGCCCTTGCGCCGGAGCATCTGGTGCAGGTCCTGGGCGGAGCGGAAGTCGTCAACCTCCTGCAGCACCGCCGCGACCGCCGTCCGCTGGCGGGTGGAGCGCTCGCCGATGGCCCGCCTGGCCTCAGTCGCCATCATGGCCGCCGTGGTGCGCGGTCGGGGGCTGGGTGTCCATCGGATGCGTCGGGTGTCGCAGCCCGAGGCCGTACGCGCGGGTGAGGGACGCGGTGGTCAGGACCTCCTGCGGCTGGCCGGCGACGATGCGCCCGGCCCCGAGCAGCAGGACGTAGTCGGCTGCCCGGGCTTCGTCGAGGTCGTGCGTGGTGATGATCACGGTGCAGCCGCGATCGGCCTCCGCGTGGATGAGCCGGTCGATGGCCTGCGTCGAGGTGAGGTCCAGGCCAGTGAGGGGCTCGTCCATCAGGAGCATTGCATGGTCCTGGGCGATTGCCTGCGCGACGAATGCCCGCTGGCGCTGCCCTCCGGACAGCTCGCTGAGATGACGTCCGCCGAGATCCTCGATCTCCAGCTCGGCAAGGGCGCTGCGCACGCGCTCATGATCCTGGGGCCGCATCCGGCGCAGGATGCCGGTCGTTCGATAGCGCGCCATGCGCACGGTCTCGCGGACGGTGATCGGCGTGCCCCTGCTGACCTGCGTCCCCTGCAGGACGTAGCTGACCTGCGGCTGGGCCTGGGCGGGGGCGGTGCCGAGGACCTCCAAGGCACCTGCCCGTGGCTGCAGCAGGCCCGCGATGGCATGCAGCAGGGTCGACTTGCCGCTTCCATTGGGCCCGATGACCGCGGCGACCGCGCCGGTCGGGATCCGGAAGCTGGCGTCGTCGATCACGGTGCGCTCGTGGCCGATCGCCAGGCCGTCGGCACGCACGGCCCACTCGCCAGACCCGGCCCGTGCCGGGGGGATCCCGTGCGCGTCAGGCATGGCTGCTTGCTGGGAGCACCCGGCGCCTGGCCCACCGGCCGGCGAGGACGAGGAAGAAGGAGACGACCGGGATGATGGCCATCGTGGCCGAGCCGGCCGTATTGGCGTGGTAGCTGATGAGCAGGCCCAGCCAGACCGACGCCACACCGATGGCGCAGGCGGTCAGCATCATGGCCGGGATGCTCCGGGAGAGCAGTGCGGCGGTCGCGGCTGGGCCGACGAGGAGGCCGAAGACCAGCAGGGTGCCCGCCGCCTGGTACGAGCCGATGACCGCTGCCGCGATGAGGATCAGCAGCGCCGCATGTGCCCGATTCGGGCGCATGCCCAGGAGCTCGGCCTTCTGCTGGTTCAGGCTGAGCGCCAGCAGGGGCCGGTACAGGATCAGGCCCCCGGTGATCACGACGACGGCCAGGACGGCCTGGACGACCAGGCCCGAGGCGGTGATGCCCAGGATGTCGCCGAACAGGATGGTCGTCAGGTTGCCGGCGTAGCTGTCCATCCGAGAGATGATCACCACGCCGAGGGCCAGCATCCCGACGAAGAGCAGTCCAATGGCGGTGTCCTCGCTCAGCGCGGTCTGCCGGTTGACCGCCTCGATCGCCAGCACCATGACCAGTGCGGCGACCGCGGCACCGATGAGCGGGTTGACCTGGAGTGCGACAGCCGCGGCGACCCCGGGGACGATGCCGTGGACGAACGCATCGCCGAAGAAGCTCATCCCGCGCAGCACCAGCCAGGTGCCGACGATGGCGCACATCACTGCGGCCAGGCAGCCGCCGAGCAGGGCTCGCTGCTGGAAGCCCAGGGTGAATGGCTCAGTGAGCCAGGCCAGGTCAGCCGTCACTCGGTGCCCCCAGTCCGCCGGCGATGCGCGTGGCGTCCTCCAGCATCATGCCGGGATAGTCCTGCGCCGGGGACCCTGGCTCGCCCAGGCTCTCGACGTACAGCGGGACGACGCTGACCTGCGTGCCTGCCTCCTGCGCGACGGCTTGCGCGAGCTGGGCCGGTGAAGACACGTTCGCGAAGATCGCCGGCACCTGCTCCTGGCGGATCACCTCGGCCAGCGCGGCGAGCTCGGCTGAGCTTGGCTCGGCCAGCGTGCTCTGGGACGGGATGACCGCCCCGGCAATCCGGTATCCGTAGGCGGCTGCCAGGTAGCCGAGGGCCTCGTGGTCGGTCACGAGCACACGTCGGTCGGCCGGCACTGACTCCAGGGTTGCCCTGACCGTTCGCTCGGCAGCGCTGATCTGGTCGGCGACCTGCGCGCCGCACGCGGCGAACGTCCCGCCGTCGCCTGATCTGACGGCGCCGGATCCGGCGGATCCCTTGGAAGTGGATGTGCCCGCCACCATGTCGAGCTGCTGGCCGATGAGGGTCGCGGCCGTGGCCATCCGGCCCATGTCGAACCAGATGTGCGGGTCGAGTGCGCCGCCGTGGTCGTCGGCGCTGTGGTCGTCGGCGCTGTGGTCGTCGGCGCCCTCGAATGGGATGGGGTCGACATTCGGCCCTGCCTCCCAGATGCGTGCGCCGTCAGCCCGTGCGCCGGCCAGCGCCGCAGTCATCCCGGCCTCGAGCCCGAGGCCGTTCGCGATCACCAGGTCAGCGCTGACCAGGTCGGCCAGCTGCGCCGAGGACGCAGCGAAGTCATGCGGGTCGGAGCCGTTCGGCATCAGGACCTCCACGGATCCGGAGCCGGCGCAGTCGACGATGGACGAGACCACCGACCCCAGGATCGGGGTGGTGACGACGATGGCTGGCCCGCCTGACGGAGACCCGGAGGTGTCCGAGGCGCATGCGGTCAGCAGCAGGGCAGGGCCGGTTACCGCCAGGGCGAGCATCCGGACGCGCGACCGCGAAGAAGCCATATGGCGAGCGTAGGATTGTTGAGAACGATTGTCAATATAGACAACCGACGTCCGTCAGCCGGCGCGCTGCGGGCCTCAGGATGCGCAGAAGGTCTCGTCGGCCGTGTTCATGTTCGCGTAGACGTCGCTCGCGAGCTCGTCGATCTCCACGTCGCGCAGGTCGGTGAAGTCCGTCCCGATGATGAGGTCCATGCGCTGGCCGTGCTTCTTCTCCGGCTGCGCCACGGCATTGGCGGCGTAGACCAAGGTCCGCGAGCTCACATCCCACTTCGGGTCGTAGATCACCGTGGTCTTGTCGTAGACCTGGCCGTCCTCGACGTTGCCGACGTCCATCACCCGGTAGCCGGCCTTGCGCAGCTTCTTGGCGACCTTCTTGGCCGCCCCCTTCACGCCGGTTCCGTTGAGGACGTTGACGTAGATGCCGCTCGGCTCGGTCTTGAGCAGGGGAGTGCCCTCGGCCTTCTTCGGCGGGTAGGGGGTGTCGTTGGCGATGGCGTCCCAGAGAGCCTGCGCCTTCTTCTCGTTCACCAGGACGTTCGCCCCGTCGCCGGCGGGCTTCCACGGCATCGTGACGAAGGTGATGTCGCTGGGCCGCAGGTCCTTCATGCTCAGGGCGAGGTCCTTGAGGTTGGTCACGTTCGCCAGTGCCGGATCGGCCGACAGCGACTCCGAGGCGGCGGTGAGGATGCTCACCAGGGCAGCGGGGTTCAGCAGGGTTCCGGCGGAGAGGACCTGCCGGGCCAGCGAGGAGATGAAGGCCTGCTGGCGTCGGATCCGGGAGGTATCCGAGCCATCGCCGAGGGTCTTCCTGGCGCGCACGAAGGCCAGGGCCTCCTCGCCGGTGACCACGTGCTTGCCCTTGCTGAGGTTCAGGCCGCTCTTTGGATCGTTGACATCCTGGGCCAGGCAGATCTCCACGCCGCCGACGGCGTTGACCACGCGCTTGAAGCCGCCGAAGTCGACCATCATGAAGTGCTGCAGATCCAGGCCGGTGATCTCCTGGACGGCCTTCATGGTGCATCCGGGGCCGGCGAGGTCGAAGGCCTCGTTGAACTTGCCGGTGTAGCCGCCGACGGTCTTGCCGTCGTGCTTGCACTTGGGCAGCGTGATCAGGGTGTCGCGGGGGATGCTGACGGCGACGGCCCGGCTCCGGTCCGCGTTGACGTGCACCAGGATGGTCGTGTCCGACCGCTCGCCGCCGATTTCGGAGGCGCTGCCGTAGCCCTTGTTGCCCTTGCCGGAACGGCTATCGCTGCCCATGAGCAGGACGGTGAAGGGCTCGTAGGAGCCCGTCTCCTCATCGACGACGACGGGGGCGGACGGAGCCGCGCTCGTGCCGAGCTGCTCGGAGACGTCCACGGCGGTGATATTGCCCGCAAGCTTGCCCATGAACAGGGTCAGGCCGCCGCCCACGATGGCGGCGACCACGACTGCCGCTGCGACGACGGCAGCGAGGATCCGGGGCCACCGGCGGGGCACTGAAGTCATCTGGCGTCCTTGCTCACGTTGTCGGGGTGCCCCACTCGGGCATCGTGGTCGGCCGAAGCGGATTCATGGTACGCACGGCCGCTGCCATCGGGGGTTGGACGCACCGGAGGTGGCGAGCGTTCCCGGACCCACGTCCCGACCCATACGCAAGGGGACCCTGATATCTGAAGTGATCCAGGCGAACCATGGTATACAAGTGAAGATTGTTGCGAGAGGTGCGTCCGTGCGATTGGCCTGCCCGTCCTGGGCGGGATGATCCGTAGACGAACCAGCGACTGCGCATGGGTTCGCCGACTTCCCCCGGAGGGACGACCGTGGCACGAGGCCTGCAGGCCCTGGTGGGCCGGTGGCTCCGGCTTGCCCCGGCGCAGGGCTCGTTTGCCCGGGCGCAGCGCTGGCTTGCCCGGGCGCAGCGCTGGCTTGCCCGGGCGCAGGGCTGGCTTGCCCCGGCGCAGGGCTGGCTTGCCCCGGCCCGCCGCTGGCTTGCCCTGGCCATCGTGGCGGCCGTCCTGGCGGCCGGATTCCTGCTCCCGGTGGTCAGCTGGCCTCGGCCGCAGCCGGAGCCGGTCACGCCGACCGAGCAGGCCATCGCCATCTCCGGTATCGATGACCAGGCCCTGCAGGAGTCTGCCGTCGCCATGGCCTCGTGGGATTCGCTCGTCGATGAGGGCACGACCGATCACCTGGGCCTGGCGCCGCTGCCAGCGGATGGTCGCCCGCATGCTCAGTCGATCGTGGACGATCACCACGGCGCCGGCACCGGCCCAGCAGATGCCGCGCCGCTGGAGCCGGCCATCGCCACGAGTGCGATGGCGACCGACGGCTTCGGCCTGGTGGGCGTCACTGCCGACACGCCCCTGGATCCGTCCTCGCGGGTGCTCGTCCGGGTACGCGAGGACGACGACTGGAGCGCATGGACCCCGCTGGTGGTGTCGGACCACCAGCCCGATCCCGGGTCGGATGAGGCGGCCGGCATCCGCTACGGCACCGAGCCGCTCCTGACCGACACTGCCGACGGAGTGCAGGTCCGCATCGACACCCCGGGGGGCGAGGCGCCGCAGAACGCGACGGTGGTGCTGCTGGACAACCCGGTGGTGCCTGCCGATGCGGCCCTGCCCGACCCCCAGCGACCGGATCCCGGTGCCCCGGTCGCGACGGTCGCGGCCGCCACCATCGGCGCGTCGATGCCCGTCATCATCACCCGGGCCCAGTGGGGGGCCGATGAGTCCATGCGCAGTGCCGCCCCGAAGTACGCAGGGACGATCAAGGCGGCCTTCGTCCACCACACCGTCACCCGTAACGACTACACCCCCGAGGAGGCAGCCCAGCAGGTTCGAAACCTGTACGGCTGGTTCACCAAGGGCCTGCGCTACTCGGACATGGCCTACAACTTCATCGTCGACCGGTTCGGCCGCCTGTACGAGGGCCGTGCCGGCGGCATGGACCAGGCCGTCATCGGCGGTCACACCGCCGGCTTCAACAACGAGACCTTCGCGGTATCGGCGCTGGGCAACTTCCAGAAGCTCAACCCGCCCCCG
This sequence comes from Actinomycetales bacterium, assembly GCA_018970025.1. GTDB lineage: Bacteria > Actinomycetota > Actinomycetes > S36-B12 > S36-B12 > REEB460. The sequence continues at coordinate 81,123 of JAGWXF010000002.1, read as the reverse complement.
GACCAGCTCGCGGCCATGGACGAGGCCATCGCCTCGCTGATGGCCTGGAAGCTGGCCATGAACCACCGGGATCCCAACGGCCAGGTCGAGCTGGTCTCCGACTCCGGCAACGGCACGTCGAAGTACCAGCCCGGGCAGGTCGCCCGGGCCCTGGTCATCGGGGGCCACCGGGACATCGGCTCGACCAAGTGCCCCGGGCAGTTCATCGAGACGCAGATGCCGGCCATCCGGGCAGCAACGGCATCCAAGATGGGCGTGACGATCTTCAACCCAGCGGTCTCGCCCGCCACGGGTTACGGGTCGCCGGATCCGCTCACCGTCACCGCCACGTCCACGGCCGCGCTGTCGTGGACCATGACGGTCACCTCTCGCTGCGGTACGACGGTGCGGACGCTCACCGGCACCCAGGACGCCGGCGGACCCCTGGCGATCTCCTGGGACAAGAAGGACGATGCCGGCAACCTGGTGCCCCCCGGCGCTTACACCCTGACCGTCACCGGCTCCAGCGGCGACGACGCGATCTACCCGTGGACGGGGACGGCGGGCATCGCGACCGCGCCGGGAGCGCCCGCTGACCCGTGCGGGCCCCCCGATTCATTCGCCCTCGTGGGCAGCGGCTACGGCCACGGGGTGGGCATGTCCCAGTGGGGTGCCTACGGGATGGCGAAGGAGGGCTTCGACGCCCCCAGCATCGTGACGCACTACTACACCGGAACGGTCGTGCAGCCGGTGGCCGACGACATGGAGGCGCGGGTCAACCTGCAGTACCAGGTCGGCACCGTCAAGGTTCGCTCCGAGCCGCTGGAGAAGGGCGGCGGCGCGATCGAGGTCACGGTCGGGGGCAATGTCGTGGTCGGCGGTCCGCAGGATGTCTTCACCTTCACTACCTCGGGGACGTCCGTCGCGGTGAGCAAGGAGTCCGGCGGCCAGGTCACCGACCTCGGCGCAGCCGAGGACGTGATCGTGCGCTGGGCCGGGTCGCGTGCCCCGGGCTCGGCGACCGGGCCGGCGAGCATCGTCAACGTCATCAATGCCGGCAACTCCTTCGCATCCGATGGGCACCGGTATCGGTACGGCACCCTGGACATCCAGCCGGTCGCCACGGCCGGCGGGGTCCGGCTCAACGCCGTCAACCTGGTGCGGGTGCACGACGAGTACCTTCTCGGCATAGCCGAGGTGCCCAGCTCGTGGCCGACGGCGGCCATGCAGGCGCAGGCCATCGCCGCACGCTCCTACGTGCTGTCCAAGATCCAGGACGGGGTGCGCAAGGCGTGCTCCTGCCACGTGGACGACGGCGGATCCCCGGCACCGGACCAGACCTTCGCCGGCTACGCCAAGGAGAACGGGCCAAGCGGCGACCGGTGGGCCGAGGCGGTCCGCGCGACCTTCGCCTCCGACACCACCGGGCTTGCCGCGGTCTTCAACGGGCAGCCCATCCGTGCCTACTACACGTCCTCCAGCGGCGGCCAGACCGCTGCCGCGGCGCACGCCTGGGGAAGCGACGTCCCGTATGCCCAGACCGTGGACGATCACTGGTCGCTGAATGACCAGAACCCCAATCGCAGCTGGAAGGCGACCGTCTCGCAGTCGGCGGCGGCCGCGGCGTTCGGCGTGCCCGCCGTGCAGAAGCTGTCGGTCGGCGACCGATTCCCGTCCGGTGCGGTGCGACAGCTGGTCGCGACGCTCCCCGATGGCTCGACCCGCAGCATCAGCGGCACCGCCATGCGTGCGGCCTTCGGCCTGAAGTCGACCTACGTCACCCAGGTGGATGGGCAGGCAGGGGTGGCCCTGCCCGGCAGCGCGTCCGGCGGGGCCGCGCCCTCCGGCGATCAGCAGGCAGCCCCGAAGCAGGGTGATCAGCAGGCCGCCCCGGCCGCCGTGAAGGTCACCTTGAAGATCAAGCCGGGGCGCAAGCCCCGCGCCGGGGACCCGCTGCGGCTCCGAGGCCGGGTGATCCCGCGGGCTGCTGGGCTTCGGGTCGAGCGCCAGATGAAGGTCGATGCCACCTGGAAGGTGATGGCCACCGACACCACGTCCAAGAAGGGCCGGTACTCGTTCAGGATCAAGAAGGCCGTGCCGGCCGGGGCGTCCTATACCTACCGCATCGTGGTGTACCAGGGCGAGCAGGTGATCGGGACGAGCCCGGAGCGGACCGTGGTGATCCGCAAGAAGAAGCGCTAGCCGGGCAGGCAGACCACGCGGTCGGCCCGCTCCTGCTCGGCGATCCGGTCGATGAGCGCCAGGGTCGCTGGGATGCTCGGATCCTCGGGGACGCGGACCATCACCACAGAGCCGTCGATGGCAAGCGGAATGGCCAGTGCCCACCACCAGCTGTCATCGAGGTCATTCGCGGGTGCCGGTCCCGGGACGGGAGCAGCATGCCGCTGAGCGACGGCGACCAGGGTGCGCTGGCCCGTACGTGCGTCGTCGGGCACCGGGACATCCATCGCGCCGGCTGCCGGGTCAGGCCAGAATGCGTCCGGCTGGGCACGGATGATCGGGGTCGCGTCCGCGAACCCCTCGGGCAGGGGGTCGGCGAGCGGCAGGCCAAGGGGATGCATCGAGACCACCAGTGCCTCCCGCTCGCTGCCCGGTCCGGCGGACCGCTCCGGCGAGGCGAGGGCGGCGAGGTCTGCCGGCGTGCAGGCAAGCAGGTCGACCGACGCGGGATCTGCGAACGGCACCACGCGGGCGCCGATGGCCGCGCAGGCTCCCCACCACAGGCTGCGCTGCCAGTGCCAGGGCAGATGCAGCCCGACGACTGAGCCCCGGTCGAGGTCGAACTCGTCGCGCAGGGCGTTGGCGATCTTGGCCACCGCGTTCTCAACGGAGGTCGCGGAGAGCTCGGTGCGCTCCCCGCTGCCTGCGTCGACGTAGGTGACCAGCGGCTCGGGGCCCCGCGCGGCACGCCGCCGGGCGAGGGCTGTCCATGGCTGCAGGCTGACCATGCCGGTCATCATCGCGGAAGCCGGCCATCATCGCGGACGCCGGTCATCATCGCGGACGCCGGTCATCATCGCGGACGCCGGTCGCACGTCCAACTGCCCCTGATGTGGCACGCTGGCGCAATGACTGAAGCCGTGCTGCTCGTCGGTGGCCAGGGCACCCGACTGCGCCCGCTCACCATCAACACCCCCAAGCCGATGCTGCCGGTGGCCGGCGTGCCCTTCACGGTGCACCAGATCACCCGTGCCCGCGATGCCGGCGTCACCAGGATCGTCCTGGGGACCAGCTACAAGGCAGAGGTGTTCCGGGAGTTCATCGACGGCAGTGACCTCGGCATCGAGATCGTGATCGCCACCGAGGACGAGCCGCTCGGCACGGGCGGGGCGATCCGTCACGCACTGCCGTACCTGCAGTCCGGCCCGGATGACCCCGTCCTGATCTTCAACGGCGACGTGCTGTCCGGGGTCGACATCACCGGCCTCGTCGACCATCACGCCCGAACCGGCAGCGATGTCACCCTGTACCTGACGCCGGTCGAGGACCCTCGCGCGTACGGGCTCGTCCCCACCGACCAGCACGGCCGGGTGACCGCCTTCCTGGAGAAGCCCACGCATCCGCACGAGATCGTCACCAACAACATCAACGCGGGGTGCTACGTCTTCCGCCGGTCGGTCATCGACGCGATCCCCCATGGCCGGGTGGTCTCGGTCGAGCGGGAGACCTTCCCCGGGCTGCTGGCGTCGGGGGCACTGGTCAGCGGGGTGGTCGACTCCGGCTACTGGCTCGACCTCGGTACGCCGCTGTCCTTCGTCCAGGGCTCGCGCGATCTGGTGCTCGGCCATGCCCCGTCGCCGGCCGTCCCCAGCCGGGGCGACTTCCTCGCCCTCGACGGTGCCTCGATCGCCGCGAGCGCGCAGGTGCACGGGGGGACGTCCGTGGGCCGGGGTGCCGTGATCGGGGAGGGGGCGGTGGTGAACGGCTCGGTGATCTTCGACGGGGCCCGCATCGATGCCGGCGCATTGGTGCGCAACAGCATCGTCGGGGTCGATGCGCAGGTCGGGGCCGACTGCGTCCTCGACGGCGCCGTCATCGGCGACGGTGCGGTGATCGGCGCGGGCAATGAGCTGCTCACCGGGGTGCGGATCTGGCCCGGGTCGCAGCTGGCCGCGACGACCATTCGCTTCTCCAGCGACCGCAGCTGATCGGTCGGGCCGCCGCACTCACACCCAGCGAAGGTGCGTACCGGCATCGCGCGGGGGCCGCGGCCGGGGGCCTGAGGCGGGATGCCCGACCGCGACGGCCCCCAGGGGCATGACCGTCGGTGCCAGGCCGAGGACCTCGCGTACCACCTCGGGGCAGAACATCGTCGACGAGATCCAGGCGGATCCCAGGTCATGGGCAGCCAGCGCCACCATGAGGTTCTGCACGGCCGCGCCGCCGGCCACCATGAACAGGTCGCGCTCGAAGTCGCGGCGACGGGCATCGGGATAGGCGTGGGCGCCCGCTGCCAGGTCGACGAACGGCACGACGATGACCGGTGCGCGGCGAAGGACGTCCCCCCGCCGCACCCGGCGCTCGATCGACTCCTCGGACATCCCGTCGACCGCAGAGAGGTCCGCGATCCATCGCTCCCGCATGGCATCCAGCAGGCCGGTGCGCACCGGGCCCGGACGCAGCGCGCAGAACTGCCAGGGGGTGCTGTGGTGGGGGGCCGGTGCGGTGATCGCCGCTGCCACGGCCGCCGCGATGGCCTCGTCAGGGACCGGCTCATCGGTGAACTCGCGGATCGTGCGCCGATCGTGGACGGCGCGCTGCCGTCCGAGGGCGATCGCCTCGGCCGTGCCCAGCCAGAAGAGGTCCTCCTGCCTGGGCCGGATGAGCGCTGCTGCGCCGGGGCCGTCCTCGTCGGTCACCCAGGCTGAGGCACCTCGGACGAGGGCGACGGGCACGCCGGCTGCCTTGCCCTTGACCAGGTCCGCGGCCGCGGCGATCTCATCGGCAATGGCGATCACGGTCATCTCCAGTGGCCGACCCCAGGCATCCGGGCGACCGGTGTGGTCATCGAGCGGCGCCAGGCCGGCGACGCCGATCGCAGCGTCCGTCAGCCCCATCCGCCAGGCCCGGCCCATCGTGTCGGTGACGACGACCGCCACCTGCCGGCCGGTTGCCTGCTGCACCCGGGCCCGCAGCCGGCGGGCCGATGCGTCCGGGTCGACGGGCAGCAGCACCACATGGCCGGCATCGACGTTGCTGGCATCGACGCCGGCTGCTGCCATCACCAGCCCATGGCGGGTCTCGGCGATGGTCGTGGGGCCGCGCGGGGTTGCCTTGGTTGCCACGACGCGGACGGACTCCTGCGCTATGGCGTCCAGTCGGGTGCGCGCGGGGATCACCCGGCCCTCGGCCTTCGACACCACCTTGCTGGTCACCACGATGACATCGCCGTCCCCGAGCCCGACCGTGCCGTCGGGCCAGGGCACCTGGCGGGCCAGGTCGACGATCATGCCCGCCAGGTCGTCGCCGGCCTCGATGGCCGGCAGGCCGGGCAGTCCGACGACGGTCAGGGGCTCGGGCATGCCGGCTACCGGCGATCCGGGCTGCCGGCGATCTCGGCGGCAAGGTCCAGGGCGGCCCGGGCCATGGCTGCCGTCGCGGCGACATCGGTCATCAGGAGCGGGACGGCACGGCCCCGGATGCCGGCGGCCTCGACCGCCCCCAGTACCCCGGCGTCGTCCGCGTGCACCAGCCAGCCGTCGATCACGCCGCCGGATTCCCGGGCGCCGTAGTGCTGCGCGACAGCCAGCGGGCTCGTGGGAAGGCCGATCGCCGCCAGGCATGCGTCCGCCATCCCCCGCACCGGGGCATTGCCGATGATGGGGGACATGCCGACGACCGGCGCGGTCGCCCGGCGGATCGCCTCGGCGATGCCCGGCACCTGCAGGATCACGCCGATCGAGACGACGGGATTGCTCGGGGGGAAGAGGATCACGTCGGCCTCGGCGATGGCCTCCAGCACCCCGGGTGCGGGTCGGGCGTCCTCGATGCCGATGACCCGGAACCCGTGTGCCGGGATGGCCGCCCGGTGCCGGATCCACCACTCCTGGAAGTGGATGGCCACGGTCGGCGGCTGCCCGCCCGCGCCTGGCTCGCCGGCGCGCTCCGGGTCTGAGATCAGCACGTGCGTCTCGGCCCGGTCGTCGCTCATCGGCAGCAGGCGCACCCCCGGCTGCCAGCGCTCGCACAGCGCGGCGGTCACCTCGCTCAGCGCGAAGCCGGCCCGCAGTGACTGGGTTCGGACCAGGTGCGTGGCCAGGTCGCGGTCGCCGAGGCCGAACCAGGTGGGCTCGACCCCGTAGGCAGCGAGCTCCTCCTTCACGACGAAGGTCTCGGTCTCGCGCCCCCACCCACGCTCGGCGCTGATCCCGCCGCCGAGGGTGTACATGACCGTGTCGAGGTCCGGGCACACCCGCACGCCGTGCACCCAGATGTCGTCCCCGGTGTTCCCGATCACGGTGATCTGTGCCTGACCCGGGGGCAGGCAGGCCCGCAGTCCCATCAGGAAGCGCGCACCGCCGATCCCGCCGGCCAGCACGGCGATACGCCCAGGATGCAGATCGGCAAGGGTCATGGAGGTCACGTGCGCATCCTCGCAACAGCCCGATCCCTGGCGTCGGCCGGGAGCGCTCCTGGCGCTCGATGCAGGGAAATGGGCGCCTGAAGGACCAAACGCGCGCTGAAATGCTGCTCTTCGCATGATTTATGGCTGATTTGCAGCATTCCGCCTTGACGGATGCGAATGACACGTCTGTAATACGCTTGCAGGGCGTGGGCGGCGTGCGAGCGTGATGGCGTGCGAGCGTGATCATGCGTACGCGCCCCTCGCTGCAGGATTGACACAGGTTCACGCACGCAGGTCCACGCACGCAGGGTCGGGTTTACGCAGGGTCGGGTTCACGTACGTTCATGCACGCAGGGTCGAGGAGGTTTGTTGCGGTGAGCGACAGCCGTGGCGTTGAGTTCGGCATGCTGTCGATCTCTGACGTCGAGGCCATGGCCTGGCAGGCGCGAGCCCTGTGCGCGCAGACTGACCCGGAGGCATTCTTTCCTGAGAAGGGCGGGAGCACCCGCGAGGCGAAGCGGGTCTGCCAGTCCTGCGACGTCCGGGTCGAGTGCCTGGAGTATGCCCTCGAGCAGGATGAGCGCTTCGGCATCTGGGGGGGCCTGTCCGAGCGGGAACGTCGCCGGCTCAAGCGCAAGGCCGTCTCCTGACAACAGCCCCGGCCCCAGCCTCGTAAGGTAGCCCGGTGCGCCCGGGTTCCCCAGTGAGCGGATCGACCGGTCCGGCCCTGCCCGTGCAGCTCCGGACGGTGCCGGCTCGGAGGATGCCGGCTCGAGCAAGCATCCTGAGATCTGCAGGCGCTGATGACTGAGGACTCCGCGGCTGGCCGACGTCAGTCCGGTCGCCCGCCGGACGAGGCCGTCTCCAACGACACGGTCCCCGTCGTTCGGGACGCCGAGGCACAGGACGCGCCCCCGCAGGACACGCCCCCGCAGGACACGCCGGCCCAAGACGAGGACTGGTGGTCGTCCACCCAGGCGCTGATGCTGACCGAGGAGGAGCGGCGCCTGCTGCGCGGGGACACCGGAGATCCAGACGAGCAGGTGACGGAGTGGTTCACCTTCGATGAGGCATCCGACACCGGGGCGCTGCCCGCCCTGCCCCGCCGCCGGCACTACGTGACGGCCGTGCTGGTGGCGCGGGACGGGGCGGCCTGGCTGCCGGCCGTCGTGACGGGCCTGGCCAACCAGTCGCGTCCGGCCGAGGTGGTCGTGGGCGTCGATACCGGTTCCGCCGACACCAGCGTTGCGATCATGCGTGCTGCCCTGGGCGAGGATCGCGTGGTCGAGGCGCGTCGGGGGTCGGGATTCGGGGACGGGGTCCGGGCTGGCCTGGCCTTCCTGGACCGGCAGTCGGCGGTGTCTGTGGGCGGCTCAGGTGCTGCGCCCCGCGAGGCCGTCCCATGGGTCTGGCTGCTGCATGATGACAGCGCCCCGACCGTGACCTGCCTGGAGGCGCTGCTCGACACCGCGGATGACAACCCGTCGGCCAGCGTCCTCGGGCCCAAGATCCTCGGCTGGCATGACGGCCGGCTGCTGCTGGAGGCGGGAGTCTCGATTACCGGGTCGGGGCGTCGCTTCACCGGCCTGGATCCCGGCGACCATGACCAGGGCCAGCAGGACGGCGTCCGCGATGTCATGGCCGTCAGCTCCGCCGGGATGCTGATCCGCCGGGATGTCTGGGACGCGCTGGGCGGCCTGGATCCCAAGCTCCCGCTCTTCCGCGACGACCTGGACTTCTGCTGGCGCGCCCGCCGGGCCGGCGAGCGAGTCCTCATCGCGACGGATGCCGTCGTGCACCACCGCGAGGCATCGACCCATGGCAGGCGACCGAACGGCGTCAGGCACCCCGAGCGCGCCGACCGCGAGGCAGCCGTCCACGTCCTGCTCGCGCACGCCAGCCTCATCGGCGCACCGTTCATGGCCCTCAAGCTGCTGCTGGGCAGTGCGCTGCGGTCGCTGGCATTCCTCCTGGGCAAGGACATCGCCGGGGCACGCGATGAGATTGCGGCGGTGCTTGCAATTGCCTTGCACCCCTTCAACCTGCGCCGCTCCCGCAAGCTCATCAAGCGCACGTCGACCCGTCCGGCCTCGGTCGTTCGCCCGCTCCGCCCCCGATGGGCCTGGCAGTTCCGCCATGCCCTGGAGGCATTCGTCGGCATCGCCACCACGAGCGGGTCAACCTCCGGGCCGAGCGTCTCAGCGCTGGAGTCCGGTCCATCCGATGATGACGCGGCGTACCTGGAGCCATCGGGCACCAACATCGTCAAGCGACTGCTGTTCCGTCCGAGCGTGTTCATCGTGGTGGGCCTGGGCCTCATCGCCACGGCCGCGACCTACGCCCTGTGGCTCGGACCAGGAGTCCTCCAGGGCGGCGCTCTGCTCCCGGGCCCTGGGGGTGCCAGCGACCTCTGGGATCGATACGTCCTGGCCTGGCACGACGTCGGGCCCGGTTCGAGCTCACCTTCCGCGCCCTACCTGATGCTCATCTACCCCGTGGCCGTGATCCTGCTCGGCAAGGCAGACCTCGCCGTCCAGGTCCTGATGCTCCTGGGGATCCCGATCGCCGGGTGGGCTGCCTACTTCACGCTGCGCGGTGCCATCTCCAGCACGATCATCCGGGTATGGGCCGGCGTTGCCTACGCGCTCCTGCCGGCGGTCACCGGCGCGCTGTCGTCCGGACGCCTGGGCACCATGATGGCCGCGATCCTGCTGCCATTCACCGTCCGCTCATTCGTGCGGATCTCCCGGGAGCGGGGCACCTTCCGCCGGGCGGCGGGAACGGGGCTGCTCCTGGCCGGTCTGACGGCCGCGGTGCCGGCGCTGTGGCTGGTCGCCCTCGTGGCCGCCGCAGCGGTGGTGATCAGGGCCTGGACCACCCAGCGCCGTGCGGCTGCGCCGGTCACCCGCCGGATGGCCCTGGCACTCATCTCGCCCCTGGTGCTCCTGGCCCCCTGGTCCCTGCACCTGCTCGCCCATCCGTCCCTGTTCCTGCTGGAGCCGGGGATCACGTCCGCATCGCTCAACGACCCGGGCATCACCCCGCTGGACATCCTGCTGCTGCATCCCGGCGGCCCGGGCATGACACCCATCTGGCTGGGTGCTCCGCTGGTCCTGGCCGGGCTGCTGGCCCTGGTCCGCCGCGACCACCTCCCGGCGATCGCCGCGTGCTGGGGCCTGGCGGTGACCGCCATCATCCTGGGGATGGTCCAGGTGATCGTGCTGGTGACCCCGCCCGGTGCCACCACCGCGCTGCGCAGCTGGCCTGGTCCGGCAACCCTGCTCCTAGGGGCAGCCCTGATCGCCGCCGCATCCCTGGGCGCCGACGGGCTGCCGGCTCGGATGTCACGGGAGAGCTTCAACTTCGCCCAGCCACTGGCAGCGATCCTGGCCCTGGGGGTCATCCTCGTGCCCATCGCATCCGTGGTGCTCTGGTTCCCCGATGCGCCCGGCAAGCTCCGCAAGGCCCCAGCCAGCGCCGTCCCGGCATTCGTCGAGGCCGATGCCCTCGGGCCAGCCGCCCCGCGCACCCTGGTCCTGCGCGAGGATGCCGAGGGCCGCGTGCAGTACAACCTGATCGACGGCGCCGGGCCGATGCTGGGGGATGCCGATGTCGCTCCCCCCTCGCAGGCGTGGGAGCGCATCGATCCGCTGGTGTCGGCCCTGGCCTCGGGACGAGGCGGGGACGAGGTCACCGCACTGACCGGGTACGGCGTGCGGTACGTCCTGCTGTCGGCGGGCACCTCGGCCGAGCTCATCCCGGTCCTGGACGGCGCACCCGGCCTGCGGCGGCTGTCGAGCGCCGGCGGGGAGGTGCTGTGGAGCATCAGCGGCGTGACCACCCGGGCGCGGATCGTCGTCGGTCCCAACGATGTGCCCGTCGCGCTCGCACAACGACTCTCGCTCGACCCCAGTGCCCTCATCCAGGTCGATCCCTACTTCGACGCGATCCCGCCGGACGGCTCAGGAGGGGGCACCTTCGTGGTCGGCGCGATCCAGGACACCGGGTGGCGGGCGGCTGCGGTTGACCCGGCGACGGGCCAGGCGCAGGACCTCCAGGCCGTCGCAGCCCCGGGAATGCTCGACTGGTCGCAGGCCTTCGCCCTGCCATCCGGCCAGCCGACGATCCGAGTGTGGTTTGACCACCAGACGCGCAGCCGCTGGCTGTGGGCCCAGGGGATCACCCTGCTGATCCTTATCGTCCTGGCCCTGCCCTCGCGCAAGTCCCGGCGCGATCCGGATGCCGAGGCTGACACCACGATGATGGCGGCCGTGCGATGAGCGTCCTGACGCCCGTCCGAGCCATCGCGATCGCCGTCGCGGCGGTCATCGTGCTCGCGGTGGCGGGGTACCTGGCCCAGCGGGAGGTGCCGCCCGTGACCACCGTTCCCTCGACGATCGAGCCCATCCGATCGACCGTGCTGCTGTGCCCTGAGCCCGGCACGAGCAGCGACCGCGGGGTGCGGGTCTCCGCCGCCGTAGTACCGGTCCCCGGTCAGCAGGGCCCGGGGCGCGCGACCCTGGCGACCCTGCCGGGCAAGGAATCCGCCCGGGCCAAGATCACCAAGCCGGGGGCGCAGACGGAGATCCCGGCCCAGGGCCGAAGCCTGCCGGCCGTGCGCGTCATCGGGATCGGCTCCCTGGCCCCCGGGCTGATCGCGGACCAGTGGAGCCGCGACCCCAGCGGCAAGGGGCGCGGCATGGCCAGCACGGCCTGCGAGCCGGCCTCTTCCGACTTCTGGTTCGTCGGCGGCGGCGCGATCTCCGGGCGCGTGAGCCGGATCGTCCTGGTGAACCCCGATGACCAGGCGGCCGTCGTCGACCTGGTCATCTACGGCCCGGACGGCATCGTGGACGCCCCCGGCGGCCGCGGCCTCGTGGTGCAGCCGACCAAGCGCCTGGCCATCGGGATCGATGAGCTTGCCCCCGGGGTCACCACGACCGCGGTGCACGTCATCGTCCGCACCGGCCGCATCGGCGCTTCCATCGACGACGACCAGATGTCCGGGCTGGACTCCATCGGGACGGAGTGGGTACCCCAGTCGGATGCGCCTGCCAGACAGGTCTACGTGCCCGGGGTCATGCCAGGACCCGGCGCGCGGGTACTGGCCATCGCAGCACCCGGGGAGGACGATGCCCAGGTCAGCATCAGGGTGATCTCCAAGCTCGGGACCTATGCGCCCGCTGATCGCGACACCATCACGGTGCCGGCCGACACCGTGGTCAGCATGGACATGTCCACGGTGACGCAGGGCGAGGCCGTCACCCTGGAGCTGACCTCGGATATCCCGATCGTGGCCGGCATGCGTCAGTTCTTCGGCGACAAGACCGGGGGCAAGAAGGGCAAGAAGATCCAGCAGGAGACCGCGTACGCCGCAGGGCGACACCCGTATGTCGAAACGGCCGCGGTGAGCGGCCTGCCCATCCGGCCCAAGACCGAGGTGCGCCTTGCGATCACGGCGCCGGCGGAGGCAGTCTCCGTCGACCTGTCGATCCTTGCGTTCGCAGGTATCGACGAGGTCTCGCAGCCGACCGATGCACGGCGCATCGACGTCCCGGCCGGCGAGGTTGCCTGGGTCCTGCTCCCCGAGCCAGCCGATGCGAGCTGGTTCACTGCCGTCGTCACGCCCCGCACAGGGTCGGGCCCGATGCTGCTCGCGCACCGCGTGCTGGAGAAGTCCGAGTACGGCGACCTGGTGACCGGCTATCCATGGTGGCCATTGCGCACCGAGGTCAGGGTCCCGACCGCGGGCCAGGACACCAGCGTCACGCTCCGCTGAACGGCGCGTCATCCATCGACGCGCGCGCGTATCGCACTAACGTGCCCTGCGTGCCTCGTCGACGCTGCTCCAAGCCGTCGTGCCAGGCGTATGCCGTGGCCACCCTGACGTATGTCTATGCGGATTCCACGGCCGTCGTGGGCCCACTGGCGACCGTCCCCGAACCGCACTGCTACGACCTGTGCCAGATGCACAGTGACCGGCTCACTGCTCCCCGAGGCTGGGAGATCGTCCGGATCACGCCCAACCCCGATGCCCTGAAGCCGTCCAGTGACGACCTCGAGGCGCTCGCCAATGCCGTGCGCGAGGCTGCCCGGCCGCGCTACTACGTCGATGACAACCCCGAGCGGGAGCCGACCAGCTCAGTCGAGGTTGCCCGGCGCCGGCATCTGCGGGTGCTCGCCCATGTGGACCATCCCGAGGCTGACCTCGCCTGACCGCCGCCGAGTCGCCGGCAGCAGTCCTTGACCGAACCCCGGCATCACCGCTCCGGCTGGCCGGACGCATCCTGCGGGCCGCCTCGGTAGCCTTGCGCCCGTGCGAAACCTCGACGCAGTCATCAAGGCCTACGACGTCCGCGGGGTTGTCCCGGATCAGCTCGATGCCAGCCTCGCGCACGATGTCGGTGCCGCCTTCGTGCGCGTCCTGGGCATCGCAGCTCGCGACGGCGGCCCTGGTGCCGTCGTCGTCGGTCACGACATGCGTCCCTCGGGGCCGGACCTCGTAGCGGCCTTTTCGGATGGCGTGCGCGAGCAGGGGTGCGATGTCGTGCTCATCGGCCTTGCCAGCACCGACGGGCTGTACTTCGCCTCGGGCCACCTCGGCCTGCCCGGCGCCATGTTCACGGCGTCCCACAACCCCGCCCAGTACAACGGCATCAAGCTCTGCCGCGCAGGGGCGGCGCCGGTCGGGCAGGATTCCGGCCTGCGGGAGATCACGTCGATGATCCGGGCCGGGGTGCCGGCCAGCGATGCGCCGCTCGGCGAGATCCGCGAGCAGGATGTCCTTGCCGAGTATGCGGGCTACCTCCGGCGCCTGGTCGACGTCTCCGGCATCCGCCGGCTGCGCGTGGTCGTCGACGCGGGCAATGGCATGGGCGGGTACACCGTGCCGGCCGTGCTCGGTGACGCAGCCGGCCTGGCACCGCTGCCCCTGGACATCGAGGCCATGTACTTCGAGCTCGACGGGACGTTCCCCAATCACGAGGCCAATCCGATCGAGCCGGCGAACCTGCGCGACCTGCAGGCGCGGGTGCTCGAGGCCAGGGCCGACCTGGGCCTGGCCTTCGACGGGGATGCCGATCGCTGCTTCGTGGTCGACGAGCGGGGATCGATCGTGAGCCCGTCCACCCTCACCGCGCTGATCGCCGCCCGTGAGCTGGCCCGGTACCCAGGGTCGTCCATCATCCATAACCTGATCACCTCGCGCGCCGTGCCGGAGGTGATCAGGGAGAACGGCGGCGTGCCGATCCGCACCCGTGTCGGGCATTCCTTCATCAAGGCGACCATGGCCCAGACGGATGCCGTGTTCGGCGGCGAGCACTCCGGGCATTTCTACTTCCGCGACTTCTGGCGTGCCGACTCCGGCATGCTCGCGGCCCTGCATGCCATCGCCGCGCTCGGTCACACGGCCGCGGGCACCACCCTGTCGAGCATGCTGGCGCCATTCGATCGGTATGCGGCGAGCGGGGAGATCAATACCGAGGTGACCGATCAGCAGTCGGTCATGGCCGCAATCCGCTCGGCGTACGAGTCGCAGGCCGGAGTCGAGGTCGATGACCTCGATGGCCTGACCTTCAGCGCAGCCGACTGGTGGTTCAACGTCCGGCCGAGCAACACCGAGCCACTCCTGCGGCTGAACGCCGAGGCTCGCGACCCGGCAACCATGGAGCGGATCCGCGATGATGTGCTCGCGATGATGACCGCGAGCACGTGATGCCAGGAGCTTGACCCCAGGAACCTGATCCCAGGAGCCTGACCCCCAGAACCGTGAAGGCGATGCCATGACGCAACCCGCTGAGCCCGCCCCGCGCGGACCCCTCGGCCTGGATCCCCGACTGTGGGAGATCCTGGTCTGCCCGTGCCCTGCGCACGGCGACCTGCTGCCCGACGAGGCGAACTCCACGCTCACCTGCACGGTCTGCGGTTCGGTTTTCGGCGTCGAGGACGGCATCCCGGTGATGCTCCTCGCCGATGCATGAGCGCCAGCCCCGGCACGGGGTGAGCCCGATGCTGCGCCCGAGGGTGAGCTCCGATCGCGTGGCACCGGGACGGCCCGCATGGCGCTGATCGTCCGCGGCGTCATCAAGGACTACGACTGGGGGATCGTCGACGGCCTGGCTCCCTGGACGGGAGTGTCATCAGGCTCCCCGCAGGCGGAGCTGTGGTTCGGCGTGCACCCCGGTGGTCCGGCACCCCTGCTGGGCGACGACGGATCGGAGACCGGCGAGCACCTCGGTGATCGATTCGACATCGAGGCGATCCCGCTGCTGGTGAAGATCCTGGCAGCCGCCCGGCCCCTGTCGGTCCAGGTGCACCCGCGCCGGGCCGTTGCGGAGGCGGGGTACGCCGCGCAGCAGGAGTCCGGCTCGCGCCGCGTCTATAGCGATCCCTTCGAGAAGACCGAGCTGCTCGTGGCGCTCGACTCCTTCGATGCGTTTGCCGGCTGGCGCAATCCCGATGCCGCCTCTGCGATGCTCGCCGCGGTGCCCGGCGGCCAGGCTGCGGCGGATCTCGTCCGCCTGGGCAAGGTCGAGGAGGCCATCCGGTGCGTCCTGGGACTGTCGTCTCCGGAGCGCATCGCGCATCTGCCCGCAGCCGCACGGCAGGCGGGCCTCACCCCCCTCGATGTCGAGGCGTACCAGACGGTGGCCGACGCCTATCCGGATGATGCCGGTGCGCTGATCACGCCGCTGCTGGACGTCGTCCGGCTCGATATCGGCGAGGCGGTGTACCTGCCGGCTGGGGTCCCGCACAGCTATATCCGCGGTACTGGACTGGAAGTGATGACCTCGAGCGACAATGTCGTGCGGCTCGGGCTCACCTCCAAGCCTGTCTTCGTGGACGAGGCCATCGCCGCGCTCGTGCCGGATCTTCGGCCGCAGATCGTGCGGACTCGGCATGGGGAGATCATCTGGCCCGTCCATGCCCCGTTCGTGGTCCGCGTGCTGCAGTCGGGTATCGAGCGAATCCCCGCGGGGGCCTATCGGATCGTGCTGCTCATCGAGGGCACGGCCGTGGTCGATACCGATGGCGCTGCGCTCACCCTGCGGCCGGGCACGGCTGCCGTCCTGGCACCGGAAGACCTCGATGCGTTCGTCCATGCGGATGGCCTCGTGGCAGTCGTGCAGTCGACGCAGCGATGAGCACCGAGGGCGGGATGCGGGCGGTCATCGCCGCACTGCTGGCCAATCTCGGCATCGCGGTGAGCAAGTTCGCGGCGTTCGCCTTCACTGGTTCGTCATCCCTGCTGACGGAGGCGATCCACTCGGTTGCGGACTCCGGGAACCAGATCCTGCTGCTCATCGGAAACAAGCGATCGAAGCGGCCTGCCGACGATCATCACAACTTCGGCTACGGGCGCCGCCGCTATGTCTACGGATTCGTCGTCGCGATCATCCTGTTCCTCGTCGGAGGGGTGTTCTCCCTGTACGAGGGCTTCCATAAGTTCACCCACCCCGAGCAGGTCCGGGATGCCTGGATCGCCTTCCTGGTCCTCGGTGTCGCAATCGTGCTCGAGGCGTTCTCCTTCCGGACGGCCCTGCGCGAGACGGCCCATGCCAAGGGCCGGCGCTCGTACCTGGGCTTCGTGCGGGACACCCGCCAGCCCGAGCTGCCGGTCATCCTCCTGGAGGACGCCGGCGCCCTCGTCGGCCTGATGCTGGCCCTGGTCGGCGTCAGCATGGCGGTGCTGACCGGTGACGGCCGCTGGGACGGCATCGGTGCGATGGGAGTTGGCCTGCTCCTGGTCGTGATCGCGATCTTCCTGTCCATGGAGATGGCCGCGATGCTGGTGGGGGAGAGCGCGCTGCCCGAGGATGTGGTCGCCATCACGGCCGCGCTCGAGGGATCAGCCGGAGTCGAGCGCGTCATCCACCTGCGCACCGTGCATGTCGGGCCCGATGACCTGCTCGTCGCGGCGAAGATCGCCATCCGGGGCTCGGCGACCGGGGCCGAGATCGCCCGGGATATCAACCGGGCGGAGCAGGCATTGCGGGCTGCCGTCCCCAGCGCTCG
Source organism: Actinomycetales bacterium (assembly GCA_018970025.1). Classification (GTDB taxonomy): domain Bacteria; phylum Actinomycetota; class Actinomycetes; order S36-B12; family S36-B12; genus REEB460. The sequence continues at coordinate 64,544 of JAGWXF010000002.1, read as the reverse complement.
CTATGTATTCCTCGAACCAGACGTCTTCCTCGAACCAGACGTCTTCCTCGACCCCGGCTCGGACGAACGTGCTCCGGACGAACGTGCTCCCGACCACCCCGGCTTCGGGTGACTGTCAGAGGCCTGCCCTAGATTCGTACACATGTTCGATTCCGGGTCCGGTGATGCCGTGCATGACCCGGCACGCGACGCCGAGGATGACCCGGCACGCGACGCCGTACATGAGCTTGCATCTGACGGCCTGCCTGCCGAACGCGTACCCCTGAACTCGGCTGTCGGCCGAGTCCCCATGGCGCACGTGAGCACGAACGCCTGCCTGCCGGACCTTCTGAGCCTGGAGCCAGGCGTGGAGGTGCTGGCCTGCCTCGCTTCGCAGGAGATCGCCGGGCTCAATGCCGATGACGCGATCGCGTACGTGCAGATCATGGACCGAGTCCTGAGCTGGTGCCAGGCCCTGCAGGATGACGCCCTTGCCGTGGCCGTCGGCCCCGTTCCGCAGGTGGAGCGATTCGCGGTTGGCTCGGATGAGGCCGTTGGCTCAGATCATTCAGCGAAGGCACAGGTGGACGGCCCCGTCGAGGGCCCTGCCCCGGGTCGCATCGACATCGAGGATCTGGCCTGCGAGGAGGTCTCTGCGGCCCTCCGGTGGTCTGCCGGCTTCACCAGCGCACGGGTCGCTGGTGCCCGCCTGCTGGCAGGCCCCTTGGCGGCCACCCAAGACGAGCTTCGACGGGGTCGGATCAGCCCAGCCCATGCGCGGGCGGTGGTGACGGCGAGCCAGCGGGTCCCGGGCTGCTTCGATCCGCGTCCGGAGGCCCAGGCAGGCTTCGCCAGGGCCTGCCGTCAGTTGCAGGATGCAGTCCTCCCCGTCGCCGCTCTCGGCACGGTTGCACAGACCCGACGTGCCGCCGACCGCGTCGTGGCCAGGCTCGTTGAGCAGGGTCCGGCCAGCCCGACGCGCACCGGGCTCGGGGTGCAGCTCTTCGACGAGGGAGGAGGTATCTCAACCCTCATCGCCCGGATGCGAACCGTGCACGCGCATGCATGCTTCGATGCCATCGATCGCGTGGCGCAGCACCAGGATCTCGAGGTCCCGGCCGATGCGCTCATCGGGGAGCGCAGGGCGCTCGCGCTCGCCGCGATGGTCCTGCCGATGGGAGGCTTTCCCGCCTCGGTTCCGGCCTCGGGGGCCTTCCGCTCGACTCCCGGCGATCTCGAGACGGCCTCGTGCGGCCCCCTGCGGCCCTTCGTCCAGGCACATGTGGAGGTAACAGTCTCCTTGGAGACCCTCCTTGGGCTCTCGCAGGAGCCTGGCGAGCTCCGGTCAGGTCGCGGATGCCCAGCCCCGATCGGCGCCAGTGCCGTTCGCGAGCTCGTGACCCAGTGCGATGACCTGACCTTGCGCCGGTTGCTGACTGATCCTGTGACGGGCCACCTGCTTGACCGCGGTCGGCGGGCGTATCGCGTGTCTGACTCGCTGCGGGCCTTTATCGTCGCCCGCGACCGTCACTGCCGATTCCCTGGCTGCCTACGCCAGGCTCGGAACTGCGAGATCGATCACGCAACTGCGTGGGGCGCGGCAGGGAGTTCCGATCGAGCGAACCTCGGCGCCCTATGCAAGAGGCATCACCTGGCCAAGACCCTCGGCGGATGGCGCATCCTGAGCTCCGCACTCGATGGGAGCTGCACCTGGCAGTCTCCGGGCGGTCGCATGTACCGGCACCGAGCGGTGGCGCAGCCCGGCTCCGATCCGGGCGGTCACCATCCGGTCATCCGCGTCGCCCGAGACTGGTCGCACTGGCCTGTATCGCCTCCGTAGCCGAGTCTCATGCAGCGTCCCACCGGGCGCCGCGCCGGGTCAATAGCCGCTGCGCGCGTGGTCCGCGCCTGCCCGTGCCGTTATGCAGATTCAGCACTTGCATGGCACAATCGGCCCATCCAGGGCACTCCCTGGAGATGCGAGCCATCGAAGCCTCGTGACGTTCGCACTGTCCCTTTCAGTACGCGGAATCGCATTCGCTGTTCCGCATCGTTCGTCACGAGGAGATCTCATGACCGTGTTCACATCCGATGGGTCGCCCGACTTCAAGGTGGCTGACCTTTCCCTTGCCGACTTCGGCCGGGACGAGATTCGCCTGGCCGAGCATGAAATGCCCGGTCTCATGGCGATGCGGGCCGAGTACGGGTCTGTGAAGCCCCTTGCGGGCGCTCGAATCACCGGCTCCCTGCACATGACCATCCAGACTGCGGTGCTCATCGAGACCCTCGTGGAGCTTGGCGCCGACGTGCGGTGGGCGTCGTGCAACATCTTCTCCACCCAGGATCACGCTGCTGCTGCTGTCGTCGTCGGCCCTACCGGCACGATCGACGCTCCGAACGGCGTGCCGGTCTACGCCTGGAAGGGCGAGACCCTTCCGGAGTACTGGTGGTGCACCGAGCAGATCCTGATGTGGCCGGACGGCCAGGGCCCGAACATGATCCTGGATGATGGCGGCGATGCCACCCTCCTAGTCCACAAGGGCAAGGAGTTCGAGGCCGCCGGCGTGGTTCCGAAGCCGGACGACTCGACGTCCGAGGAGTACGCCGTGGTTCTCGAGACCCTGCGTCGCTCCCTTGCGGATGACCCGTCGAGGTGGACGACGATTGCCGCCGGGATCAAGGGCGTGACCGAGGAGACCACGACCGGCGTGCATCGCCTGTACGAGATGATGCGCGAGGGTGCGCTGCTCTTCCCGGCGATCAACGTCAACGACTCGGTCACCAAGAGCAAGTTCGACAACAAGTACGGCTGTCGGCACTCGCTCGTCGACGGCATCAACCGCGCAACCGACACCATGATCGGCGGGAAGGTCGCCGTCGTGTGCGGCTTCGGCGACGTGGGCAAGGGCAGCGCCGACTCCCTGCGGGGCCAGGGCGCACGGGTCATCATCACCGAGATCGATCCCATCTGCGCCCTGCAGGCCGCGATGGACGGCTACCAGGTGGCCCGGCTCGAGGATGTCATCGACACCGCCGACATCTTCATCACCGCGACCGGCTGCTTTGACGTCATCACTGCCGAGCACATGCAGCAGATGAAGCACCAGGCAATCGTCGGCAACATCGGCCACTTCTACAATGAGATCGACATGGCTGGCCTGGCGGCCATCCCGGGCATCAAGCGCAAGACCATCAAGCCGCAGGTTGACGAGTGGACCTTCCCCGACGGCCACTCCATCATCGTGCTCTCGGAAGGCCGGCTGCTGAACCTCGGCAATGCCACCGGCCACCCGTCGTTCGTGATGTCCAACTCGTTCACCAATCAGGTCCTGGCGCAGATCGAGCTGTTCACGAAGACCAGCGAGTACCCGCTTGGGGTCTACACCCTTCCCAAGCACCTGGACGAGAAGGTGGCGCGGCTGCACCTGGACGCGCTGGGGGTGCGGCTCACCGAGCTGTCCAAGCCGCAGGCGGAGTACCTGGGCGTTGACGTGTCCGGTCCGTACAAGTCAGACCACTACCGGTACTGAGCCCTGTCGAACCTGATGCGATGAGCGCGGTGGACGGGGCAGTCGGGTGGTATCCCGGCTGCCCCGTCACCGTGGATGAGGCGATTGCCCGGGGGCGCAGCCTTCGCAGGCCGAGATGGGGCCTGTGGGACGTCCTGATCGCCCTGGTAGCGACCGTGGCGATCGGATACCTCGCGTCGATAGCCCTTCCAGGGGTCACCGGGGACGACCCGCCTCCGGGGCCGCTCCTGGTCGCGGTGGTCGTGCCCTGGCTGGGCCTTGCTGGGTGGCCGGTCATCGCGACCGCCTGGCGCGGGAATGGCCCTCGGATCGACCTCGGGATCCGCATGACCTGGCGCGATGCCGGCTTGGGCGGCATCGGGGGAGTGGCTGCCTGGGTGGCGCTCGGCGCGATCGCGGCCGTGACCGTGATCCTGACGGGCCGATTCAACTCTTCGGCCGGAGAGGTCGCCGTCGACTTCCGCGACAGCGGGAGCGAGATCTCCGTCATCGCCTTCGCACTGGTGGTTGCCATCGGCGCGCCGCTGATGGAGGAGCTTGCCTTCCGCGGCCTGTTCTACTCCGCCCTGCGCAAGCGAGGGGTCGGCACCGGCTGGACGATTGCCATAACAGCCGTATCCTTCGCCGCCTTCCACTTCGAACCGATCCGGCTGCCGATCCTGCTGGCCATGGGCGTGGTTCTTGGCGTTCTGCGCTGGCGCACCCGCGGCATCGGAGCCCCCTTCGTGGCGCATGTGATGGTCAATGCCCCGGGCGCCGTACTCATCGTGCTCGGCCTGCCGTCACTCGGGTAGTGCGCCGTTCATCGTGCGCCTTGGGTCGTGCTCGCATGATCATCTAGTCGCATGGGGTGCCGGGATGACACCATGACCCCATGAGCGCCCCGTACCCAGGCAGCCTGACTCACCGTGGCCGGGTCCTGGTCGTCGACGACGATCTTGCCCTGGCGGAGATGCTCGGAATCGTCCTGCGAGGGGAGGGCTTCGAGCCGGTGTTCTGCGCCGACGGCGAGCAGGCGCTCCAGGCGCTCCGCGATAGCCAGCCAGATGTCGTGCTGCTCGACCTGATGCTGCCGGGGCGTGATGGCATCGACGTCTGCCGGCTCATCCGGCAGGAGTCCGGGGTGCCCATCGTGATGCTCACGGCCAAGAGCGACACGGTGGACGTCGTCCTCGGCCTGGAGTCAGGCGCCGACGACTACGTCGTCAAGCCCTTCAAGCCCAAGGAGCTCGTGGCTCGGATCAAGGCCCGCGTCCGGCGGGTGGATGACGCTTCAGCGCCGTCGATCTCGATCGGCAACGTGGTCATCGACGTGGCTGGTCATGCCGTGACCAAGGCCGGCAGCCCTATCGCGCTGACTCCGCTGGAGTTTGACCTCCTGCTCTGCCTGGCCCGCAAGCCAGGGCAGGTGTTCACGCGCGAGGTGCTCCTATCCGAGGTGTGGGGGTATCGGCATGCGGCCGACACCCGGCTGGTAAATGTGCACGTGCAGCGGCTGCGTGCCAAGATCGAAGACGACCCGGAGCGACCTGAGATCGTGCTGACGGTGCGCGGCGTGGGGTACAAGGCAGGTCCGGGCTGATGTCGTGGTCGCAGCGGTGACCATGCTCGCCCATCCACGCCGGCTCGTCGGCCTGTGGCGCGGATCCCTCCTGGTCAGGGTGACGGTCTCGACCACGGTGCTGTCGATCGCCACCATGACCGTCCTCGGCTTCCTGCTGCTGAGCCGCATCACGACCGGACTGCTCGACTCCAAGGAGCGGGCCTCGATCGGCGAGGCGACTGCTGGCGTCGTGGAGGCGCAGCGCCTGCTGGACGCAGCCGATACCGGTCCGTCGACTCCATCTGCCTCTCGACTTGTCGACTCGGTCGTGAGCACCCTGGCCTCGCGCGCAGCCTCACCGGGCCAGTTCGACGTCCTGCTGCTGTCGTCCCAGGACGCCATCGAGGTCCCCGAGCGGGGGACGAACCTGGTCTCCGAGGCCAGCGTCCCGGTTGCCCTTCGCTCGGCAGTGACCTCCACGCAGCGGCAATCGTGGACGTATACGAACATCACCTTCCTCGATGGGCGATCAACTCCCGGGCTCGTCGTGGGTGCACCCCTGAACGTTCCAACCGTTGCGGGATACGAGCTGTACTACCTGTTCCCGCTGTCCCAGGAGGAGCAGACACTCGACCTGGTGCGAGGTGCCGTGGTGATCACCGGCACCCTGCTGATCGGGCTCCTAGTCCTGATCGCCTGGTTCGTGACCCGTCAGGTCGTCTCGCCGGTGCGCGCCGCAGCGCAGACCGCGACCAGGCTCTCCAAGGGCGACCTGTCGCAGCGGATGCGCGTACGTGGCCAGGACGACCTGGCGCGCCTGGCCGCCGCGTTCAATGAGATGGCGGCGAATCTGCAGCGCAAGATCAAGGAGCTCCAGGAGCTGTCGAGCCTGCAGCAGCAGTTCGTCTCCGATGTCTCCCATGAGCTCCGCACGCCGCTGACGACCGTGCGGATGGCGGCAGATGTCATGTTCGAGGATCGCGCCTCATTCGATCCGCCGACGGCGAGGGCGGCGGAGTTGCTGCAGACCCAGCTCGATCGGTTCGAGGCCCTGCTGGTCGACCTGCTGGAGATCTCTCGCTTCGATGCCGGCGCGGTGGTGCTGGAGTCCGAGCCGTTCGACCTGTCGCAGCTGGTGGCCCGCATCACCGAATCATCGGCAGCGCTCGCGGGTAGGTGCGGGACGAGCCTTCGACTCCATGAGGCAGCGGAACCAATCATGGTGGCGGGCGATGCTCGACGAATCGACCGTGTCCTTCGCAACCTCATCGGCAATGCCATCGAGCACGGCAATGCGCTGGGCATCGACATCAGCCTGGGAGCCGATGATGCCGCTGCCGCCGTGACCGTGCGTGACTACGGCGTCGGGCTGCGTCCGGGTGAGTCATCGCTGGTTTTCAATCGCTTCTGGAGGGCTGACCCTGCTCGGGCCCGCACCACGGGAGGGACCGGCCTGGGCCTGGCGATCTCGCTGGAGGACGTCCGCCTGCATCGCGGCTGGCTGGAGGCCTGGGGTGAGCCGGGCAAGGGAGCCTGCTTTCGGATGACACTCCCGCTCGTCGCCAAGGGCGACATCGAGCATTCGCCACTGCCCCTGGCACCGGAGCCCTCGGGGATCAGCGAGTCGAACGAGCCGAGTGGCTCGCCCGATACCTCCCATAACGCGAGCGCGGGTCAGCACGCGAGCGCGGGTCAGCACGCGAGCGCCGATCAGGACGTGGCGGGTGGCCTTGGGGCGATGGTCGCGACCCGGTCAGGAGCCCGGCGCCTGGTGGTGCGGGGCCTGCCCCGGGGGACCCGATGATCAGCAGTGGTGCCCTCAGGCGCGGGGCTGGCTGCCGAACCGGTCGTCGCAGGCGCAGGATCGCGGGGGTCACCTTCTCGGCGGCTGCTGCAGCGTCGATGCTGCTGGCCGGCTGCGGAGTGATCCCGCCCTCGCTCATTGCCCAGGTGCCGACGAGTGGCCCGATCGAGCAGGGGGCGCAGATCTCCGGTGCTGATGCCAACCAATTCATCCGAGTCATCGCCCGCGGCCCCAGGGAGGGCATGTCGCCGGCCCAGGTCGTCCAGGGCTTCCTCGATGCCTCGGCGTCCTTCGACGGGGATCACGCGGTCGCGCGACAGTTCCTCACCCCGCGGGCGAGCCAGGCCTGGGATTCAAGTGCCGGCGTGGTCGTCTACGAGGGCATCGGGACTCTCACCAGCGCCTCGAGCCTCATCGACTTCACTGCTCCCCTGGCGGGCGAGATCGAGGAGAACGGCCACTACTCGGTTGCCGACTCGGGAGCCGAGGTCTCCTTGAAGTTCACCGTCACTCGCGTGGACGGTGAGTGGCGCATCAGCCGACTGCCCCAGGGTCTGGTGCTGTCGATCTCGGACGTCGACCGGGCGTTCCGCTCGCTGGACGTGTACTTCTTCGACCCGAGCTTCACCGTTCTCGTCCCGGATCCCCGGATGATCCCCGTCATCGGCCCGGCTCAGGCGACCACGCTGGTTCGCCATCTCGTCGAAGGCCCGAGCCGATGGCTGGAGCCCGCCGTACGGACGGGCTTTCCCGTTGGCGTCGGCCTGGCAATCGAGTCGGTGCCGGTCGAGAACGGCGTGGCGAAGGTCGCGCTGTCGGGCAATGCCCGCCTGCTGGGCGACAGCTCGCGAAAGGCCCTGTCCGAGCAGCTGACGTGGACCCTGCGCCAGGTCCAGGGGGTGAGTGCCGTGGAGATCTCGGCCGGGAACCTGCCCCTGGCCGTGCCGGGCGTGGCGACCCCGCAGCCGGTCGATGCCTGGCCATCGGTCGATCCGGCTGCGATGCCACCGGGCGCCACGGCGATCCTCGATCGAGACGGCGTCGTGGTGAGGGGCGGCGTCAACGGGACGACCCCGGTCCCCGGGCAGGCTGGCACCGGGGAGATCCCACTGACCGAGCTCGCCGTCGACGAAGAGGGCGATCGGGTGGCTGGCCTGGACAGCAAGGGGAACCTGTGGAGCGGAGCCCTGCGGCCGAACGCGGCGCTGACGCAGCTGCTTGCCGACCGACGTCTGGGATCCCCGGCTTTCGACCGCTCCGGCGGGATCTGGACGGTCGACAGCGAGCTCGGGCTCGTCTCCGTCGCATCCGACGGCACGGTCACCGAGATTCCGGTCCAGGGATTGCCGAAGGAAGCCGTCCTGCTCCAGGCGGCGCCATCGAGGGATGGGACCAGGGTTGCTCTCGTGGTGCAGGACGGCCCGCGACGCGGGCTCCTGCTGGCCCGGATCGTGCGACCGACCATCGCCGGCAGCGCCCAGGTCACCATGCCCGTCCGGGTCGAGACGCGGCTCACCGAGGTACTCGACGTCGCCTGGTCCGGTCCGGACCTGCTGGCAGTCATCGGAAGCGACGGTGCCGGAAGTCCAGGCGTCTTCGAGGTGAGCCTGGCCCGAGGGTCGGTCGTGGGGATCAGCGGGCCCGTCGAGCCCTCCTCCATCGCGGCCGCGCCAGGCCTGCCGACCCTCGTCGCCGCAAGCGATGGCCTGGTGTACGCCCTGGGGGCAGGTGCCTGGCGATCGGTCGGTCCGGGCCGCGCCCCCGCCTATCCGGGCTAGCGGCCCACGCTCGCCAGATGCCTCCGGGGGCCGTCCACAGGCGGCGAGAGCGCGTGACCGCGTCCACCGGCGTGTGACGCGGATGGTGACATGCGCGCAGAATTGACAGGGTTGCGCACGTGCGGACACCTGATGCCTGGGGCATGGGCCCACCCCAGGTCCATGCCCTGCTGGAGCGACCGTCGGGGCGGCTCACGCGACTCGTCGAGGATGCCAGCGACGTGATCCAGGGCCGGCGCTGCCTGGCCTGCCGGGCGCCGGGCCGGCCGCTGTGCTCTGCCTGCTGCGAGAACGTCATCAGCCCCCACCGGCACGACACCGGCCACTGGGTGGCCGGGCCGTACGACGGGCACCTGCGATCGGCCATCCTGGCATTCAAGGAGCATGGGTGCCTGGCCCTGGGGGCTCCGCTGGGGTCCATGCTGGCGATCGCCGTGCTGTCACTGCTTGCTGGCGACCAGCCCAGGTCGTGCATCAGGCTGGTTCCGGTCCCGTCCCATCGTCGATCGCGCCGTGATCGCGGGTTCGATGCGGTGGGCCGCCTGGCGGCCTGGGCGGCGCAGGCACTTTCCGGCGCTGGCCTGGACGCGTCGGTGTCGCCTGCCCTGGTCATGGCCAGGGACTACGCGCGCCACTCAGCCGGCTCAGTCGCCGGGCGATCATCGGCAGCGGGTGCCTTCCGTGGCGTACCGGCACCTGCATTCCGTGCCGGCCTGGTCATCGTCGATGACGTGATCACGACCGGGGCCACGGTAGGCGAGGCCCACCGTGCCCTGGTCGCGGCAGGCGTGACTCCGATCGGGGTGGCAGCGGTGGCGGGCACCGTCCGACGCACGCGCAGCACCCTGCATGCATCCCGCCCAGCCGTGGCCTGACGCCGGGTTCGTGCGACCAGGTCGGCCGTCCGAAGCGGTCGGTCGTCAGGGCAGGCAGGTCGTCAGGGCAGGCGGGTCAGCCCCTGCTGAACGCCGCTGACGACCGCCTCCATCCGGGAGGCCGCCTGCAGCTTCTCCAGGATCCTGCGCACATGGTTCTTGACCGTGTTCTCGCTGATGCCCAGCTGCTCGGCGATGTGCCGATTCGATCGGCCGGCAGCCATGAGGTCCAGGACATCCTGCTCCCGGCCGGTCAGTCGCGGCAGCGGCCGCGCCCTGCGGCGGGCGCCCCCCGCATCGGGCAGGTCCTCCGGCAGCAGGTCGCCGAACCACCCGTCCTGCCGCTCCCCGCGACTTGCCAGGGCCAGCCGATGGACCTGGGGGCTGATCCGGAATCCGAGGCGGGTGGCCACTGCACGGGAAGCCTCGTTGCCCACCTGCGCCTGCCACTGGATGACGCGCAGTCCCAGCGCGGTGAAGCCCCAGCGGCAGGCCAGCCGCAGGCTCCGGGTCGCCGCGCCCCGCCCACGCGCCCAGGGAGCGACCAGGTACCCCACCTCGGCGCACTCGGGGTCCGCCAGGCGCAGGTCGATGGTCCCGGCCCATAGGTCGTCGCCGATGGTGATGGCCCAGGTCGGGCAGGCCCACCACTGGCCCGGTCCCTCGGGTCCATCGGGACGTCGCAGGGAGATGAACTCCTCGGCATCCGCCAGGGCGTATGGGGAGGGGACGGTCGTCCATCGGGCGATGTCCGGGTCCTGGCAGCCGCGCGCGATATCGGCTGCGTCATCAGGGCGCGGGGGACGCAGCACGACCACCCCGTCGCTGAGCACGACCGGCAGCCGCTCCCGAGGCTCGGGTGACACCGCCATGGGCGAAGTGTGACACCGCCATAGGCGAAGTGTGGCAGCCATGGGCGAGGTGTGGCAGCCCAGCCGCTGGTTCCTGGCCTGCCCCTGCCTCGCACCCCTCTACGATGGGGTGTTGCGCGGTCGCCGCGTGGGTGCCGAGGCAGGCAGGTGGTCCCACGGGGTGCGCTTGACCAGGCGTGTGTCCGAGTGGATGTGTGATCCCGATCGAAAGGCCAGAACACCGTGGGCGTGCTCGACAAGATCCTCCGGGCCGGCGAGGGCAAGATCCTGCGCCGGCTCGTGGCCATCAAGACGGCCGTCAATGCGCTCGAGGAGGAGTTCGTCAGCCTCACGGATGCTGAGCTGCGGGCGCTGACGGACGAGTACAAGAAGCGCTACCAGGATGGCGAGTCCCTCGATGACCTGCTCCCGGAGGCCTTTGCCACCGTGCGGGAGGCAGCACGCCGGACGCTCGGCCAGCGACACTACGACGCCCAGCTCATGGGTGGTGCGGCCCTGCACCTGGGCAACATCGCCGAGATGCGCACCGGCGAGGGCAAGACCCTGGTGGCCACCCTGCCCGCCTACCTCAATGCCCTGTCGGGCAAGGGCGTGCATGTGGTCACGGTGAACGACTACCTGGCCGAGCGAGACTCGGAGTGGATGGGCCGGATCCACCGCTTCCTGGGCCTGGAGGTCGGGGTCATCCTCACGGGCATGACGCCTGCCGAGCGTCGGGTGTCCTATGCAGCCGACATCACCTACGGCACGAACAATGAGTTCGGCTTCGACTACCTACGCGACAACATGGCCTGGTCCCGGGAGGAGCTCGTCCAGCGCGGCCACAACTTCGCCATCGTCGACGAGGTCGACTCGATCCTGATCGACGAGGCTCGTACGCCCCTGATCATCAGCGGCCCGGCAGACCAGGCGACCACGTGGTACGCCGAGTTCGCCCGGATAGCCACGCTCCTGCGGCGCGACGAGGACTACGAGGTCGACGAGAAGAAGCGGACCATCGGCGTCCTGGAATCCGCTATCGACAAGGTCGAGGACCAGATCGGCATCGACAACCTCTACGACATGGTCAATACGCCGCTCGTGGGCTTCCTGAACAACGCCGTCAGGGCCAAGGAGCTGTTCAAGCGTGACCGCGACTACGTCGTCATCAACGGCGAGGTCATCATCGTCGACGAGCACACCGGACGCATGCTGGCCGGTCGTCGCTACAACGAGGGCCTGCACCAGGCGATCGAGGCCAAGGAAGGCGTGGAGGTCAAGGCGGAGAACCAGACCCTGGCCACCGTCACGCTGCAGAACTACTTCCGCCTGTACGACAAGCTGTCCGGGATGACCGGCACCGCGATGACCGAGGCCAACGAGTTCTCGCAGATCTACCGACTCGGCGTGGTGCCGATCCCCACCAATCGGCCGATGGTGCGGATCGACAATCCGGACGTCGTCTACCGCACCGAGGACGCCAAGTTCGAGGCGGTGGTCGAGGACATCGTGGAGCGGCATGGCCTCGGCCAGCCGATCCTGGTGGGTACCACCTCAGTGGAGAAGTCAGAGGTGCTCAGCAGGCGCCTGAAGCAGCGCGGTGTCCCGCATGAGGTGCTCAACGCCAAGCACCATGACCGCGAGGCGGCCATCGTCGCGCAGGCCGGCCGCAAGGGCGCGGTGACGGTCGCGACGAACATGGCCGGCAGGGGCACCGACATCATGCTCGGCGGCAACCCGGAGTTCATGGCGGCCGCGGCGCTGGCGCAGCAGGGGCTGTCCCCGATCGAGGACCCGGAGGGCTACGAGGCAGCCTGGCCCGAGGCCCTGGAGCGCGCGAAGGCATCCGTGGCGTCCGAGCATGAGGAGGTCGTCGGTCTCGGCGGACTGTACGTCCTCGGCACGGAGCGTCATGAGTCCCGGCGCATCGACAATCAGCTGCGCGGCCGATCGGGCCGTCAGGGGGACCCGGGGGAGAGCCAGTTCTACCTGTCGCTGCAGGACGACCTCATGCGCCTGTTCAAGGCAGACATGGTGGATGCCTTCATGCGGCGATTCAACGTGCCCGATGACGTGCCCATCGAAGCGAAGATGGTCACCAATGCCATCAGGTCCGCGCAGTCGCAGGTCGAGGCCCAGAACTTCGAGATCCGCAAGGACGTCCTGAAGTATGACGATGTGCTGAATCGCCAGCGGCTGGTGATCTACGACGAGCGCCGTCGCGTCCTGCAGGGCGAGGACATCCAGGACCAGGTGCGGGACTTCCTCGGCGAGACGGTCGAGGGCTACGTCCGCACTGCGACCAGTGACGGCTACCCGGAGGACTGGGACCTTGAGCGCCTCTGGACGGCACTCAAGCAGCTCTACCCGGTCGGCGTCACCATTGAGGAGCTCGAGGACGCATCCGGCGCCGGGCGGGCCGGCCTGAGCGCCGACTTCATCGTCGCCGAGCTCACCGAGGACGTCAATCATGCCTACGACTTGCGTGAGGAGGCGCTCGGCGAGGAGGTCACGCGAGAGCTGGAGCGGCGGGTCATCCTGTCGGTCCTGGACCGCAAGTGGCGTGAGCACCTGTACGAGATGGACTACCTGCGCGACGGCATCGGGCTTCGCGCAATGGCGCAGCGCGATCCGCTCATCGAGTATCAGCGCGAGGGGTATGACCTCTTCACGGCCATGATGGACGCCATCAAGGAGGAGACGGTCGGCTACCTGTTCAATGTCGAGGTCCAGGTGGCCGATACTGCTGATGACTCGGACGACTCAGGCGGCTCGGACGTCTCGATCGAGGGCAGCGATGCAGGCGAGCTCGCCTTGCCGGGTGTCGTCGACGCCACCGCGACGGCTGCCACCGCGGAGGTTGCCCGGGCAGCGGGGGGTCAGCCGCGGATCATGGCCAAGGGCCTTGGCCCGAGCCGGCCTCAGCAGATGGCGTACTCCGCTCCGGACGAGGGCGGAGGGGTCCAGCACGGCACCCTGTCGGCAGACACCGAGGGCGACGTCGAGATCGGTCCGGATGCGAGCCGGGCGGAGCGCCGTCGGGCCGCCCGTGCCAGCCGCAAGCGGGGACGGTAGGAGCGCCCGGGTCAGTCGTTCCTGGCCAGGAACTGGATGGCGCTGACGACCAGGACCAGGCCGCCGATCACCATGTAGATCGTCCGGGCGACGTTGCTGAAATCCCAGAGGTTCGCAATCGAACCCATGGCCCCGACGATCAGCAGGGTGCTCAGCGGCTTTCGGATTGCCAGGATCGGGGCCGCATTCATGATCCGGAAGGCCCGTGACTTAGATACCGCCTCGAGCTCGGCTGGCAGGCGCAGCACTTCGTCCTGCAGGGCCTGATTCTCGTCGCGCAACTTGTCTCGCTCGGCAGCCAGGGAGGCGAGCTGCTCGTCGATGCCGGATCGGCCCGACCTGAGCTCTGCGATCGTCGCGGTGAGCTCGGCTACCCGTGCCTGCAGGTCGTCGCGCTGTCGGGCCGAGTCCTCCAGTCGAACCGTCAGGGTCTCCCGCTCGACCGCCAGGTCGACCAGGCGACGCTGGGTCTCCTGGCTCAGCGGGGACTCGGGCAATGCCCGAGGGTCTGCGGGCGCTGGTACGGCCGGCGCTGGTACGGCGGATAGCGGCGGCAGGGCACTGGCCTGGGCCGGCGATGCGGATCCGCCCGCTGGCCCCTGGTGGCTCCACTCTGCCTGGGCGCCGAGTGATGCCTGGCCACTGAGTGACGCCTGGCCACTGAGTGACGCCTGGCTGACGAGTGGCTCCTGGACGCTGAGCGGCGCCGGCCCTCCAAGGGGCGCGATTCCGGGGCTCGACTCGGGCACCGCGATCGGCATGGTCCCGGTGAAGCCCATCGGGATACTTGCAGCCCGGCCGTCCTTGCTGCCGGACTTCCCAGCCGCGCGGCCCTTCTTGTCCTGCTTGCTCATGCCCTGCTCCCTCTCCTGATGGCCAGGTCTCGTGCCGGTCGACCAAGGCCCGGCCTCGGCCCGACTGCTGACCCGCGGCTCCGACCGGTTGCCGCTCGGCGCAGTGACAGTGTCACCCATCGTCGATAGCGACGCCGGACTTCGCCGGAAATTGGGCCAGCAGTCGGCGCTCGCTAGCCGATCTCCACGGCGGTCACGATCCAGTCGGGGCCTGCTGCCTCGAACCGAAGGGCGATGGCCCGGCCGCGACCGCCGCCGACGAGGACGGCTGATGACTCGACCACCCCGGGGGCGACCGGGCAGACCCGGATGGCTCGCACCTGCTGGGCCGCGCGGGTCGCGGAGAGCTCCTGTCGCCGGCCTCGCACGGCCGGGTGCCGCCTGAAGGCCGCACCGCGCGCATTGAGCATGGCCAGCGGCGCACGCTCGACCCAGCGGCTCAGCTGGGCAGCTGGCCGGTCGCCGTCCGCAACCTCGGCGATAGCCCGGGCGATCCGGGCGACCCAGGCTGCCTGGAGGGTGACCCGCGCCCCCTGATCTGGCCCGTGCGAGATCTCTCCCTCAGTCGCTTTGGAGCCCACCAGCCGAAGATGCCTGGGCACTTTCGGCACGCTCGGAATGCCTGGAGCCACCTCCCAGCTCAGTGGCAGTTGCAGTTGGGCTGGATCGACACCCTCGTCAGCCGGGTGGTCGAGTAGGCCGGCGCGGTCGAGCAGGGTTGATGCAGGCACGGCGTTCTCCTTGGAGGACAGCCGCGGTCGGGGGGTCGCGGTTGATGGATATTCACTGCGTTTGCATTCGTTTGCCTGTGTTGGCGTTTGTACGCCACTGCCCGCAGGGATGTCAAGGGTGCTCGATCCGTGGCGCTGGCCTGTGGAAAACGTCTTGCCCGGAGTCCAGGCGATTGGTTGCATCGTCATAGGTGTGGAGTTGCCCGATGGCGGGCATCTCACACGCCGGGACGGGGACCCTTGCATGATTCGAACATCGGCTGACCTCACGGCGGCTGGGCTGTGAGCCCGTGGGGGCCGCGTCCGCCCGGCGGGCGTCCGGAGTCCCTCCTGGCTGAGGCGGCGGCCGCCGTGCAGTCAGATGACGAGGCTGACGTGCTGGTCGAGGCCGCAGAGATCCTGGTGGCCGAGCGCGGGCGAGTTCGGCTTGCCGACCGCTGGCAGCCGGGTGCACTCGTGCGGGTCCGCACATGCCTGGGCGAGAGCGTGGCAGGCCGGGTGCAGGCTGCCGGCCCGGACCTGGTGATCATCCAGGTCGGCTCAGGGGCCGTTCACGCGCTGGCCCTCAGGGCCGTCCACCGGGTCTCGGGGCTGCCGAGCCTGCTGCGTCCCGAGCAACCTGGGCGCGGCATCGCCCTCACCTGGGGATCCTGGCTGCGCGAATGCCATGCCGTCCAGGCGTGGTGCCTGGACGGATGGCAGGCGCAGGCGCAGGTGGTGGTCGTCGGCAGTGACCACGTGGACCTGGCCGTGGTGGAGGACTCGCCGGGGGGATCCGCGGAGCATGAGGCAGGAATCGTCACGGTCCCGTTCCATGCCCTAGTGCAGGTCCGGGCCTCTGGCTCAGGGGCGAGCGTCGGGTGGGGGTAGCTGGTCGAGGTACGCCGCGATCGAGCCGACCGCCATCAGTCGCTCGACGAAGAACGCATTGG
Source organism: Actinomycetales bacterium (assembly GCA_018970025.1). GTDB lineage: Bacteria > Actinomycetota > Actinomycetes > S36-B12 > S36-B12 > REEB460. The sequence goes on along the minus strand of JAGWXF010000002.1, from coordinate 48,592 downwards.
TGAGGCGCAGGGTCTCGTCAGTGGCCTGGGCGACCTTCGACTGGCGGTCGGGGGCATCGTCCAGGATGGCAGCCCGCAGGCTGAGCAGGCTGGCGACGACCTCGAGCTCCCGGGGGCCGTCGAGGACAGCGACGACCGACAGCACCATCTGGTCCAGCTGGGTGGCGATGCGACTGCGATCGAAGTCGAATGAGCGCGCCTCGTCGAGGGTGCCGATCAGGGATGCCACCTGGTAGAGGACGGCGCCGGACTCGTCGAAGAGCTCACGCAGATAGGCCGCGTCGGCGTGGCGCCCGGTGAGCCGGAAGACGTTGTACAGGCGCTTGGCAACCTTCCCGTAGTTCTCGTGCCCCGGGTCGACGTACTTGCGGATCTCCCCGTGCAGGGCGGCGAGATAGTCGTCGAGGGCGTCACCGGCGACCTCGCGGGCGAGCTTGCTGAAGATCGGGATGGAGGCCGCGTCGAGGTAGACCTCCTGGAAGTAGGGGTCGAGCTGGCCGTCCAGTGGGGTGATCGTCCCGTCGGGGGCCTCCCAGGTCACGTCAATGACATTCGTCGCGTACGCCAGGCCGCCGCTCGACGGGTGCGCGACGACCCAGTCGAGCTTGACCCAGCCCGGGTCCTGGGCTGCGTCCTGCCAGGTCACCAGGATCGGCTGGCCGACGTGATCGGAGTATTCCTTTCGGCCGGCCCGGACCTCGTCTTGCGTCCACTGCATCGACGAGCCGGCTGCGATCGACGTCGTGCCGATGACACCGCCGATGGGGTACTGGCCGAATCGGGCACCGGTGAATCGGAAGCGGGGGCCGCGCAGTGTCGTCAGGATCTTGTCCTGGATGGCATCGGCGAGGACGGCGCAGGCTTGCTCGCGGGTGGGTGCCAGGATGTTCATGCGCTCGAAGTAGTCGCAGTCGCCCGGGTGGGTCTGGATCTTGGACTGGGCTGCCGAGCCGGACAGGGCCAGTGCCGTCTCGATGACCCCGGGACGATCCGGGATCTCGACGATGGCGCCGATGGCCCGGAAGTGGTCGAGGTCGGCCGCGCTGAAGTCGAGCATCGAGATCCGGTGCCCGAAGACCCCTGCGCGCTGGTCGACGGCGATGTCGGTGGTTGCCGCATCGTCCGCCATTGCGCTCAGCCAGGCGAGTGCCTCCGCTTCGTCCACCTCCACGCCGAGCCGTCGTGCCGACTCGATGATGCGGGAGAGCTCTGCCGTCGGATCGCTCATGGCCCGGTGGCCTCCTTCCTGGTGCGCCGGCCGCGCTGGCCGGGGGCGCTTGCTGCTCGTGTCGGTCGGGGTGCCTGCAGCAGGCGCTGCAGGAGCTCCGCCTGCTGCCTGGCATCGTCGAGGGCGTGGTGGCTCAGGCTGCTCGGCAGCGCGAGGCGCTGGGCGAGGCTCGTGAAGGACGTCTGCCGCCAGGGAACGCTCAGCCATCCCATGGCCAGGGCCTTGATGTCGATCGCGGAGTGGCCCAGCGGATTCCTCTGCAGGTACTCCCAGAAGTAGTGGCAGATGAACATCCAGTCGAAGGGTGCGTTGAACCCCACCATCACCGGACGGCCGCGCACGTGCTCGCCGAGCCAGGACTCCAGCGCGAGCATGGCGTCGTGCGGCTGCTGGCCGTCGGCCAGCAATCGCTCCCAGGCCAGACCATGGACCGCCATGGCGGCCGGGTCGGTTGAGTCGCGGTCGGGGCGGAGCTCGACGTAGAAGCCCTGGGCGGGATCGGCGGCAAGGCAGGCACCGATCGACAGCAGTGCGTGGGTACTGGGATCCGGGCCGGCGGTCTCGACGTCGATGGAGACCCAGGAATCCTCGATCATCGATCGTCTCGGGTGATCATCGCCTGCGGGTCCCGTGGGCGATCGAATCTTGGGAGATCGAATCTTGGGAGATCGAGTCGATTGACAGCGCATCGTCGGTGGGCGCATCGCCGGTGAAGGGATGCGCTTTGACGAATGCGCGAGTGTGCTCGTACATCCTCGTGATGTATGCCTCGAGTACTGATGCCTCGACTCGCCATTGCCCGCGCCCGCCGATCTTGATCGCGGGCAGATCCCCGTTTCGCACCAGGGCGTAGGCCTGCGATGCGGAGATGTTCAGGGTCTCGGCGACGTCCGCAAGGGTCAGGAAGCGAGGCCCGGCGCCCGAGGGTGGGCTGTCGACTGAGTGATCGGCCGCACCCTTGCCACGGCTTGAACTCGGCTCGCGACCCTGGATCACGTGCGCATCCTGCCAAGGATTTCGTCCAGACGGTGGCCGCCTGGACACCTCCTTGTGGATGGCCTGTGGATAGCCGCTGGCGCGGATACCCGTGCCGAGCGATAGTTCGGACGTCCGCCTCGCGCGCAGGTCAGCCACGACGAAAGGCCACCAGATGGGCAGCACCACCCTGTCATCCCGACTTCCCGGCTCCTCGACTCGGGCACGGCCCGATCGTGCACATGGCCCGGGCCAGCCCCCTCCGGCCCGTCGAATGCCCCGGGCCGGGCTGCGAGACCTACGCCTGTGGATCGGCGTGGCCGTCATGGCCGGCGCGATGATCGCCGGCGCTGGCATCCTCGGCGGCGACGACGACACGGTCATGGTCTGGCGTGCCACCCGCGACCTGCCGGCTGGCGCCGTACCAGCGGCCGAGCCTTTCGAGGTGCGGCTCGGAGATGCCGCGGGCGCCTACCTACCGGCACGTGTCCCGCTGCAGGGACGCATGCGAAGCCCGATCCCGGCTGGCGCACTGATCCCTGCTGATGCCGTGGGCAGTCCCGCGACGGCTGGCATGCGCCAGGTGACCCTCGCGGTCGACCCGCTTCATGCGCCCGTGGGCCTCGCCGCCGGTGACCTCGTCGACATCTGGGCGACAGGTGTGGACGGCGCTGACACGCTGGTGGCCGAGCCGGAACTGATCCTTCCAGCGGTCCTCGTAGCAGAGGTCGATGCCGAGCACCCGGGCGTGAGCGGCGAGATGGCCGTCGTGGTCGAGATACCGCTCGACCGAACGGGCGACCTCGTCGCCTCTGCCCGATCACGGGTGCTCGACCTGGTCGCCGTGCCGCTCGAGGCGGTCCCGGCCGCGTCCACCGCAGGGGTCATGCCATGAGCTCGATCATCCTCGCCGCGCCTGACGTCCTGTGTGAACCCGATCTCGTTGGGGCCGCAGCTCCGGCGGGCCTGACGGTTGTCCGGCGGTGCGTCGATGCCGCTGACCTGCTCGCCTGCGCTGCCGCCGATCCGTGCACCGCCGTGGTCATCAGCGCTGGTGTGCCGCGGCTGAGCGGAGACCTCGTGGCGCGGCTGCGCGATCACGCCAGGCCCGTCGTCGCGCTCGTCGTTCTGGACGAAGACGAGGGACGCGTACGCGCATGGGGGATTGACACAGTCGTCAGGGTCACAGAGCCACGGCAGACCATGACGCACGTTGCCGAAGCGCTCGACGCGGGCCCTGGGCAGGACCGGCTAGCCCGTGGGGCGACGTCAGCGAATGACCCGCGTCCCAACGGCGTGTGGCAGACCGGCCTGTGGGCCGACGACCACCCGGCGAAGGCGCGCTCCTCGGCCCCCTCGGGAGCAGGCCCCCAGGGGGCCTCCGGAGCGGAGCAGGCGGCGGGTCCGACCGGCAGCGATGGCTCCATCGTCGCCGTCTGGGGTGCGGCGGGCTCCCCCGGGCGGACGACGACTGCCATCGGCCTGGCCCAGGCCTGCGCAGCCGCCGGCCGACGCACCCTCCTGGTCGATGCCGACACCTACGCGCCCTCGATGGCCCTGCTGCTGGGCATAGCCGAGGACGCCAGCGGCCTGATCGTGGCCTGCCGGCACGCAGACAATGCAACGCTGTCGTCCCGTTCGCTGCGCGCGTCCGCGAGATCCCTGTCCGCAAGACTGGCCGTGCTCGGCGGGCTCCCGCGCGCGGATCGGTGGCCAGACCTTCGCGAATCCGCGCTGGCGCGACTATGGCAGGCCTGCCGCCAGACGTTCGAGGTGACGGTGGTCGACACCGGGCCGTGCATCGAGCACGAGCCCCATGGCTCGCTCAATCCCGTGCTTGCCTCACGGCGCAATGCGGCTGCCATCACTGCACTTGGCCACAGTGATGCCGTGGTGAGCGTCGGCAGAGGCGATGCGCTGGGCGTGGCTCGTCTCGCGGCGGGCTACCCGCAGCTGCTGGAGTGCGCAGGCGACGCGGAGCGGCTCATCGCGATGGTGACCCCAGCGCGCGGAGCGGTCGGCTGGGCGCAGGTGCGCGATGCCCTGCGCGGCGTCGGGCTCGGTGATCCGATGGTCCGCCTCGAGCCGGCGCCCAGGCAGCACGCCAGACGGGCTCGGCTCGGCCGGCTGCCGCACGAGTCGCGATATGCCGGGAGGGAGCGTGCCACCGTCGAGGCACTGGCAGGCCGCGTGCTGGCCATCCTGCAGGATCGCATGGGGCAGGAGGTACCGCCGGCTGCCTGATCCGGGTCCGGCGGGTCGTGCGTGCCGACGCATGAACTCGCCGGGTCATGTACGTGGAAGGATGGCGAAGTGTCGGAGCGCGTGAGTCCCCTGGACGCCTCCCTGCTGTACCTCGATGGGCCGACCACGCCGATGCACGTCGGCAGCGTGGAGCTGTTCGAGACCCCAGGCGAGGGCTTCGACCACGATCGGCTGATTCGGCTCATCCGCCAGCGCATCGCCTTCGTGCCGCGCTTTCGGCAGCGCGTCAAGGAAGTGCCGCTGCGGATCGGGCGTCCGGTGTGGGTCGATGATCGTCAGTTCGACCTGACGTATCACGTCCGCCGATCGGCTCTGCCCAGGCCCGGGTCGCGGGACCAGCTCAACGAGCTCGTCGCCCGCCTGATGAGCCGGCCCCTGGATCGGGAGCGCCCCCTGTGGGAGATGTACCTGATCGAGGGGGTCGAGGGGAATCGGTTCGCCATCGTCACCAAGACGCATCAGGCGATCGTCGACGGCTTCAGTGCGATCGACCTGTCCCAGGTCATGCTCGACAGCGCCCCGAACGCGCGGATGACGACCGTCGATGCGTGGCGGCCGCGACCTGAGCCGACCTCGCTGGAGCTGGTGACGTCGGCTGTCAGCGACACCGTCGTGCATCCCGGGGCGGTTCTGGACCTCGCGCGGACGAGCGTCACCACGGTGACGTCGGCCGCATCCCAGGCAGGCGGCAAGGCACTCCGGGCCCTGAGCTCGGCGATGTTCGTCGCTCGGCAGTCGGCTGCGTCCCCGCTGAATGTGACGATCGGATCCCAGCGGAGGTTCGCGACCGCTGACCTGCGCTTTGCCGATTTCCGTGCCCTGCATCGCGTGGCAGAGGCATCGGTGAACGAGATCATCCTGGGAGTGATCACCGGGGCGCTGCGCTCCTGGTTCCAGGCCCGCGGTGATCACGTCGACGAGCGATCGGAGCTCCGGGCGGTGGTGCCGATCAGCACGGCTGGCCCGATCGGCGGCGCTGCGTCGGGGAATCCAGTGGCCGAGAATCCCGTCTCGGCCTTCCTGGTCGACCTGCCGATCGGGGAGTCGGATCCGCTGGTGCGGCTGCGCCGCATCGGCTTCGCCATGGCGCAGTTCAAGGACGCCATCAGCCTCCTTGGCGCCGAGGCCATCATCGGCATGGCCGGATTCGGCCCGCCGACCCTGCATGCCCTCGGAGCCCGGCTTGCGGCCAACCTCTCGAACCGGGTATACAACATCGCGATCACGAATGTCCCCGGCCCCCAGCAACCGCTGTTCGTTGCGGGTTCGCGACTGCTGGCCACCTATCCGGTGATGCCACTGGTGAAGAACCAGGCCCTCAGCATCGGGCTGACGTCCTACGACGGGAGCGTCTACTTCGGCCTGAATGCCGACCGTGATGCGGTTCGCGATCTCGAGGACCTGGTGTCAGCCCTGCCGGAGGCGCTGCGCGAGCTGCAGGAGGCCGTCCGAAGCGGCGGGTTGCCCTGACCGGGGAGTGGGAGCGGACAGGCAGGCCCGCCGCGCGTGCAGGCCTGCGTCAGGCGCGACCGGCCAGCCAGGCTGCCGCAAGTTCGACCTCGTATGCGAGGTAGTCGCGGAGCTGCTGCTCGACGAGGGCCTCGACCTTGCCCCCGATCAGCGGTACGGAGGCCTTGCAGGCGGCGCTGGTGACGGCGATGCATCCCGCCCCTGCATCGGTCAGGGTGATCGTCGCCTGCAGTCGCACCAGGCTGCCGAACGCCGCATCCATGGCGGCCCGGCAGCCGGCCGGGGACGCTGGGCCCCACTGCTGGGACTCGGTGACCGTGATCGAGTCGCCGAGCAGTGCACTGGCGAAAGCCGGCGCCTGGCTCGTCGGCAGGACCCGGGTGATCTGGATCGCGGTGCTGTCGTCGTCCGTCGCCTCGTCGGTGGCGCTGCGGACGTCGACGGTCACGCTGATGGAGCCGGTTCGCTCCGCGCGCTCGCGAATATACGAAGGGTCGAGCATCATGGCGCGCACTGCCTGGGCCGGCGCGGGGAACTCCTGGTGAATCTCGAATGACCGTGACACGTCGATCCCTCACTCGCCCGCCTCGCCGGGGCGACAGTGGCTAGCGTAGTGGCGTGACGGATGCCGCCGAGCTGATCAGGGGAGTCGATACCACCGGACGCGAGCCGGACTTTCCGGTCCTGGCCCGCCGGTTCTACCGCCATGTGACGGCCGAGGACCTCGGTGAGGCCGATCCGCAGCGAATGCTCGACGACCTCGAGGCCGTCCTGGCCGTCGCCGTCGACCGGCCCTCCGGCCACGCCAAGGTGGTCGTCCGCAGCGAGCCGGAGACTGCGGTGACCGCAGTGCTGATCGCGACGGACGACATGCCGTTCCTCGTGGACTCCATCACCGGGGCGCTGGCGATGGAGGGCCGTACGGTCCGACTGGTCATCCATCCGCAGCTGGTGGTCAGGCGCGATGCCGCTGGCCGGCTCATCGAGGTGCTCGACCTCGATGTCGACCAGGCGCGGCCGGCCGACGCCCTGGCCGAGTCATGGATGCGGATCGAGGTGGAGCGGGATTTCGTCCGCGAGGATGACCGCCGGACCGCCGACCACCTGCGTCGGGTGCTGCACGACGTCCGATCCGCCGTGCAGGACTGGGCCGCCATGCAGGCGATGGCGCAGCGGATCGCCGCTGGCCTGGACGAGCAGCCTCCGGCTGGCCTGCCAGCCGATGATGTCGAGGATGCCCGCGACCTGCTGCGCTGGATGGCCGATGAGAGGTTCGTGTTCCTGGGATACCGGGAGTATGAGCTCAGTGGCGTCAAGGGCGTCAACGGCGTCGCTGACGTCGAGGGCGTCGATGCGCTCGTCGCGGTCCCGGGGAGCGGACTGGGCATCCTCACCGATGACGCGGGCGACGCGCCTGCCGCGACCGCCTCGCAGAGCTTCTCACGGCTGCCTGCCTCGGTGCGCGCGAAGGCCCGCGAGCCACGGCTCCTCGTCCTCACCAAGGCGAACTCGCGCTCAACCGTCCACCGGCCGGGATACCTGGACTACGTGGGCATCAAGGTCTTCGACGAGACCGGAGCGGTGGTCGGCGAGCGGCGATTCCTGGGCCTGTTCTCGGCTGCCGCCTACAGCGAGAGCGTCACGACCATCCCGGTCCTGCGTCGGCGCGTCGAGCGGGTGATGGAGGCCCTGGACCTCGTCCCCGGCTCGCATAGCGCAAGGGACCTTCGCCAGTTCCTGGAGACCTACCCAAGGGATGAGCTGTTCCAGACCCACGCCGGCCAGCTGATCGAGATCGCGGCGTCAGTGCTGCACCTGCAGGAGCGGCGGCATACCAAGCTGTACGTGCGAATCGACGACTACGCCCGATTCGTCTCGTGCCTTGTCTACCTCCCCCGCGACCGGTACAACACCGCGACCCGGCTACGGGTCGAGCGAGTCCTGGCCGAGGCGTTCGATGCCGTGTCGGCCGACCACACGGCGCTGGTCACCGAGTCGATCCTGGCGCGGGTGCACTACGTGCTGCATGTCCGCGACGGCATCCCCGAGGTCGACCTCGGGGCGCTCGAGGAGCAGGTCGCCCAGGCGGTGCAGAACTGGTCGGATGACTTCGTGGTCGCCGTCCTCGCCGAGGTCGGACAGGCGGCCGCACCCGAGCTGCTGCACGGCTTTCAGGACGCGTTCCCCCGCGCGTATCAGGACGAGTTCGACGCCGCGACGGCCGTGGCGGATGCCCGCTCGATCATGGGCCTGCAGCCCGGCGAGCTGGCACTGGAGCTCACGCCCCAGCCTGACCAGGAGGCAGCCCGGCGCTTCCGCTTCAAGGTCATCAGGGTGGGCGCGGCGATGTCCCTGTCGCGGATCCTGCCGACCCTGCAGGCGCTGGGCGTGGACGTGCTCGATGAGCGGCCGTACGAGATCAACCGCAAGGCCGCCACACCGGCGTGGATCCTCGACTTCGGCCTCGAGGTGCCCGCTGGGCCGCTGGCGGACGCACGCGGCCTGCTCGACCGAGCGGACGTGGCCGAGCGCCTCACCGCTGCCTTCCGCGCCTCGTGGTTCGGCGACTGCGAGACGGACCCCTTCAACGGCCTGGTCCTGCGGGCCGGCCTGACGTGGCAGCAGGTCGCCATCCTTCGCGCCTATGCCCGCTACATGCGCCAGATCGGCTCGACCTTTGGCCAGGACTACATCCAGCAGGTGCTGCTGTCGAACCCGGGGACCGTCCGGCTGCTGGTGGAGCTGTTCGAGGCGCAGTTCGCTGCGCCGCAGGCGGATGCGATCGCTGCGGCGCAGGCGGATGAAGAGGCGATCGCCACGGGCATCCTGGCCCGCATCGAGGCAGCCCTGAACGAGGTCAGCAGCCTGGATCACGACCGGATCCTGCGATCCATGTGCACCCTGATCAGGGCAACCGTCCGGACCAACGCCTTCGCCGAGCCGCGCGGGCCGCGCACCCCGCTGTCGTTCAAGCTCAACCCGCGAGCCGTCCCGGAGATCCCGCTGCCCAGGCCGATGTTCGAGATCTGGGTCTACTCCCCGCGAGTCGAGGGCGTCCACCTGCGGTTCGGCCCGGTGGCGCGAGGCGGGCTTCGCTGGAGCGATCGCCGCGAGGACTTCCGCACGGAGATCCTCGGCCTGGTGAAGGCCCAGGAGGTGAAGAACGCGGTGATCGTCCCGGTCGGGGCCAAGGGCGGCTTCGTCCCGGCCAGGCTGCCGGACCCGGCTACCGATCGGGAGGGCTGGCTGGCGGAGGGGCAGGCGTGCTACCGGGAGTTCATCGGCGGGCTGCTGGACATCACCGACAACCTCGTGAGCGATCCGCAGGGTCGTGATCGCGTGGTGCCTCCGGCCGGCGTGGTGCGACGCGATGGCGACGATCCCTACCTGGTGGTGGCGGCGGACAAGGGCACCGCGACGTTCTCCGATATCGCCAACGGGATCGCCGAGGAGTACCGATTCTGGCTCGGCGACGCCTTCGCCAGCGGCGGATCCAAGGGCTACGACCACAAGGCGATGGGCATCACGGCGCGAGGCGCGTGGGAGTCAGTCCAGCGGCATTTCCGCGAGCTCGGCATGAATACCCAGACCGACGACTTCACCTGCATCGGCATCGGGGACATGAGCGGGGACGTCTTCGGCAACGGCATGCTGCTGAGCGAGCACACCGCCCTGATCGCCGCATTCGATCACCGGGACATCTTCATCGATCCCAGCCCGAACCTGGTCCGCTCGTTCGCCGAGCGAGCACGGCTGTTCGCGCTGCCGAGATCGAGCTGGGCCGACTTCGACCCCTCCGCGATCTCCGACGGAGGCGGGGTCTACGCCCGGTCGGCCAAGTCGATCAGCCTGCCCGCTCCTGCCCTGCAGGCGCTCGGCCTGCCCGACGACACCGGGCCGCTGGCACCCAATGACGTCATCCGCGCCATCCTCCGGGCGCCGGTCGACCTGTTCTGGAACGGTGGGATCGGCACCTACGTCAAGGCCCGCACCCAGTCGAACGCGGATGTCGGCGACAAGGCCAATGACGCGATCCGGGTCAACGGCGATGAGCTGCGCTGCCGGGTCGTGGGGGAGGGCGGCAACCTGGGCCTGACCCAGCTGGGACGCATCGAGGCTGCCCGCTGCGGGATCCGGCTGAACACCGACGCCATCGACAACTCAGCCGGGGTCGACACGTCCGATCACGAGGTCAACATCAAGATCCTGCTGGACGCGGTGGTCCGATCGGGGCGAGTGTCCCAGGCCGAGCGAGATGCACTGCTGGTCCAGATGACCGACCTGGTCGCCGAGGCGGTGCTGGCCGACAACTATGCGCAGAACGTGGCCCTGGGCACTGCCCGGGCCGTTGCGCCCAGCCTGGTGACCGTCCACCAGCGGATGATCCGCGAGCTGGAGCGTCAGGGGATCCTGGACCGGGCGATCGAGTACCTGCCGGACTCCGCCGAGCTGGAGACCCGGCGGATGGCCGGGCAGGGACTGACCTCGCCGGAGCTCGCCGTACTGCTCGCCTACGCCAAGATCGCGCTGACCAAGGAGCTCGACGCAGCCGGCCTCGGCGACGACCCGTGGTACGCCCAGGCGGCCGTCTCGTACTTCCCCAGGCAGGTCCGGGAGCGCTTCGCGGCCGATATCGACCAGCATCCCCTCCGCAGCCAGATCATCAGCACGGTCACCTGCAATCAGCTCGTCAATATCGGCGGCATCACCTTCGTGTTCCGCGCGATGGAGGAGACGGGCGCCTCGGCCGTTGAGGTCGTCCACGCGGCGTCCGCAGCCCTCGCGGTGTTCGACCTCGCCTCCATCTTGGACGCGATCAACGGCCTGGACAACCGCGCGCCCACGACCACCCAGACGGCCTTGCACCTGATGGTGCGCCGCCTGCTCGACCGGGCGACCCGCTGGTTCCTGCAGTCGCGGGGCGGGCACCTCATGGTCTCGCAGGAGGTCCAGCGCTTCGCCGGCGTCGTGCGCTCGCATGCCGCATCCGTGCCGGATGCCCTGCGCGGGAGCGAGGCGCAGCGGTTCCGCGACCAGGTCGATGCACTGGTCCAGGCCGGTGCGCCCGCGGACCTCGCCGGTCAGGTGGCCGCCCTGCTCGATGTCTTCTCGCTGCTCGACATCACCGAGGTATGCGCTCGCACGGGCGAGGACGCATCTGTCGTCATCCCGCTGTACTTCAGCATCTCCGAGCGCTACGCAGTCGACCGGACCCTGCTCAGCATCACCGCCCTGCCGCGGGGCGATCGCTGGAGCGCGCTGGCCCGTCAGGCCCTGCGCTCTGACCTCTATGCGGTCATCGCCGCGCTCACCGAGCGCGTCCTGCATGCGTCCGATGCCAGGATGCCGGTCGACGAGCGCATCGCCGCCTGGGAGCGCGCCAACAGCGCTGGCCTGGCTCGCACCCGCGCCACCTTGCAGGAGATCGCCGAGCAGGAGGAGGCGGACCTGGCCACCTTGTCGGTGGCGCTGCGGGTGATGCGCAACCTGGTCTCCGCACCTGCAAGCGGTGTGCAGGTGCCCTGACGCCGGATACCGGGTGTCCTGGGCGCACTAGCATCGGCGGGCATGAGCCTTCCCCCCCTGGTCGAGCCGGCAGCGGATCTCAGCGTCGACGAGGTGCGCCGCTACAGCCGGCACCTGATCATCCCCGACGTCGGCATGGCGGGCCAGAAGCGGCTGAAGAACGCCAGGGTCCTGTGCGTCGGCGCCGGCGGGCTGGGAAGCCCGGCGCTGATGTACCTCGCGGCCGCCGGAGTCGGGACACTGGGCATCGTCGAGTTCGACGTCGTGGACGAGTCGAACCTGCAGCGCCAGATCATCCACGGCACCAAGGACATCGGCCGGCCCAAGGCGCACAGTGCCCGTGATCGCGTCCTGGACGTCAATCCGCATGTGAACGTGATCGTCCATGAGGAGCGGCTTGACTCCACCAATGTCATGGGCCTGTTCGCCCAGTACGACCTGATCGTCGACGGCACGGACAACTTCGCCACCCGCTACCTGGTCAACGACGCCTGCGTCCTGCTCGGCAAGCCATACGTCTGGGGCTCCATCTACCGCTTCGACGGCCAGGCGAGCGTGTTCTGGGCCGAGTACGGCCCCTGCTATCGCTGCCTGTATCCCGAGCCGCCGCCGCCGGGGATGGTGCCCAGCTGCGCTGAGGGCGGAGTGCTCGGCGTGCTGTGTGCCAGCATCGGCTCGATCCAGGTCACGGAGGCGATCAAGCTCCTCACCGGCATCGGCGATCCGCTCGTCGGCCGGCTCATGGTCTACGACGCGCTGGAGATGGCATACCGGCAGGTGCGGATCCGCAAGGACCCGAACTGCGCGGTCTGCGGGCCAAGTCCGACGGTGACCGAGCTGATCGACTACGAGGCGTTCTGCGGGACGATCTCGGATGCCGCCGTCGAGGCCGCGCGCGACGCGACGATCTCGGTGCTGGACCTGCAGCGGATGCTGGCGGCCCGTGAACGCGGGGAGGACGACTTCATCCTGATCGACGTCCGCGAGCCGAACGAGTACGAGATCGTCAGCATCCCCGGGTCCGTCCTCATCCCCAAGGGGCAGTTCCTCGACGGATCGGCGCTGGCCGACCTGCCCACGGACAGGCGCATCGTGCTGCACTGCAAGGTCGGCGGCCGGTCGGCCGAGGCCCTGGCGGTCGTCAAGGGCGCGGGCTTCTCCGATGCCGTGCACGTCGGGGGCGGCGTCCTGGCCTGGGTGAGCCAGGTGGAGCCGGACAAGCCGACGTACTGAGCAACCCCGGGAGCATCCCCGGGAGCATCGCCTGGCCGTCGCCTGCGGGCTAGTCGCCGCTGAAGCCGACCTTGCGGTGGGTGCCGTCGCAGAATGGCTTGTTGCCCGACTGCCCGCAGCGGCACAGGAACACCTGCTCGCACTCCTTGATCAGGGTGCCATCGGCGGCCAGGATGCGGATCCGCCCTTCGACCTGCAGGGGACCATCGGCCAGCACGGTCACCGTCGCGGCATTGCTCGTCATCTCGCTCATGGCCGGACGGTACCTGCGATTCGCGCGGCCCGCTGATCGGCGCTGCCCGGCAGGGCCGCTACAGGGCGCCCTTGCGCGTCAGCCAGGTGAAGGCCCAGTAGCCCGGCACGGTGGGCAGCCAGAAGGTCACCAGCCGATAGAGCAGCACGGCCGAGACGGCGATCCCGCCGTCGAGGCCGGCGGCGGTCAGGCCCGCGGAGAGCGCAGCCTCGACGGCACCCAGGCCGCCTGGTGTCGGAGCCGCCTGCCCGAGGGTCGCCCCGGCGAGGTAGACGACCGCGATGACCGCGAGGTTCAGCTCGCCTCCGAAGGCGTGGACGCAGGCGACGAGGACGCCGATGTAGGCAAGGTTCAGCAGGAGGATGCCGCCGATCCCCTCGGTGAGCTTCATCGGCCGCTGCGCGACCGTGACCAGCCGCGGGCCCACCTCGCGCAGGGTCGGCAGGACCCGCCGGGTGATCGGACGTCGGACTGCCGGGATCGCCAGCAGGGCGATGAGGACGACGGACGCGATCACCACCGCGATCACGGCCGCCTGCGGCGGATTGAAGGTCAGGTCGGCCTGGGTCCCGGCGGCGATGCCGAAGGCGAGCAGCAGGCCGATGTGGAAGAAGAAGGCCATGACCTGCGAGACCCCGACGCTCGCGGCTGCCAGGGCAGGGTGCAGGCCGGCTCGCTGGAGGTAGCGCAGGTTGATGGCGACCGCACCCAGCGTGGGCGGGGAGACCAGGGTGGCGAAGTCCCCGGCGAGCTGGGCCAGCACGGTTCGATGCAGCCGCAGCCGCTCGGGGACGAAGCCCGACAGCGACCAGGCCGCACCCACGTAGGTCACCAGGCTCAGCAGCAGGGCGATCAGCAGCCATTCCCAGTTCGCGGTGGTCAGCAGCGTGGCGAGGTCGACCTGGGCCAGCTGGGAGAGCAGGACGTAGCCGGCGATCGTGCCGACGATGATCATGATCAGGGTCCGGGGCCGGACTCGGCGCAGCTGGATCTGCTCAACGGGCGCCCCCGGTCGCAGCTGGACCAGGCTGTCTCGCAGGTCGACGAGCAGGTCGCGCTGCCGGCGCATGGCCGTGCGGGTCGACGGTGCCAGTGCCACGGGCTGCATGACGGCCAGGGCACGGCTGAGCTCGGCGTCCCCGAGGACTTCGCGGCCGGTGCTCACCGCCGTCTGGACCCCGAGCAGCAGGCTCAGGGTGCACAGCAGGTCGGCGAGGTCGATGCGCATGGCGACGTCGCTGGCGGCGATCGAGCCCTGGTCCTGGCCCACCAGCCAGACCTCGCCGTCGCGGCCGCGCAGGATGTTGTCGGCCGTGAGCGAGCGATGGCTGACCTGATGCTGATGCAGGGTCTGCACGGCCCGCCAGGCACTGAGGGCGTCGTCGTGCGTGAGGTCTGCGCACTCGCTGAACGGCACCGCGTCGAGGTAGGCGAAGGCCATCAGGCTGGCATCGGCTCCGACCTCGCAGACCAGGTACAGCTCTGGCAGCGGGGCACCGGCGGCCATTGCCGCATAGGCGGTCAGGGCGGCATGGTCCAGGCCGCGCCGCATGTTCAGGGTGTCCAGGCCGCGCTCGTCGCGCAGCCGGACGGCCTGCCACAGGACGGTCACGATGTCGGCGCCCTCGAGGTCGCGGTCCAGGACGGTCACCCGCAGGACGGGGCCGTCGACGGTCTCGGCTCGGTAGCGCCGGCCGCGCCGGGTGGTGACCTCGCTGGTCAGGCACCGGACGGGGAACCCGCCCCGCGCCAGGGCCTCGGCGACATCAGCGCCGGTCGGACGAGTGGTCGGGGTGCCGAGGGCATAGCGGGTGATCAGCCCGATCGCCCAGCCGATGGTGAGGGAGATGCCGACGCCGGCCAGCGCGATGCCGGCGCTCAGGACGGTCACCAGGGAGATCGACGCGATGACGATCACGACGAGCGCACCCCATGGGCGCCGGCCCATCAGCCGGGCGACGGTGATGAAGGCGGCCAGGCCGCCGAGGATGGGGGCGGTCGAGGTGCTCAGCTCGCTGGCCGAGCCGGCCAGGGCGACCATCAGCCGCGGGGATCCGATCCCTGCTACCAGCTGCGCGGTGGCGGTCAGCACCAGGAAGGCCACCAGGAGGGCGACCAGTGCGTCGAACAGCAGGCGCAGGCGCTTGCGCACGATCAGCGAGACGGCTGCCGCGACGGGCAGGCCGAGCGTGCCGATGCCGGCGATGACATTGATCGACAGCACGATCGGAGCGGGCAGGAGCGAGACACCCGATGACAGGTCGCTGCCCAGGCCCGCTGCCGTGCTCGTCGCAGCCCAGGCCAGCAGGACGATCCCGCCGGTCACGGCGAGGGCGAGCAGGAACCGGGCCAGGTCCAGGGGGCGTCGCACGCGACGAGGGATAGCGGGCTCGATGATCTCGGGCTCGCTCACGTGCGCATCGTTCCAGAAGGGTCAGGCCCGGGTGCTACCAATAGCGCATGAGCGCGAAGGCGGGGCAGGCGCGGCCCGGCGGCCGGCGCTGGTTGCTGCGTGCTGAACCGCTGCCCGCTCCGGGGCCGGTCGTGCTCGATGCCAGCCAGCAGGCCGTGGTGGAGCGCCGTTCCGGTCCGCTGCTGGTGCTGGCCGGGCCGGGCACCGGCAAGACCACCACGATCGTCGAGTCGATCGCTGCCCGGCTGGAGCGCGATGGCGAGCGCGCCGACCGGATCCTCGCCCTGACCTTCGGCCGCCGGGCGGCCGCCGATCTGCGCGACCGGCTCGTGGCCCGGCTCGGCGGCGGCCAGCTGCCGACCGTCTCGACCTTCCATGCGTTCGCCTACGGACTCCTCCAGCAGACTGCGTCCCCGGACGAGTACCTCGACCCGCCGCGGCTGCTCTCCGGTGCCGAGGAGGACATCCGCATTCGCGAGCTGCTCGTGGGCGCGATCGCGGACGGGACCATCGACTGGCCTGACGACCTCATGGGGGCGGTCGGAACCCTCGGCCTGGCCAATGAGATCCGTGCCGTCCTGGCCAGGGCCAAGAGCCTGGGGCTGGAGCCGTCCCAGCTGGCGCGGATCGGGGCGCGCTCCGAGCGGCCTGCCTGGGCGGCCCTGGGCGAGCTGGCGCGGCAGGAGAACGCGGTCATGGTCCTGCAGAACGTCTACGACTATGCCGAGCTGCTTCAGCGCGCGGTGATCCGGGCGCGGCTGCCCGAGGTGGCGGCGCGCCTGAGCCGGGCCTATCGCGCCATCTACGTCGACGAGTACCAGGACACCGACCGGATGCAGGTTGCCCTGCTCGCCTCGCTCGTCGGCCCGCACGCCTCGCTGGTCGCCGTCGGCGACCCGGACCAGGCGATCTACGGCTTCCGGGGTGCCGATGTGCAGGGCATCCTGCGGTTCCCTGAGCAGTTCCCTGCCGCGGATGGCCAGCGTGCCCCGGTGACCGTCCTGGGCACGACTCGGCGGTTCGGCTCGGCGATCCGCCAGGCCGCCAGCTCCCTGATGTCGCGCCAGGGGCTCGCAGGCCTGGGAGCCGAGGTCGCGCACGCCCATCGCAATCCCGAGTGCCAGGCCCAGGACACCGGCTCCATCGAGGTGCAGGTCTTCGACGGGGAGTCGGCCCGCAGTGCGCACCTGGCCCAGCAGATCCGGCAGGCGCACCTCCACCAGGGCCTGCCGTGGTCCGGCATGGCGATCCTGGTCCGCAGTCGCCAGGCGATCCCGGGGCTGCAGCGGGCGCTGAAGCAGCAGGGCATCCCGGTCGTGGTCGCGGCCGATGAGGTGCCGCTGAGCGAGGAGCCCGCGGTCGCGCACCTGCTGCTGCTGCTCGAGCTGGCCGGTGACCCGGCAGGCATGTCGTCTCAGGCTGCGATCGACATCCTGCTCGGGCCGCTGAGCGACCTGGACGCCTCCGACGTGCGGCGCCTGGGCCGGGCCCTGCGGGAGGAGGCCCGAGTCCAGGATCCGAGCGTCGTGCCGCCGGCGTCTGATCACCTGCTGCGAGAGGTGCTGACCGGCGAGCGGGGCTGCCCTGAGCGTCCCGAGCTCGCTGGCGCGGCCGATGCCGTCCGCCGACTGCAGGAGCTGCTCGCGCATGCGCACGCGCAGGCTCGTGCGGGAGCTCCGGCCCCGGACATCCTGTGGACCCTGTGGTCCGGCCAGGCCGCCCATGGGGGTCGGCGGCTGCACGGCTGGCCGGAGCGATTGCGGGAGGCCGCGCTGGCCGGGTCGGGCAGTGCCGGCCATGACCTCGATGCGGTCATCGCGCTGTTCGAGGCCGTCGGGCGACTGCAGGCCCGCTACCAGGGCGTGATCGGCGTCCGGAACGTCCTGATCACCCTGCGCGATGCCCAGCTGCCGGCCGAGTCGATCGCGGAGCGATCCGCGAGCGCCGATGCCATCCGCATCCTGACCGCGCATCGAGCCAAGGGCCTGGAGTGGGATGCCGTGTGGGTCGTCGGTGCCCAGGAGGGGCTCTGGCCCGACCTGCGGCCCCGGGGCTCGATCCTGGAGCCAGACCGCCTCAGCCGCGATGGCCTCGGGCCCGGTGTGCGGCCGGTCGACCTGCTGGCTGAGGAGCGGCGCCTGTTCTACGTTGCGATCACCCGGGCGCGACGCCAGGTCGTCATCGCGGTGCTGGGCGGCGAGGACGATGCTGGCGCGCAGCCGAGCCGATTCCTCGACGAGCTGGGCCTGCCGCCCCATGCGACCCGGCACGTGACGGGGTGGCCGCGGTTCCCGGCATCGGCCTCGGGCCTGGTCGCCCGACTTCGCGCGACCGCGGCGGACCCGTCTGCCTCGCCTGCCCTGCGCGACGCGGCCGTCTCCATGCTGGCCCGACTCGCCAGCGAGGTCGACGATCGGGGCGAGCCGCTGGTGCCGGCGGCCGAGCCCTCGACCTGGTGGGGAACTCGCGATGTGACGGTCAGCGACCGGCCGGTCCGGCCCGCGCAGGATCCCGTCGCCCTGTCCGGCAGCGGCCTGGAGCAGCTCACCGCCTGCCCCTTGCAGTGGTTCCTGCAGCATGAGGCCAGGGCGGAGGTCGCCCGTCACGCCGCGACCAAGTTCGGCAGCGTCGTGCACGCCCTGGCCGACTACGTGGCGAAGGGGGAGGTGCCTGCCGACCTCGACGCCATGGATGCCTGGGTCGACCGGGTCTGGCGGGATCTGCGCTTCGAGGCGGCCTGGCAGTCGGCCGCCGAGCGCGCCGAGGCCAGGGCAGCGCTCAGCCGCTTCCTGGCGTATCACCTGCGAGCGGAGCGGGCGCTCGTCCAGACCGAGTGTGAGCTGCGCTCCCTGGTCGACGTGCCCACGCCCTCCGGCCAGACCGAGCAGGTGCGCCTGCGCGGCTTCCTGGACCGGGTCGAGCAGGACGCCGAGGGCCGGATGGTCCCGATCGACCTGAAGAACATGCGGACCCCGCCGGCGGAGAAGGACATCCCGGCCCATGCCCAGCTCGGCGTCTACCAGCTGCTGCTGCAGCAGGACGGCCATGACGTTGGCGGGGCTGCACTCGTCCAGCTGCGGGTGCCTGCGTCACGCGATTCCCCCGCGCCGAAGGTGCAGGTGCAGCCCGCCCTGGGCGATGACCGGCCGACGTGGGTCGAGGTGCAGCTCGGCGAGGCTGCCGAGGTGCTCCGCCGCGAGGCGTTCCTTGCCAGGCCCGGCAGCGCCTGCCGGCATTGCGCCTATCAGCGGGTGTGCCCGACGCAGCCCGAGGGTCAGCCCCTTGGCCACGTGCCGGGGCGCGAATCCCGGGGGCCGCGATGACGGTCACTCGCGAGCAGCTCGATGCCGCCCTGGGCTTTCGCGTCTCGGACGAGCAGTGGGACGTCATCAGCGCACCCCTGGAGCCTGCGGTGGTGGTTGCGGGAGCTGGGTCGGGGAAGACCACCGCGATGGCAGCCCGGGTGGCGTGGCTGATGGCCGGCGGCATCCTCGCTTCCGGGGAGGGCGCAGCCGGTGCAGGTGACGGCCATCAGGGCGCAGCACTGGGGCTGACCTTCACCAACAAGGCCGCCGGGTCCCTGCTGGCCGGGATCCGTGCCAGCCTGCGGGCCCTCGGGGTCGCCCCGGGAGATCAGCCTGAGCCGCTGGTGCAGACCTATAACGCCTATGCCGCACGCATCCTGACCCAGCATGGGATGCGCCTAGGTCGCGAGCCCGGTGCAGGAGTCCTGCAGGACGGCGCACGGCACCAGCTTGCCTACCGGGTGGTGTGCCGAACCAGCCTGCCGCTCGATCGCCTCGGCAAGTCGCCCATGTCGCTCACCGGCGACCTGCTCGACCTCGACGATCAGTGCAGCGAGCTGGATGTCGACCCGCAGGCCCTCGCCGAGTTCGATGACGAACTCGTGTCGACCCTGGAGTCCTTCCAGCCGTTGCACCTGTCGGTCGCTCGCCTGCGCGATGCCGCGCTGCTGCGATCGGTACTCGCCCGACTGGTGCTGGAGTGGCGCGAGGAGAAGCGGCGGCGCGACGTCCTGGACTTCACCGACCAGACTCGGCTGGCCCTGCAGATCGTGCGCACCTTCCCCGACGTCGCCTCCTCCCTGCGGGCATCGGCCCCGGTGGTGCTGCTGGACGAATACCAGGACACCTCCCTGGCCCAGCGACTGCTCCTGCAGCAGGTGTTCGGCGATGGCCACCCGGTGACCGCCGTCGGCGACCCGTGCCAGGCAATCTATGGATGGCGCGGAGCGAGCATCGACAACATCGAGTCCTTCCCGGTCCACTTCCCCGTCCTGCGCGACGGTGTCCTGCATCGTGCGCCGCGCTACACGCTGAGTGCGAACCGGCGATCGGATCCCGTCATCCTCGCGGTGGCAAACGAGGTGTTCAGCACCCTGCGCAGCCGGCACGACGGAGTCGTCGCCCTCGCGCATGCCGGCCATGCCCGAGGCCCGGGCCAGGTGGAGTGCGGGCTCTTCGAGACGGCCGACGAGGAGCGTGCCTGGATCGTGGAGCGGATCAAGGGCATCGGGACTCGCCAGCGGGCCTGGGGATCCGTCGCTGTCCTGGCAACGACCGGGCGCGAGCTGGCCGAGCTCGCCACCGCGCTGCAGGCGGTCGGGGTGCCGACCCAGGTCCACGGCGCGGCCGGCCTGCTGCGCCAGCCGGTGGTCGTCGACCTGCGCAGCACCCTGGAGGTGCTGGTCGACCCAGTGGCGAACCCTGCCCTCATCCGGCTGCTGGCGGGCCCGCGCTGGCGGATCGGGGTGCGCGATCTCGCAGCCCTCGGGGCACGGGCGCTGGCCCTGGCTGGCGGTGGGCACCGGGCGGTCACCACCGACGTTGCCGATGCCCTCGACGAGGCGGTCGCGGGTGCTGATCCGACGGAGGCGATCTCGCTGAGCGATGCGGTGCTCGACCTCGGTGACCCCGCGATGTTCTCCGCGCAGGCGGTCGAGCGACTCGGGGCCTTCGCCCTCGAGCTGCGCTCGCTGCGCCGCCACGTCGGGGAGCCGATCCTTGAGCTGATCCTGCGGATCAGCCGGGTGACCGGGCTGGATGTCGAGTGCGCCCTGGCTGGGCCGGATCAGCAGCGGGCCTGGTCGGCGTTCTGCGACCTGGCCGCGCAGTTCACCGACCTCGACGGGAGTGCCTCGATCGGGGCCTTCCTCGCTCGGCTCGCCGATGCCGAGCGCTTCGATGTGGACCTGCCCGTGGCGGATGCCCTCCAGCCTGACGCCGTGCAACTGATGACGATCCACAAGGCCAAGGGCCTGGAGTTCCCGCACGTCTTCATCCCCGCGGTCGCCAGCGGCGCATTCCCGGGCGGGGTGTCGCGCGGGGAGTGGGTCACGTCCGCCAGCGCCGTGCCGTGGCCGATCCGGATCGACGAGCCGACGCACCTGGCAGGCCTGCCCGACCTCCGCGAGGGCCTGCGCGACAAGGACCTTCGGGCCTACCGCGACCTGCTGCGAGACCTGCGCGATGCTGACGATGAGCGCCTGCTCTACGTCGCGATGACCCGAGCCATGTCGACCCTGGTCGTCACCGGGCACTGGTGGGGTTCGACGCAGTCGAAACCCCGAGGGCCGGACCCGTATCTGACCCTGGTGCGCGAGGCATGCCTCGACACGGGCGGCGAGATCGTCGCGTGGGCCCCGGAGCCGACGTCGCCGGTCAACCCGACGCCACGATCGAGCGCAGCGGAGCGCGCGTGGCCGCAGCCTGGCGATCCGGCGGCGCGGCAGGTGGCTGCCAGGGTCAGCGATGCCATGCATGCGCATCCGGCGCTTCCCGGGATGCCCGTCGAGATGGCGGGCCTCAGTAGTGCCGAGTCAGCGATCGTGGCCGGCTGGGATCAGGATGCCCGCCTGCTGATGCACGAGCTGCGCGCGGCGCGTGCGATGACGGTACAGGTGCGGCTGCCGGCGTCCCTGGCCGCGGGCACGCTGGTCCGCGCACTGCGCGACCCGGACGGGCTCGCGATCGACCTCGCCCGGCCGATGCCCTCGCAGCCATCGCCGTACGCGAGACGAGGAACCGCGTTCCACGCCTGGGTCGAGGCACGCTACGGCCAGCAGTCGCTGCTGGATCCGGATGACCTGCCCGGTGCCTCGGATGCCGACATCGCCTCTGACGCTGACCTCGATGCGCTCAAGGCTGCCTTCGAGCGCTCCGCATTCGCCAGTCGCGTGCCGGTTGCCGTCGAGCAGCCCTTCGCCATCGTTCTCGGTGGCCGCGTCGTGACCGGCCGGATCGATGCAGTGTTCGAGGCGAACGGCCGCTACGACGTGATCGACTGGAAGACGGGCTCGCTGCGCTGGGCCGATCCCGGCCAGCTGGCGGTCTACGCCCTGGCCTGGTCGCAGCTGCGCGGGATCCCCGTTGCCGATATCGACGCAGGCTTCCTGATGGTGGCCAGCGGGGAGGTCGTCCGCCCGGCCGAGTGGCGCGCGATCCTCGACGACCTGCTCGATGGCCCGCTCGACGGACCGCTCGACGGACCGCTCGATGAACCGGTTGACGGACCGGTCCAGCGTGCCGGCCCGCCTATCGGGGCGAATCCTGCTGCTCGTCGGGGGTGACGGCGATCGGGGCGATGGACACTCCGCCTCGCTGCTCGGCCAGGGCCTCGCCGGCCTCCTCGGTGGGCGTGCGACGAACGCCCACCAGGCCGCGCATCCACTCGCGCGCCGGCTCCTCCACGAGCCGCCACATCAGGTAGGCCACGGCCAGGGCCCCAGCGACAAGCACCACCACGCCGACCGCATAGAGGGCGCCGCCGGTGATACCCGCCGACCGCATGGCGGCCCGCCACAGGCCGAACCACACCAGGTGCGTCATGTACAGCGAGTACGAGATGAAGCCGCCGAGCACGGCGAGCCGGGTCGCCAGCGCCCGGGTCAGGCCGCCCCGCGAGAGGGCAAGGGCACCCAGCCAGGCGATGAGCAGCGGGACGAGGAGGAGGTGGAAGTAGGGCGGCAGCGGCTCGCCGTCCGGGTTCGCGGTTGCCTGCGGTGGCTGGGCCGCCGTCCACTGCCCGAGCACCACTGCGCCGACGATCACCAGGCCGGGCAGCACAGCGCTGAGGACCGTTGCCAGGCGCTCGACGCGCTGACTGGGCTGGCCCTCCGGCACGGCTGAGCCATCGGCCCGATTCCCCGGCGCGGGGCTCGGTGGGTCGGGCAGCATGCGGCGAACGATGAGGTACGTGAGGGCGCCTGCCGTGAACTCGGTCAGGATCCGGATGGTCGAGCCCCAGCGATCGGTGTAGTACGAGTCGGTTGTCGACAGCCCGTAGGCGACGAGTGGCGCGAGCGTCGCGCACCAGAGCACTGCCAGCGCTGCGGTCGGCAGCCGCCGGTGGGCCCGCCACAGGAGCAGGACGAGCAGCGGGAAGATCAGGTAGGCCAGCCACTCCATCGACAGCGACCAGGCGACGAAGTTCCAGCCGCGCTGAGGCTCCGGCCCCCATTCCTGCACCAGGAGCAGGTTCTTGCCGAAGTCGAGCGGATTCAGCCACGCCCGATCCGGTGCCTCGCCGGCGACCTTCGCCTCGGCCACGACGGCGACTCCCGCAACCACCAGCATCACCAGGTGCACGGGATAGATGCGTGCCAGGCGCAGCCACCAGAAGTTGACGGTGCGCGATCCGGCCAGCCGAGGGCCGAGCCGGGTCAGGTAGGTGTGCGTCAGGATGAATCCTGACAGGGCGAAGAACAGGTCGACGCCGAGCCGGCCGACGCGGAGCACGTCGGCGAGCACCGGGATCCCGAGGATGCCGAGGACGCCGAGGGGGCCCTGGAGGTGGTAGAGGAGCACCCAGGCGGCCGCCACGAATCGCACGCCGGTGAGCTGCCGGATGAAGACGTTCACGGCCCGTATGCTCGCACCTGTCTTGGCGATACGACGAATGCGCCGACGCAGGGTCCAGGAGTCCTCGGGTGAGCGATGCGCGGCAGGTCGGTGAGCTGCACCTGGTCAGTGGCGGCCTGGACCGCGCTGCCGAGCGCCGAACCGATGAGCAGTGGCTGCGCTCTCGCCTGCAGGGCGACGGCTGCGAGGTCATGTGGGTCAGTCACGGTGCCGTAGCGGTGACGGAGGCCTCTCAACCAGCGCGGCTGCTGCTGAGCGCGGCGCGCGAGGTCCCCGAGGGCCTGGACTCCCTGACGTTCCTCGGCCTGCGCCCTGATGGCCGGGCAGCCTTCGCAGCGCATGCGCCCGAGCCGGTCAGCGAGCTTCCGGGGGGCATCCCGCAGTGGCGCACCCTGCGCGAGCTGGGCCTGCGCCTGCCCGCTGAGCAGGCGGCCATGGCCGTCACTGCGGTCGCCCTGGACAACTGGCGCGCCCGCACGCGCTGCTGCCCGGGCTGCGGCACTGCGCTGCGGGCCAAGGACGCGGGCTGGGCGATGCACTGCCCGGCGGAGGGGATCGAGCACTTCCCGCGTACGGACCCTGCGGCCATCGTCCTGGTCCGTGATCGCTCGGATCGGGCCCTGCTCGGGCGCCATGTGAACTGGGATGCCGGCTGGATGTCGACCATCGCGGGCTTCGTGGAGGCCGGCGAGTCGGTCGAGTCTGCCGTGCGCCGCGAGGTGCGCGAGGAGACCGGGGTGCGGATCGGCAGCGACCCGGGCCATGTGCGCTACCTCGGCAGTCAGCCATGGCCCTTCCCGGCATCGCTCATGCTCGGCTACCACGCCTGGGTGGATCCGGACGACCCCTCGGCGGCTGATATCGCCGTCGACACCGCGGAGATCGCCGAGGCAGGCTGGTTCAGCCGCGAGGAGCTGTATGCAGCCTGCGAGGCCTCGCTCGTGCGCCTGCCGCCGCGGCTGTCGATCTCCCGGTACCTGATCGAGTGCTGGTACGGAGCCTCGCTCCCGGGGGACTGGCTGCGCGGCTAGTGCCGTCGTGGCCGGGCCGGAGCCGAGCTAGGCGACGCCGAGCTTCTCCTTGACCTGGCCGATCGACGGGTTCGTCATCGCGGTGCCGTCGTCGAAGAGCACCGTGGGCACGGTCTGATTGCCGCCGTTGACGGACTCGACGAATGCGGCAGCCTCCGGGTCGGCCTCGATGTCGATCTCCTCGAATGCGATCTGCTCACGGCCGAGCTGGGCCTTCAGCCGCTGGCAGTAGCCGCACCACACCGTCGTGTACATCTTCATCGCGAACGCCCCTTCACTGCGACGGTCCCGGAACGGCGATCGCCCAGGCGATCGCCGTTGCGTGACTGTTGGACCACCACGCTAGCGTGCAGGCCATGGGCCGGCGCGCGGAGGATCGCAGGGCTGCTGGCCCAGCGACGTCGCCTGCCGAGCTGCCGGAGGTCTCGGCCGTTGCCAAGAGAGTGCCGGACGACGCGGCCGCCGTGCTGCTCGGCCTGGACGACGAGCAGGCCGCGGTGGCGACCAGCGTGCACGGCCCGGTCGTGGTCCTCGCGGGGGCAGGCACCGGCAAGACGCGCGCGATCACCCATCGGATCGCCTATGCCGTTCGCAGCGGAGTCCATGAGCCGAGCCGGACCATGGCCCTGACCTTCACCACGCGCGCCGCAGGCGAGATGCGCAGCCGGCTGCTCGGCCTTGGCGTCGAGGGGGTGGCCACGCGAACCTTCCACTCAGCGGCACTTCGCCAGCTGCGCTACTTCCTGCCACGGGTCGGCGGCCGGGATCTCCCGCAGGTGCTGCCGAGCAAGGCCCGGATCGTGGCAGAGGCCTGCGGGGCTGTGGGCCTGCGAGCCGATGGCGTCCTCATCCGCGACCTGGCCGCCGACATCGAATGGGCGAAGGCCAATGGCTTCGATCCGGCGGATGTCCTCGATGCCCGGGTGATGCGCCAGTGGTCCGCCGATGTCGAGACCGTCGTGCGGGTCTACCAGGCGTATGAGGACGCCAAGGATCGGCAGCAGCTCATCGACTTCGAGGACGTCCTGCTCAATCTCGCCGAGATCCTGCGCAGCCGGCCCGGCATCGCCAGCGAGGTCCAGGCGGCATACCGCTGGTTCACCGTCGATGAGTACCAGGACGTCAACCACATCCAGCATGAGCTGCTCAGCCTGTGGCTCGGCGAGCGCGACGACCTGTGCGTGGTCGGCGACGTCAGCCAGACGATCTACTCCTTCACCGGCGCGAGCTCGGACTACCTCACTGGCTTCATGGAGCGCTTTCCTGATGCCACGCAGGTTCGCCTGGTGAACTGCTACCGCTGCAGTGGGCCGATCGTCGACCTGGCCAATGCAGTGATCGATCAGTCTCCGCAGCCGGGTTCCCTGCGCCTGCGCGCGCTTCGCACGACTGGGCCCAGCCCGACGATCATGGCCTTCGATGACGACGTCGAGGAGGCCACCGCGATCGCGGAGCGGCTCAGCGGGCTGATCTCCGCTGGTACCAGGCCGCGCGACATCGCCGTGCTCTTCCGGGTCAACTCCCAGTCGGCGGAGCTCGAGGCTGCCCTGGCGGATCGCGGCATCCCGATCGTGATGCGCGGGGGCGAGCGCTACTTCGAGCGAGCTGAGATCAAGCAGGCAAGCGCCCTGCTGCGCGGCGCAGCTCGCGCAGGCGAGGCCACCGGCCGGATTCCAGACGAGCTGCGGGCGGTGCTGTCCGGGATGGGCTGGACGTCCGCGCCGCCCGGTGGCGGGGGGGCGGCCCGGGATCGGTGGGAGTCGCTGACCGCCCTCGTGGCCCTGGCCGACGAGCACGCCGACATGGACGTGCCTGCCTTCGTCGCTGAGCTGGATCGCCGTGCCCAGGCCCAGCATGCCCCTGAGGCCGATGCCGTCACCCTGGCCTCGCTGCACGCAGCCAAGGGCCTGGAGTGGCCGGTGGTCTTCATTGCCGGGTGCAGTGAGGGCCTGCTGCCGATCCACTACGCCCAGTCCGAGGAGCAGGTCCAGCAGGAGCGGCGCCTGGCGTACGTGGGGATCACCCGGGCACGCGATGCCCTGTACCTGTCATGGGCCAGGGCCCGTCAGCCAGGCGGGCGTGCGAGCCGCACCCTGAGCCGATTCCTGCAGCAGATCAGCCCTTCGCAGGGGCGACGCGCCTCGTCCGATGCCTCGAGCGGCCGGGTGATCTACGGCTCGTCCGGCGCAGGGAGCCGACGAGCCGCTGGTGTCGCGCGTGATGGGGCGGCCAGGGGCCGGCGGGGCCCGGCCAGGTGCCGGATCTGCGGCAAGGGCCTGGTGACGGCACCTGAGCGAACCGCAGGGCGGTGTCGAACCTGCCCGGCGAGCATCGATGAGGCCCTGGTCGAGCGGATCAAGGCATGGCGGCTCGAGCAGGCCCGCGAGCTCGGGGTGCCCGCCTACGTGATCTGCACCGATGCCACGCTGCTGGCGGTCGCCGAGCTTCGTCCATCGACGCCTGAGCAGCTGCTGGAGATCCCCGGGATCGGCCCGGCCAAGCTCCAGCAGCATGGGGCTGCGCTGCTCGCGCTGGTGCAGGCAGCGTCAGCTTCCTGATTCGGCGAGGGCTATGCCCGCCTGCTGAGGCGGTCTGGGACAGGACTACGCCACTGCGCGCGGAGTGAAGCCCGGCACCCAGCGCTCGAGCTCGGCGCGCATCGGCACCGTTGCCTGCAGCTGGCACAGCACGCCGATGCCACCGAGCCAGACCCGATGGATCAGGGCGTAGGACGGGGGCAGGTTCAGCTTCATCCCGACGACGAAGTCCGGGTCGCGGATGTCGTTGATGCGGTTGAACTGGCCACGGAGCCAGGCCCGGGTGAAGGCGAACTCGTCATGGCGGGCGGGCTCCACGAACGGGTCGAGGTAGCCCAGCAGCTGGCTGGGGTCGACCTCGATGTGCGGACGGATGAACCCCTCTGCGCGCAGGCCATCGATCACGGTCTGGGCGTCCCCGCTCAGGGCAATGCGCAGGAGCGAGCCCATCACCTCGGGGAGCCCATCAGGCAGCTCGGCGACCGCGCCGAAGTCGAGCACGCACAGGCGGCCATCGGGGGTGATGCGGAAGTTGCCGGGGTGCGGATCCGCATGGAGCAGCCCGGCCCGGGCCGGCCCGGAGAGCAGGAAGCGGATGTACTGGGTGCCCGCATGGTCGCGCTCGGCCTGGGTGCCGTTGGCGATGATCGCCGACAGGGGCGTGCCGTCCACCCACTCGGAGACCAGGACGTGAGGCGCGGCTGCCAGCACATGCGGCACGACCACCTCGGGGTCGGCCTCAAAGGCTGCCGCGAAGGTGCGCTGGCTGCTGGACTCCCGGAGGTAGTCCAGCTCCTCGATGGCTCGATCGCGCAGCTCCTCGATCAGCGGCTTGATCTCCATCCCCGGGATCCAGGACGCGAACAGCTTGCCCATCCGCGCCATCTGGTTCAGGTCGGCGATGAGCGCCTTGTCGGCACCCGGGTACTGCACCTTGACCGCGACGACCCGGCCGTCATGCCAGGTCGCCTTGTGCACCTGGCCGATAGAGGCTGCGGCGGCCGGGGTGTCGTCGAAGGCCGCGAAGCGCTCGCGCCAGTCGGCCCCGAGCTCATCGGCGAGGATTCGGTGGATCCGGTCGGCCGGCATGGGCGGCGCCGCATCCTGCAGCTTGGTCAAGGTCGCCCGGTAGGGGCCGGCGAACTCCTCAGGCAGCGCCGCCTCGAAGATGCTCATGGCCTGGCCGAGCTTCATCGCCCCGCCTTTGAGCTCCCCGAGCACCTTGAACATCTGCTCGGCGGTGCGCTGCTGGATCTCGGCAGACACCGCCTCGGCGGATTTCCCGCCCACGCGCTTGCCGAGGCCGACGGCAGTGCGACCGGCATACGAGGCGGGCAGGGTGACCATGCGGACCCCGCGGGTGAGGGCATTGCGCGGGATGTCGACCATGCAGACATTCTCACCCGGCCAGGGCCGGGGCGCTCGTCCGAGGGGCCCAGGCGCATCCGCACAGCGGATGCGCTGGTCGTTCATGGTCGGTGCGCCTGCCATCGGGCAGTCGAATCTCGATGGCGCGGTTCCGCCAGCCCCGGCTCGGCGTACCGGCCCGGCTGTCTTCGCCGTGGTCTGCCCAGGCGCGGGCGAGCAGTGCCGCCTGAGCGCTGGTGAGGAATGCGTGCAGCCGGTCGATCGGCCGGATGGGCATGCGCTCGATCGACCGGGTCAGCTGGACCGACAGGCTCGGCCAGGAGGGATCCGCGTCACGCGTGTGCAGGTAGGCGCACCGCAGGCAGCTGGTGACGCCTGGCACGACGAGCGGCCCGATGATGGCGCGATCGCCATAGATGCCCAGGGCCAGGTGCGGGATCTGCAGCCGGGGGTCTGCGACGTGCACCGGGTGCAGGCTGTCGGCGAGGACGACCAGGGTGGCGCCGGCCTCGTGCTGGGCGGGCAGCATCCCGGATGACTCGAAGGCATGGTGCGACTGCTCGGCCAGGATGCCCGATCCTCGGATCCACCATCGCACGCGGGCTCGCCGGTCGATGACCTCGTCTGCATGTGCGGTGCTGCCGTAGGTGGACGCAGCGGCGAGCCAGTCGCCCTGGGCCGCGTCACGCGCATGCCGCTCGCACCAGCGCCAGGAGTGGGGCATCGATGCGGCGTCCTCGACTGCCACGGCCTGCACGCAGGCGCGCAGGATCCGGCATGCGTCCGACATGGGGATCGGAAGATCCTGCTCGATCTGGGCGACATCCCGCAGGCCGTCCAGGCTGAGGATCCACCGGGTCATCGCCGCCGTCGCGTCGGGCAGGATCACGTGGTGGCTGCCCTCGCCGATCTGCAGGCGGCCGGCCGGACGCCACAGCAGCGGGCTCTGGGGTCGATAGCGGGGTCGGAGCATGCCGCCTGCTGCCTGTGCGAGTGGGCTTGCTGCCTGAGCGAGTGGGCTTGCTGCCTGTGCGCGTGCGGTCGCTGACGTCGGGGAGCTGGCTGGCATGGTCGCAGGGTGCGCGGACATGCCTGTGGACGGCACCTGGCGATCCACAGGCGTCCTGGGATATGGGTCCTGGGTTCTCGGCAGTCCGCCGGGCGGTTCGGTGGCTCTACGCCTCCTGGCAGGTGCGCAGGATGACCTGCACGAGGACCTCAGCGCAGGTACGCACCTCGTCGATGCGGACGAACTCATCGGCCGTGTGCGCGGTCGCGGCATCGCCAGGCCCGTACTGGATGGTCGGGATGCCGCCGAGGCCCCGGATCAGGCGCAGGTCCGAGCCATATGGGGCGCCGTACACCGCGGGCGGCCGGCCGGTGATGCGGGCGTGCGCGGCTGCGACGTCTTCGAGGAGGGGATCGGCCGAGTCGGTCCGTCCAGGGGCGAACTGCCCGCCCCACCACTGAACCTGCACGGGGTGATCGCGCAGCCAGGGATCCGCCCGGCAGGCGTCCGCGACCGCTGCCTCGAGATCGGCTCTCGCCTGTGCGACCGGCTCGTCGAGGGCGACGCCGAGCCGGCCCTCGGCCGTCAGCCGGTCGGGGACGGTCGAGGCCCAGTCGCCGGCCTGGATCGTCCCGATCGACAGCGGGTAGGCCAGCGGCCAGCGGCGCATGAGGGGGTCGACGTCGCGGTTGCGGCGTGCCTCGAGGTCCTGCAGGGCTCGCAGGATCGGCATGAAGCACTCGATCGCGCTGACACCCTCGGTCCGGCGGGAGGCATGGGTGGCCTTGCCTGGCACGACCAGGCGAAAGGTCAGCGCTCCCGCGTTCGCGGGCACGATGTCCAGGCCGGTCGGCTCGGGGATGACGCACCGGTCGGGGCGCACGCCGAGCTCGGCCAGTCGATCCAGCAGGGCGTAGGTGCCAAGGCCTCCGTCCTCCTCGCCGCTGACGGGCGCCAGGATGACGTCGCCGCGCAGTCGGATCCCGGCCTCGCGGATGGTGCGAACCGCGGCCCAGGCCGCGACTACCCCGGCCTTCATGTCGCAGGCCCCCCTGGCGATGAACGCCTGGGAGTG
This sequence comes from Actinomycetales bacterium, assembly GCA_018970025.1. Lineage (GTDB taxonomy): Bacteria > Actinomycetota > Actinomycetes > S36-B12 > S36-B12 > REEB460. The sequence goes on along the minus strand of JAGWXF010000002.1, from coordinate 18,329 downwards.
GTCGACCTCGCGGACGATGAAGGGGTCGCCGGTCCAGGCGCGCAGATCCCCGGGGGGCACGACGTCGGTATGGCAGTTGATCAGCAGCGTCTGCCCGCCGCCGATACCGGCGAGGGTGGCAGTGACCCCGACGGCCTGCCTCCGGTCGACCTCCATCCCGGGGAAGCCGGGCTGGGCGGTCACCCGGTCGAGGTCGATCGGCCAGGCGTCGACCGTGAGCCCCTCGGCCTGCCAGGCGGCGGCAATGTGCCACTGGATGTCGGCCTCGGCGGACGTCCCCCCGACCGAGGGGATCTGCAGCAGGTCTCGTAAGGCCGCGCGGAGGTGGTCCTCATCGATCGCGGGGGAGGTCATCGGCCGATTCTGCCGGGCGGACGGTGGAGGCGATGCGTGGCCTCTGACATCATTCGATTTGTCCTATTTGAGGCATTTATAATCTTTTCAAGGTATTTATTACGAGCGAGGACCGAATCGTGCCCTCGCGCCTCGGCGGTTGCCCTCGATAGGTGCCTTAGTGTGGCGCGGAGCCCGAACAGCCGGGCGAGGTGGTAGACGCCACCGGGCCGCGAGTTCTGCGGTCCTGGACGAGTCGACAGGAGGGCCCGATGGCCGAGAGCTACACCGGCGAGGCATATTGCGTGAAGTGCAAGGAGAAGCGCGAGTTCACTGGCCATGTCGAGGAGACCAATGGCCGCCGTTTCGCCAAGGGCGTCTGCCCGGTGTGCGGCACCAAGGTGACGCGCATTCTCGGCAAGGCCTGAGGAGCAGCGCGCTTCGGAGGCGACCGTCGGGGTCGTCGACCAGCCTTCGGGCCGGTCCAGGTTGATTGCGCTCAAGGCGCAACTGTGGGCGGGGACTCCCCGCCCACAGCCATGTCAGGTTACGGTCGCCGTATGAGAGCAGTGCTGCCATGAGCGGTGACGTCCCATTCGGATTCGGGATGCCGGGTCCGGGCCAGCCGGGTCAGGGCCCTTTCGATATGTCGGCCCTGGGAGCGGCACTGCAGCAGCTCGGCCAGTACCTGCAGCAGGCGGGCACCGCAACCGCGGCCGGCCCGGTGAACTGGGCCCTGGTCCGTGAGACCGCCCGCGCCGGCCTGGCCGGGGAGGCCGCTGGATTCACGTCGGCGGTGACCGAGGAGGCCCGCGGTGAGATCGTCGATGCCTGCCGGCTCGCCGACCTGTGGCTGGACGCGGCCACCACCTTCCCGGCGAGTGCGGCGACTGCCATGGCATGGAGCCGAGCGGACTGGCTCGAGGCAACACTGCCGATGTGGCGGCGGTACGTGGAGCCCGTCGCCGAGCGGATGGTCGCCATGATGGGGACGGTGTCCGCCGGCGATCTCGGCGGCATGCCCGCAGACGCGCTGCAGCAGGCATTGCCCGAGGGGCTTCGCGAGATGCTGCCCGAGGGCATCACGCCGGACATGATGGCCATGCTCCAGCCGATGCTCGGCATGATGCAGCAGCTGGCCGTGGCGGCCTTCAGCGTGCAGCTCGGGCAGGGCCTTGCCGCCCTGTCCCGCGAGGTCGTCAGCGCCGGGGACATCGGCATCCCCTTGCAGGAGTCGGAGGCCGTTGCGCTCATCCCCGCGAATGTGCGCGGATTCGGCGAGGGCATCGGCATCGACGAGACCGAGATCCGGCTCTACCTGGCCTTGCGCGAGTCGGCACATCAGCGGCTCTTCGCCCATGTGCCCTGGCTCCGGGCACGGCTCTCGGGAGCGATCGAGGCGTACGCCCGCGGGATCCGAGTCGATGCCGAGCGCATGCAGCAGGCAGTGGCCGAGATCGACATGTCCGATCCCCAGGCCCTGCAGCACCTGGTGGGGTCCGGGCTGCTCCAGCCCGAGGACACCGATGAGCAGCGTGCCGCCCTGGCCCGACTGGAGACACTGCTGGCCCTGGTCGAAGGCTGGGTGGAGGACGTCGTCGCCGAGGCGATCGGCGAACGCCTCGCCACTGCCCAGGCACTGCGCGAGACCGTTCGCCGGCGACGTGCCTCGGGAGGCCCGGCAGAGCGCACCTTCGCCGGTCTCATCGGCCTGGAGCTGCGTCCCAAGGCCATCCGGGAGGCGGCCACCCTGTTCGCTGCCGTGCGCGTGCGTGGCGGGGCGTCGGCTCGCGATGGGCTGTGGGAACACCCCGACCTGATGCCCGATGCCGACGACCTTGCCGATCCGCTGAGCTTCGCGGATCAGCTGGGCTTGGCGGATCAGCCGGAACTCCCGGGTGAGCCCGGCGACGACGACCTCGAGCCGGGCGAATCGCCGCCGGCATGAGCCTGCACGCGGATGCCCGAGCCGTCCTCGCGGCATTCGAGCACTCCGATATCGAGCAATGCGCCCTGCGGGACGAATACCGTGCCTTCCTGGGCTCCTACCCGGATGCGATGTGGCGCAGCTGCCGTATCGGCCACCTGACCGCCAGCGCCCTGGTCATGGACGCATCGGGTGCCAGGGTGCTGCTGACCCTGCACCCCAGGGTGGGCCGCTGGCTCCAGCTCGGCGGCCACTGCGAGCCCTCGGACGGCACACTGCAGGAAGCCGCGCGAAGGGAGGTCATCGAGGAGTGCGGGATCGCGCCCGTCCGGATGAGCCGGCATCCACTGCGACTGGACCGTCATGCGGTGTCCTGCGGACCCGGGACCAGTGAGCATCTCGATGTGCAGTTCCTCGCGATCGTGCCCGACGCTGCCATCCCGGTGATCAGCGAGGAGTCGGACGACCTGCGCTGGTGGTCCGTCGATGCGCTGCCGGCTGGGACAGACGCCAGTGTGCTCGCACTGGTCCGCGAGGCATGCGATCGAGGGGCGTCAGGATGTTCCCTGTGATGAACTATTTTCTGTCCACAGGGTGTGATCGAAGTTTCCCTCACGGTTTCACCGAAATCTCCCCACTATCCGCAAGTCATCCACACGCACGGCCACGGGGAGTCCACAGGATTTCTGCAGATGTCCCCATCTTTGACGCAGGTCCGTCAACAGGGACGACCCTGCGTTGTCCGTCGGGCGTTGACGGCCCCTCGCCTAGGCCCCTAGCGTCCCTCGTGACGGGGCCCGGTGGGATAACGAGGACGCGTTCGCAAGGGGAAGGCGAGCGAGTCCTGCGAGACCCTGCGGGCCCCGCTCATCGCTGATGAGGCGTCCGCCGCTGCTCCCCACGATGCGAGCCCTGCGGCAGCGCGTACGCTATGGGCGTGTCGGCATTGCTGTGGTGGCTCATCCCCATCGGGGCAACGGTCCTCGCGGTCGCCTGGGCGATGTACCGTGCGCGGCCGGAACGTCCGACAGAGGCCATCGAGGGCATGGAGCACCTGCGCCGCATGCAACTGGCCATGCAGCGTCCGCTGCCGGCAGGGCAGTCCCGATCGTCATCCACGTTGCGGGCCTCGCTCGATCGCCTGCTGCGGCGAAACGCCGCCGCCAGCGCCGCCGACGGCGAGGCGGGCCCGCAGTCCGGGTCCAAGGGCGATGAGCGCCAGGGCAGGGGCTCGGCCGCGTGACCCATCGCGCTCGGGTCCTGGTGGTGAGTGCCGCCAGCCTGATCGTCCTGCTGGCGGTCGCCCTGCTGCTGCCCGTCCCCTTTGTGAAGATGGCTCCCGGCCCGACCTACAACGTCGTCGGCGATGTCGGCGGGGTGCCGGTGATCGACATCGAGGGCACGACCACGTATCCCACGACCGGTGACCTGGATATGACTACTGTCATGGAATCAGGCGGCCCACGCGGCGGGCTCACCTTCGTCGAGGCCATCGGATCCTGGTTCAATCCGGCTGACGCGGTGCTGCCGCGCGAGCTCATCTACCCGGACGATGTCAGCGGCGAGGACGTGAAGGTCCGGCAGGCAGCCCTGTTCAGCACTGCGGAGTCGAACTCGGTTGCTGCCGCCCTGAACTATCTCGGCAAGCCCGTGCGGACGGAGCTGGTCGTGACGGCCGTCTACGAGGGCACCCCGGCCAGCGGCAAGCTCGAGCCTCGCGACCGGATCCTTGCGGTCGATGGCACGAAGGTCACCGAGCCCAAGCAGGTCGGCGACGCCATACGCGCCAAGCCCATCGGCACGACATTCACCTTCACGGTGGAGCGACTTGTCGACGGTGCCTTGAAGACCCTTGACGAGCAGGTCACCTCCCAGGAGAACCCGGACGAGCCAGGCGTGCCGCAGGTGGGCATCGGGGTCGGCCTGTACTACGCGGCGGATTTCGACATCACCTTCACGCTGAAGGATGTCGGCGGCCCGAGTGCCGGGATGATGTTCGCGCTCGGCCTGGTCGACAAGCTCACCCCCCAGGACCTCGCCCAGGGACGTCATATCGCCGGCACGGGCACCATCACGCCGGAAGGCGAGGTCGGGACGATCGGCGGCATCCGGCAGAAGCTCGCGGGGGCACGCGGTGCCGGCGCCGAGCTGTTCCTCATGCCGGCGGCCCACTGCGCGGAGGCCGCCGGGCACATCCCCGATGGCCTTACCGTCGTCCCGATCAAGACCCTTGCCGACGCTGTCACGGCGGTCCAGCTGTGGACCTCCGGGCGGACCGGTCTGGCGGCCTGCCCAGCCGAGGCGTGATCGGCCCGGGTGCCGTAGGTTCGGAAGGTGACCTTCCAGATGCCCGGCGAGGGAATGCCCACGGCCGCCGATCCTGAGCGCCGCCGAGGCGGGGTGCTGCTGCCGACGATCGTCATCCTCGGCGTGATCGTGCTCGGTTTCGTGCTGTTCACCGGCTTCTACACCGACTGGCTGTGGTTCCAGTCCGTGGACATGACGCAGGTGTTCACGATCGGCCTGATGACGCGGGGAGTCATGTTCCTGGCCTTCGGCGCGGTCATGGCGGCCGGGCTGCTGCTGACGATGTGGTGGGCCTGGCGCAGTCGGCCGACCTTTCGCGGCATGACCCCGGAGCAGGCAAGCCTGGAACGCTACCGGCTCACCGTTGAGCCCTACCGGGCTCGGATCGGCGTCATCATCGCCCTCGTCGTCGGCGGGTTCACCGGCCTGACGGCGTCTGGGGAGTGGGGCTCCTACCTGATGTGGCGGAACGCCACGCCCTTCGGCATCACCGATCCGCAGTTCGGGATCGACCTGTCGTTCTACACCTTCACCCTGCCGTTCATCAGGTTCCTCCTCGGCTTCGCGTTCGCCCTGGCATTCCTGTCCCTGATCGCCGCCGTCCTGATCCAGTACCTCTACGGCGGCCTGCGGCTCCAGCCGCCGGGCGACCGGGCGACCAAGGCGGCGCAGGTCCAGGTCAGCCTGATCATCGCGGTCATCCTGCTGCTGAAGGCCGCTGCCTACTGGCTGGACCGCTACGAGCTGGCCACCAAGAGCGAGACGCTCGTCACCGGGTTCACCGGCCTGAAGTACACGGACGTCTACGCCGTGCTGCCCTCGCTGAACATCCTGACCTTCGTCGCGGTGATCGTCGCGGTGCTGTTCATCCTCAACGCGATCCGCCAGGCGTGGGCGATCCCGCTCATCGGACTTGGCCTGATGTTCGTCACCAGCATCGTGGTCGGTGCCATCTACCCGCTCATCGTCCAGCAGTTCCAGGTCCGTCCCAATGAGCTGCTCAAGGAGCAGCCGTACATCGAGCGGAACATCACCGCGACCCGCGATGCATATGGCATCTCGGGAGCGACGGTGCAGGACTACCCGGGGACGGTCGATCCGCCCTCGCAGTCGGTCATCGACTCGAGCAAGGGGACGCTCGACAACATCAGGCTGCTCGACCCGGCGGTCGTGTCGCCGACCTACAACCAGCTCCAGCAGATCCGCGGCTACTACTCGTTCAACAGCAAGCTCGATGTCGATCGGTATGTCGTCGATGGTCAGCTGCGAGGCTCGGTGGTCGCCGTCCGCGAGATCAACCTTGCCGGCATCCCCGACGGCCAGCGCAACTGGACCAACGAGCGAGCCGTCTTCACCCATGGGTACGGATTCGTCTCGGCCTATGACAACACCGCGCTGAGCAACGGCCAGCCGGACTTCTTCGAGAGCAACATCCCGCCGACCGGCGGCCTGGACGTCAGCGAGCCGCGGGTCTACTTCGGCGAGCTCTCGCCGACCTACAGCATCGTCGGCGGCCCCAAGGGATCGCAGCCCATCGAGCTTGACTACCCCGATGACGCGAGCCCCACCGGGCAGAAGACCAACACCTACCAGGGCACCGGTGGCGTGCCGATGGGGTCGCCATTCGGCAGGCTGCTGTTCGCGACGAAGTTCCAGGACAGCAACATCCTGCTGTCCGACCTGGTCAACCCGGACTCGCGCATCCTGTGGGATCGCGATCCGCTCACCCGCGTGGAGAAGGTCGCGCCCTGGCTCACCCTGGATCAGGATCCGTATCCGATCGTGGCCGATGGCCGCATCAAGTGGATGGTGGACGGCTATACGACGTCCAACGCATACCCCTACTCCAGCCGCGTCTCGCTCTCGGATGCCACGAGCGACTCCATCAGCACCCGGGCGGTGCCCGTCGGGCTGATGCCGCAGGATCAGCTGAACTACGCCCGAAACTCAGTGAAGGCAGTCGTGGATGCCTATGACGGGACGGTGACGCTCTATGCCTGGGACGAGTCCGACCCGGTGCTGCAGACCTGGATGAAGGCCTTCCCCGGCACCGTCGTGCCGAAGTCGCAGATGAGCGATGAGGTGCTGGCGCACGTGCGCTACCCGCAGGACATCTTCAAGGTGCAGCGGGTCATCATGAGCCGCTATCACGTCACCGATGCGACGACGTTCTACAACGGCACCGATGTGTGGATCGTCCCCTTCGATCCTACGGTGGCCCCGGCGCAGGTCTTCCAGCCGCCCTACTACCTGTCGCTGAAGATGCCCGACCAGCAGCAGGCAGCCTTCTCGATCACCACGACCTTCGCCCCGCAGCGAAGGCAGACCCTTGCCGCGTTCATGGCGGTCAACTCCACACCTGGCGACGACTACGGGACGATCCGGGTGCTCCAGCTGCCGAGCAATACGGCGATCCCCGGCCCGCAGCAGGTGCAGAACAACTTCGAGTCCGACCCGGTCGTCAGCTCGCAGCTGTCGCTCCTCCGGCGGGGCGGGTCGGATGTCGAGTTCGGCAACCTGCTCTCCCTGCCATTCAACGGCGGCCTGCTCTACGTCGAGCCGGTCTACATCCGCGCCTCCACCGATGGGTACCCGCTGCTGCGCAAGGTGCTCGTCGGCTACGGCGCGAATGTCGCGCTCGAGGACACCCTGGACGTCGCCCTGGAGAGGGTCTTCAGCACGAACCCCGACTCCACGCCCGACGCCGTGCCGGACGAGGGCGGGGACCTGACGGTGCCGACGCCGTCGCCGAGCACTCCGCAGCCGACCTCGCCGAGCACTCCGGAGCCAACCGGCCCGACCACGCCACCGCCCTCCACGGGCGACCCGATCACCGACCTGGCGGCAGCCATCGCCGACGCCCAGGCGGCCTATGACGCCGGGCAGGAGGCGCTGAAGACCGGCGACTTCACGGCCTATGACCGGGCGCAGAAGGCCCTGGCCGAGGCGCTTGGCCGAGCCGCCGACGCTGAGGCCAGGCTGACGGGCGGGGATGCCGCTTCGAGTGCGCCATCAGGGACGGCTCAGCCCGCCTGAGCCGCGGTGGCCTACTGGTCGCCGGGTGCCCAGGCTGGGGGGCGCCTGGCGAGGAAGGCTGCCATGCCCTCGGCCGCCTCGGGTGAGGTGAACGCGGTGGCTGAGACCTCCGCCGTCCAGGCGAACGCCTCGTCCCGCGGCATGGCGGGCACCCGGCGGATGAGGTCCTTGGTCGTGGCGAGGGCCAGCGGGCCGCCTGCGCACAACTGCCGCACGTAGCCATCGACGACGGCATCGAGGTCGGCTGCCGGGACAACGCAGGTGACCAGCCCAGCCTCGCGCACCCGCTCCGCGCTTACGCGCTCCCCGGTGAGCAGCAGCTCCTGCGCGTGCCGGCGCTGCATGACGGCCAGGCACACCACGCTGATCACCGCCGGCACCACCCCGACCCGGACCTCGCTGAAGGCGAAGCGCGCATCATCGGCGGCCACCGCGATGTCGCAGGCGGCGACGAGGCCATTGCCGCCTCCGGCGACATGACCCTGCACCCGTGCGATCGTTGGCTTCGGGCAGACCAGGATGGCCCGCAGCAGGTCGCCGAGGGCGGTCAGCGCGCCGGCGGCGAAGCCATCCGATGTCGACGCTGCTGCCAGGTCGGCTCCTGAGCAGAACGTGCTCCCAGAGCCGGTGATGATCACCACGCGCACGCTGTCATCCGCGCCGGCCCGCTCGATGAGCGCCTGCATGAGCCGGATCGCCTCGAGGTCAAGCCGATTGCGCTGATCCGGACGATTCATCGTCACGGTCGCAACGCCGGACGAGATCGCCATCGTCACGGGCGGGTCGAGCACCGTGCCATGGCTCGCCTCGGCATCTGGCTCGCTCATGGATCGCACTCTAGGCCGCAGCACGTTGCCGGTTGGCGCTGACGTCGGTGGATGAGCCATCCTTGCGGCATGGACGAGGGCCTCGAGGTGCGCGGATCGATCGTGATCCCAGCCCATGAGCTCACCTGGAGGTTCTCCCGATCTTCCGGGCCTGGCGGCCAGGGCGTGAATACCACCGACTCCCGGGTGCAACTGGCCTTCGATCTCGCCCGGTCGGCCAGCCTCCCCGAGGCCCTCCGGGCCCGGGCCATCGAGCGATTGTCCGGCCGGCTGGTGGACGGCTGCCTGGTCATCACGGCCGAGGAGTACCGCTCCCAGTGGCGCAATCGGCAGGCTGCCCGCGACCGCCTCGCTGAGGCGCTCCGCGATGCGATTGCGCCCCCACCGCGAGCACGACGGCCCACCCGGCCCACCAGGGCAGCGACCGACCGCAGGCTGCGGGCGAAGAAGGCTCGGGGAGAGGTGAAGCGACTCCGGCAGGCCAGGCTCGACGCCTGAGTGGGAGTGCGAGTCGTGGTGACCGTCCGACCCGATTTGGTCGAAGGGCGACGGAGGCGTATCCTGAGGGAGTTCAAGCGACGCGGGGTGGAGCAGCTCGGTAGCTCGCTGGGCTCATAACCCAGAGGTCCCAGGTTCAAATCCTGGCCCCGCTACGACGACGTACTTTCCTGTGTCCTCCGATCCCCTCCCTTAGAGGGGATTCGGCGTTTCCGGGGGCCTTCGTAGCCCTATTTCTCGCCTATTTCTCGCTCATTTCTCGCCGTATCTCGCCTATCTATATGCGCTGGTGCGCAGGCAGCTGGGGCGATTCCCCTCACGAATGCCGCCTGGATGGCCCTGCCTTGCCCGGGCTTGCCCCTCGTGCTGCCTATCCGTGCGGGCCGATGGACCTGCCACGGCCGGGGCAGGGGTGGGCGAGCGGCCCCATGCAGGGGTCCGCCCGGCGGCCGGGATGGCCGCGCGGACGGCCCACCGGAGCCGGGCTCCGATGACGGACGCGCCACGCATTCCCGCGCACTGGAAGGAACCCGACATGTCCGCGCACCCCCCGCTGGAGTCCCGCGTCCAGGCCCCCGACGGCCTGCTCGACCCGGCCGCCCGCGTCCCGTTCAAGCAGGCCGCCGACCTGTGCCGCGTCAGCGTCGACACGATCCGCGACAGGCGGGACAAGGGCCGGTTGCCGCACGCCTGCCAGCCGAAGGAGGACCCGCACGGCCGCTGGTACGTGCCGCTGGCCGACCTGGCCGCCGCCGGCCTGCTCGACCCGGCCCGGCTGTCCGCGTCCACCGGGGCGGCCGGGCAGTCGCTGGCCGCCGCCGGGTCGACGGCCAGCGAGGTCGAGTGCGCCCGCCTGCGCGGGGAGAACGAGGGACTGCGCCAGGCGCTGGAGGTCTGCCAGCGGCAGATCGAGGTCCTGCAGCACCTCCTGGCCGGCCCGAGGGCAGTCGCGTGACCGCGGGCAGGCGCCTGCGCGGCACGATCGCGCGAACCGCGACCGGCTGGCGCGCGGAGGTCCCCGCAAGCCGCGGGTCCAGGAAGCGCACCAAGCGGAGCTTCCCCGACGAGGCCCAGGCCCAGCGGTGGCTGGACGCGGCGATCGCCGTCCTGCACGCCGGGGGCCGCCCCGCGGACCTGGAGCTCCCGCCGGGCACCGCTGGCCCGGCCGCTGCGCTCGCGACCGCCCCGTCCCCGGCCGCCGCGACGACTGCCGCCGCTGGGCAGCGGCCGCCCGGGACGGACTTCCGTTCCGTGGCCTACGGGTGGTGGCAGGAGCGGTACGTGCGACTGCGCCGCGCCGGCACCGGGCGCGCCGAGCGAGTCCGGTCCATCATCGACCACCACCTCGTGCCGTTCTTCGAGCGGCACGGGTACGCCGACGGCTCCGACGTCGAGCGCGACGCGTTCGTCGCCTGGCTGTGCGAGTACGCGTACGGCACCGGCACCGGCGACGACGACGTCGCCGCGGGGCGGGTGCCGGCCAGCGTGCTGCTGACCATCGACGAGGCCGTCGCGCTCACCGGCGCCAGCCGGTCCACCATCAAGCGCGACCTCAGGGCCGGGGCCTACCCCGGCTCGCGCATCGACGAGCACGGCCGCCGGCTCGTCCCGGCCCGCGACCTGCGGGCGGCCGGGAGGATGAGCGGGCCGCTGCGGCCCGGGCCCCGGCGCGCGGACGGCGGGTACGCCGGAGCCGTGATCGGCGACATCCGCAGCATCCTCACGCACATCCTGGAGTACGGGCGCGACACCGCGGGGTGGAGCCTGCGCTTCGACTCCTCGGCCGACTCCATCCCCACCCCGGCGACGCCCGAGCCGCCTAGGCGCATGCAGTTGACGCTGGAGGAGTGCGGCCGGCTCGCCCGGCATCTGCACCCGGTTCACCAGCTCGTGCTGTGGCTGATCCGCATCTTCGCCCTACGGATCTCAGAGGCCTACGGCATCACCGTCGACGACGTCAGCGAGCAGGGCGAGCGCGGACTGGTCCGCATCCAGGGGCAGGGCGGGCGCCGGTTCGACGTGCGCGACGAGCGGGGCAGGGCCGTGCGCGCCGACGCGACCCGGGAGATGAAGACCCGGCAGAGCGCACGGCACCTCATCGCCCCGATCCCGCTGATGGGACTCATCCGGCTGGCGATCGACGTCTTCCACACGCTGCCCGACGGCACCGTCCGCCCCGGCGCCCGGCTGGTCCCCGGGCTGAGGCGCGCGGACGCCGGCGGGCAGGCGGCATTCCGGCACGCGCTGCGCGAAGCCGCGCTCGCAGAAGGGATCACGGTCGGCAGCGGCGAGGACGTGGAGTCGGTGCTGCTGCCCACCCCGAAGGACAGCCGGGCCGGGAGCATCTCCGATCTCGCGTACGAGGGCGTCAGCGAGGTCGTCCGCAAGCGCTGGTCCGGGCACGCCGCCGGGACCGACGTCCACCACCGGCACTACGTCCTCGACGACCGCACCTACGCCCCCATGCTCGAGGCCGCCCAGGCGATGGAGCGGCTGATCGCCGAGGCGCTGCCTTGCGGGCTCGTCACCCCGACGACCGCGTCGTGCACCACCGGCCACCAGCCGGCCCTCCGGGTGGACAAGGGTCGCATCGACGCCGCGCTCGTCGACGCCGGATGGCTCGTCTCGGCCCGGACCGCGCACGGCGAGCCCGCCATGACCGCCGGCCAGGCCTGCGACCTGCTCGGCGTGAACGCCCGGACGGTCCGGCAGTGGGTCCGCGACGGCCGGCTGACAGCCGCGCGGCCCGGAGCGGACGGCACGCCGCTGATGATCCCGACGCAAGCGGTGCTGGACCTCGCCGGGGAGCTCTCCAGCCGGCGACGCCTCGCTGACGTCGCGGCCGACTTGCACGTCGACTACGAGCGCGCGTACTACCTCGTCCGGCGCGAGCACCTGGAGATCGAGCAAGCCGGGCCGTCCGCGCCGGTGACGGTGCCCGCCGCGACCGAGGCACGGCTCCGCAGCATCGTCGAGGCCGAGCGGGAGCTCGCCGCGCGGGCCGCCACCATCGCCGAGGCGGCGGGCATCCTCGGCGTCTCCCCGGCCGCGGTGCAGTCCCTCATCGAGGCAGGCTCGCTGGCCGAGATCCCCGAGCGGGGCTGGCGCGGGTCCCGGCTGATCACCCGGGCATCGATCCGCGAAGCCAGGCGCGCCCTGGCCCGCGAGCAGCCGCGGAACTGCTGATCGCGTCAGCCGAGGCCGTTGCGGTGGTTGGGCTTGACGAGACGTGCCCGCACACAGGGCGGGCTCAGGGGGCAACTCCAGGGGCGCGGAGCCATGCCTGGCGGGTAGGCCCTATGCCGTGCGTCACGACGACGCTGCCTTTCGTGAGGTCCGCCGTCCGCGGGGTGTCCTCGAAGGGGGAAGCGGAACCCTCGGCTCCGCGAGCCGTGCGGCCTCATGCGGCGAGGTTGACGGGCTCCGTCAGCTCCGGCAAAGGGCTCCTTGCTCACGCTTGCGCGGGAGTCTGTGGGCGGGCACTCGCCTTGGGGCTTCGTGGGAGTGCTGCTTGCTTGGGGTCAAGGTACCTGGGCTGGTTGGTGAGCCATTGGTCGTAGTGGGTGGGCCAGGTGATGCCGGCTTCGTCCTGCCGGCATGCGGGGCAGACGCCTCCGGTGATCTCGTCGATGAGGGGCCATAGTCGGGTGGTGCCGCATGGCTGGCAGGGGCGCGGGGTCCGGTCGGCAGGCCGGAGTCGTCGTTGCCAGCGGCCGGTCTTGGTGCCTTGGGGGCCGTATAGGTTCCAGCATCGGGCGACGAGTGCCTCGGGCTCGCCGAGGCTGGCCGCGATCGCGGTGATGGCCTCGGCGGGGTCGGGGGCGCCGGCTTGGGATGCCTCGACGACGGCGAAGGCCAGGCGCAGCAGGCGGGGGTCCTCGGCGTGGACGAGGCAGCGCTGGTGCTCCTGCAGGCCCAGTGCGGCGGGGAGCTCGCTGGTGCTGATGGAGGCACCCTTCGCTGGCTTGTGCTGGGCGGCGGGGATTCCGTCGCGGAGCATGTCCCGGCGGTGCTCGATTGCCTGCTGGTAGCGGCGCAGCCCGGTGAGGGGGATGGACTTCTCGTGGGCGAGCAGGCAGGGGGTGCCGTCGGCGTCGGTGAGGGCGAGCTCGACGCGCAGGTGCGCGCGGTAGCCGCGGAAGTGCCGGTGGGGGCACACGCGCTCGGTGGTGATCTGCAGGGAGTGGATGAGGGCGAAGATCTCGGGCCGGGCGTCGGAGCGCCAGGGGGAGGCCAGGGCGCGGACGAGGGCGTCGAGCCGGTCGGGTTCCACGCCCGTCTGGGAGAGCAGGACCTGCTCAACGCGGCGCAGGTCGGCTTCGGCGGCCTCGATCTGGCGCTGCAGCGCGGGGATCGTGTCCAGCTCGATCTCGTTGTAGTCGTGGGCGAGGCGGGCGAGCAGGGGTCCGAGGACGTCGGGTGTGTCCATGCGCTGGTATAGGCGGTCCCGCCGGGCGTGGGCTTCCTGGAGTCGCAGGCGCAGGGCGCGCACGGCCTGCCCGGCCTGCTCGAGCTCTGGGCTGCCGGCGCCGTCCTGGCCGATCGCGGGCAGGGCGAGCCCGGTGCGCGCGGCGTGGTCGAGGGCCTCGGCGACCAGCTGGGCGAGGTCGGCGTGGTCGATGGTGATGCCGGCGGGGACGCAGACGTCAGCGGCTCGGTCCCAGAACCCGTAGCAGGGCTGCTGGCGGGAGGCAGGATGGCCCTGCAGGACCGCGTCGATGCCGTTGATCGTCACCGGGAGCCGGGACAGCAGCATCGCGGACTTGCCGCGGCGCGCGATGCGCTCGCTCCTGCGCCTGCGGATGGCGGCGAAGGTCTCGGGTGGGGCCCAGGGGCCGTCGGGCGGGATGAGCCCGGTGATCTCGATGTCGTCGATCCCGTCGACGCCGAGGGTGCGGCGCAGGATCCCGGTCTCGTAGAACTCGAGGTTGCTCAGGATCGGCCTGACGATTTCCCCGTAGGGGTGCTGGTACCGCTTCTTGCGCGCCGCCTCTGCCTTCGGGGAGCGGGGGGCGCAGGTGGTGTCGAGCCCGTGGTGCTCGCGGGGGCGGGTGTGGCTGAAGCGGCGCTGGACCAGGCCCTCGCCGATGCGGTCGAGGGTCCACCTGGGATCGGCGAGCCGCTGGAGCGCCCAGCGGACGTTGTCCACCTGGTCGACCGGCTGGCCGGTGTCGGGGTCGAGGACGTTCGGGTATCCCAGGGCGACGGCGCTTCGGCCGGGCAGGAGGGCAGGAGACTCGAAGTACGCCCTCACCTCGCCGTTCGATCCGACGCCGGACCCGGCCATCCGCAGCCGGCACATCCCCGGTGGCGGGGGTGCGGGGATCGCATAGGGCACGTACCCGTCCTGCATTTGGCTCCCGGTGCGGCTGCGCATCCCGCGGCGAGTCTGCCGGGGGATCTTCTCGGCGAACCGCTCGGCCTGGTCGCCGGCGATGAAGGCGCGCAGCTCGGAGGCCTCGTCCAGCCGCTCGATCCTGTCCTCGTCGCCGATGAACGCCGGCGGGGAAGTCTTCATGGCCTCCAGTGCCGGGCCCAGGCCCCACTTGCGCCGCCCGAGGCGGTCCCACCGCTTGCCGTGCAGCAGCACCGGGACGGTGGAGACCACCCGTTGGGCGACGTAGTCCATGAAGGGCTGGCTCAGCGTCTCCTCGGACATCCGGCTCCCGGTCCCGATCGACAGGACCAGCAGGGTCTGCGGGGTCAGCCACACCTCCACGAACCGGTTGCTGAAGGCTCGACCCGTCCGGGCGTCCTTGGAGCCCATCGCCGGGGCGGCCCGCAGCCACTCGTCGAGGTCCTCCGCGCTGGGCATCAGGTGCGTCAGGTCCAGCCCGAACCGGGACAGGTCCCCGATGACCTGCTGCGCGTCGAGGATGCAGGCTTGGCGGGCCTGGCGGCCGCCGTTGCCGCTGTTGCGGGCGAAGATCACGACCACCCGACCCTCGAGGATCGCGGTGGACAGGGCAGGGATCAGGTGCTGCTCCAGGCGTGGCCTGGCGCCGGGGCCGGCGGGGATGACGAGGGGATTCGCACGCACGACTAACCTCCGAGACAAATGGAATATAGCATGCTATTTAGGACAAAAAAGACATCTGGGTGTCATTTGTCCCCGGCTTAGTTCCTGCCTGGTCGACCGGGTCCTGCACGAGGAACGCGTGGATCGTGGGGTGCCAGTCTGGGTCGGCGAGCAGGGCCGCGAACGAGCCGTCGGCGCGCAGCCTCCGGAGCGGGGACGGAG
Source organism: Actinomycetales bacterium (assembly GCA_018970025.1). Lineage (GTDB taxonomy): Bacteria > Actinomycetota > Actinomycetes > S36-B12 > S36-B12 > REEB460. Next base: position 3,160 of record JAGWXF010000002.1, on the reverse strand, counting down.
AACGGGGGATGGCATCGGATTCCATGCCCTGCCTATCGGCGCCCCGTCGATCCGGCGCCGCCGGCCCAGCGCAGGCGCCCGCACGCGGCCAGCATGAAGGGAATCGGCGGTCATTCCGGCAGGAATAGCCCGGCACCCCCTCGGCGAACCGGCGAGTGGGCCGGCCCGCCGATGGCGGGCGTGTGCCGCGAAACGTCCGGGCTCGCCGCCGGCGGCCGCGTGCCCGCTCCCTGGGTACTACCGCAGGCATCGGCGTCCGGTCATCGGGTTCGCCGCACCATCTGTGGGGCAGCCGGGAAGACCGGGATCGCCGGGTGCAGGCCGCGTACGGCGTTCTGCCCGGCCGGGCAGGCGCCTGCGGCAGGGGCACGCTGGTCACGGCGCGGGAGGCAGCAGCCGCCGCCCGCGAGCACCGCGAGCCCCGCGGGGTCCGGATCCGCTGCGGGGCCCCGTGGGCCTGCGCGCACTGCTCGGCGCTGGCCTGGGCGAGGCACGGGGCCGACATCCTCGAGGTCCTCGAGGCGTGGCACGGGATGGGCGGGGTGATCGCGCACGTTGCGCTCACGGTTCCGCACCGGCTGACAGACGACCTGCCCGATGTGCTGGCGCGCCTGACCGCCACGAGGCAGCACTCCTTCGGGTCGCGGCGCCCGTGGCTGCGGATCGAGCGCGAGTTCGGGATCGCGGGATTCGCCCGGGTCCTGGAGATCACCGACTCCCCGGCCGGCAACGGCTGGCACCCCCACAACCACCAGCTCTTCCTCCTGCCCAAGGGCACGACCAGGGCAGACGTGGATGCGCTCGTCGAGGCGATCCGCGCCAGGTGGACCGCGGGCCTGGCCAAGGCAGGAGTGTCCCTCGCGGCGGCCGACCCCGCCGGGCACGCCGTGGAAGGCTTCGTGGTGGACGACCCGGCCGCGATGGCCCACTACCTCAGCAAGGGCGCCGCCACTGTCGTGGCCGACTTGGCCGACCGCGCCTCGGCAGGGGACCGCGCCGCCGCGTGCCGCTGGCGCGAGCTGCACGAGAGGGCGAAGCACGCGACGCGCGTGGCCGTCTCCCGCGGCGCTGCGCGCATCCTGAACCGCTGGCGGATGCGACCGGTACGGCGAGACTCCAAGCGGGCCTCGCCAAGCCACGCCACGGCGGCGATCCCGGCGGGCGGTCCGCGCGGGGGACACCCGCGCCAGCCGCGGCCCCTCGCTCGATCGCCGCCAAGCCGACCAGCCGGCACGCCCGGCGACGCACGGGTCCTGACCGGACTGTGCCTAGTCTGGCCAGTGCCGGTCCCGCATGCACGTCTCGGCGAGCAGCGGCCTATAGCTCCAGGATCGATCGAGGGACAGCGGGTACTCCGTGGCCAGTCGGATGCCGCCGTCGATGGCACTGAACCCGCCAAGCAGCGCGTAGCCCTCGCTGCCGAAGGCATTGGTCGCTGCATACGCATCGACGGGGCCCGTTGTCGGCATGTCCGTGGCGATGCGCAGCGAGCGGCCGTAGAAAGGGATGCTCGACGTACTCGTAGCTGGTGTCGAGGGTGACCGGGACCCAGTCTTCGTCTCCCTATCGATACGTATAGGAGCGGGAGACGGAAAGGCCGTCGTAGATGCGCGTGCCGCGGAGGCCCGGGGACGTGTCGTTGACGCAGACCGCGGCTTCTGCGAGTTCGCTCCACTGACTTGCGTGTCCTGTGCCATTGCCTTGGACTCCGGTCAGGGGCTCAACGGGGTCTTCGGCTGGACCCAAGCCATTCAGTTGTCGTGACGTGTCCCCCTATCGGCGCCCTTCCCGGTTGAGAGGTGTTCAACCAACTCGGGCCTCACTCCTAAGGATTCGCTGATTTTCTCGCTTCCTGGGGGTGGCGTTGCTGCAGGGCTGGGGGCTGGTCGGGGAGAATCGGGCTTGCGCAGCGAGCAGCCGAGTTTCACTGATGTGGAGTACGGAAACCGTCGCCGTGTCTCGGGTCATGAGCGGTTCCTGGAGTCGATGGATGCGGTGATCCCGTGGACCGAATGGGTCGCGCTGATCGAGCCGTTCTACTACTGCGATGCCCCGGGCAAGAGGGGCCGCAAGGCCAAGCCGGTCGAGACGATGCTGCGGATGTATCTGCTGCAGGTGTGGTTCTCCCTGTCCGATGAGGGCACTGAGGACGCGGTCTATGACTCGTATGCGATGCGCTGCTTCCTGGGTCTGGACTTCGCGGTCGAGCAGGTCCCGGATGCGACGACGCTGCTGCATTTCCGGCACCTGCTGGAGGAGCACAGGCTGGGGGAGGCGTTGTTCGCGTCGCAGAACGAGATCTTCCAGGGGCAGGGCTGGATCATGCGTGGCGGGACGATCGTGGATGCCACGCTGATCGCGGCGCCGTCGTCGACGAAGAACGCCACCGGGACACGGGATCCTCAGATGCATCAGACGAAGAAGGGCAACCAGTGGTACTTCGGGATGAAGGCCCACACCGGGGTGGATGCCGGGACGGGGTACGTGCACTCGGTGAGCGTGACGGCGGCGAACGTGCATGACCTGGACGAGGTCGCGGGCCTGGTCCGTGATGACGATGAGGTCGTCTACGCCGATGCCGGCTACCAGGGCGCCGACAAGCGGCCCGACATCACCGGCGACGAGCACCTGTCCACGTTTGAGTTCCGGGTCGCTTCCCGGAAGGGACCACTGCGAACGATGCCGCCGCAGGATCGGGTGATCACCTCACAGCAGGCATCGGTCTGGGGCAAGGTCGAGCACCCGTACCTGATCGTCAAGCGTGACTTCACGTTCACCAAGACCCGGTACCGGGGCCTGGCCAAGAACGGCAACCACCTGCACATGCTGTTCACGTCGGCGAACTGGCTGATGCGGGCGCGTGCCGTCGCCCTGACCGGGTGACGGCCAAGCGGCAGCGTGCCCGAAACCCCGAACAGGCCTCGAAACAGGGACCGACGGGACCGACAGGCGGCACTCCAGCGCCAAGACAGCGCGCATCCGGGCCCGTCAACCCCGAAACCGGCCGTTGATCAGCGTTTCCCTAGCGGGGGCACATTCCCCCACGTCACGGGTCACCAATTCGGGCGGACATGCGAGCCCTACGCAGTGTCCTCACGGCCTGAGCTCACGCAGGCCGTGTCACTCGGACTATGATCCGCGACCACTAGCGGGGCGGTCA
>JAGWXF010000029.1 GCA_018970025.1 Actinomycetales bacterium | reverse complement strand
GCGTCCCGGTACGACGATCCGGACGGCCACCTGCGGGCCCTGACCGATGTCCTGATGGGCATCGGGCAGGGCCCTAAGGTCAGCTGACTATCGAGCGGCCGGTCGCGGGCCCTTCGACCGATGCCTCGGGCCGGCGGCGCTCTTGGGATTGCCGGAGGTGCTCATCGGCCTGCCGGCAGTGGCGTTCGGCCTTCCGGCGGTGGCCTTCGGCCCGCCGGTGGTGCTGGCCCGACGTGACCTGCGTGGCTTGCCGGTGCCGGCTCGAGCCGCCTGCGTCCTGGCCACGGCTGTTGCGGGATCAGCAACGGGCACTGGGGCGACATGATCCGCCTTGGGGCCGGTCAGGTCGGTGAGGACCGGTGATCCCGGTGCCACGGAGGCCATGTTCGGCTGGATGCCCGCTCGCTTGGTCATGGTCAGGACGGTGCGGCGCTGCTCGGGGGTCTGCAGGGTGACGACCGTGCCCTGCGCGCCAGCCCGGGCGGTGCGTCCGGACCTGTGCAGGTAGGACTTGTGCTCGGCCGGTGGGTCGACGTGCACCACGAGGGCGATGTCGTCGACGTGAATCCCGCGAGCGGCGACATCGGTTGCGACCAGGACGCGCACCGCCCCGTCGCGGAACGCGGTCAGGTGGCGATCGCGCACATGCTGGCTGAGGTTGCCGTGCAGGTCCACGGCCGGAACCCCGGCCTTGGTCAGGTCTCCGGCGAGCTTGCGGGCGCCGTGCTTGGTTCGGGTGAACAGCACGGACCGACCCCGGCCCGACGCCAGTTCGCGGACGACGGCAGGCTTGTCCGTTGCATGGACCGTCAGCACGTGGTGGATCATCTGGGACTCGGCGCGGGCGTCATCCTCGATCGCGTGGGTAACGGGCGTGACGAGATAGCGGCGGACGATCACGTCGACACCGTTGTCCAGGGTCGCGGAGAACAGCATCCGCTGGCCTGTGCTCGGCGTGAGATCCAGGATGCGGCGTACTCCTGGCAGGAAGCCCAGGTCGGCCATGTGATCGGCCTCGTCCAGCACGGTGACCTCGACGTGGTCAAGGCGCAGGTGACCCTGACGGAGGAGGTCCTCCAATCGGCCGGGGCAGGCGATGACGATGTCGGCGCCGCGGGCCAGTGCGTTGACCTGCGGCCGCTGGTTGACGCCGCCGAAGATGGTCGCCGTCTTGAGACCGGTCGCCTGTGCCAGGGGCAGCATGGCCGCCTGCACCTGGGTGGCCAGCTCGCGGGTCGGCACCAGGACCAGGCCGCGTGGCCGGCCCGCAGCCGACTTCCCGCCGGTCAGCCGGGCGATGAGGGGCAGGGCGTACGCCAGGGTCTTGCCGCTGCCGGTTCGGCCACGGCCGAGGATGTCGCGTCCGGACAGGGAGTCGGGCAGGGTTGCCGCCTGGATCGGGAAGGGCTCGGTGATGCCGATACCGGCCAGGGCCTGGGCCAGGGCTGAGGGGACGCCGAGGTCGGCGAAGGTGGTACTGCTCGTGCGGGGATTCATGCATGCCCTTTCCGGGCTCGTGATGGCATCGCACGCGAACCGCACCGCACATCGTGCGGTGTCGTCGGTCTGCGCTGCTGCGGAGGCCTGGTGCGCGTCCCAGTCGGGGGCACCGCGCCCAGTCACTGTGCTGAGCGCCCGGGCCATGCGCCTGTTGCGCTGCCCCGGCGGGAAATGATCGCCTTGGGCTCAGTGTGGCCCGTTGTTCGGCAAGCCCGACCATACCCCCCGCGCTGCCCGTGGACCAAATGCACACCCCGCCGACTTCGACTCCCAGCGTCGCTCAGGAGCTCCTGTGCGGCGTTACGGGTCGAAGTCGGCGGGGGTGGGCGAGGTCGGCACCGGGGACGTCCTTGCGAGGGTAGCGTGGGCGGGTGGCCGAGGCGACGGTGCTGGCGATCGATCAGGGCACCTCTGGCACGAAGGCGATCGTGGTCTCAGGGGATGCGATCCTGGCAACCGCCGAGGTGCGGATCCGCCCTCGCTACGGCAGTGACGGCGCAGTGGAGCAGGACCCAGGCGAGCTGCTGGCATCGGTCCGCAGCGCTGGGCTGATGGCGATCGCCGAGGCCGGCGTGCCGATCGATGCTGTCGCGCTGGCCAATCAGGGGGAGTCCGTCCTGGCCTGGGATCCCGAATCGGGGGCCGCGATCTCGCCCATCATCGTGTGGCAGGACCGCCGGGCCGATGAGGTGTGCCGAGACCTGGCACCGCATGCCGACATGGTCGCCGAGCGGACGGGCCTGGTGCTGGACCCGTACTTCACCGCGCCCAAGCAGGCATGGATCCGACGACACCTGACGGCTGAAGGCGTCGTGACGACGACGGATGCCTGGCTGCTGCATCACCTCACCGGCTCGTTCGTCACCGATGCCGCGACCGCGAGCCGATCACTGGTGTTCGATCTCGATGCGGGTGCCTGGGACGACGAGCTGCTGGGCATCTTCGGCCTGGCGGCCGAAGCGGCTCCCGAGATCATGCCGTGCGATGCCGTGGCCGGAACCACCGGCGTGTTCGGGGCACAGGTGCCGGTCGCCGGCATCATCGTCGATCAGCAGGCTGCCCTGCTGGCGGAGGGCTGCCTGGAGCCGGGCGAGGTCAAGTGCACCTTCGGCACGGGGGCCTTCCTGCTCGCCAACATCGGTGCAGCCCCGCGCCGATCGAGTGCCGGCCTGGCGACGTCCGTTGCCTGGCTGGCCCGGGGCCAGACCTCCTACTGCCTCGACGGCCAGGTGTACACCGCAGCCTCGGCCGTGCGATGGCTCGAGCAGCTGGGCTTCATCCGGCAGGCGTCGGACCTCGATGCCGCCGCGGCGCCGGATGCGGGAGGGGTCATCGTCGTGCCCGCGCTGGCCGGGCTCGCCGCACCCTGGTGGCGGGCAGATGCGCGGGCCAGCTTCCATGGCATGACGCTGTCGACGGAGCCTGCCCATCTCGTGCGGGCGACCCTGGAGGGCATCGCCGCCCAGGTCGCGCAGATCTGCGACGTGGTCGCGCATGACCTCGGCCAGCCCCTCCAGCGGCTCCGCGTCGACGGAGGCCTCACCCGCAGCGAGGTCCTCATGCAGGCGGTCTGCGATCTGGCCCAGGTGCCGGTCGAGGTGTACCCATCGCCCAATGCGACGGCACTGGGGGCTGCCGCCCTCGCCCGACTGGCCCTTGACCCCGCACTGGGGCTCGCGGATGCCGTGCTGCCCTGGTCCGTCGAGCGCACCTATGAGCCGGGCTGGACTGCTGACCGAGCCGATGACTTCCGGATGCGCTGGGCGGCGGCGGCAGGGGCGTCGTGAGCGGCACGCTCGCCTGGGTGCCGCCGGGCACCTGGCCCTCGCCCGACCAGGTCTACGACGTCACCGTGGTGGGAGCCGGGCTCGTGGGCGCAGCGATCGCCCGCGCACTCGCCGGCTACGAGCTCTCCGTCGCGATCCTCGACGCGCGCGATGATGTCGGGGACGGCACCAGCAAGGCCAACACCGCGATCCTGCATACCGGCTTCGACGCGACCCCGGGAACCCTGGAGTCGCGTCTCGTGCGGCGCGGCTATGACCTGCTGTCGGCCTATGCACGAGAGTGCGGCATCCCCGTCGAGCCGACCGGCGCGGTGCTGGTTGCCTGGGATGACGAGCAGCAGGCAGCCCTGCCAGGCCTGCGCGCGAAGGCGAGCGCCAACGGCTACCAGCGCACCTCGCTCATCGATGCGGACGAGGTCTACGCGATGCTGCCGCACCTGGGCCCGGGGGTGCGCGCAGGGCTGACCGTCCCCGACGAGTCCGTCACCTGCACCTGGACGACGAGCCTGGCCCTGGCCACCGATGCCGTGCGGCGTGGTGCGCACCTGCTCCTCGGCGCCGAGGTCCTGGCCGTTGACGTCACCGGCGCGCCCGCACGGGACGGTGACCCGCACGATGCCTGGACGGCCATCAGAACGACACGGGGGAGTATCCGCACCCGATGGCTGGTCAATGCGGCAGGACTCGGCAGCGACCATGTCGACCGGATGATGGGCTTCGACCGGTTCACTATCACCCCGCGCAAGGGCGAACTGCTGGTCTTCGACAAGCAGTCCCGGCCCCTGGCACGGCATATCGTGCTGCCGGTCCCCTCGAAGGCCGGCAAGGGCGTGCTGATCAGCCCGACGGTCTACGGCAACCTCATGGTCGGCCCCACGGCCCAGGACATCGACGACCGCACCGATACCAGTACGACCGAGGCCGGGTTCGCCTTCCTGCGCGACAAGCTCGCGGCGCTGATGCCGGCGCTGCAGGACGAGGAGATCACCGCAACCTATGCGGGCCTGCGCGCGGCGACCGAGCATGCCGACTACGTCGTGGACGTGGATGCGAACCGGCGCTATGCCGTTGCCGGCGGGATCCGCTCCACCGGCCTGACCGCGTGCATGGCGATCGCCGAGCACCTCATCGGCCTCGTCCAGGAGACCGGCCTGCTGGAGATGCGAGAACGCAATGACCTGCCGGATGCGCCGGCAATGCCCAACCTGGGCGAGGCCTTCCTGCGGCCCTATCAGGACGCCGATCGCATTGCCGCAGACCCCGAGTACGGGCACGTCATCTGCTTCTGCGAGCGGGTGACGGCCGGGGAGATTCGCGACGCCCTGGCGGCCACCATCCCGCCGACCACGCTCGGCGGCCTGCGCCGCCGCACGCGCGTAATGAACGGCCGCTGCCAGGGCTTCTTCTGCGGCGCGCAGGTGCGCGCAATGCTCGATGCGGCCGGCCGGGATCGGTCGTGAGACGGCCATGACCGGCACCTTCAGCCAACAAGCACACGTGCGGGTGGCGATCATCGGAGGCGGGCCATCAGGCCTGCGGGCCGCTGCTGAACTGGCCGGCCTCGTCGATGGCGAGGTGCTCGTGATCGAACGCGAGTCGGCTGCCGGTGGTATCCCTCGGCACTGCGCCCATACCGGCTTCGGCATCCGTGACCTCGGCCGGTCCATGAGCGGGCCTGCCTATGCCCGCCGGCTCACCGAGCGCGCCGTGCGGGCAGGCGCGCGAGTCATGACCAGTTCGATGGTCACCGGCTGGGCTGGCGAGCGAGCACTGGAGGTGACCTCCCCGGCTGGTCGAATGATCGTGCAGGCTGATGTCGTCATCCTGGCCACCGGCGCCCGGGAGCGTCCACAGCCGGCGCGCTTGATCCCCGGTGCGCGCAGCGCTGGGGTGCTCACCTCGGGCGAGCTGCAGGGCCTGGTGCACCTGGACGGCCGCCGGTTCGGGGGCCGCGCGGTGGTCGTCGGCAGTGAGCTGGTCAGCTGGTCGGCAGTGCTCACCCTGCGCGAGGCCGGCTGCCGCACGGTCGCGATGGCCACGCAGGCCGAGCAGCGCGAGGCCTATGGCCTGGTGGGCGCGCTTGGACGCCTGGCCCTGCGGGTGCCCGTCCTCACCTCGACGCGCGTGACTCGCGTGCTCGGCCAGCAGGCGGTGACCGGGGTCGAGGTCGAGGCCATTGACTCAGGCGAGCGACGGATCATCGACTGCGAGATCGTGGTCTTCAGCGCTGACTGGATTCCCGACAGCGAGCTGGCCCGCGCCGCCGGCCTGCGGATGGACGCGATGAGCAAGGCACCCGTCGTCGACACCGCCCTGCGCACCTCGCGACCTGGGGTCTTCGCCATCGGGAACCTGCTGCACCCGGTCGACACCGCGGACATTGCAGCGCTTGACGGGGCGGCAGTCGTCAGCCATGTCATGGCCTTCCTCGGCGGGTCGTCGATGTCGTCGGATTCGATCGACCTGATCGCGCAGGAGCCATTTCGATGGATCGCGCCGGCGCGACTGCGCATGGATGCGCGGACGCCGCCGCGGGGCAGGCTCCTGGCATGGAGTGATGAGCGGCGCTACCTGCCGACCATCGTCGCGACGCAGGCTGGGCGAGTCATCGGATCGGTGCGATCGCCGTGGCCGTGCGTGCCGGGCCGGGTCTTCCGCATTCCGGTACGTGTGCTGTCTGGTGCAGACCCCGCGGGTGGACCGATCACGATCGGCTTGCGGTAGGCCCGGCTCCGAGTACCTGCACCCCGGTCGCCCGCTGGATGGAGAGCTGCGCGTCGGGCCCGACCGTGCAGCTGAGCACGTGACCGCCTGCCGAGCGGTCAGCGGTGATGCCATGCAGGTGCAGCCCGGGTGCTCCGACGCCAGCGAGGTCGGCGCCGGTGCGGAACCCGACGAGCACCGCCCGGCGCTGGCCGAGGCGGAACACCGTCTGGCCCGCCACGACATTGGCCAGGGTCGGGTACGGCTCGGACTGCGCGGCCACGCTTCGGGTCACCAGGTCGGTGAAGGTGCCGCGGACGCGGACGGCAATGATCCCCTGGGATGTGCCGGCCAGGTCATCGACAAGGCTCGCGAGGCCCGCGCAGGTCGTCCCCGGCGGGATGGGTCCGGAGGCGTCCGGACTGAAGGCGATGGCCTGCGCGAATGGGCTCAGCGAGGTGCCCGCAATCTCAGCGGGCCGGCCATCCACCCCGACCCGGTAGGCGCTCCCGCCGATCACGACGAGCTCGCCGTCGAGGTGATCGAGGGTGCCTAGGCCGAGCGCCGTGCGTGACAGCACTGCATCGATCGTGAGGTTCCCGTCGTAGTCCGGGGCGACGAGGGCATCGTAGGTACCCACCTGCCGCACCCAGGACCCGTTGTCGGCGCGCGCGGTGCTCGCGGAACCGAGCACCAGGATGGCCAGGGGGAGCAGGGCAGCGACCGATCCGGTGACCATCCAGGCCCGCCGTGTCCGTGACAGGCGCCGTGGGCCAAGCGTCCGACGGAGGGCCGAGCCTGATCGCGTGCTCGTCATGGGAGTCTCCAGTGTCAAGCCGCGGCCTGAGGGGAAGCTCGGCCCCAGCGTCGGACGGGATGCTACTGAACAGCCCCGTGCGTGCGACACCTTCGGTAGATTCCGTGGTCCACCACAGCAGGAGGGCGGCTAGATGAGCGACTGGGGGGACCCGGTAGGCGAGGAGTCCTGGATTCAGCGTCCTGATGGGACTCGACTGAGAGTCGTGACGGCAGGGCAGGGCCCGACCGTCGTGCTGGCCCACGGCTATGGCCTGACCGTGATCGAGTGGAACCTGCTGTGGGGGCTGCTCCTGGAGCGCGGCTACCGACTGGCCTGCTTCGACCAGCGCGGGCACGGGCAGTCGACGATCGGGAGCGACGGCATCGGGACGTCTCCCATGTCCGCTGACTATCTCGCGGTACTCGAGCATGTCGATGCGCGCGACGCGGTGCTGCTGGGCCACTCGATGGGAGGATTTCTTGCCATTGCCGCCCTCCTCGATGTCCCCGGCGTCATGGACCGACTGGGCGGGCTCGTCCTGCTGGCCACCTTCTCCGGAAGCGTGACCAAGGGCTCCATCCAGAACAAGACCCAGATCCCCATGATCCGCGCGGGCATCCTGCAGCGCATGGTGGCCAGCGACCGGATCGGCATGACGTTCGCCCGGTCGATCTTCGGGCAGGACCCTGACCCCGCTGCCATGCGAGCATTCCTGGACGTCTTCCGCGAGCAGGACCACCGGGCCCTGCTGCCGATCCTGGAAGCCTTTGCACGGGAGGATCGCGCTGACCGACTGGGGCAGATCACCGTGCCGACCGCCGTCGTATGCGGACGCAAGGACAAGACCGCGCCCGCCTGGCAATCCGAACGACTGGCATCATCGATCCCTGGCGCGCGGATGACATGGCTGGATGGCGTCGGTCATGCCGTCAACTGGGAGGCCCCGGATTCCCTGGTCGATGCCATCGCGCAGGTGTGCCCCCGCTAGGGCCCCGGTCAGCGCGTGATGCTCATGGCCCCTGGCTACGCTAACGGACCGAAGCAGCATGCGGTGGCGTCGACTGGGAGGTGGCATGGCACGGCGCCAGCGGCTTGATGTGCCACGGGGCGGGCAGCCGACCTGGGTCACCGCCCTGCTCATCTCCATTCTCATGATTGCCGTGTTCGGGCTCGGCTACTTCCTGGCCCTCTACCTGACCCGGCCCCCCGAGCCGCCGCAGCCTGTCTCGGTTCCAGCGGCGGTCGCGGCACCGGAACCGCCTGATCCATGCCCGACCGCCACGCCACGCCTTGGCGATGGCCTACCGGTCAAGGATGCGGTCGTCCTGAATGTCTTCAACGCCACGAGCAAGCAGGGCCTGGCGGCTCAGGCGGCACTGGACTTCAAGCGGGAGGGATTCCGGATCCTGTCGATTGAGAACGACCCTCGCAACGCGAAGGTTGAGGGCGTTGCCGAGATCCGCTACGGGCCCAATGGAAAGAAGGCCGCGCAACTCGTGCAGTACTACCTCGCTGGAGCCACGATGGTAGAACTGAAGCGCGATGATACGGTCGTCGACGTGGCCCTCGGTCCGTCCTACACGCAGTTGGCTGACGGTGACGCGGTTGCGGCCTTCCTTGCTCAGCCGAAGCCAGCGCCTGCGAGCTGCGCGAGCGCTGCACCTGCCAGCGCCAGCGCCACTTCATCCGCCACGACCAGCCCGTCGGCAAGCGGCTCAGCAAGCCCGACGTCAAGCCAGCAACCGTGATCCGTCCGTCATGACGGCTCGCACCGTCCGAGCGGCGCCAGCCGAGCGCTCCCCCCTGCTTCGCGGATCCGCCAGGCTGCTGCGGGGCAGCGTGCTGGCAGCCGCCTGCCTGGCCGTGTCGACTGCTGCGCACGCAACGGCTTGTGGCGTCACGCTGGACGTCGGGCTGCTGCTGTCGGTCGCGATCACGATGGGCCTGGGCCTGGCCTGGGCCCAGAGGCGCGCTCGGACGGCAACGCTCGTCGCATTCGTCCTTGCCTGCCAGGTGCTGCTGCACGTGGTCTCCGTCCTGGCCAGCGCGCATCATTCGAGCGCGAGCTTGATTCCCAGCCCCTCGATGATTGCCTGGCATGCCATGGCCGCAGTGCTCATGGCAGTGCTGCTGGCGCATGCCGACACGATCGCCCATCGCTGGGCGGCCTTCCTCCACGCCCTTCGATGGCCGGCCCCGGCACTACCCGGTATCCCGCTCATTGCAGGGGCGCAGCCTCCGGCCGAGCCAGCCCCGAGCACCTGGCGGCATGATCCCGCCTACCGCATCCAGCGTCGCGGGCCTCCCTTCTCGAAGTGACATCGAAGCGCACGCGCCCATTGCGAGTGCGCTACCGGCTGCTTGCCGGATCTCCAATCCATCACTTCGAAAGGTCTTGTCATGCATGCACGCAATATCCTCAGAGCCGTCAAGCCGGTCGTTCTCGGCACGGCGGTGATCAGTACCTGCCTGGTCACCTTGACCGTCGTGTCGGGCCCGGCCAGTGCGCACGTCGGCATCGAGTTGCACGGAGTCACGCCCGTCTCCGGCAAGAGCAGCTCGATCTTCATCAGGCCCGGCCACGGTTGCGATGGAGATGCCACCAACGCCATCTCCGTCACGCTCCCCGAGGGAGCAACGGGAATCAAGGGCCAGCAGAAGGCCGGGTGGACGCTCAGGGCCAGCGGGAACACGCTGACCTGGAGCGGTGGCGCCCTGCCGGATGACCAGTGGGACGAGTTCGGCATCCGGCTCACCTGGCCGAAGTTGGCAGATGGCGTGGCAGCACAGGCCTTCTACCTGCCGACAGTGCAGACGTGCAATGCCGAGCTGACGGTCAAGCGGTCCGGCACGTCTGCGACGGTCATCGGAAGGCTTCCTGCCTATGCCGGTGAGCGGGCGTCGCTCCAGGTCGACGGCATCCCCCTCACGGTGCGTGATCGGGTGATTGCGCCCGATGGCACCTTCACCGTGCAGACCACGGCCGCCAAGGTTCCCGCCACCGCGGATGTCACTGCCTGGGTCAACGGCCGAATGGTCGGCAACTCCATGGTGGGAACGGATGCCTGGCTGGATGTTCCCCAGGCCGGCTCTACGGCGCCACTGGCCATGCCGGCGCCGTCGGTCACCGTGGTGCGAGCGAGTTGATGCGACACCGCACTCCACTGGTGCTGGCCCTGGGGTCACTGCTGATCGCAGTGACCCCAGGGGTCGCCCATGCGCACGCCGATGTCGTGCGCACCTCGCCACGCAATGGCTCCGTCGTGGCAACCGCACCGAAGGCAGTCACCGTGACCTTCAGCGAGCCAGTTGAGCTCGACTCGGCGCGGCTGATCGGGGCTGACGGAGTTGAGCTTGCCAGCAGTGCCGTCATGAGCGGCGCCGTGCTCACGCTCACGGCAAAGGCCCCGCTGTCGGGTCAGCGCACCATCACGGCTGCCTGGACGGTCACCTCCGATGATGGCCATCAGGTCAATGGCTCGAGCGCCTTCATGGTGGGGCAGCCACCAGAGATCGGCCCGCCGGTCGCGCTGACGACGACGCCGGCGATACCCGCGACCCTGCGTGGCCAGCGCATCGGGCGGATGTCGGTGACCTTCGCATCGAAGGCGAGCAGCGGGCAGATCCAGTGGACTTCCGCGCAGCTGCCCGAGCCTCTCAACTGGCAGGTCACGGGCCGGAAGGGACGGGCGACTGCTTCGGGTGTGCTGCCGTTCGCGGGGCCGTGGACGATGCAGGCGACGCTCGTGAGCGCAAATGGTGCGGTGATGGTGGTCAGGTCCAGGGTGGAGGTTGCCCGATGAGAGGTCAGCGCATAGCCACGATCGCCCTTTCGGTATTGGCGCCAGCTGTGCTGGCACTGGCGCCGGTGGCGAGCGCCCACACGTCACTGGTCTCCAGCGACCCCGCAGATGGAGCGGTCCTGCGACAGGCCCCTCAGGCGGTCACCCTGACCTTCGACGAGGACCTGCTCGCGGGGGCCAACACCATCTCGATCAACCTGGCGGACGGCACCGTCGTGGAGTCCAGGCCAGTCGAGCCGAGTGGCCCAAGCGTGACACTGCCCTGGCCGTCGGGCCTGTCGGCAGGCGACTATCAGGTCGCCTACCGCGTCGTGTCCGGGGATGGCCACCCCGTAACCGGAGCCGTCTCCTTCACGGTGACCGGCGAGGCGTCGCCTGGGCCATCGGTTGACGGGGCATCGGATGACGGGTTATCGCCGAATCCGGCAGCCACGCCATTTGCTCCGCCGGCCCCGGACGTCGCAGTCGACGGCGGATCAGGCCTCCCCGTCGCCGCGTCGATCCTGGCGGGTGCTGCCGGGGTTGCGGCGGTCGTCGTCCTGATCGTGCTGCTACGCCGACGCAGGAGATAGGCAGCAGGGTCTGGGACGAGGCGTCAGGCTCCTGCCGGGGATCGGCAGGGGCCTGACTGTGCCGCGAACGAGATCGCTAGCGCTCGTGCGGAAGATACCAGCCCAGGGGCGCGGCGAGCCCATCGACGGACGACGGGCCCCAGGTGCCTGGCTCGTAGGGCTGGACGGTCGGCGGATTCTTCAGCAGCGGCTCGGAGATCTCCCACAGCCGTTCGATGCCCTCCGCAGAGTTGAACAAGGTGGCGTCCCCGATCATCGCGTCGTGCAGCAGGCGCTCGTATGCCTCGAGCTCCCGCGTCTCGTCGAAGTCCTCGGCGAACTCCGAGATCAGCTTCGTCCCGCCGAGCTGCACGGTCGGGCCAGGCTCCTTGGCACGGAAGTGGATGGTGAAGGTGCCAGGCTCGGCGATCTCGAATACCAGCCGACCGGGGCCGGCGCTGCCATCGGCAGGGAAGAGCTGCATGGGCGGCTCTCGGAAGGTCAGGGTGATGACCCGGCGTCCCTGGGCCATTCGCTTGCCAGTGCGCAGGTAGATGGGCACCCCGCGCCACCGGTCATTGTCGATGGTGACCTCGACGGCAACCATGGTCTCGACATCGGAGTCGTCCGCGACATCAGGCAGATCCCGGTAGCCGACGTACTGGCCGCGGACGACCCTCGCCGGGTCGATCGGCTGCATGGCCTCGAACACGGCAGTCCGGCCGTGGTGCAGGTCGTGGGCATCGAAGGAGGCCGGCGGCTCCATGGCGACGAAGCCAAGCGCCTGGAACAGGTGCGTGACGACCATGTCGCGGAAGGCCCCGGTCGACTCGTAGAACTTCGCCCGGTCCTCCACGCCGAGGGTCTCCGGCACGTCGATCTCGATGCGGGCGACGTGATCGCCATGCCACATCGGCTCGAACATCCGATTCGCGAAGCGCACGGCGAGGATGTCCTGGACATCCTCCTTGCCCAGGAAGTGGTCGATCCGGTAGACCTGAGACTCCTTGAACACGCTGTGCAGCAGGGCGTTCAGGGCCCTGGCCGATGCGAGGTCGGTCCCGAATGGCTTCTCCATGATGACGCGCGTGCGGGCATCGTTCAGGCCGCTGGCACCGATGGCCTGCACCATCTCGGCCATCGCGAAGGGCGGGATCGACAGGTAGAGCAGGGTGCGGGTCGTCGGGCCGAGTGCGGCATGCGCGGCATCGACCGCCGCCTTGAGCGTCTGCATGTCCTGGGCAGAGCTGGTGACGTAGGTGACGCGCGAGGCGAACGCCTCCCACTCGGGTCCCTGGGCCTTGCTCGTGCCGAACTCGTCGACGACCTCGGTGATATGCCGGGCGAAGTCCTCCTCGGCCATCGCGATGGGCGAGGTGCCGATCACCGAGAAGTTCTGCGGCATGAGGCCTGCGACCTGCAGGTGGAACAGGCCCGGGATGAGCTTTCGGGCAGAAAGGTCACCGGTTGCGCCGAACAGCACGATGACATATGGGTCTGGGCTGGCGGCCCGGCGACGTCCGTGGCTCATCTGGATCCTCCTTGGGGTGTCCTCATCCTGATTGCGCGCTGCGTCGCTGGAGCCAGGTGGCCTGGCCGTCGCGTCCGACGATGACCCCGCTCACCAGATGCGGGCCGAACAGGCCATGCTCGACCACGCCGGGGGTGGACGAGAGCCGGGCGGCCAGCAGCGCCGGGTCGTCGACCGCACCGCGGTAGTCGGCGATGACCCCCCCGTCCGGGCTGGGCGGCACGTCACGCAGTTCGGTGTCACCGAGCCGCTCCAGCGTGCTCGACAGGCCGAAGGCCATCAGCTCCAGCGGGATCGGCGCGCGAATGGCGTCCACGAGCTTGGACGAGTCGACGATCACCACGAACCGATCGGCCGCGGCGGCGATGAGCTTCTCGCGGGTGTGGGCTGCGCCGCCGCCCTTCACCAGCCAGAAGTCGGGGTCGACCTGATCAGCGCCGTCGATGGCCACATCCAGGCGAGTGATCCCATCGAATGGGCGCACGTCCAGGCCGAGGCCGGTCGCGATGGCCTGGGTTCGCGGCGAGGTGCACACGTAGGTCGCCGTCACGCGCCTGGCCGCGATGGCGGTCAGCAGGTAGGCAACGGTCGAGCCGGTACCCAGGCCGACGAGCATGCCGTCCTGCACCATGATCGATGACGCCTCGGCCGCCAGCCGCTTGTCATCGTCCTGCGCGCTCATCCGGGATGTTCAGGCCTTCTTCTCGGCGTGACCGCCGAACTCCGCGCGCATCGCCGACATCACCTGGTCGGTGAACAGCCCCAGGCCGCGTGACTCGAACCGCTCGTTGAGGGCCATCGAGATGACGGAGGCAGGCACCCCCTCCTCGATCGCGGCGATGACGGTCCAGCGCCCTTCGCCGGAGTCCGACACCCGGCCGGCGTACTCCTCCAGCTGCGGGGAGCGGGCGAAGGCATCGGCCGTGAGGTCGATCAGCCAGGAGCCGATGACGGACCCGCGCCGCCAGAGCTCGGCGATCTCCGGGATGTCCATGTCGTACTGGTAGTACTGCGGGTCGCGCAGCGGAGTGGTCTCGGCATCGACATCGCGCTGCACCTTGCCGGCATTGGCATGCTTGATGATCGATAGGCCCTCCGCGATCGACGCCATCATCCCGTACTCGATCCCGTTATGGACCATCTTGACGAAGTGGCCTGCGCCGTTTGGCCCGCAGTGCAGGTACCCGAGCTGCGCGGTGCCATCACTTCGGGTGCGGGCTGGGGTGGGTGGCGCGGCGGCCTCGCCCGGGGCGATCGTGCGCCAGATCGGGTCCAGGTGCTCAACAGCCGCATCGTCACCGCCGATCATCAGGCAGTAGCCGCGCTCCAGGCCCCAGACGCCGCCGCTGGTACCGCAGTCGACGTAGTGGATGCCGGCCTTCCTGAGCTCAGCTGCCCGGACGATGTCATCGCGGTAGTACGAGTTGCCGCCGTCGATGATGATGTCACCGGGCTCCAGCACGGCCGTCAGCTCGGTCAGGGTGCTCTCGACGACCGCGGCCGGAACCATGATCCAGACGGCTCGCGGTGCCTGGAGCTTGGAGACGAGGTCGGCGATGCTGCTCGCGCCCGTCGCTCCCTCAGCGGCGAGGGCGGTCACCGCATCGGGGCTCACGTCATAGGCGACGCATGCATGGCCGTCGCGCATCAGCCGGCGCACGATGTTGGCCCCCATTCGGCCCAGGCCGATCATGCCCAGTTGCATCGGATTGGCGGTCGTCATGATGCCTCCTTCTCACCTCACGCGAGGCGTCGGTACCTGCGGATGAGCTCATTGGTCGAGGAGTCGTGCGCAAGTTCCGGCTCGTCGGACGCCTGCAGCTCGGGCGCGATCTGGCCCGCGAGGACCTTGCCCAGCTCGACCCCCCACTGATCGAAGGAGTCGATCCCCCAGACGGCTCCCTGGGTGAAGACGCTGTGCTCGTACAGGGCGATCAGGGTCCCGAGGCGATACGGGGTCAGGACCTCGCTGAGGATGACGGTCGACGGCCGGTTGCCCTCCATCACCTTGTGCGGGACGACGGCATCGGCCGTGCCCTCGGCCCGCACCTCTGCCTCCGTCCGGCCGAATGCCAGCGCCTGTGCCTGGGCGAGGACGTTCGCGGTGAGCAGGTCGTGGTGATCGCCGAGCGGGTTGAGGGACCTGCCGAAGAGGATGAAGTCAACCGGGACGCCGCTGGTGCCCTGGTGCAGCAGCTGGTAGAAGCTGTGCTGGCCGTTGGTCCCCGGCTCGCCCCAGGTGATCGCGCCCGTGTCGTACGAGACCCGATCGCCAGCCAGCGTCACGTGCTTGCCATTCGACTCCATGGTCAGCTGCTGCAGGTAGGCCGGGAAGCGCTTGAGGTAGTTGTCGTAGGGCATCACGCCGACGGTCTGGTAGCCGAGGAAGTTGCGGTTCCACACTGCGATCATCCCCATCAGGACCGGCAGGTTCCGCTCCAGCGGGGCCTGGACGAAGTGCTCGTCCATCGCCCGGAATCCGCGCAGCAGCTGCTCGAAGTGCTCGGGGCCGATCGCGATCATCGTCGACAGGCCGATGGCGGAGTCCATCGAGTAGCGCCCGCCGACCCAGTCCCAGAATCCGAACATGTTCGCGGTGTCGATGCCGAAGGCCGCGACGGCCTCGGCATTGGTCGACAGGGCGACGAAGTGCCGGGCGATCGTTGCCTGCTCGCCCAGGCCGTCGAGCAGCCACTGCCGGGCGGAGTGCGCATTGGTCATCGTCTCCAGGGTGGTGAAGGTCTTGGAGGCGACGATGAACAGCGTCTGGGCCGGGTCGAGGTCGTGCGTGGCCTCGACGAAGTCGGTGGCGTCGACGTTCGAGACGAAGCGGAAGGTGAGCTCCCGGTCGGAGTAGTGGCGCAGCGCCTCATAGGCCATCACCGGCCCGAGATCCGATCCGCCGATGCCGATGTTGACGATCGCACGGATCCGCTTGCCGGTGGAGCCCTGCCATCGGCCGCTGCGGACCTGCTCGACGAATGCGGACATCCGATCGAGCACCTCGTGCACCTCGGCGATCACGTCGACGCCGTCGACGACGAGGCTGGCATCACGTGGCATGCGCAGTGCCACGTGCAGCACGGATCGACCTTCGGAGGCGTTGATGCGCTCGCCGGCGAACATGGCATCCCGATGCTCGGCGACCCCGCATTCGTCGGCGAGCTGCATCAGCAGTCGGATGGTCTGGTCGGTGACGCGCTGCTTGGAGTAGTCCAGGTAGAGCCCGGTCGCCTCGGCGGTCAGCCGCCTGCCGCGGTCAGGATCCGCGGCGAACATCGAGCGCAGGTCTGTGGCCTTGACCTGCTCAGCCTCGGCAAGCAGGGCCTGCCAGGCAGGACGCTGGGGCAGGGCAGTGCTCTCCATGGTGGCTCCGGGTCCCAGTTGCGGTTGACTAGGCCGAGGCCTGCTGGGCGACATGCGCGATGAGCTCGTCCCAGGATGCGACGAAGGCATCGGCACCCTCGGCCTGCAACTGCCGCGCCAGCCCGGGCAGGTCGATGCCTGCGTCAGTGAAGGCGGCCAGTTGCGCATCGCAGTCACCGCCGTCCGCCGGCATCATGCCGGTCACGTCGCCATGATCGGCGAAGGCCAGCAGGGTGCTGTCGGGCATGGTGTTGACCGTGAACGGCGCGGCCAGACCGGTGACGTAGAGCGTGTCAGGAGCCGATGGATCCTTGGTGGATGTGCTCGCCCACAGCAGGCGCTGCATCCGAGCGCCCTTGCCGGCCAGTGCCTGCCACCGGGGTGAGTCCATCAGCTCTCGATACGCGCGGTACACGTCTTGCCCCACGGCGAGGGCCAGGGTGTTCTCCAGCGCGGCGGGCACCTTGCCGATGATCGCCTTGTCCCATCGGGACATGAAGACCGAGGCGACCGACCCGATCGCCGGGTTCAGGCCGGCCTCGATTCGCCGCTCGATGCCGCGCAGGTAGGCGTCGGCCGCCGCCCGGTACTGGTCGGCGTCGAAGAGCAGGGTGACGTTGACCGGCACCCCGGCGGAGATCGCCTCCTCGATCGCGGGCAGCCCCTCCGGGGTGCCGGGAATCTTGATGAAGAGGTTGGACCGGCCCGCCCGGGCATGCAGGTCGATGGCAGCGCTGACCGTCGCGGCCGTGTCATGCGCAAGCGCGGGGGAGACCTCCAGCGACACCCACCCGTCGACGCCGGCGGTGCGCTCGTGGATGCCCAGGAACAGGTCGGCTGCTCGGCGCAGGTCGTCGATCGCGAGATCGAAGAAGATGTCCTCGGGACGCTCCTGACCCGAGGCCGCTGCGGCCCGGATGGCGTCGTCATATGCGCCCGTGCCGATGGCCTTGTCGAAGATGGAGGGATTCGAGGTCAGGCCGGTCACCGACAGCCGTTCGATGAACCCGGCGATGGTGCCATCGTCGAGCATGGTCCGGGTGATGTTGTCCAGCCACAGGCTCTGCCCCGCATCGTGCAGCGCCTGGGTTGATCCGCCCATCGTCATCGACTCCCTCGTGTCCCGCCCGCCAGGCATCCCAGCAAGGCTGCCGGGATGAGCCTATTGCGTCCCCCGTCCCGCCGGCGTGGTCAGCCGGACCCGCGGTCGGGGCTTGCTGGATCGGGTCCTGGGAGGGGTCGTTCGAGAGGTAGCGAAAGGCACACGCAACCGGATTGCGCCTGCCGTAGGAGGCCTGCCATCGGGCCCCACTGTGCAGCTGCCCGGGAAGGCATGGACCCGACGGAACATGAACAGACGCTCTGTTGTCACCGAGACACGTTCGACGTCGTCCTCATCATGGGGCCACAGGAGCTGCAGGTCCACCAGGTCGTGTGCTCGCTCGCTTCCGGGTTCGGTGCAGGCATGGATCTTCTGAGCGATCTGGTGGTGGGCCGCGAGGATCGGCACCGGCTGGGGTCTTGGCAGGCCCAGCTGTCGTGTGGCGTCGGCGAAGGCCCCTATCCGCCGTTCCAGGATGGCCAAGCTGCCGGGGTCGGTGGCTTCATCGGTCATCCGGGTGCCTTGCCGAGCTGATCGAGGACGTCGGCGACGTCCTGAGCGTCCAGCAGGTCACGGGCCGCGGCGGCCCGGGTTGCCTCGACGAGGCGCTCCCGCATGACCCTGCCCTGGCAGGCGATCAGTGCATCGCGAAGCGGCATGGTTGGCAGCCCGTCGACGTGTTCGACGTGGTCGCCGCCTTCGGCCGGGACCAGCTCGATCGTTGGCGGCAGCGCCGCGCGCACCCGGCGGGTGGTGGCGACCTTGATCTTCCTCGGGTTGACCAGCGCTAGATCGTGGACCGCCAGGACGGACTCATCGGCCAGGTATGCACCGTGACCGACGAGGGCGAGGGCCTGCGCGTACGGCGTCAGTGCCGTCGTCGGTGCCTCGTCCATCCGGTATACGCCGTGACCCACGCGGGTGAGCGCGCCACGGGTAGCCAGCTTGCGAACCTCGACTGCTGGCACCCCGGCAGCGGCGGCCTGCTGGGTGGTGATGATGCCGTGGCGGTCGAACGCCAACCAGCGCAGCGTCTGGCGGTACGTCATGGACCCTCCTCTTGGCGTAAGCGTACTGAAAATGGTACGGATGTGCCAGGCAATGGTGACGGACGCGAGGGACATGGACAGATCGTGCGGTACCGAGGCGAGCACGCCGTTGAGAGGGCACATGGAGACCATTGCCGACGCCGCCGTCACGCCGAGTGGGGTTGCTCCCAGCGTTGGTTCCTGCAGGCTGGTGAAGCGGGGTGTCGCCAGTGTTGCCTTGGCGCGCGAGATGTGTCAACCGCTGCTTCCCCAGACCGAAATGCCCGTGCGAAAGGCCAAGGTCCATCACCCCGGCTTGGCGAAGTCGCCTGCCTGCTGCCGGAAGGCGGCCAGGACGTCGAACAGGGCCTGCACGGCGCCGGGCTCGAGGCCGAGGTCGCTGAAGACCTCGGCGTTCAGGGCGAGCGTGGCCCGGTCACCGAGAGCGCGGCCGGCATCGGTGACGGCGACCAAGGTGGTACGCCGGTCGCTGGGATGTGGCATCCGGCGCACCAGGCCGGCCTGCTCGAGCCGGTCGACTGCGTTCGTCACGCTCGTCTGGTGCACCTGCAGGCGCGAGCCGATGATCCGCATGGGGAGGGACCCGCGACGGCTGAAGGAGAGCAGCATGAGCACCTCATAGCGGGCGAAGGTGATGTCGAAGGGCCGCAGCACCGCCTCGACCCGGCCGAGGGCAAGCTGATGGGCCCGCATGATGGACGTGATCGCGGCCATCCCGTCAGCGGCGTCGCCCCAGCCTCGCTCCGTCCAGTGCCGGTGGGCCTCGGCGATCGGATCCTGCGGCAGTCGTCGGGCCTGGGGCACGGCAGCATCGTAGGCAGGCCGGGATCGGATGCGGGCGCGGTAGCGTGCCTGCGAGCCCGGCGACGGCGAACCGGCAGGAAGGATGTCGACTCACATGGACGTGGAAGTGGGCATGGACGCAGGGCCGCAGATGCGGATGGCCGTGATCGGCTGCGGCCGGATCGGCCGGCTGCATGCCGGGCTGATCGCATCGCAGGTTCCCGGGCTGCGGCTTGCGGCCGTCGCCGACGCGGTGCCCGCCGCGGCTGCGTCCGTGGCCGAGGTGACCGGCGCCGAGGGCCGCTCGATCGACGGCCTGCTCGCATCCCCGGACGTCGACGCCGTGGCGATCTGCTCGAGCACCGATACCCACGTCGACCTCGTCGTCGCTGCCGCAGCGGCCGGCAAGGCGATCTTCTGCGAGAAGCCGGTCAGCCTGAGCCTGGCCGAGGTCGACCGGGCCATGTCAGCGGTCGAGGCGGCCGGCGTGCCGTTCATGATCGGCTTCAACCGTCGCTACGACCCGGGCCACCGATCGGTTCGCGATGCGGTCGCCAGCGGGGCCATCGGCGACCTGCACCTGCTGCGCATCACCAGCCGGGATCCCGAACCGCCCCCGCCTGAGTACGTCGCCGTCAGCGGCGGCATCTTCCTGGACATGGCGATCCACGACTTCGACATGGCCAGGTTCGTGTCCGGTAGTGAGGTCGTCGAGGTCGTTGCCCGCGGGGCCGTCCGGGTCGATCCGCGCATCGGCGAGGCAGGGGACGTCGACACGGCCGTCACCCTGCTGACCCATGCCGATGGCACGATCACCACGATCGACAACAGCCGGGAGGCGGTCTACGGCTACGACCAGCGGATCGAGGCCTTCGGATCGGGTGGGATGTCGGTCTCCGACAACCCCTCGACGCACTTCGGCTGGACGATGACCCGTGCCGGAACGTCCGGCCAGCCCCTGCCCTGGTTCTTCCTGGAGCGGTACCGCGACTCCTACCGCCTGCAGTGGGATGCCTTCCGTGCCTATCTCGTCGCGGGCGGCCCGTCGCCGGCCGGGGCGGATGCCGCCCGCGCGTGCACCGCGATCGCCCTGGCTGCGGGTGAGTCCCTGCGAGAGGGACGCAGCATCGCGATCAGCTCGGGATGACCGTTTGGCCGCGGACGTGGGCTGCTGACTGGGTCAGAACGCCCGGATCGGGCGCACGAGCCCGCCGTCGTCCTTGTAGTTGTCGCCCTGGGTGCCGTTGGCGAAGGTCTGGCACCAGGCGCTCACCGTGAAGTTGGCGTTCTGCGATGACGACCAGTAACTGCCATCCGCAAGACCGCTGACCATCGACTTGCTCGACCACAGCTGATTGAGCTCATCCTTGGATGGCAGGAACCAGTCGGACTTCCCCCCGCCCCGGTAGGCGGCCGCACGGCCGGCCGCCGAATCCGTCCCGCATGCATCCACGATGATGCCCGTGTTGACCCGCCCGCTCCCGATGGCGGTGCTCGTGGCGAGCCTGCTCCCGAAACCAGTAGCCGACTGCGCGCACCAGGCAGACTCCAGGTCCGGCCCTGCCATCGGCATGAACACCCTCCTCGACCGATACGCCGGAATCTTCGCCAGGGATCGCCCGGCGGCCCGCTGGGTGCCTGCAGGCCGAGTCGCCATCATGATCACCGTCGAATCGCTCTGGCCTGCGTCGTTCACCGCTACGACCGTGAATGCGTACTCCTGACCCGGGAGCAGGCCGCGGATCACGCACGATCGCTTGCGGGTCTGGCAGCCTGTGCTCGCCGGTTCGGTCGAGACCACGTACCGCACTGAGCGTCCACCAGCGGCGGGGACTCGCCACGACACCTGCACCCGATGCTTCCGGGCGACCACCCGCACCCGCCGCGGGACCCCTGGCGCAGCCAAGGGGGTCACCACCGGTGCCGTTGACGGCTGGGCTGCTGCTGCGGCCGTCGGAGGGGTCACGGTCGTGACCGCTGCGGGCGCCACCGGCGCGACCACGGTCGGCGTCGCGGACGCAACGACCGGCGACGGCGTGACGGGTTCGTCCACCCAGCCGGCAGGGGCGGCCTCGAGATAGCGACCCCATGACTGGGCGGCTCCTGCGTCGTAGAACACGATCCCGCCGCCAGGGCCGGTGTCGCCGATGGCGCAGTCGGCGGTCACCCCGTTGCACACCTTGGCGGCAGCAGCCGGCTGCGCAGCCTGGAGGATTCCGGCGACGAGTGCACCCGTGGCAAGGGCGGTAACGAGGGCACGTGCCAGCCCGCGGTGCGCTCGAATCCGTGATGCGCGCATGCAGGTGGCCCTTCATCGAAGTGGGGGAGCGTGGCAGTGTCGTTCATGCCCGGAAGGGCAGTCAAGCCACTCACGTGGTGGACAGGTCGTCGAAGCGCAGGTTGCCGCGGAACTGCAGGAGCAGGGCAACGGTTGCCGTCCAGCCCGTCTGGTGAGTCGCGCCAAGGCCTGCGCCGGTGTCACCGTCGAAGTACTCGCAGAACGGGATGAGGTCGCGCCAGTGCGGATCGGTCTGGAAGTACTCGTTGTCGCCGAAGACTGCGCGCCTGCCGTCGGCGTCCCTGGTCATCAGGCTGGTGAGCCGGCGGGCCATCCGGTCGCCGACGACCGCTAGCGTCACCTGGCACTGGGGATCATCCGGATCAGCCGTGGTGAACGTGTCCCCGAGGAAGCGGGCGTACGAGTTGATCGCCTGGACGAACAGGACGTTCATCGGCATCCACACCGGGCCTCGCCAGTTCGAGTTGCCCCCGAACATGCGATTGCCCGACTCCGCGGGCATGTAGCGCACCTCGACCTCGGTATCGCCGGCGCGGAAGGAGTAGGGGTGGTCCAGGTGCAGCCGGGACATCGATCGCAGGCCATGCGGGGAGAGGAACTGCGCTGGATCCAGCAGCCGGGCGAGCATCCGAGACAGTCGCTCATGGCCGACCACGGCGAGCATGACGTGCGAGCCGTCCCCGCCGGAGAGCGCCAGCGGCTGGAATCCGTCCTCGAAGCCATAGGAGTGACGCAGCCGGGAGAGCTCGGCCCGGATCTCGCTGAGCGGCTGTATCGACTCGCGCGGAATGGAGATACCGGCGAACAGGGGCACCACGGACTGCATCGAGAACACCTCCAGCGGGGTGCACTCCCCGGAGGGGAACTCGATGACGTCGTTGTAGAAGCCGGTCTGCTCATTCCACAGGCTGACCTTGCCCGATCCGTCCTCGAGAGCGGACGCGATCAGCCAGGCATCCCACAGCCAGCGGCCGAACATCCGCAGGTAGCCGGGGTCGTGCGTCGACAGCTCGACCGTGATCTCGAGCATCTGCATCGCCAGGGTTGCCATCCATGCGGTGCCGTCGACCTGGTCCAGCACACCGCCGGTGGGCAGCGGCTGGTCTCGGTCGAAGACGCCGATATTGTCCATCCCCAGGAAGCCGCCGCCGAAGATCCCGCGATCGTCAGCGTCCTTTCGGTTCAGCCACCACATGACGTCCAGCGTGACCGAGCGATAGGCCGAGGCGAGGAAGGCGAGGTCGCCGACCCCTCGATGGCGCTTGTCGAGCTGGTAGACCTGCCAGGTGGCCCAGGCGTGCACGGGCGGGTTGGTGTCGCCGAAGGCCCACTCGTATGCGGGGATCTGGCCGTGCGGGTGCTGGGTGCTCGCCGAGAGCAGCAGCAGCACCTGCTCCTTGGCGAACTCTGGGTCGATCAGTGCCATGGTGACGCAGTGGAAGGCGAGGTCCCAGGCGGCGAACCAGGGATACTCCCATGCGTCTGGCATCAGGATCACGTCGGCGGCGATGAAGTGCTGCCAGTCGCTGTTGCGGCCATGCCACCGCTGCGCAGGCGGGGTGGGCTGGCCCGGATCGCCCTGCAGCCACCGTCGGACGGCGTAGTGGTAGTACTGCTTGCACCACAGCAGGCCGGCCAGCGCCTGTCGCTGCACCAGTCGCTCGTCCTCGGTCAGGTCCTCCGCGGCCAGGCTGCGGTAGAACTCGTCGGCCTGCGTCCGTCGCGCGGCGAGGACCTCGTCGGCGTCATCGAAGGGCATGGCAAGGCTCGCCGTGCCGAATCGCACGGTGACCGTCATCGACTCGCCCGGCTCGACGGATGCCTCGATGAGCGCGGCCATCTTGCTGCCGGCTGCGAGATCGACGGCGTCGGCCTTCCCGGAGACGACGTAGTCGTTGATGCCGTCCTTGCAGGTGGCCGATGCGTTCACGGCATCGAAGAGCAGGCGGTTGTTGGTCTCGTTCTCGCAGAACAGCAGCCGGGGAGTCTCCTGCGCCGAGGAGGTCACGGCATACCAGCGGGTGCCGAGCCGTGGATGCTGCGTCGTCGCCACGCCGTCGGCGGCCCGGGTGATGCGCGGACGAGGCGCTGCCGGGCCGTCCCAGGTCCAGGTGTTGCGATACCACAACTGCGGCAGCACGGTGATGGCTGCGGTATCGGGTCCTCGGTTGGTGACCGTGATGCGGCAGATGACGTCCTCCGGGGTCGCCTTCGCATACTCCACGACGACATCCCAGTAGCGCTGCTCCAGCCACTGCTCGCGCAGCGCATCGAACAGCTCGTACTCGCCGACATCCTGGCCGCGCGACTGGTTGACCTGGAGCAGGTCCTCGTAGGGGAAGCGTGCCTGCGGGTACTTGTAGGTCATCGATGCATAGGCATGGGTCGGCAGGTTGTCGGTGTAGAACCAGTAGTCCTTGACGTCCTCGCCGTGGTTGCCCTGGCTGTTGGTCAGCCCGAACGGCCGCTCCTTCAGGAATGGATCCTGGCCGTTCCACAGGGCCAGGCCCAGGCAGATGGTCTGCTCGGCGTCGCACCAGCCCGCCAGGCCGTCCTCATTCCAGCGGTAGGCCCGGCTGCGGGCATGATCGAAGGGGAACCAGCTCCACGCATCGCCATCGGCGCTGTAGTCCTCTCGCACGGTGCCCCAGGCGCGCTCGCTGAGGTAGGTGCCCCAGCGTCGCCAGTCGGCCGCACCCGTGCGGGCCTCCTCGAGCCGCTCCTGCTCTGCCGACGCCGCCGCCATCGACGCTGCCATTGACGCTGCCTTCCGTCGAGCTCGGATCCGGCCAGGCGGCGGGACCCGCCGGGGGATCAGGCGATGTGCGTCCGACTCCCGAGGAGCACCACCATCGATCGTCCGGCGACCCGCACGCTACCGCCCGGGGCCAGGCTGGGCGTGGGTGCCGGCGGTTCGCTCGAGCGCTCGGCCGTGTCGATCGCGATGGTCCAGCTGGTGGACGTGTCCTCGGCCTCGCGCGGGAGCGTCGGCTCAACTGGCGGGAGCCTCAGGTTGACGGGCGGGAGCATAGGAATGGTGAAGTCGATCGGCTCCCACCAGGCATTCATGCACAGCAGCAGGTCGTCGTCCAGCAGCGGCCGGCCGTCCGGGCCGACGTCCGGATCGTCCTGGCCATCGAGATAGACGGCAACCGCCCGGGAATCGGGGTTGGCCCAGTCCGCCTGGGACATCGGGACGCCGGCCGGGGTGAACCAGTCGACCTGGCTGGCCTGCGCACCGGTCAGGAAGCGTCGCCGGCGCAGGGCCGGATGGGCGCGGCGCAGGGCGATGAGTCGCCGGGTGAATGCCAGCAGGTCGTGGTCGATGTCCGACCAGTCGAGCCAGGAGATGCCGTTGTCCTGGCAGTAGGCGTTGTTGTTGCCCTGCTGGGTGCGGCCGAGCTCGTCGCCTGCGAGCAGCATCGGCACGCCGAATGAGGTCAGCAGGGTGGTCAGCATGGTTCGCTGGGCGCGGCTGCGCGCATCGAGGATCGCCGGGTCGTCCGTCGGCCCCTCGACTCCGCGATTCCACGAGTAGTTCGCGTCGGTGCCGTCGCGGTTGCCCTCGCCATTGGCCTGATTGTGCTTGGCGTCGTAGCTCACCAGGTCGCGCAGGGTGAAGCCATCGTGCGCGGTCACGAAGTTCACCGATGCGCTGGGCCGGCGCAGGGAGCCGCCGTAGAGGTCGCTGGAGCCGGTGATGCGGGTGGCGAATCTCGGCAGCAGTCCGGCGGTGCTGCGCCAGTAGTCGCGGACGGTATCGCGATAGGAGCCATTCCACTCGCTCCACAGGGCCGGGAAGCGGCCGATGTCGTAGGAGTCGGGCTGGCCGACGTCCCAGGGCTCGGCGATCAGCTTGACGGTCGACAGGATCGGATCCTGCGCGATGCAGTCGAAGAACGGGCTCGTGCGGGAGAACGTCCCGTCCCGGCGGCCGAGGGTGGCTGCCAGGTCGAAGCGGAACCCGTCGACATGCATCTGCTCGACCCAGGTGCGCAGGGAGTCCATGATCATGCGCAGCACGATCACCGAGTCGGTGTTCAGGCAGTTCCCGCACCCGGTGGTATCGACATAGGCCGCCCGGTCATCGGGGTCGAGCCGGTAGTAGTTCAGGTTGTCGATCCCGCGGAACGAGATGGTCGGGCCGTCGGCACCGCCCTCGCAGGTGTGGTTGTAGACGACGTCCAGGATGACCTCGATGCCCGCGCCATGCAGAGCCCTGACCATCTGCTTGAACTCCGCGACGACGCCTGTCGCGTTTCCGCTCCGGACGCTTGCCGAGTACCCCGCATGGGGGGCGAAGAACCCCAGGGTGTTGTAGCCCCAGTAGTTCACCAGCCCGCGGGCCCGCACGGCCGGCTCCGTCAGGTGATGAGGGACGGGCAGGAGTTCGACTGCGGTCACGCCGAGATCGACCAGGTGCTCCAGCGCTGCCGGGTGGGCCAGGCCCGCGTAGGTGCCGCGGATCTCCTCGGGGATGCCCGGGTGACGCGCGGTGAATCCCTTGACGTGCAGCTCGTAGATCACCGAGTCGGCTAGCGGGGTACCCGGACGAACGTCGCCTGACCAGTCGAAGGCGTCGTCGACGGCCAGCGACACCAGCGCGCCCGTGCTATCGGTACCAGGGCGCTGGTCGATGGCCCTGGCGTAGGGATCCACCAGCAGCCGACTGGGGTCGAACCGGAGCCCGCGTGCGGGATCGGCCGGGCCGTCGACTCGATAGCCGTAGCGCTGGCCGGCGCGAACCCCTGGCACATAGCCATGCCAGACCCCGAAGTCGCGCTCGCGCAACGTGACCTGTTCCTCGCGGCCGTGGGAGTCGATCAGGCAGAGGGTCGCCGCCTCGGCCGTCGCCGATGCGATCGAGAAGTTGGCACCATCGGCATCCACGGTTGCTCCGAGGGGGAGCGGCTGCCCCGGGAGCGCGATCTGCATGCTGGCCACTAGGCCGCCGGCGACACGGTCATCGGCCGTGCCACGCGCTGCCGGAAGACCCAGAAGCTCCACCCCTGGTAGGCCAGGACGATCGGGAAGGCGATCGCCGCGACGATCGTCATCACCATCAGGGGGTACGGGGCCGCTGCCGCCTGGGCCAGGGTGAGGTCGGCTGCCGGGTCGATGGAGCTCGGGATGGCATTGGGCGCCAGGGCGGTGAAGATCATGGCCACGTATCCGATGATCGCGACGCCGTCGAGGACGAAGGCCAGCCCGGCCCGGTCTCGGATCGTGGCCAGGAGCGCGCCGGCCAGGGCCACGACGCTCACCAGCCCGGTCGCCAGGGCCACCGCATCTGCCCGGCTGAACTGCGCGAAGGTCCACGCCGCGAACAGGGCCATGAGCACGCATGACAGCGCCGATAGCCGCGCGGCCCAGGCCCGCACCCGGGATCGGATCGGGTCCAGGGTCTTCAGGGCCAGGAAGGCAGCGCCATGGGCCAGGCTGAAGGCCAGCACCACCAGCCCGCCCAGGACGGAGTACCAGCTGATGATCTCCAGGCCGGTCAGCGTGGTCGGCTCGCCGCTGGCCTGCAGGGGCAGGCCCTGCAGGAGCCCGGCCCACAGCACCCCGAACAGGAACGGCAGGCTGGCCGAGGCGATGGCGATGCCGATATCCCATCGGCGCTGCCACCGACGGCTGGCGCGCTTGAGCCGATACTCGATCGAGACGGCCCGCACGACCAGGCCCACGATCACCAGGAGCAGGGGAAGGTAGGCGGCAGCGAACAGCTCGGCGTACCACCGAGGGAAGGCGGCGAAGATCGCTGCCGCTGCCGTGATCAGCCACACCTCGTCTGCGTCCCATACCGGGCCGATTGCCTCGAGCGCCTGCGTGCGCTCGTCCTCATCTCGGGTGACCGCGATCGCGAGCACGCCGACGCCGAAGTCGAACCCCTCGAGGAAGAAGAAGCCGGCCCAGAGGACGGCGATGATCACGAACCAGATGGCAGGCAGGTCCATCCCCCGATCACCTCCACTCCCGTGACCGCGCAGCCATCACAGCAGGACCAGGTGGTCGTCATGCTCCTGACGGGGAGCCGTGTCAAGCCGTGGTGGCCCGGCCATCGCGTAGCGCCTGATGAGCCGGAACTCCACGACGGCGAAGGCCGAGTACATGACCACGAAGGTCACCAGGCTCGTCAGGAGCAGGCCCATGCTCAGATGCGATGCGGCGTCCTGCGTCTTGAGCAGGCCGGTGACGACCCAGGGCTGCCGGCCGTTCTCGGTGACGACCCACCCCAGCAGCGATCCGATGAAGGGCAGCGGGATGATCCAGGTCGAGATGCGCCAGAAGCGGCGCCCATCCGGCAGGCGCCCGCGTCGGGTGCGCCAGGCCGCCAGCGCCATCCAGGCGACCCCGAGCAGCCCGAAGCCCATCATCCCGCGCCAGGCCCAGTACTGGATCCAGACGTTCGGGGTGTAGTCGCCCGGGCCGTGGGCCTCCTCCGCGGCTGCCTGCAGGGAGTCCATGCCCTGCAGGGATCCGTCCAGCGAGTTCGTGGCAAGCAGTGACAGCACGCACGGGATCTGGACGTTGACCAGGTTGCGCCGCTCGTTCATGTCGGGGATCGCGAACACCGAGAACCCCGCGCATGGCCCGGTGTCCTGCCAGATGGCCTCCGCAGCGGCGAGCTTCATCGGCTGCCGGTCGGTGACGATCACCCCGAGCCAGTCGCCGATGCCGCCCTGTAGCACGCCGGCGGTGATCCCGATGATCAGCCCGGTTCGCCAGGCGCGCTGCATCGTCTCCACGTGCTGACGGCGGCCGAGGTGCCAGGCGGCAATGCCGAAGACCACGATGCTGGCGGTGATGAGGCCGGCCAGCAGGGCATGCACCCACGCAGCGAGAACGAACGGCCGCAGCACCAGCGCCCAGACGTCGGTGAGCTGAGCGCTGCCGGAGGCATCCAGCTCATAGGCGACCGGGTCCTGCATCCAGGTATTGGCAACGAGGATGAAGAATGCCGACAGCCACGTCCCGATCACGAAAAGCCAGAGGCAGGCCAGGTGCAGGCCGCGAGGCAAGCGGTCGCGACCGAATGCCCACAGGCCCAGGAAGGTCGACTCCAGGAAGAAGGCGAGCAGGCCCTCCATCACCAGGGGTGCGCCGAAGACGCCGCCGACGAACGCCGAGAACCCGGACCAGTTCATCCCGAACTGGAACTCCTGGACCAGGCCGGTGACAACGCCCATCGCGAAGTTGATCAGCAGGATGCCGCCGAACATGCGGCTGAGCCGCTCCCAGGCCGGGAGCCGCGTGCGGTAGGCGAGGGTCGCGAAGATCGCGACGATCGGCCCTAGGCCCAGGGTCAGCGGGACGAAGACGAAGTGGAACAGGGTCGTCGTGGCGAACTGCAGGCGCGCGAGGTCGACCACCAGGCTGTCGGACATCCCACCCCCAGGTGACAGGCGCGTACGGTGCCTGCGGCCAGCACCGTGCGAGCACAGCGTAGGGCTCGGTGCCGGGTGCGTTGAGCGGGCACCGAGCCGGGAGGGTCACCTGCTACGACGACATGACTTCGGCGTCTGCCAGGCCCAGGCTGCGAACGGCGTCCTCCCGGTTGCGGACACCGAGCCGCTCATACGCTGACACGAGGTCGTGGCCGATGGTCGACTCGCTGTACCCGAGCCGGTTGCCGATCTGCTGATTGGTCAGGCCCTGTGCCACCAGCTCCAGGATCTGGCGCTGCCGGTTGGTGACGACGGGCGCCGGGCCCCTGAATGGCGAGGCCTGACGTATCCCAGTGCTCAGGATCATCCCGCAGCCCAGCGATAGCGTGGCCCAGAACTCCTGGTACGCCTCCGGCTGGGGGTGGACGTCGGTGCCGATGAGTGCGGCGCCCACGAGCATCCCGCGCGCCTGCAGCGGCATGAGCAGCAGGTGCTCGGCCGGGTGCGGTGCCGACCGCGATTCCAGCGGGCCAAGCTCAGCCGCCGATACCGTCATCGCCTTGCCGGAGGTCATCGGACGCAGCGTCAGCGCGTGATGGCCGGCGAGGTCCGGGAAGCCGGGGACGGGGCCGAATGACCCCACGGACTCGCACCGCCCGAGGCTGTCGATCGCGCAGATGTCCGCGCAGGCCACGCGGTAGTCGCGGAGGACCTGCAGGGCCAGGGCGCGTGCGAGCTCGTCCGGCCGTGGCCGGAACGATGCCAGCACTGCAAGCTGGTAGAGCGCGTTGATGTGATCCATTCATCTACCCCCAGTGACGAATCGACGTGTGCTGCCCGTGCGTGCCCAAGGCTCACGCGTAATGGTCACCCCTTCTGTTCGGTCAGACTGCAGCCCTCAATCTAGGGCGATCGACTGGAACTGTCAGGCACGGAAAGGATGTCGATAGCAACTCAGCGATTTGTCAGGGGATTTCCTCCGCGCCTGCAGACCACCGACGGTCCCTGCACCACAATGGCGTCCATGAGCGAGGACGAGACCGTGGCCAGCACTCCGACATCGACGTCGACAGCATCGTCGACATCGACGTCGACAGCATCGTCGACAGCGACAGCGACAGCGACATCGACAGCGACATGGCATCGCAGCGGCATCTATGAGGACATCTGGTTCGACACGACCGATGACGGCATCGCCAAGATCACCATCAACCGGCCCGAGGTGCACAACGCATTCCGCCCGCAGACGCTGATCGAGATCTCCGATGCCCTGACGATCGCCCGGGAGGACGAGTCGATCGGCGTCATCATCCTGACCGGAGCCGGCGACAAGGCGTTCTGCTCCGGTGGCGATCAGCGGGTGCGCGGCGACTCCGGCTACAAGACCGATGCGCAGGCCACCGGCCGATTCCATGTCACCGACCTGCACGTGCAGATGCGGCGCTGCCCGAAGCCGATCGTGGCGATGGTCGCGGGCTGGGCGATCGGCGGTGGGCATGTCCTGCATGTCGTTGCCGATCTCACGATCGCCGCCGACAATGCTCGCTTCGGCCAGGTCGGGCCGCGGGTGGGGTCGTTCGATGGCGGGTTCGGCGCGAGCTCGCTGTCGCAGCTGGTCGGCATGAAGAAGGCCAAGGAGATCTGGTTCCTGTGCCGGCAGTACGACGC